>CAWAWV010000015.1:0-229870 GCA_963785875.1 uncultured Thermoleophilia bacterium | reverse complement strand
CATTGCGCGGCGGATGTGCTGGTCCGAGTAGCCGACGTCGACGTAGGCCGCGCCCGCGCGGTAGGCGGCACGCGTCACCGCGCGCACCACGTGGGCGTGCTCGACCGCGCGATCACCTCCACGAGCTGGCCGGGCTGGACGTTCGCGCCGACCTGGACGATCAGCTCGGCGTACCGGTCGACCCTGTTATGATTGCCCGGCAACGTCCGCCAGCTCCCTGGCCCGCGATCACACGGCGCGCCGCCGCGCCCTCGGGCGCGTCCATAGCTCTGCTCTGCACGCGCCCTGCGTCCCTGCATCGCTTGGTGCTCGCGACCCAGGAAGCGGGCAACGTTACCGGACTCATAGCCAGCTGCCACACGTCCTCGCGCAGGATCGGAACCGCCCGGCCGTCCTTTGTGATCCCGTCGACCGCGAGCTCCGGCCCGCCGACCATGAAGTCCGTATGAACGGCCGACACGTTCATGCCCTCGCCCGGGTCGCCGTCGAACACCTCGGGGACGCCGAAGCCGTAGGCGATATGGCAGGTCGCGTTCTCGTCGTACAGCGTGTCGAAGAACGTGGTGTTGGTCTGTCCCACGCGCGAGGTGCCGTCGACGAGCGCGAGCTCGCCGAAGTAGCCGGCGCGATCGTCCACCTCGAGCTGTCCGCGGACGATGCCCGCGCCCTTGTCGGCCTGGACGTCGACGATCTTTGCGTCCTTCACGGTCAGCTGGAGTCCCTCGATGATCTCGCCGTCGAGCGCCAGCGGGCGGCTCGACCGGATCGTGCCCTCGGCGCGGCGGCAGTCGGGTGTCGTGAACACCTCTTCGGTCGGCATGTTCGGGACGTACTCGATCCCATCGCGCGTGCGGAAGAGCGCCGACATCCAGCGGGCGTTGGCGTTGAGCCCGACGGTCAGGTCCGTGCCCGGCCCCGTGTAGTGGATCGCGTCGAGCTCGAGGTCGTTCAGCATCTTCGCGCGCTGCTCGAGCCGCGCCATGTGGTCGCGCCAGGCCTGCACCGGATCGGGCTCGTCGAGCCGCGTGCAGAAGGCGACCGCCTCCCAGAGGCGCTCGACGTCGGGCTCGCCGTAGACCTGCTTCGCCCAGCCTTCGTTCGGGTAGGCGACGCCGGACCAGTTCACGGACCGGTCGACCATCTGGTCGCGGATGATCTCGACCACCTCCTTCATCCGTGCCGGCCGACCCGCTCGCCGTCGAGGTCGGACATCAGCTCGGGCTCCGGGTCGCCGGTCGTCCAGATCATTGCCTCGCCCTCCATCGCGCTGGAGAGCATCTTCAGCCACTCGGGCGAGTGTGTGAGCGCCTCGTCGGGCGCGAGCTCGATCATCGCGTGCCGGACATGGTCGTCGCGGTAGCGCACGTCGACGTAACGCGCGCCCGCGCGGTACGCCGCGCGGGTCAATGCCCGGCCGAGGGGCGCGTGCTCGACGAGAACGTTGAGGAAGACCGTTTGTCCTTCTTGCACGTTCGCGCCGACGCGAACCGCGAGGTCGGCGTACGCCTCGAGCCGTTCGTCGGTCACCGGAGCTACAGCTGCCATACGTCCTCCCGGAGGATCGGGACGGGGGCACCGTCCTTGGTCAGGCCGTCGACGGCCACCTGCGGGCCGCCGATCATGAAGTCGGTGTGCACGGACGAGACGTTGATCCCTCGCGCCCGCTGCTCGTCGGGCGAGAGCCCTTCGAGCCCGTCGACCCCGAATGTCACCGCCGCGCCGTAGGCGATGTGGCATGTCGCGTTCTCGTCGAACAGCGTGTCGAAGAACGTGAGGCCGGTCTTGCCGACGCGCGACTCGCCGTCGACGAGCGCGACCTCGCCGAGCGCGCGTCCGAAGTCGTCGCTGTCCATCTGCCCGGTCACGGCTTCCGCGCCGGCGGACGCCCTCACCTCGACGGCTTTCCCAGCCTCGAACCGCATTTCGAGATCCTCCACGATCGTGCCGGCGAGTGCGAGTGGGCGCGTCGAACGGACAGTTCCTTCCGTGCGGCGCCAGTCGGGTGCGGCGAACACCTCCTCGGTCGGGAGGTTCGCCACGTGCCAGATCCCGTTGACGGTCTCGATCCCGCCGCCCGACCAGCGTGCGCCGGGAGAAGCCCGACCGTCAGGTCGGTGCCCGGACCCTGGAACTGGATCGCGTCGAAGGCGCGCTCGTCGAGCTGCCGGCAGCGGGCTCGGAGCTTCTCGGTGTGCGCGCGCCAGGCCTCGACCGGATCGTCCTCGTCGAGGCGCACTGCGGTCGCGACCGCGTCCCACAGGCGGTCGACATCCGGCTCCCCGAACATCTGCTCGGCCTGCCCGGCGGTCGGGTAGGCGGCGATCGCCCAGTTGACCGTGCGACCATCTGCGACTTCAGCTGGGCCTGATCGCCTCGGTCGCTCGCGTCATCCCGACGCGGCGCTGGTCGAGGTCGGCCGAGCAGCTTCGGCGCCAGGATCGCCGGAGAGCATGATCAGCGCGTTGCCGTCGAGCGAGCTCGACCGCGCGAGCTGCCAGGGTGGGTGTGGCTCAGGTCCTGCTCGGCGGCGTGCTCGATCAGCGAGTGGCGGACGTGCATGTCGGCGTAGCTCGCGTCGACGAACCGGGCGCCGGCGCGGTAGCCCGACTCGGCGATCGCCCGCACGAGCGGCGCGTGGTCGAGGAGCGCCGTGACGAGCAGCGTCTGGCCCGGCTGGACGTTCGCACCCACCCGGACGATGAGGTCGGCGTACCGGGAGAGGCGATCGTTCATCACGGAGAGAATAGAGAACTCGATATCAAGTGTCGAGTGGCACGTCGTCCCAGCTCGTGCCTTCTCCGGCGAGCCAGTTGAGGGCATGGTGGCGCTCCGACGCGATCGAATGCGCCTCGGCGTGCTGCTGGGGCTCAGGTGGCGGTAGACCTTGCCGTAGGCACGGAAGTCGCCTCGGACCGGGGCGGGCAGCAGCCCCTCGTCGTGGCCGCGCATCGCCGTCGCTGCGATCAGCTGATCGAAGCTCGCGAATCGCGCCGGCAGCTCGACGGCGCCCGTCGCCTGGAGCTCGGTCGTCCGCGCGCGCCAGTGCCACAGCCGCGCCGCGTCGCGCTCGAGCTCGAGCTCCTCGGGGTCCCGCAGCTCACCGCTGAGCGGATCGATCTGGACCACCTCCACGGCGTCGAACGCCCGGTCGTACGACGGCAGCTCGAGCAGCTGAAGCGACCAGAGCAGCGTGCCGAGCGCTTCACCCTGCCAGACACCTTCGACGACGGCGGGGTCGCGCGAGGGGAGCCGCGCCAGTGCCGCGTGCACATCGCCGCGCAGCGCCTGGCACCGCTCGACGACCTGGGACCGCGGGCGGAGCCTGAAGCGCGCCATTCTCCGACCCTAGCCGAGCCAGTCGATCCGGTTCAGCGGCCAGTAGGTCGCGATCACCGGTCCGATCAAGCTCGAGCGGGGAACCGTTCCCCAGGTTCGTGAGTCGCACGAGTGGGCGCGGTCGTCGCCGAGGAAGAAGTAGTGGCCCGGCGGGACGCGCGGCCAGGAGTCGGTCTGGTCGTCGCGCAGCGCCGGATCGACGTACGGCTCGGCGAGCCGCCGGCCGTTGATGTAGACCTGGCCGTCGCGCTCGGACACCACGTCACCCGGTACACCGATGAGGCGCTTCACGAACGTCGCGCCGCCGTCGCCGGCGCCGCAGTCCGCCGCTCTCGGCGGTGTCCTGAAGACGATGATCTCTCCTCGCTTCGGTGCGTTGAATCGGAACGCGAGGCGGTTCGCGATCACTCGGTCGTTGAACGAGCCCTCGCACCACGCTCCCGGCTTGGCACAGTGCAGTGTCGGCTCCATCGACGACGAGGGGATCCGATACGGCTTCGCGACCTCCGCCTCGAACGCGAGCACGAAGACGACGGCAAGCACGATCGTCACCGCCCAGTCGATGACCGTGCGCCACGGCTGCGGCATCCGGTTCGACACCTTCATGCCGGCAAGATAGAGGCCCGCGGCCATTGGCTGCGGGCGGCCGCGCGATTAGTGTGAGCAGCGTGACCTGCGCGCATTGCGGCACCGAGAACCCTGCCGGGCAACGGTTCTGCGGCTCGTGCGGCACGGCCCTCGCGCAGACCTGCGCGAGCTGCGGCGCGGCGAACCCGCCCGGCCAGCGCTTCTGCGGCGAATGCGGCACGGCGCTCGGGGATGGTGCGTCGGCAGCTGCCCCGTCGCCGGTCCCGGTCCCGACCGCCGAACGTCGGCTCGTCTCAGTCCTCTTCGCCGACCTGGTCGGTTTCACGACGCTCTCGGAGTCGCGTGATGCGGAGGAGGTGCGGGAGCTCCTGTCGCGGTACTTCGACTCGTGCCGCCGGTTGATCGAGCTCTACGGCGGCACCGTCGAGAAGTTCATCGGCGACGCCGTGATGGCGGTGTGGGGGACCCCGGTCGCTACCGAGGACGACGCAGAGCGCGCTGTTCGAGCGGCGCTCGATCTCGTCACCGCGGTCGGCGCGCTCGGTGAGGAGCTGGGCGCGGAGAATCTGAGGGCACGTGCAGGCGTACTGACCGGGGAAGCCGCCGTCACCCTGGGCGCGACCGGGCAGGGCATGGTCGCAGGCGATCTCGTGAACACCGCCTCACGCGTGCAAGTCCGTCGCCGAGCCCGGAACCGTGTACGTCGGCGAGGCGACGCGTCGCGCAGCTGAGCAGACAATCGTCTTCGAGGACGCCGGCTTGTTCGAGCTCAAGGGCAAAGAGGGCGAGACGCCCTTGTGGCGTGCGCTGCGTGTCGTCTCGGGTCGCTCCGGGTCGCTCAAGTCGCAGGGGCTCGAGGCCCCGTTCGTCGGCCGGGATCGCGAGCTGCGGCAGATCAAGGAGCTCTTCCACACGAGCGCCGACGAGCGCCGCGCTCAGCTCGTGTCGGTAACCGGGATCGCCGGGATCGGCAAGTCGCGCTTGTCGTGGGAGTTCTACAAGTACTTCGACGGGATCGAGCAGGTCGTCTACTGGCACCGCGGCCGCTGTCTCGCGTACGGCGACGGCGTCACGTACTGGGCGCTCGCCGACATGGTGAGGATGCGCTGCGGGATCGCCGAAGACGACGAATCAGCCGCTGCGCTCGAGAAGCTGCGCGCCACGCTCGACGAGCACCTCCTCGACGCGGACGACAGAGCATTCGTCGAGCCACGGCTGGCGCAGCTGCTCGGCCTCGGCGATCACGAGACCCGCGAGCGTCAAGAGCTCTTCGGCGCGTGGCGGCTCTTCTTCGAGCGACTCGCCGAGGTCTACCCGACGGTGCTCGCGTTCGAGGACATGCAGTGGGCCGACTCGAGCCTCCTCGACTTCATCGAGTACCTGCTCGAGTCGTCGAGGAACCATCCGATCTTCGTCGTCACGCTCGCGCGGCCGGAGCTCGCCGAGCGCCGGCCGACGTGGGGCGCCGGCCACCGCAACTTCAGCTCGATCTACCTCGAGCCGCTCTCAGAGGCGGCGATGCAGGAGCTCCTCGCCGGTCTCGTCCCGGGCCTCCCGGCGACACTCCGCGACCAGATCCTCGCCCGCGCCGAGGGCATCCCCCTCTACGCGGTCGAGACCGTCCGCATGCTGCTCGACCGAGGGCTGCTTGCGGAGGACGCGTCGTCGTACCGGGTCGTCGGTGAGGTCGAGTCGCTCGCGATCCCGGAGACGCTGCAGGCGCTCGCCGCCGCGCGCCTCGACACGCTCTCAGCGGAAGAGCGGCGGGTCGTCCAGGACGCTGCGGTGCTTGGAAAGACGTTCACGCTCGCCGCCCTCAGGGCGCTCACCGGGCTCGGTCGGGACCAGCTCGAACCGATGCTCGCCGGCCTCGTCCGCAAGGAGCTGCTCGGACTGCAGGCCGATCCCCGGTCGCCCGAGCACGGGCAGTACGGCTTCCTCCAGGACCTGATCCGCCAAGTCGCGTACGACACGCTCGCGAAGCGCGACCGCCGGGCGAAGCACTTGGCCGCCGCAGAGCACCTGACGGCAACGATCGCGGAGGACGAGGTGGCCGAGGTGGTTGCGTCGCACCTCGTCGAGGCCTACCGGCTCGATCCCGACGACTCCGACGCGTCCGAGTTGCGCGAGCGTGCCTGCCGCGCGCTGCTCGTCGGAGCGGAGCGGGCTGCCTCGCTCGGCGCGTCAGGCGAGGCGGCACGCTTCTTCCAGCAGGCTGCTGACCTCACTTCTGCACCGGGCGAGCAGGCGGCAGCACTGACGCGCGCGGCCGAGATGCTGCACCAATCCGGTCGGGGAGACGACGCACGCGCCGCGTTCGAACGCGCGTACACGCTCTATCGGGAAATCGGCGAGATGCATGCCGTCGCGCGGACTGCTGCCTGGTTGGGGTACGTCTCGCTCACGGCCGGACGAGCTGACGAGGGGATCGCGATCATGGCCGAGGCGTACGAGGCGGTGAAGGACGACGATCCGGACGCCGACATTGCGTTCCTACTCAGCCGGCTTGGACAGGCGTACGCGTTCACGGGTGAGAGTGAGCGGGCGGCGGAGTTGATCGACCGCTGCCTCGACATTGCCGAGGGGCTGCAGCTCTCGGAGGCTCTTCCCCGCGCGTGGGCCAGCAAGGCGGTTCTGCTCTTTCCGACGCGTCCAGCCGAGGGAAAGGGACTGCACACGCTCGCGCTCTCCTACGCGGTCGAGCACGGCATGCAGCGCGCGCAGATCAACGGGTACGGGAACCTCTCCGATTGGTCGATGCAGCGAGACCGCTATCGCGACTGCCTTGAGTATCTCGAGCAAGGGCACGCCGTCGCGCGGAGGATCGGCGACCGCCGCCAGGAGTGGTTCGTGCTCAGCGAGCAGTCGTACGTACTCAGCATGCTGGGGCGATGGGACGAGGCTGTTGCACGTGCTGCTGAGCTACCGGAGGAACATTTCGGGTCGGACACCGGGCTCGCAAGCATCCTCACGGGCTTGCTCGAGATTCGTCTTCGGCGGGGTGATCTGGTGTCGGCGCAAGAGCTCTTGGCACGCTTCGACGAGATGGGGCGATCCGACGACGTGCAGAGCCACGGCGCCGTGTTCGGCGCCACGTCCGCCGTTCGGCTCGCGGAGGGGCGGCTGCGTGAGTGCCTCGCAGCGGCGGAGCGGGCGATCGAGGGGCGGCTGACGCTGGGACTCGGCTCGCAGGACGTCAAGCAGGGCTACCGAAACGGGATCGAAGCGGCGCTTGCACTCGGCGAGAAAGAGACCGCCGATCGGCTGCTTCGAATCGTCGAGGGGGCGCCGGTCGGGTTGCGGCCGCCGTACCTCGCAGCGATCGCGCACCGCTTCCGGGCACGCCTGGCAGGCGACGGCCCCGAGGCCGACCGCCTGTTCGCGAGCGCTGCGTCGCAGTTCGCCGCGATCGAGGTGCCGTTCGAGGAGGCGGTCGTCCTGCTGGAGCACGGCGAGTGGCTCGGGCGTATCGGTCGCCCCGACGAGGCGGAGGAGCACCTGGCGCGGGCGCGCGAGACGTTCGAGCGGCTGCGCGCAGTCCCCTGGCTCGAGCGCGCGTCAGCGGCGACCCCTGTGCACGCCTAGTCACGAAGCCGGCACGAATGCCGTCGGGCGCCGGGAGTACGGTGCCTAGCCCATGGCGAAGCCCGCGGCTGTCCAGCACGTCTGCACCGAGTGCGGCACCTCCTCGGGGCGCTGGCTCGGCCGCTGCCCCGGCTGCGGCGAGTTCGGGACGATGGTCGCCGAGGCGCCCGTCCCGCGCGGGACGAAACGCGAGGCGGCCCGCACGCCGCTCCGCCTGGTCGACGTCGTCGCGGAGGAGTCCGAGCGGATCCCGACCGGGGTGCCGGAGCTCGACCGCGTGCTCGGCGGCGGCCTCGTCCCGGCGTCGCTCGTGCTCGTCGGCGGCGAGCCCGGTGTCGGCAAGTCGACGCTCCTCCTGAACGCGCTCGGCGCGATCTCGCGCGAGCGGCGCGCGCTCCTCGTCACCGGTGAAGAGTCCGTCGCGCAGGTGAAGCTCCGCGCTGCACGGCTCGGCGGCTGCGACGGCGTCGAGATCCTCGCTGAGACCGAGCTCGACGCGGTCTGCGCGACGCTCGAGCGCGAGCGGCCCGCGGTGTGCGTGATCGACTCCGTGCAGACGCTCTGGTCGCAGGAGGTCGGCTCGGCGCCTGGCTCGGTCTCGCAGGTTCGCGAGGCGGCGGCGCGGCTGCTGCGCGTGTCGAAGGAGAGCGGTGTCGCCACGTTCCTCGTCGGCCACGTGACGAAGGACGGCTCCGTCGCCGGGCCACGGGTCCTCGAGCACCTCGTCGACTGCGTCCTCCAGTTCGAGGGCGACCGCTACCACGCCCATCGCATCCTGCGCGCGGTGAAGAACCGGTTCGGCTCGACCAACGAGCTGGGCGTGTTCGAGATGACCGGTGCCGGCCTCGTCGGCGTCCCCGATCCGTCCGAGGTGTTCGGCCGCACGCACGGCGGGGAGATCGGCGCGGCCGTCACCTGCGCCCTCGAGGGCACACGTCCGCTTCTGCTCGAGATCCAGGCGCTCGTCGCGCCCACCGATCTCGCGATGCCGCGCCGGGTCGGGACGGGCGTCGATCCGAAGCGGCTCGCGATGATCGTCGCCGTCCTTTCGCGCCACGCGGGCCTCCCGCTCGGCACGGCCGACGTCTTCGTGAACGTCGCCGGCGGTGTGCGGATCGACGAGCCCGGAGCCGACCTCGGCATCGCGCTCGCGATCGCCTCGGCGGCGAAAGGCGTGCCGGTGAGGGAGGGCCTGGCGGCCTTCGGCGAGATCGGCCTCACCGGTCGCCTGCGGCCCGCGGCGCAGGCCGACCGGCGCCTCGAGGAGTGCCGGAAGTTCGGCCGCGGGACGGTCCTCGGGCCGGAGTCGGAGACCCTCCGGGGTGCGCTCGCCGCCGCGCTTGCCGATTTCTCTTCCTAGCAGGGATTTTTCAAAAAAGGCGAATTTGCAGGGTTTCTGGTACCCTGTCAGTCCTCGCCGGTGGAGCCCTGCAAGGGCCGCCGGCACTTTCGCGACTACAGACGGAACCGGAGGAGCTCTTGTACAAGGTCGGCGACAAGGTGGTGTACCCGCACCACGGTGCAGGCACGGTCGTGAAGCGCGAGAAGAAGGACGTTCTCGGCGAGAAGCGCGAATACCTGACGATCAAGATCCTGCACAACGACATGACCGTGAACGTCCCTTCCGACAACGCCGAGCGCGTGGGTCTGCGCAAGGTGATCGACGAGGAGGCGGTCAAGAAGGTCGTCAAGTACCTGACCTCCGGCGGCACCGAGATGCCGAAGAACTGGAACCGGCGCTTCAAGCACAACCGCGACAAGATGAAGACGGGCGACATCTACGAGCTCGCCGAAGTCGTCCGCAACCTTGCGCTTCGCGACGGTGAGAAGGGTCTCTCGACGGGCGAGAAGCAGATGTACGTCAAGGCGAAGAAGATCCTCGCCTCCGAGCTCATGTATGCGAAGAACATGAGCGAGGACGAAGCGCTCGAGTGGCTCGAGCAGACGCTCACGGACGGTGCTCAGCCGAAGCTGGCGGCCGAGAAGAAGCCTGTGGCCGCGAAGAAGCCGGCTGCCGGCCGGAAGACGGCCACTGCTGCTGCGAAGAAACCGGCCGCTAAGAAGCCCGCCGCGGCCCGTTGAGCACGTGGGCCGTTCTCGTCGCCGCCGGGCGGGGGGAGCGGCTCGGGGAGGACCGGCCGAAGGCGTTCGTGCGCCTCGGCGACCTGCCGCTGCTCGCGGAGCCGCTGCGCCGTCTCGACGAGAGCGAATGGGTCGACCACGTCGTTGTCGTTGCGCCACCCGAGTGGGAAGAGCCCACAATCCTGCTCGCCGAGGAGATCGGCGCGTCGAAGGTGACCGCGTGCGTTACCGGCGGGGAGACGCGCAGCGATTCGGTGCGCGCTGGCGTCGCGGAGGTGCCGAAGGACGCAGCGGTGATCCTTGTCCACGATGCGGCGCGGCCACTGCTCCCGGACGAGGTGATCGAGCGCGTCGTGCGCGCGCTCGGCGACGGCTTCGACGGCGCCGTGCCCGCGCTCCCGGTCTCCGATACGGTCAAGCGCGTCGACGGCGACCTCGTGCTCGAGACCCTCGACCGCGCCGCACTCGTCACCGTTCAGACGCCGCAGGCATTCGTGGCGCCGAGCCTCCGGGCTTGTCTCGGGTCAACGCGAGACTCGACGGATTGTGCGTCGCTCGTCGAGAAAGCGGGCGGACGTGTCCGGATCGTCCAGGGAGACGAGCGGCTGCTGAAGGTGACCACGCGTGGCGATTTGAGCCGGATCGCGGCATGGCTCGGAGAGACATGAACCTGGTTCGCGAAGCGAACCAGGTTCGGGCGGTTGTCTTCGACATCGGGGAGACGCTCGTCGACGAGACGGGCATGTGGACGCGCGTCGCGGCGGCAGGCGGCGTCACGCCGTTCACGCTGATGGCCGCGCTCGGCGCGACGATCGCGCTCGGCCGCCCTCACGACGACGTCTGGGAGCTGCTCGGCATCGACCATCCGGCCGGGACGTGGGAGCTGGACGACTGGTATCCCGACGCGCTGCCGTGCGTTGCGCGATTGCGCGACGCAGGCTACGGCGTCTTTGCGTCCGGCAACGCGCCGGCGTTCACCGAGGACGACCTGCGACTGCACTTCGACGGCGTCGCGTCCGCGGAGCGGTGGGGAGCGTGGAAGCCGGCACCGGAGTTCTTCGACCGCGTGGTCGACCTTGCCGGGGTGCCGGCTGACAAGATCGCCTACGTGGGCGACCGCGTCGACAACGACGTCGCCCCGGCGATCGCGGCCGGGATGGCCGGAGTGCACATCCGGCGCGGTCCGTGGGGCCACTTGCAGGGGCCGCCGACGGAGGCGATCCGGATCCGGTCGCTCGACGAGCTCCCCGAGGTGCTTCCTTGACGCTTCGTGTCGGTCTGGGAGTCGATGCGCACGCATTCGCGGACGGCGTCCCGCTCGTGCTCGGTGGTGTGCGCTTCGAGCACTCCAGTGGGCTCGCAGGGCACTCCGACGGGGACGTGATCGCACACGCGCTCACCGATGCGATCCTCGGCGCCGCCGGTCTCGGCGACATCGGCTCCCTCTTCCCGTCAGGAGACGAGCGGTTTCGCGGCGCCGTCAGCATCGAGCTGTTGCGCGAGGCTCACCGGCAGGTGCTCGAGGCGGGATGGACAGTCGTGAACGCCGATTGCATCCTGATCGGCGAGGAGCCGCGCATCGCCTCGCGTCGCGAGGAGATGCGGAAACGGCTGTCCGACGCACTCGACGGCGCGGAGGTGAACGTGCGCGCGACGACGACCGACCAGCTCGGGTTCACCGGGCGTGGCGAAGGGCTTGCGGCGCAGGCGGTCGCGCTGCTCGCGTCCGTTTCAGCCTGACCGCGGGAGCGACACCACTCCGTTCTCCAGCTCCACCAGGCCGTCACGCGCGAGTGAGGCGAGTGCGTCGCCGTCGGTTGGCTGCTCACCCGCGACGACTTCGCGCAGCACAGCCGCGCGTCGCTGCCGGAACGATCCCTCGAACCGCGACTGCTTGCGCTGCGGCTCGTAACGCCGCCCGCGGGAGGGGCATCGGTCCGCGAGCGGACACACCCCGCAGCGCGGGATGCGCGCCAGGCAGACCGTTGCGCCAAGATCGAAGAGCGCTTGTGCGCACGCAGCGTCGAATGTCTCGCCGGTTCGCTCCTGGACACGGGCGATGTTGACGTCGAGCGGCAGGACCTCCCACCCGAACGCGAAATTGCCGACCGCGGCGGCCGTGTACGGTCCGACCCCGGGGAGCTCGGTGAGGTCGTCGGGCCAGCCGTGTGCCGCGACGTCGCGCGCCGCGCGATGCAGGCTGACCGCTCGCCGGTTGTAGCCGAGCCCCTGCCACGCGACGATCACGTCGGCAGGTGAGGCGGCCGCTAGCGCCTCGACCGTCGGCCAGCGGCCGAGCCACGCGTCGTAACGCGGGATCACGCGCTCGACCTGTGTCTGCTGCAGCATCACCTCGCTGACGAGGATCGCGTAGGGATCGCGCGTCTTCCGCCACGGGAGATCCCTCCCGTTGCGGCTGAACCAGGCGAGGAGCTGCTCCCTCACACGTCGAGGCTAGTACACATGTCCGGATTGCCACACCCAGGCACACCGGCTAGCCCTCTGTGCTGCCGGGCCGCGCGTTGGCAACCTGAGCGCCACTACCGACGCGGAGGAACACGATGGATGTTCATGCGAATGCGACTCACCCTGGCGTGCACGAGCTCGACGAACGGACCGGTGACGGGTTCCGGGTGACGCTGCTCTGGAGTGAATACACCGGAGCCGTCTTCGTGTGCGTGGAGCACGACTTGACGAATGAGGGGTTCCATTTCGCCGTCGACCCGGCCGACGCGCTCGAGGCATTCCGCCATCCGTACGCGTACAGCGCGCGCTTGCTCGCTGCTGCTGCCTGAACGCCCAAGTGTGGGGTTAGCCCCACCGCGAGATGCCGGGTCGCCCGAGACGCGAGCCCGGGGGCGTCGGGCAGCCTGGAACGAGTGACACACGACGAAGTCAAGGAGGCGTCATGAGATTCAACGTCGCCGCGCGCGCCGGACGGTGGAGTGCGGCCCACTGGAAGACCGCGCTGGGGGCGTGGCTCGCGTTCTGTGTGCTGGCGGTGGCCCTCGGTTCGGTCGCCGGGACGAAGGTGCTCAAGGAGTCCGACACGGCGGCCGGAGGCACGCACAAGGCCGAGCAGATGCTGAAGCAGGCCGGGCTCGAGGATCGGGCGGGCGAGAGCGTTCTCGTGCAGTCGAGAGGACTGACGATTGCCGACCCTGCCTTCCGCGCGGCGGTCTCCGATGTCGCGCGTTCCGTCGCGCGCTTGCCGGAAGTGCAGCGCGTGCGCTCGCCGCTCGCGCGGTCGAACGCAGGGCAGATCTCGGAGGATCAGCACTCGGCACTGGTCCAGTTCGAAATCCGCGGCGACCAGGACACGGCCGACGACCGCGTGCAACCCGTCCTCAACGCGATCGACCGCGTTCAGCACCGGCACGCGGTGTTCACGGTCTCCGAGTTCGGCATGGCAAGCGCGACGCACGAGCTGAACAAGACGCTCAACAAGGACTTCCAGCGCGCCGAGTACTCGACGGTCCCGGTGACGCTTGCGATTCTCGTCGTCGCGTTCGGTGCGCTCGTTGCGGCGGGCCTGCCGGTGTTGCTCGCGTTCTCGGCCGTGCTGGCGACGATCGGCCTCGGTGCGCTCGCAAGCCATGTCGTCGCAGCCGGCGACGCGACGAAGTCGGTGATCTTGCTGATCGGCATGGCGGTCGGCGTCGACTACTCGCTGTTCTATCTCCGTCGCGAACGCGAGGAACGTGCGCGTGGTCTGTCGCCTCGGGACGCGCTGCTGAAAGCAGCAGGGACGTCCGGTCATGCCGTCTTCATCTCAGGACTGACGGTGTTGATCGCGATGGCCGGGATGCTGTTCACCGGCAACGCCGTCTTCACGTCGATCGCAGTCGGCGCGATGCTGATGGTCGCGGCCGCGCTGATCGGTTCGCTCTCGGTCTTGCCCGCGCTCCTCTCGAAGGTCGGGCATCGCGTCGACAAGGGACGTATCCCGTTCCTCGGCGCTCGTGCCGGGCGCGAGTCGCGGGCGTGGGGCTTCGTGCTCGATCGCGTTCTGCGACGGCCCGTGCTCTCGGCGGTTCTCTCGGGCGGTGCGCTGCTCCTGCTCGCGGTACCGGCGCTCTCGCTGCACACGCAGCTGCCGAGCTTCACCGACCTGCCGAGGTCGCTGCCGATCGTGCAGACGTACGACTCGATTCAAAGTGCGTTCCCCGGGGCTCAGACGCCCGCAGAGGTCGTCATCACCGCCGATAACGTGAAGGCCCCGCAAGTCCAGCGGGCGATCGGTGATCTCGAGCGCAACGCGCTCGCGAGCGGCCAGATGTTCAAGCCGATCTCGACCGAGATCAACGCAGAGCACACGGCTGAGACCGTCTCGATCTCACTCGCCGGCGACGGCTCGAACGGCGTCTCCGTCGCGGCGCTGCACACGCTCCGCGACCGTCTGATCCCCGCGAGCCTCGGTCGCCTCACCGGTATCGATGCCGCCGTCACGGGTGAGACGGCCGGCACGCACGACTTCAACCAGCAGATGAAGTCGCATGCTCCGTTCGTTTTCGTGTTCGTGCTGGCGCTGTGCTTCCTGCTGCTCCTCGTGACGTTCCGGTCGATCGTGATCCCAACCAAGGCGGTCCTCCTGAACCTGCTCTCGGTCGGGGCAGCGTACGGACTGCTCGTGCTGGTCTTCCAGCATCGCTTCGCGCAGGGCGTGCTCGGCTTCCATTCGAACGGTGCGATCACGTCCTGGTTGCCGCTCTTCATGTTCGTGATCCTGTTCGGCCTGTCGATGGACTACCACGTCTTCATCCTCAGCCGGATCAAGGAGCTCGTCGACGGCGGCATGGCGACTGAGGAAGCGGTGGCGGCCGGGATCAAGCGCACCGCCGCCACGGTCACGAGCGCTGCGCTCGTGATGGTCGCCGTCTTCGCGATCTTCATGAGCCTCCGCACCCTCGACATCAAGCAGATGGGATTCGGCCTGGCGGCGGCGATCCTGATCGACTCGACTGTCGTCCGAGCGGTGCTGCTCCCGTCGGTGATGAAGCTGCTCGGCGACTGGAACTGGTATCTGCCGAGCTGGCTCGAATGGCTGCCGCACATCGGGGGCGAGGCAAGCGAGGTGTCTCGCGGGCGTGAGCGGGCCGGTCGGCACTCGGGCGCGCCGGTGTGGGAGTCCGACTAGTGTGTCCGGCGAAGGGGGGCCCGATGGGAGTCGAGCAGCCGTTGCCGGTCGTGCAGGTGCGGGCGAAACGACGCGTTCTCGTCGTCGATGACCACGCGAGCTTTCGGAACTGCGCGAGTGCGCTGCTCCAGGCTGAAGGCTTCGAGGTCGTCGGCGAGGCGGAGGACGGGGCAACTGCAATCAGGCGCGCGGCCGAGCTCGCCCCGGAGCTCGTGTTGCTCGACATCCAGCTTCCCGACCTGGACGGGTTCGAGGTGACCGAACGACTACTCGCCGCCGACCCGGAGCTGTGCGTCGTCCTCGTTTCGAGCCGCGACCGGTCTTCGTACGGGCCACGGATCGAGCAGTGCGGTGCATGCGGCTTCCTCGACAAGTCGGACCTCTCCGGCGATTCGCTCGAAGGACTGCTCGCCTGAGCAACGCGACCCAATCTCGCGCGGGTCCCGGTGCCACTGCGAAGGCGGTGGCACCGGCATTGCTGGTCATCGCCCTCGCCGCGACGGGCGGAGCCGTCTACGTCATCGCCGTCAGCAGGATCTCACCGCATCCGGTCGCCCAGAGCTTGCTCACCGCGCTCGTCTGCCTGACGTTCGTGGGGGCGGGAATCGCGGCGCTGCGCCTGCGGCCGTACGCGCGTTTCGGTCTGCTCTTGTCCGCGGTCGGATTCACCTCGCTGATCAGCGTCCTGCACGACGCGAACGGCGCCGGCGCGTACACGGTCGGGGTTCTGGCATCGAACGTCGTCTTCGCCGTCCTCGTCCACGCGCTGCTCGCATTCCCGAGCGGCCAGCTCAAGTCGAGAGGCGCCCGCGTGCTCGTCGTCGCGGGGTATCTCGACGTGCTCGTCCTACACGCGATCGCGGTGCTCTTCGATCCGCTGACGCGCTACCACTCGGCGCATCCGCGGAACCTCGTGCTGGTCGCCTCGAACTCGGGTCTCGCGACGGGGCTCGAGGAGGCGGAAGCCGTCGTCGCGGTTGCCCTCGCGATTGCGGTCGTCGCCGCCTTCGCGCGGCGCGTGCGCGCCGCGACGCCGGCGGCGAGGCGCCAGCTCGTGCCCGTCCTTTACTGCGGCGAGTTGGCGCTGCTGCTCTTCTCGTTCGGGCTGGTGCTCGCGCCGCTGTCGTCGCGTGCCGGCCTCGTCGGCTTCGGGCTCGGCCTGGTTGCGGCCCTGGCGCTGCCGGCAGCGTTCCTCGCGACGCTCGTTCAGGGCCGCCTGTCTCGGGGGGCGGTCGGAGCGCTGCTGCTCGAGCTGCGGGATCCGGGCCGACCGTCCGACCTCGAAGAAGCGCTGCAGCGTGCGCTCGGCGATCCGTCCCTTCGACTCGGGCGCCTCGCGGCTGACGGGAGTTGCTTCATCGACGGCTTCGGCGCCCCGCTGCCCTCGCCCCGGCCCGGTGACGCCCAGGTCGTCAGGCCGATCCTGCACCAAGGGGAGTCGATCGGGGCGCTCCTCCACGATCGCTCGTTACGCCTCCGCAACGACCTGCTCGAAGCGGTGAGCGCCGCTGCAGGTTTCGCACTCGCGAACGAGCGCGCGCTGTACGCCGCCGAGCTCATGGAGAAACGGAACCGCGCCCTCATCGACGCGATCCCCGACGTGATGATTCGCGTCGCCCGCGACGGGACGTACCTCGACGTTCGGGCCGAGGACCTCTCGCAGCTGGTGCACCCGCCCGAAGAGCTGATCGGGCGCAACGTCCGCGACGTGCTCGCGCCGCCCCTTGCCGAGAACGTGATGGCGTGGCTCGACCGCACCCTGACCGAGGGTGGGGTGGGCGCGTTCGAGTACGAGATCGAGATCGGCGGCGAGCTGCGCTGGAAAGAGTCGCGCATGATGCCGAGCGGCCCCGACGAGGCCGTGACGATCGTGCGCGACTTCACGGATCAACGCCGCGCCGAGGCGGAGCAGCGCCGCCTGGGAGCTGAGCAGGCTGCCCTGCGACGGGTCGCGACGCTCGTCGCCGGCAACGCACCACCCGAGCACGTCTTCCAGAACGTGACGGAGGAGGTGTGCCGGCTGCTCGGCCTGCGAACGGCCGTGCTGCATCGATTCGAGGGCGGGTCGATGTCGACGATCGTCGGCAAGTTCGGGGAGCCGACCGGGCCGTACGAGTTGGGCAACACCGTCGCGCTCGAGGTGGGCACGGCGCTGCAGGTGGCGCAGACCGGCGCGCCCGCGCGGTCCGATTACACAAAGCTGGCCGGTGAGGGCGCGCTCGAGCTGCGCGCGCTTGGGTTTCGCGGCGCCGTCGGCGTGCCGATCACCGTGGTCGGCGCGACGTGGGGTGCGCTGATCGTCGCCCTCCGCGAGGGCGAGGTGCTCCCGCTCGAGACCGAGCATCGCCTGCAGGCGTTCGCGGAGCTGGTAGGCCTGGCGGTGGCGAGCGCCGACGCGCGGAAGGAGCTCGCCGCATCGCGCTTGCGCATCGTCGAGGCAAGCGACACGGAGCGGCGGCGTCTCGAGCGAAACCTTCACGACGGAGCACAGCAGCGGCTCGTCGCTCTTTCCATCGGGTTGCGACTCGTGCAATCACGGCTTCACAGCTCGCCCGGCGAGGCAGGCCAGCTCCTCGAAAGGTTCTCCGACGAGCTTGCGGCCGCGATCACCGAGCTGCGCGACCTGGCGCAGGGGATCCATCCCGCGGTTCTGACCGAGCGAGGGCTCGAGGCGGCGCTCGAGGTGCTGGCGGCGCGCGCCCCGCTCGTGGTCGAGCTCGACGTCGATGTCCAGGGGAGGCTGCCGGAACCCGTCGAGACCGCCGCCTACTACGCTGTCTCCGAGTCGCTGACCAACGTTGTCAAGCACTCCGCCGCGAGCGCTGCTGTCGTCCGCGTCGTCTCGTGTGAGGGCATCGTTGCCGTCGAGGTGTCCGACGACGGGATCGGCGGTGCGGATGCCTCCGGCGGCTCGGGCCTGCGCGGCCTCCGCGACCGGGCCGAAACGCTCGGCGGTGAGCTCTCCGTCGAGAGCAGTCCCGGTCGCGGCACCCTCGTACGCGCCGAGCTGCCGGTTCAGCCGCGAAGCCTCCAGGCGGTCGAGCGATGAGGACGACGTTCTTCTTCAGCGATGTCGAGGACTCGAGCGGGCTCGCCGACCGGCTCGGTGCGACCTACGCCTCGGTTCTTGCCGAGACGCGTGAGCTGCAACGTCGTGCCGTCGTGAGCGCGGGCGGTGAGGAGGTCGACTGTCGCGGCGACGAGCTCTTCAGCGTCTTTCCTGATCCGAGGGCGGCCGCGTCGGCGGCGCTCGATATTCAACGGGAGGTAGCCGCTCGCGCGTGGCCTGCGGACGAACGCGTCCGTGTCCGCATCGGCCTCCACTTCGGCGAGGCCGAGCGCGCAGGTGACGGCCTGGTGGGACTCGACGTCCATCGAGCCTCGCGCATCTGCCAGGCCGGGCACGGTGGGCAGGTACTCGCCTCGCAGGAGGTCGCGTCCCGCATCGACGAGACCGCGAAAGCGCTCGGCGAGTTCGAGTTCCGCGGCCTGCGCGGCCCCGAGCGGATCTTCCAGGTCGTCGCCGACGACCTTCCGAACGACTTTCCGCCGCTCCGGAACGTCCGCGTTCGCGAGCAACGCCTGACTGTCGTCGTCGCGGAAGACTCGACCCTGCTCCGCGAAGGGCTTGCGCGGCTGCTCGAAGACGCCGAGTTCGAAGTGGTCGGGCAGGCGGGGACCGCCGAGGAGTTGATGCTCAAAGTGCGCAGCTACCAACCGGACGTTGCGATCGTCGACGTCCGCATGCCGCCGACGCAGACCGACGAGGGAATCCAGGCCGCCCGTGAGATCCGCGCGAGGTATCCAGGCACGGGCGTCCTCGTGCTTTCTCAGCATGTCGAGCACACCTACGCCGTCGAGCTGCTCGCCGACGGCGCGCAGGGTCTCGGATATCTGCTCAAGGACCGAGTCTCGGACGTCGCCGAGTTCACGGCTGCCGTCCGACGGGTCGCGGAGGGCGGCTCCGCACTCGATCCGCATGTCGTGGCCGAGCTGGTCGGCCGGAACCGACACGACGATCCCGTCCAGCGCCTCTCGCCCCGCGAGCGCGAGGTGCTCGAACTGATGGCGGAAGGTCGTTCGAACCAGGCGATCGGCCAGCGTCTCTTCATCACCCCGCGCGCCGTCGAGAAGCACGTCACGAGCATCTTCGTGAAGCTGCAGCTTCCCGCCGCCCCCGAGGACCATCGCCGTGTGCTCGCGGTCCTGCGGTTCCTCGGGTCGTAGCGAGACGCCGAAGTTCGGCTAGCCGCACCGGCGAACGCCTGCTCGCCGTAGGACGCGGCGAGCGCGCCCTGGGGCACCCTTCAGCCAGGAGCCGCAGAGAAGCGGACCAGCCGGTCCGCTTCTGTTACGCTAACCGGACTAAAGAGTCCAGATAAGAGTGAAGGAGGCCGCCGATGGCCAGAGCAACGAATCCGTGGGTCGTTCTAGTCCTGATCTGCCTCGCGCAGTTCATGGTGATCCTCGACGCGACGATCGTGAACGTCGCGCTTCCGTCGATCCAGAAGGACCTGCATCTATCCGAAGGCAACCTGCAGTGGATCGTGAACGCCTACACGCTTGTCTTCGGCGGGTTCCTACTGCTCGGTGGCCGCGCCGGTGACCTCCTCGGTCGTAAGCGTCTGTTCCTGATCGGCCTGGTGATCTTCACCGGGGCGTCGCTGCTCGACGGGCTCGCCTCGAGCGAGGGCATGCTCATCGGCGCCCGCGCGTTGCAGGGCCTCGGTGCCGCGCTGATCTCGCCGGCCGCGCTGTCGATCATCGCGACGACGTTCTCCGAAGGGAAGGAGCGGGCGAAGGCGCTCGGCGTCTGGGCGGCGATCGCGATCGGTGGCTCGGCGGTCGGCCTCGTCCTCGGCGGTGTGCTGACGCAGTACTTCTCGTGGCCGTGGATCTTCTACGTCAACGTCCCGGTCGGCATCGCTGCGTTCCTGCTGTCGCTTCGCCTGATTCCGGAGTCGCGTGATGCAAACGCGCACCGGAGTTACGACCTCGCCGGCGCCGTGACGGTGACCGGCGGCCTGATGGCGCTCGTGTACGCGATCGTCGACGCGCAGCAGGCGGGTTGGGGCTCCACGAAGACACTCGGGTTCTTCGCGCTCTCGATCGTGCTGCTCGCGACGTTCGTCGTGGTCGAGCTGCGCACGAAGGCGCCGCTCGTCCGGCTGTCGATCTTCCGGATCCGGTCACTCCTGACCGCCAACATCTCGATGCTCCTCGCGATGTCGGGGATGTTCGCGATGTTCTTCTTCAACACGCTCTACATCCAGCACGTGCTCGGGTACGGGCCGCTGAAGGCCGGGTTGGCGCTGCTGCCGTTCTCGGGCGGGATCATGATCTCGGCCGGTCTCGCATCGCAGTTCGCGCCGCGGGTCGGCGTCCGGCCCGTCGCCGGCATCGGCTTCGTGCTGAGCGCCGCCGGGCTCCTGCTGCTGACGCAGTTGCCGGTGCACGGCTCGTACGCGACGAACGTGCTTCCGTCGATCATCCTGTCGTCGCTCGGGATGGGCGCGGTGTTCATGCCGTTGACCCTGATCGCAACGACGGGCCTGGCCGACGCGGACCAGGGGCTGGCCTCCGGCCTGTTCAACACGTCGCAGCAGGTTGGCGGCGCGCTCGGGCTGGCAGTGCTCTCGACGCTCGCTACGAGCAAGACGTCGTCCGCGGGCGGCTCGCCGACGAACGCGCTGGTCGTCGGGTTCCACTGGGCGTTCGCGGCCGGCGCGGTCGTGATGATCGCTGCACTCGCCGTGATGGTCGCCCTGCTGCGGGCGAGGCACGTGGAGCGCATCGAGGCAGCGGCGGCGTCCGGCGAGCCGGTGATCGTAGGCGCTTGATGAGCGCCGTTCTGCGGGCCGACGCGCGGCGGAACCTCGATCGGATCCTCGAGGCTGCCGCCGACGCGTTTGCCGAGCTCGGCCCGGACGTGACGATCGACGAGATCGCACGCCGGGCCGGGGTCGGCCACGGCACCGTCTGCCGTCGCTTCCCGACGAAGGATGGCCTTCGCGCAGCGGTGCTCCGGGCACGGCTCGACGAGCTATTCGTTCGTGCTCAGGAGTTGCTCGCGGAGCCCGACGCCGGCGCCGCGTTCGAAGAGCTCGTTTGGGTGGCGGCCGCATCGTGCCGTCGCGACCGGTTCCTCTTCGAGGGAATCGAGACATGCGCGTTCGAGGACGTCTCGGCCCGCAAGCAGGAGCTGCACGACGTGTTCGACCGGCTGATCCGCCGCGCGCGCCGCGCGGGAACGGTCCGCCGTGGAGTCGACGCGCGTGACGTCGGTGCCCTCGTCGGCGCCGCGATCCAGGCGGCGCAGCACGCCGAGCGCGACGAGGACTGGCGCCGCTACGTCCAGGTCGTCCTCGACGGCCTACGGGGTGTCTGACACCAAGGGGTGTCAGACACCTGTTCGAGCTGCGCCCCGAGTCTGTTTTAAGCCCGCGTTGATCGCGCACCGCCATCCGCTGATCGACGATCCGCGTTGCTTGGTGTGTTGGGTCCGCGCGAGGCTTGATCAGGTCGCTTGACGGGACCCACGCGGTGGGGTCGCCGAGACCTCCTCTTCCTCCTCGGCGACCTCACCGCGACCCAGCATCGCACCTCTTGCCGACGTATGCGCCCGCCGCCTACGCCAATGCGAGACGTCGATCAGTGAAGAACTTTCCGCGACAGCCCGCGTCTTCTGCGCTCGAAGTGTTAGCGAACGCGGGCCCTCGCTCCTGCGGGGATGCCGGCGCCGTGAGAGGTAGAGGAAGGAGCACTATGCGCAGCAGGCACCTGCTCTCCCTGTTCATGCTCATCGTGGGAGTAGCGATGCTCGTCGCCGCGGTCTCGGTCGGTGCGGCCGGCTCGGCGGTGAAGAAGGCGGGCTCGGCCGCGGCCAACAAGGGAGGCACCCTGAGGCTCAACATGGCCGACGCCGACTTCGACTTCGTCGATCCGCAGCTCGCGTACCGGACCGACGACTGGTCGATGATCTACGCCACGTCGATGCCGCTCGTCGGCTTCGAGGAGAAGACCGGCGCTGCCGGGGCGCAGCTGACCCCGCAGGCCGCGACCTCGTTCCCGACGGTGTCGAAGGACGGCAAGACCTATACGTTCCACATCCGCCCCGGGCTCAAGTTCTCGGACGGATCGGCTGTCACTGCCGCGTCGTATCAGCGGGCGTGGGAGCGGATCCTGAGCCCGAAGATGGGCTCGCCGCTCGGCGTCAACCTGTCGCTGCAGGACGACATCGTGGGTGCGAAAACGTTCCTCGACGGCAAGGCAGCCCGCATCTCGGGCATCTCGGCGAAGGGGTTGACGCTGACGTTCCACCTGACGTCGCCGAACGCGACCTTCGTGTCGATCCTGTCGATGCAGTGGTTCACGGCCGTCCCGGCGAACCTGCCGTACTCGAGCACCGGCCTGAACACCTATCCGGCGGCCGGCCCGTACTACATCGCGAGCCGGAACGCCGGTCGCTCGACGGTGCTGAAGCGGAATCCGTACTACAAGGGCAACCGCCCGGCGAACCCGGACCAGATCGTGTTCACGCCGAACGTCAACCGGGATCAGTCGCTGCTGCAGGTCAAGGCGGGGCAGGCGGACATGGACATCGAGGGTCTGCCTGCGACCGCGACGGCGAGCCTCGGCCAGCAGTACGGCATCAACAAGGGCCGCTTCTACGTCGGCTCGACCTCGTGTGTCAACTACATGGCGATGAACAACGCCCGGGCGCCGTTCAACAACGTCAATCTACGCAAGGCGGTCGAGTACGCGATCGACCGGCCGGCTCAGGTTCGCCTGCTCGGCGCCTATGCCGGCAAGCGGACCGCGCAGCTGCTCGTTCCGGGCATCCCGGGCTATAAGCCGTACCATGCGTACCCGCTCTCGGGCGCGGACATCGCGAAGGCGAAGCAGCTCGGCGGGGCAGCAATCGCCTCTGCTCCGACGCTGAACGTGGTTCACACGACGTCGACTGCTTCGACGAACCGGGCCCAGGTGGCCGAGTTCAACCTGAAGCAGATCGGGTTCAAGGTCAACGACCTGCCGACTCCGGCGACGAACTACTACCAGGTGATCCAGACCAGGGGCACCACGTACAACTTCGTCACGAACGGTGGTTGGTGCGCTGACTACTTCGACCCGTTCGACTACCTGAACGTGCTGTTCGACGGCCGCAAGCTTCAGGCCGCGAACAACAACAACTACGCGTACTTCAACAACGCGTCGTTCAACAAGGGCCTCGACCACGCTGCATCGCTCTCGGGCGCTGCCCGCTCGGCCGCATATGCCCAGCTCGACAAGGACCTGATCACCAAGTACGCGCCTGTCGTCCCGTATCTCCTCCCGACGAACGACTACTTCGTCGCCTCGCGGGTGAAGAACTGGATCTACAGTGCGTACTTCGGGTCGCCGTACCTGAACGCGCTCTCCGTCGGCTGATTGACGGTCTGGGAGGAGGCGCCGCGCGAGCGGCGCCTCCTCCATTGATTCACCTATGAAGGATCGCGATTGCCGCTCAACCATGCGGTCTCGACGGCGTCGAAGCTCGAACCATGAGGGCAAGCTCCGATGCAAGCTGGGTCGGTCTCGAGATTCGCCATCTGCAGGCGTTGGAGGCAGTTGCGCGCGAGGGATCCTTCCGCGGCGCGGCGCAGCGGCTTGGGTATGTGCAGTCCGCGATCAGCCACCAGATCCTGGCACTCGAACGCGTGGTCGGGACGACACTCGTGCAGCGGACGCGTGGCTCGCGGCGGTCGGCGCTGACTCCTGCGGGCGAAGCGGTCCTCGAGCACGCCTCGGCGATCCTCGCGCGCGTCCGTGCTGCCCAGGTCGATCTGACGGCGATCGCACAGGGGCGGAGCGCGCTCCTTCGCGTCGGCTCCTTCCAGAACCTCGCTGCGCTACTCGTGACGCCGATCCTTCCCCGTCTTCGCGCGGTGCTCAGCGTCGGTTCGGTCGAGTTCGTGGAACACGAGACCGGGCACGACATGCAAGCGCTCGTCCGCGACCGCGCCGTCGACGTCGCGTTCACGTACCAGCCGATTCAGCAACACGGCGTCGCGTATGCCGACCTTCTCGACGATCCGTACGTGGCCGTCGTGCCTGCTTCGTCGCTCGCGGCGCGGCGTGGCCGGCCGATGAGGCTGGACGAGATCGCGCAGAGCGGACTGATCGCGCACGGGCCGTCGCGCACACGCATCGAGAGCGACCTCGCTGCGCGCGGGATCTCGACCACGATCCGGTTCCGGTCGGACAACAACGCCACCGTGCACGCGCTCGTCGCGGCGTCGGTGGGATGCGCGGTGCTGCCGAGGCTGGCCGCGGTGTCGTCACCGGGCGTCACCATCCTCCCACTCGACCCGGAAGACGCAGTGCCGCCGCGGCAGATCGCGCTCGCGTGGCATGTGGAGCGCAGCGGCTCGCGCGAGGTGACGGAGTTCGTCGGCGCGGTGAGCCGTCAGGCGGCGCGCGTCTCGGAGGCCATCACTGGTGCCGCAGTGACCGAGTCTCGCCGACGCGCGTAGCGGCCGAGATCACCATGCGGGTCGTGGCGCCGAGCGTCTCTCCCGCCGGCCAGGCGATGCTGATCTCGCGCGGCTCGATCAGCCGGTCGAGAGGCAGCGCGTGCGGGAGCAGGTCGGGCTCGACGAGGAGCCTCGGCAACACGGCCGCGGCTACCCCGTCCCGGGCAACCGCGTTCAGCGCGGCGGCGTCGTCGGTGCGCAGAACGAACGATGGATGCAGCCGCGCGCGGGCGAAGAGGTCGTCGAGCGGTTTCGCTGCGTCGCCGGACGTCGGCGCAGCAAGCGGAAGCCACGCCAGCAGATCGAGATCCGTCGAGGCGGCCGCGGCATCAAGCCGGTCCGGCGCGACGAGCACGAATGGGTCGCTCGCGACGCGCCGCCCGTCGAGCCGCGCCGCCGCGAGCGGCGCTACGGCGGTGAGACAAAGGTGCGTCTCGCGATGCTCGAGCGCGGTGAGGCTGCGCTCCTCGTCGAGCTCGCGCACGAGGACGGTGACCCCAGGCGCTTCCTGGCGAAGGAGTGCGAGCAGCGGCGGCAGGAGTGGGGCGAGGCTGCGCGGCGCCGCCAGGCGGACGGCGGCGGCGCTCTCGCCGCCGATGCGCTCGCTCAGGCGTGCGCGTGCACGCTCGAGCTCGCTCGTGACGACCGCCGCGTGCGCGAGCAGGATCTCGCCCTCCGGCGTCAGGTGGACGAAGCGCGACCCTCGGGCCCGGCTGATCAGCTGCACGCCGACGGCCCGCTCGAGCGCTGCGATCTGGGCGCTGATCGCGCTCTGCGTGTAGCCAAGGCTCCGGGCCGCGCGCACGAAGGAGTTGGTGCGCGCGATCGCTGCCAGCGCCGTCAGGTGGCGAAGTTCGACCCCAACCCACCCCCGGTCGACGGAGAGCTCGGCGACGGCCATTTTCGCTTTATATCAAGCTTCTTGAGGTCGAGTAAGTTAACCTACGGTGAAGGTGGCCCCGCGCGACCGCATCGATCGCATCCTGGAGCGCCTGGCCGCCATGCCCGCGGTGGAGAAGGTCGACCCGCTGGCCGAGGGAATCAGCGACCGAATCTCCGTCATCAACCGTCATCTCATGCTGCAGTCGAAGCGCACGCTCGACGGTCACGGCATCACGTGGCGAGACTGGCAGGTGTTGACGAACCTGCTGCTCGGCGGCGAAACGCCGCGCTCCCCGGGGGATCTCGCCTCGACGTTGATGGTGACGACTGGGGCGATGACGAACGTGCTCGACCGGCTCGAGGAAGCCGGCCTGATCCGCCGGGTGCGGAACCCGGCCGACCGCCGCAGCGTGATCCTCGAGGCGACCGACGACGGTGTCGCACTCTGGTACGCAGCTGTCAACGAGCTCGGCGAGCAGGAGGGGACGGTCGTTTCCGCGTTGACGACGGCAGAACAGCGGCAGTTGAACTCGCTCCTCCGGAAGCTGCTCGCAGGCTTCGGCGACGGCGACTAACGACGCATGGTGTTGCGGGCGAGCCGCCGGTCAAGGAGTCGGAGACCGTCGGCCCACCCACGCAGGATGTCGTTCTACATCCACTTCGCCAGGGGAGCGAAGTCCACTCACAACATTTGCAGTCGTGAGTGGCCTCACGTCGCGAGAGTCCGTGTTGGAAATCGTAAGGAACGCGATAACTCTCGCGCCGTTTCACAACCGAACGCGCCGAGTAAGCGTTCTAGTTTGTATGGGAATCGATCCAGGGAGTTGGCAAGGGGTCGAGTTTCGGCACCTTGCCGCGCTCGAGTCGATCTCGACTGAAGGGTCGTTCAGCGCGGCGGCTGCCAAGACCGGGTATAGCCAGTCGGCGATCAGCGGGCAGGTCGCGACGCTCGAGCGGATGATCGGCGTGCGCCTCGTCAAGCGCATTCGAGGCTCGCGCAACGTCACCCTCACCCGAGCGGGAGAGCGTCTTGTCGAGCATGCACGCGCGATCAACGCCCGGTTGAATGCGGCGCGCGCCGACATCGAGCAGCTCGACGAGACCGGCGTCGACTGCCTCCGGATCGGCACGTTCCAGAGCGTGTCGCAGACACTCCTCCCGGACGTCGTGCGCGGGCTGGCGGCGGACGGGACGCCGCTAACGCTGCGTGAGGACGTTGAGGTCGAGCACCACGTAGAGATGCTCCGGAGCGGAGAGCTCGACATCGCGTTCGTTCTGTTGCCGGTGGACGACGAGAGTGTGGAAACGCTCGAGCTCCTGCGCGACCCGTGGGTCCTCGTCGTGCGGACGGACCATCCGCTCGTCTGGAAGCAGCGGTCGGCGACGGCAGGTGACATCTCGAATCTGCCGCTCATTACCTTCGAGCAGCTTCGGCCACAGAAGCTCATCGAAGGTTCACTTCGCGCAGCCGGTGCGCACGTGCGCGTGGTGACGAGGCTGGGCGACTACGCCTCGGTGCTGTCGATGGTCTCGGCGGGTCTCGGTTGTGGGCTCGTGCCGCGGCTGGCCGTGGATGCCGCCACGGGTTCGGCGCACCTTGCCAGCCTGCGGTTTCTGCCGCTCGACGACCAGCCGCCACGGCTGATCGGCCTGGCGTGGGATCGCGGGCGGGCAGCCGACGAGCGCATCCGCCGGGTGGTGGAGCTCGCAGCCGGCTTTGCCAACGGAGTCTCCTATCGGCCGGCGCGCGCGACGCATGGCCGAACCGCATAGGTCCAGACTTCGCGACTTCCTTCGCGTCCCCGGTAGCGAGCGCGGCACGAGGCCGCGTGTAGCTCGTGTTCACTTGAGGAAGGGGACTTGATGCGCAGGAAGCAGGTGCTCTCCCTGTTCATGCTTGTGCTGGGAGTCGCAATGCTCGTCGCCGCCATCTCGGTCGGCGCTGCTTCGTCGTCGACGAAGAAGGCAGGCTCTCGGGATGCAAAGAAGGGCGGAACCCTCCGCCTGAACCAGGCGGAGTCCGACTTCGACTTCGTCGACCCGCAGCTCGCCTACCGGACCGACGACTGGTCGATGATCTATACGACGTCGATGCCGCTCGTCGGCTTCCCGGAGAAGGCAGGGGTTGCGGGCAGCCAGCTCGTGCCGATCGGGGCGACGGCGTTCCCGACGGTGTCGGGCAACGGCAAGGTCTACACGTTCCACATCCGCCCGGGCCTCAAGTTCTCTGACGGCTCGACGGTCACGGCAGCCTCCTACCGGCGGGCGTGGGAGCGGATCCTGAGCCCGAAGATGGGCTCGCCGCTCGGCGTCAACCTGTCGCTGCAGGACGACATCGTGGGCGCGAAGGCGTTCTTGGACGGGAAGGCCAGCAAGATCTCGGGCATCTCGGCCAAGGGCCTCACCCTGACGTTCCACCTGACGTCGCCGAATGCGACGTTCGTGTCGATCCTCTCGATGCAGTGGTTCACGGCCGTCAAGGCATCGACGCCGTATTCGAGCAAGGGTCTGAACGTCTACCCGGCGGCCGGCCCGTACTACATCGCCTCGCGCGACCCGGGCCGCTCGACGGTGCTGAAGCGGAACCCCTACTACAAGGGCGACCGCCCGGCGAACCCCGACCAGATCGTGTTCACGCCGAACGTGAACACCGACCAGTCACTACTGCAGGTGAAGGCGGGCCAGGCCGACATGGACCTGATCGGCATTCCGTCGACCTCTGCGGCGAGCCTCGGCCAGCAGTACGGTGTCAACAGGGGCCGCTTCTTCGTCGGCCCGACCTCGTGCGTCAGCTACATGGCGATGAACAACGCACGGGCGCCGTTCACCAACGTGAACGTGCGTAAGGCGGTCGAGTATGCGATCGACCGGCCGGCCCAGGTTCGCCTGCTCGGCGCTTACGCCGGCAAGCGGACGGCGCAGATGCTCGTTCCGGGCATCCCGGGCTACAAGCCGTTCAACGCCTACCCGATCAGGGGTGCTGACGTCGCGAAGGCGAAGGCGATCGGCGGTGCAGCGATCACGTCTGCTCCGACGCTGAACGTGATTCACACGACGTCGACTGCTTCGACGAACCGCGCCCAGGTGGCGGAGTTCAACCTGAAGCAGGTCGGATTCAAGGTCAACGACGTGCCGACCCCGGCGACGAACTACTACCAGGTGATCCAGACCAGGGGCACCACGTACAACTTCGTCACGAACGGTGGTTGGTGCGCTGACTACTTCGACCCGTTCGACTACCTGAACGTGCTGTTCGACGGCCGCAAGCTTCAGGCTGCGAACAACAACAACTACGCGTACTTCAACAACGCCGCTTTCAACAAGGGCCTCGACCACGCCGCCTCGCTCTCGGGCCGG
Source organism: uncultured Thermoleophilia bacterium (assembly GCA_963785875.1). GTDB lineage: Bacteria > Actinomycetota > Thermoleophilia > Gaiellales > Gaiellaceae > PALSA-600. The sequence continues at coordinate 201,388 of CAWAWV010000015.1, read as the reverse complement.
GCCCGCGCGGTTGCGTACGCGAAGCTCGATCAGAACCTGATGGTCAAGTATGCGCCTGTGGTTCCGTACGTCATCTCGACGAACCGGTACTTCGTGTCGTCGAGGACGAAGAACTGGATCTACAGCTCGTACTTCGGCTCGCCGTACCTGAACGCTCTCGCGGTCGGCTAGTCGGTCTCGGTCGAGGGGAGGCGCCCGTCACGGGCGCTTCCCCGCCGGCCGGGCCAGCTCACGACGCCGGTGGCAAACAGTGCGAGCTCAACGAGCGTGATCGCGAGCCGGTTCAGCAACGTGACGCCCAGCGCGGGACCGCTCGTCGTGACGGCAAGCAGGAGCCCGTACATCGACGCCTCACGCGCGCCGAGGCCAGACGGCAGGAAGACCACGAGCACGGCGACGATCGCGCCCACGGCCGAGACGCCGCCGAGAAAGGGAATCGTCGAGATGCCTGGGTCGGTGCCGAGGCTGCGCAGGAAGAAGTAGACCGCGATGCCGCCGAGCAGCCAGGTGCCGCAGTAGAACAGGAGGAGCACCACTGTGAGCGGGAAGGGCAGTGGCTCGATCGTCTCGGCGCCGAACGGCCGGAGGATCTTCTCGGACAGCGGCCGGAACACCCGGGGGTGGAGCAGCGACGCAAGCAACACCGCGAACGGGATCAACGCCCAGAGTGGCGCGTTCACGTCTCGCACCCAGGCAAGGCTGACGACGAACACGATCACGCCGGAGATGGCCGACAGTCCCGCCTCGACGAGGATCGACGCGAGCACGGTCGGCGTGTCCGTCACTCCGGCCGACCGGCGTAGTGCGACGGTGCGTGCCGCGGGCGTCCAGACGCCACCCGGGAGGTACTTCGCAAGCATCGAGACCATCTCGGCCTGCAGCGCGACCTGGTACGGGACGTAGATGCGCCACGCCTCGAGCATCCTGATCCAGCCGAAGATGAAGACGAGGTAATACACGGCGATCATCAGGAACGCCAGGGCAACGTAGACGGGTCTCGCGTGGGCGAGGCGTGGCCCCGCCTTGTGCCACTGGTCGACGACGGCCCACGCACAGAGCGCGACCGTCGTCGCGACGAGGAGCGCCTGGATCGCCTTCGTCAGGCGCGGATGTGCGCGAAAGAACGCGATCGCACTGCGGAGACGGCCGACGATGTCTGCATGCGTCACGTGACGAGTCTGCCCGACCGGGCGGCAGCGGGGGGAGGCCTCGTTAACCTCCTGGGGTGGACCACGCAGAGCGAAGCCATCCGAACGTCACGTTGGCGGTGCTCTCGGTGGCCGGTCTCGCCTATTCGATGCTTGCGTCGGCGGTCGTGCCCGCGCTGCCGACGATCCAGCACGACCTGCACACCACCGAGAACGGCGTCACGTGGACCCTGACGGCGTACCTGCTTTCGGCCTCGGTCGGCACCGCGATCATCGGTCGGCTCGGCGACATGTACGGGAAGGAACGGCTTCTCGTCTGGACGCTCGTGGTCTTGAGCGGCGGCACGCTTCTCGCCGCTCTGTCAGGCTCGCTCGCGCTCCTGATCGTCGCGCGGACGATCCAGGGAGTCGGCGGCGGGGTCTTCCCGCTCGCGATTGGAATCGTCCGAGACGAGTTCCCGCGGGAGAAGGTCGCCGGCAGCATCGGGCTCATGTCCGCCCTGCTGGGGATCGGCGGGGGTGTCGGCATCCTGGCGGGCGCGGCGATCGTCGAGCACCTGAGCTGGCACTGGCTCTTCTGGTTGCCACTCGGGCCGATCGTCGTCTCGGCCTTCTGCACGTGGCGCTTCGTGCCGGAGTCGCCGGTGCGGGTGCCCGGTCGGATCAATTGGCCCGCCGCGGTGCTCATGAGCGGCGGCATGGCGCTCGTGCTCGTCGCGGTGAGCGAGACGACGGCGTGGGGGTGGGGGTCGGCCCGGACGATCGCTGTGCTCGCGGCCGGTCTCGCCGTTTGCGCGGCGTGGGTGCGAACCGAGGTGCGGAGCACCCAGCCGCTCATCGACATGACCCTCATGCGCGTGCGGGCGGTGTGGACCGCGAATCTGACGGCGTTCCTGCTCGGCGCCGGGATGTACTCGTCGTTCGTCGTGTTCCCGCAGTTCGCGCAACTGCCGAAGAGCACCGGCTTCGGGTTCGGGGCGTCGGTTGTCGGCTCCGCGCTCTACTTGCTCCCTTCGACCATCGGGATGGCGGTCGTCGGCTCCGCCGCGGGACGCATTGCCGCCCGCTTCGGCTCGAAGCCCGCGCTCGTCGCAGGCTCGGCTGTGACCGCGGCGTCGTTCGCACTCCTTGTCCTCCAGCACGCACACGTCTACGACATGCTCGTTGCTTCCTTGCTCCTCGGCGTCGGCATCGGGCTCGCGTTCGCCGCGCTCGGGAACATCGTGGTGCAGGCGGTGAAGGAGCACGAGACGGGCGTCGCGAGTGGGATGAACACCGTCATGCGCTCGGTCGGCGGCGCGCTCGGCGGTCAGTTGACCGCGACATTCCTCGCCGCCCACATTCGCGGCGGCTATCCGGCCGTCGACGGCTTCAATGACGCGTTCGTGCTCTCCGCCTGCTTCCTCGCCGTCTGCACCGCCGCCGCACTGCTCGTTCCGGGCCGGGGCTCGCGGCAGTACGTCGAGCGGTTCGAGGAAGCTACGGCGGCCGACTGATGGTGCGCGTCCGGTTCGCTCCGAGCCCCACGGGGACGCTGCACGTCGGGAACGCGCTGAGCGCTGTGGCGAACCGCCGCCTCGGGGACTGGCTGCTCTTGCGGCTCGACGACACTGACGCCGCGCGCAACGTTCCCGGCGGGGAGGAGGCGATCGTCGCCGACTTGCAATGGCTCGGCATCGAGTGGGATGACGGGCCGGTGCGCCAGAGCGAGCGCGCGGAACGCCATCTGGCGGCGGCGCAAGAGGCGGCGCTGCCGCAGCGGTTCGACGGTGTGATGCTCTGGCGCGACGACGGGTCGCCGACGTTCCATCTCGCGACCGTCGTCGACGACATCGACTTCGGTATCACGCACGTCATTCGCGGCTCCGATCATCGGCCGAACGAGGACCTGCACGCGGCGTTGCATCGTGCGCTCGGCACCCAGCCGCCGCACGTGATCCACCACGGTCTCCTCGTCGGAGCCGACGGAAAGAAGCTGTCGAAGCGTGCGGACGGCGCGACCGTCGCGTCTTTGCGGGAAGCCGGCTTCCCGGCCGAGGCGGTGCGGGCGTACCTGGAAGAGCTCGAGCTGCCCCGTCACGACGTGCAGCTCGACCTCGATCGGATCAGGTCACTGTCGGTCGACGTGGTCGCGCAGCTCGGCGACGCAGAGCTCGCGGCGCGCGCCGGTGTCCCCGTCGAGGCGGCCCCGCTGATGCGGGGAGCGCACGATCTGGTCGAGGCGCGTCGCCTCGCGCTCTCCGTTCTGGACAAGCCCGGGAAGAGTCGCTCGACATCGCCCGAAACGCTGTCGCGGTTCGCGGAGCTCCGGGCGCCGCTTCAGGACCTGCTCTCGAAGGACGAGGCGAAAGGGGTGGTGCGCGAGCTGAAGGCCGTCGGCGGGAACCTCCGGGCGCTGCGCGTCGCGCTCACCGGCGCCGAGCGGGGGCCGGAGCTGTGGGCCGTGGTGCGCGCTCTGCCGCGCGACGAGGCACTTCGCCGCGCACTAGATTCCTAGGGTGCGCGTCTACGACACGTCCACCCGGTCGCTCTTCGAGCTGCCGCCGGCTCCCAGGCCCGTCCGCATGTACTTCTGCGGGCCGACGGTCTACGCGCGCGCACACATCGGCAACGCACGGCCGTTCGTCATCGGGATGTGGCTGCGGTCGTGGCTACGCCTGCGCGGCTACGACGCGCAGCTCGTCCACAACATCACGGACATCAACGACAAGATCTACGACGCAGCGCCGGGCGAGAGCGCCGAGCTCGCCGCGCGCGCGACCGAGTGGTACCTGGAGGACACGGCCGATCTCGGCCTCGGGATGCCGGACCACCTGCCGAAGGCGACGGAGTCGGTGCCACAGATCGTCGCGTTCATCGAGGAGCTGATCGAGCGCGGGAACGCCTACGCGAGCGGCGGCGACGTCTACTTCAGCGTCGAGAGCTTCCCCGAGTACGGTCGGCTCTCGCGTCAGCGAGTCGACCAGGTCGAGCAGGGAGAAGAGCCGTCTGCGCTGAAACGCGATCCCCGCGACTTCGCGCTCTGGAAGGCGAACAAGCCCGCCACCGAGGACACGTGGTGGGACTCTCCGTGGGGACGCGGCCGGCCCGGCTGGCACATCGAGTGCTCGGTGATGGCGGAGGAGATCTACGGGCCGGCGTTCGAGATCCACGGCGGCGGCCTCGATCTCGTGTTTCCGCACCACGAGAACGAAGTGGCTCAGTCGCGCGCCCTCGGGCATCCGTTCGCGTCGATCTGGGCGCACAACGGCATGCTCCAGTTCACGGGTGAGAAGATGTCGAAGTCGACAGGCAATGTGGCGACGATTCGTGAGGCGCTCGACGAGTGGGGGCGGGAAGCGATCCTCGTCTTCTTCCTCACTGCATCGTGGCGCAAGCCGATCGACTACTCGGACGAGACGATGGCGCAGGCGGCTGCCCGCCGCGACACCCTGCGGAATGCGTTCACGCTCGAGCCCGCACCGCCGGAGGAGGAGCGTTGGGAGGCGTTCGCGTCGGCGCTCGAGGACGACTTCGACACGCCCGCCGCGCTTGCCGTCCTCCACGAGTGGGCGGCGGCACGGCAGCTCGACCTGCTCCGGCGGGGCCTCGACGTGTTCGGGCTCGGCTCGGTGGGGACGCGCGAGGAGGCGCCGCCGGAGGTGGTCGAGCTCGCCGAGCGCCGGTCACGGGCGCGGGCCGACCGCGACTTCGAGACCTCGGACCGGTTGCGCGACGAGCTCGCTGGGCTCGGCTGGCAGATGCGCGACGAGCCGGGCGGCGGCTTCACTCTCGTTCGTGACGCCTGATCTCGTCTACGGGCGCCGCCCCGTGCGCGAGGCCCTGCGGGGGCCCCGCGAGGTCCTCGAGCTCTGGGCGACCGAGCGTGCCGTCAAAGCGGAGCCGTGGCTCGCAGAGGCAAACCCGCGGACGAAGCTCGACCGGGAGCTCTCGGAACGGGCCGAGACCCGTGACCACCAGGGCGTCCTCGCGCTCGTCGAGCCCTACGGGTATGCCGATGCGTATGAGCTCGCGGCCGTCGATCGGCCACTCCTCGCGGTGCTCGACCAGGTCACCGACCCGCGGAACCTCGGGGCCGTGTGTCGAAGCGCCGAGGGAGCCGGCGCGACCGGCGTTGTCGTCCCGGCGCACGGCTCGGCGGTCGTGACGCCGGCGGTCGCGCGTGCCTCGGCCGGGGCGATCGAGCATCTGCCGATAGCGGTGGTGACGAACCTCGCCCGGTACCTCGAAGAGGTGAAGGGCGCCGATCTGTGGGTGTACGGCGCCGCCGGTGAATCCTCGGCGAAGCCGATGTGGGACACCGACCTCTCCGGAGGCACGGCGATCGTGTTCGGCGCCGAGGGGAGAGGGCTCCGGCCGCTCGTTCGCCGCACGTGCGATGCGCTCGTCTCGATTCCGCTCGTGGGCCGGGTGGAATCGCTCAACGTCTCGGTCGCGGCGGCCGTGCTCCTCTACGAAGCTCGACGACAACGTGGCTGACCTCTACCTCTTCGACGGCTACAACCTGCTCCACGCGGGCGGGTTCGGCGATCCGCAAGAGCTGCGCGACGCACTCGCGAGCTACGTCGCGGTTCGCGGTGCCCGCGGGATCGTCGTCTTCGACGGACTCGGCGATCTCGTCAGCCGCGGCTCGCTCGAGGTTCGCTATGCACCGAACGCCGACGCGCTCCTCGAGCGCCTCGCGGCCGAGCATCGCCGTCACGAGCACGTCGTGCTCGTGACGAGCGACGCGACTCTGAAGCACGCGTCGGGCATGGAGGTGGCCAAGGTGTCCTCGGCGGCGTTTGCGAACGAGCTCCGGCGGGTCCCGCGCGTCGAGGAGCCGTCGCCCGGCCTCGCAGGCAAGCTCGACGACGAGACCCGTGCGCGGCTCGAGCAGCTGCGTCGAGGCGAGTAAGCGGGTCCAGCGCAAAAAGGGCTTGTGCTCTTTGCGGGACCTTGCTACATTCATCTCGACCTAAGGGTGAGGGTTCGCTGGTGCAGGACGGAATCGCTCTCCCAAAAACGTCTGCAAACCCCGGGGGTAACCGCCGTGGCCGTCCGCACCGCAACCGCACACAAGTCGCCGCAGAAGGCTCAACGAGAGCTTGAGGATCTGCAACTCGTCCTGAAAGCGCGAAACGGCTCGAGCGTCGCGCTCGACCAGTTGATCCGCCGCTACACGTCGTTCGTGCGCATGAAGGCGAGCTCGTACTTCCTCGCCGGCGGCGACTCGGAGGACCTGATTCAGGAAGGGCTCGTCGGCCTCTACAAGGCGGTGCGCGACTTCAGGCCGGACAAGGAGACGTCGTTCCGGTCGTTTGCGGAGCTCTGTGTGACGCGCCAGATCATCACTGCGATCAAGACGGCGACGCGGTTCAAGCACGCCCCGCTCAATTCGTATGTGTCGTTCAGCCACACGCCCGCAGGCCAGGAGGGCGACGACTGCACCCTCGGCGACGCGTTGCCGGGCCCCGCCGTCAACGACCCGTCGGTGCGGGTGATCTCGACCGAGGAGCTGCAGTCGCTCGTCGGCTGCCTGTCGACGACGCTCTCGCCGCTCGAGTCCGACGCGCTGCGCCTCTATCTCGAAGGCTCGTCGTATGAGCAGATGGCGGACGAGCTCGGGTGCGACACGAAGACGATCGACAACGCGCTCCAACGGGTGAAGCGGAAGATCCTCACCCACCAGAGCACGCGCGCTGTGCTGCAATAGGTGTCTGACACCGCCGGTGTCAGACACCAGTGCGCGCCGGAGTAGCTCAGCTGGTAGAGCAGGGCTCTTGTAAAGCTCAGGCCAGGGGTTCGAGTCCCCTCTCCGGCTCTAGGGGTCTCTGCGCCCAGTTCTTGCGCGAAGTCCGCAGTCGAGTCAGCGTGGATGCGGATGTCGATCCAGGGCTGACGGGGTGATCGTTCATCTGCGATTGACGATCAGCCTGAGGAGGTTTGCGATGAACTGCTTCGAGTGCGCAAAGACCCACGATGCGATCCCGGCTGTAGGGCTATGCCAGCACTGCGGCGTCGGACTCTGCTTCGACCACGTGATCGAGGCGCATGGGTTCCGCGTCGGCGGCACGGTCTACGGCTGCCCTCACGAGATCCCCGCGACCAAGCCGCTCCGCGGTGTTCCGGCCGGCATTGCCGCTGCCGCGCGTCACCACACGGCCGTCGGCGCCTGATGAGCACCGCACCCGGGCCTTCAGTCGCCGGCGAACCAAGGGCGAGAGAGTTGGCGCTGCTCGCGAAGGCAGTCGCGCACCCCACCCGGGTGCGGATCCTTCAGCTTCTCCTGTCACGCGAGCACTGCTACTGCGGCGAGATCGTGGAGGAGTTGCCGCTTGCGCAGGCGACCGTGTCGCAGCACTTGAAAGTGCTGAAGGAGGCCGGCCTGATCGTCGGCGAGATCGATGGCTTACGCACCTGCTACTGGGGGAGTCGGGAGCGGCTCGGGGAGCTGCACTTTCTCGTGGGCAGTCTCCTCGACGAGGCGGTCGAGGTGGATACGAGTGTCTGCTGTTGAGACGCTGAAGCCGCCGCCGCTCCGCTCGGCCCTGCCTACTCCTCACGACGACGCGGCTGTGCTGACGAAGCTCTCGAAGCTTGACCGCTTCCTGCCGCTCTGGATCGCGCTCGCGATGGCAGCTGGCCTCGGCCTCGGCGCCCTGATTCCGAGCCTTAACAACGGGCTCGACAGGTTGCGCGTCGGGACGATCTCGCTCCCGATCGCGCTCGGCCTGCTGCTGATGATGTATCCGGTGCTGGCGAAGGTGCGCTACGAGGAGCTTGGACGCGCCCAGCACGACGGCGTCTCGAATCGCCTCTTCTTCGGCATCTCGCTCTTCTTGTCGTGGTTGGTCGGCCCGCTGTTGATGTTCGCGCTCGCCTGGGTCTTTCTCGCTGACCACCCGGCCTACCGCACCGGCGTGATCATCGTCGGGCTCGCGCGCTGCATTGCGATGGTGCTGATCTGGAACGACATTGCGAAAGGTGATCGCGATCGCACGGCGTTGCTGGTCGTCTTCAACGCGCTCTTCCAAGTCGCGGCCTACTCGCTGCTCGGCTACTTCTACTTGACGGTGCTGCCGGACTGGCTCGGACTCGATACGCAAGGCTTCGAGGTCGGGATCTGGGAGGTCACACGCACGGTGCTGATCTTCCTCGGCATCCCGCTCGCCGCCGGGTTCCTGACGCGCCGGGTCGCGTTGAGGCGCCGTGGTCGTGACTGGTTCGAGACGAGCTTCATCCCGCGGATCAGCCCGATCACGCTCTACGGACTCCTTTTCACGATCGTGCTCCTGTTTGCGATCCAGGGCGACACGATCACGTCGAATCCACTCGACGTGGCGCTGATCGCGGTGCCGCTGCTCGCCTACTTCGCGATCATGTGGTTCGCCGGATTCTCAATCGGCAAAGTCGTCGGCCTGCCGTATGCGCAGACCGCGAGCATGGGCTTCACGGTCGCCTCGAACGACTTCGAGTTGGCGATCGCGGTCGCCGTCGGCGTCTTCGGCGCAACCTCCGGCGAGGCGCTCGCCGGGGTGGTCGGGCCTCTGATCGAGGTGCCCGTGCTCGTGGCACTCGTCTATGTCGCCCTCTGGGCTAGGCGGTTCTTCGCCGATCAGCGCCTGGTTGCGTAGGCCCGTTCGAGCGACGCGCTGAGATCGGCCCAGATCTCGTCCACATCCTCGAGCCCGACCGACAGCCGGAGGAGCCCGACCGGGATGCGGTCGCCCTCCCAGCGGTGGCGGCTTTCCATCGTCGTTCGCACGCCGCCGAGCGAGGTCTGGTTCGCGATCAGTGTGGTCGAGGTCTCGACGGCGCGCTCGGACCCCTCGGCGACGTCGAACGAGATCAACCCGCCGAGCCCTGGATAGCGCACTTTCAGCACCGCGGGGTGCTCGCCCAGTCGCCGAGCGAGCTCCGCCGCCGACGCCGTCTGCCGGCGCACGCGTACTTCGAGTGAGTCCAGCCCGCGCAGGAGCATCGCCGCCGCGTCCGGCGCCGCCGAGAGACCGAGCCGCATCCGCGCCTGATACAGCCGGTCGCGGAGCTCGGAGTCGCGCGTTACGGTCGCACCGAGCAGCGCGTCGTGGTGGCCGGTCAGGTACTTCGTCGCGGAGTGCAGCGTCACGGCGGCGCCCTCGTCGAGCGCGCGCAGGAACACCGGCGTCGACGCGGTCGAGTCGCAGACGACCACGCCCGAGTGACCACGCACCGCCTCCCAGTTCGGCAGCGTCAGCAGCGGGTTGGCCGGCGCCTCGACCCACACGACGTCGGCGTCCACGGGCGGCGCGCCGGTCTGGTCGTATTCGACGACCGTCAGGCCCCACGGCGCGAACTGAGCGAACGTCACCCCGGTGCCGAAGTACGCGCCCTCCGCCAGGGCGATCGTCGAACCCGGGCGGCACAGCGCGAACACGCAGGCGGTCACGGCGGCGGTGCCGGAGGAGAAGAGCAGGCCGTCACCGCGCTCGAGCGTCCCGAGTGCCTCCTCCGCCGCCCTGCCCGTCGGGTGAGCGTAACGCTGGTAGACGAAGGCGCCCGGCTCGCCGTGCTCGTCGTAGGGCCATGCGGTCCGGCGGTCGACGCTCATGCGGGTGTGAAGAGGGTCAACTGCATCCCGTCGGGCCCGACGAGCCTGACGTTGACGTCGTGCCACGGGGTCTCGACCGGGCCGCCGAGCAGCTCCGCTCCGGCGTCGACGAGCTGCCCCGCCGTCACGCGCGAGTCGTCGACCTCGAACGCGACGCGCACCGGGCCGGCGACACGCCGTCCGACCTCGATCTCGTCCACCATCGCCGCCTGTCCCTCGTCGAACAGCTCGAGCGTCGCACGGCCGGCCTCGAGCAGCACGCCGCGTGCGCCGTCCGCGACCCACATGTCGCGCAGCTCGAGCCCGAGCGTGTCGCGATAGAACGCGAGCGCCGCGTCGAAGTCGTCGACCGTCAGCGCGAGCCTCAGTTCCTTGACCACGCGAGCTCCTTCACTCCTTCGACCAACCGGTCGAGGTCATTGTCATGGTGTCGGCGCGGACGCCTTCGAGGTCGATCACGTCTAGAGCCTATGTACGCTCCGCGCGATGGCGCGCCAGGAGAAGCGCACGCACGAGACGACCGCCGAGAAGCTCGAGTGGCTGGAGGAGCTGCGCGAGGAGGCGCGCCACGCCGGCTCCGAGAAGTCGGTCGCGAAGCAGCGCGGGGCGGGCAAGCTGCTCGCACGTGAGCGCGCCGAGAAGCTGTGCGACCCCGGTTCATTCGTCGAGCTCGACCGCTTCGTCCGCCACCGTGAGTCGAACTTCGGAATGCTCGACCGGCGTCCCTACGGCGACGCCGTCGTCACCGGGTACGGCACGATCTTCGGCCGCCGTGTCTTCGTCTTCAGTCAGGACTTCACCGTCTTCGGGGGTTCGCTGAGCGAGGTGTTCGCGGAGAAGATCTGCAAGGTGATGGACCTCGCGGCGAAGTACGGCTGCCCGGTGGTCGGCATCAACGACTCTGGTGGCGCACGCATTCAGGAAGGCGTGGTGTCGCTAGCCGGTTACGCCGAGATCTTCTGGCGGAACGTGCAGTCGTCGGGCGTGATCCCACAGATCTCGCTGGTCATGGGGCCGTGCGCCGGCGGCGCCGTCTACTCGCCGGCGATGACCGACTTCGTCCTCATGGTCGAGGGCACCTCGTACATGTTCATCACCGGCCCCGACGTGGTGAAGACCGTCACCGGCGAGGAGGTCACGTTCGAGGAGCTCGGCGGCGCGTTGACCCATGCCACGAAGTCGGGCGTCGCGCATCTTGTTGCACCGAACGAGGAGGCGGCGCTCGAGGACGCCCGCTACCTCCTCAGCTTCCTCCCGCAGAACAACACCGAGCCGACGCCGTACGACGCGCCGGCGGATCCGGTCGACCGTGAGTCGCCGGAGCTCGACAGCTTGATCCCGGACGAGCCGACGAAGCCGTACGACATCAAGTCGGTGATCTCGGCCGTGGTCGACGGCGGCGAGTTCCTCGAGATCCAGCCGCTCTATGCGGACAACATCGTCTGCGGCTTCGCGCGGCTCGGGGGCTATAGCGTCGGCATCGTGGGGAATCAGCCGCGCTCGCTCGCGGGCGTGCTCGACATCGGCTCGTCGGAGAAGGCGGCGCGGTTCGTGCGCACGTGCGATGCCTTCAACATCCCGCTCGTCACCTTCGTCGACGTGCCCGGATTTCTGCCGGGGACGTCGCAGGAGTGGGGCGGGATCATCCGTCATGGGGCGAAGCTCCTCTATGCCTACTGCGAGGCGACCGTGCCGAAACTGACCGTGATCACCCGGAAGGCCTACGGCGGGGCGTACGACGTCATGAGCTCGAAGCACGTCCGCGCAGACTTCAACTTCGCGTGGCCGACCGCCGAGGTCGCAGTCATGGGGCCGGAAGGCGCGGTGAACATCGTCTTTCGGCACGAGCTCGCAGATTCCGACGACCCCGACGCCCGCCGCGCCGAACTGATTACGGAGTACCGCGAGGCGTTCGCGAATCCGTACACCGCGGCCGAGCGCGGCTACGTCGACGAGGTGATCGAGCCGCGGCGGACGCGGCGGGTGCTGATCGACGCGCTCCGGACGGCAATCACGAAGCGAGAGCGTCGACCCCCGCGCAAGCACGGGAACATTCCGCTCTAGGCCGCTTCGCCGATGCCGACCGCGCTGAAGAACGCGCGCACGACCTTGGGGTCGAACTGTGCGCCTGCGCAGCGATCGATCTCGGCGAGCGCCTGGTCGCGCGTGCGTGGCGCGCGGTAGAGGCGCCCGAACGTCATCGCGTCGTACACCTCGGCCACATAGACGATGCGCGAGCCGAGCGGGATGTCCTCGCCGGCCAGCCCATCGGGATAGCCGGAGCCGTCCCACCGCTCGTGGTGATGGAGCACCCAGTCCGCCACCGGGTCGACGCCGAGGCTCTCGAGCATCCGGTGGGCAATCTGTGGGTGGCGCTGGACGACGAGCCACTCGGCACTCGTCAGCTCTCCCGGCTTCTGCAGGATCTCCTCGGGAATCGCAAGCTTGCCGAGGTCGTGCAGGCTGCCGGCGAGCCGGGCCAGTTCGATCTCCGCCGCAGGTAGCTCGAGCTTCTCGGCGATCGCGCCGGCGATCGCCGACACACGCTCCGAGTGGCTGCCGGTGTAGACGTCGCGCGAGTCGACGGCGCGGGCCAACGCGGCGGCGGCCCGGAACCGTGCGAGCCGGTCGCCGATCCCGGTAACGGCTTCGAGTTCCTCGGGCTCGACGGAGCCTGCGAGGCGGACCTGGTTCTTGCCGTGTTCCTTTGCCCAGTAGAGCGCGCCGTCGGCGAGCCGGATCAGCGCGTCGCGCTCCCGGCCGTGCTGAGGGAAGGTCGCGACACCCGCGCTCACGGTCATCGAGCCGTACTGGCCCATGCCCCATTCACGCACGCGCCTGACCACCGACCGTGCGACCTCGAGGGCCGCGTCGTCGTCGAGGCCGGGGAGGAGGAGGGCGAACTCGTCGCCGCCGAGCCGGAACGCCTCGCCGCCCTGGCGCAGGCGGGTCGAGACCTGAGCGAGCACTCGGTCGCCGGCCGGGTGGCCGTGCTGGTCGTTGATCCGCTTGAAGTCGTCGACGTCGAGGAGGCAGACCGATACGAGTCCGCGTGTCTCCTCGGCGCGGGTCAGCTCCCGCTGCAGGCGCTCCTGGAAGTTGCGGTGGTTGCCCAGGCCGGTGAGCGGATCGGTGAGCGCGAGGCGCATTGCTGCGAGCGCGCGATGCGTCGACCGCTGGTAGAGCGAGATCGCCGCAAGGGGACCGACGAGCGCCGCGATCAGGTACGGCGTGCGTTGCCACAGTACGACAAGCATCAACGCCGTCGATGCCATCAGGGTGAACGGCAGGACAAGTGAGCGTGCGTTCGAGACGACCAGCTTCGGGTAGCCGATCTCGGAGCCCGACGCCGCGATCGCCGCGCTCACGAGCACTAGGTTGACGGTGAACAGGATCACCGCGGTCACCGCGAGGCGAAGCAGGATGCTTCCGGTCGACGTGTCGGCGTGGAACTGGGTGAGCACCCAGCCCGCGAGTGCGCCGGTGAGGCCGAACACACCGGCATTGAAGATCGTGCGGATGAACGGGTTCCGTCGTCCGAGCGCGACGAGTGTCGGTGCGCTCGCGTAGATGAACGTCGCCGGCGCCCACCCGAAGAGCACGAGGGCGGCGACGGCGAAGACGAACCCGAGCGAGACGCCGTTCGCATCGGCGCCCTCGACGGGGACCGGGAAACGTTCCGCCAGCGTCGAGGCGATGAGAAACGCCCCGACGCCGGCGATCGTCGTGGCCGAACCGGGATCGCGGGCGAAGGCGACGGCTGCCACCGCGTACGCGGTGACGCCGACGAGCGAGACCGGCGCTACGACCGCGAGGAGCCTCGCGGGGGGGTTCGCCCGGCCTTTCATCGCGCGCGGCGACGTTACCAGGTGAAGTTGACGAACGCGTGCCAGGTGAAGTTGGCGAGATTCGCCGACAGCGCGAGCAGGGCCGTCACCGCCAGAATCGCCGTCACCTTGGTGTTCCACTGGAGCATTCGAGAATTCCTCCGTTATGGGTGCCGCAACGGGCGGATTGTTTGTCGCCCATTTGGGGCGGGCGTCACCCAAACGGGGTAAGGAGCCGCGTCGATGCGTCAAAATCACTCGATCGAGGGAGTCCCGACTACCCTTTTCGCGTGACCACGGAGACGAATCCGCCCCAAACGGAGGAGATCACGCGTGCGATCGCCGAGGCGCTCGCCGTGAACGAGCCGGCCCCGGACGCCTGGTGGCAGGCAGGGATCGATGACGACCTCGAGTCTTTCGACGTGTGCCGCGGGTTATACGGTCGCGCCGCGCCCGCGGAACAGGCCCGGCGCGGCGCGCGCGTAGTCGAGCCCTGAGACCCATGTCAGCACGAGCGCGACGAGGAGCGCCCACCACGCGACGTGGTCGCTCCACGCGCCGGCGGCGGCGAGGCCTCCGACGGCAGCCGCCACCGCTTGCGACCACGTCTTCAGCTTGCCGAGGTCGCGCGCCGCGATCACGACGCCGCGCTCGATCGCAGCCTGGCGAAGACCGGAGATCAGCAGCTCACGCGCAACGATCGCCGCAACCATCCACGCGGGAAACACGCCCTGGTCGATCAGCACGATCAGCGTGGCGAGCACGAGCAGCTTGTCGGCGACCGGATCGAGCAGGGATCCGAGCGACGACGACCGCCCGCTCCGGCGGGCGATGCGACCGTCGAACCAGTCGGTCGCCATCGCGACGCAGAACACCGCGGTCGCCCAGTAGTCGTGATGCGTGAAAGAGACCGCGAACAGCGTCACGACGACCGGCACGGAGACCGCACGCCCGATCGTCAGCTGATCGGCAAAGCTCATATCCGGGAGAATACGGTGATGTTCTCCAAGGTCCTCGTCGCGAACAGGGGCGAGATCGCCGTCCGGATCTTCCGCTCGCTTCGAGACATGGGGCTGGGGTCGGTCGCGGTCTACTCGGACGTCGATCGCGCGGCGATGCATCCGGGCTACGCCGACGAGGCCTATTCGCTCGGCGGCTCGACGTCGGCCGAGAGCTACCTCGTCGTCGAGAAGCTCCTCGCTGCGGCGGAAGCGACCGGAGCGGGGGCTATTCATCCGGGCTACGGGTTTCTCGCGGAGAACGCCGCGTTCGCGCAGGCGGTCGAGGATGCAGGCCTTGTCTGGATCGGTCCCCCGGCCGCCGCGATCGAGCTGATGGGGTCGAAGACGCGCGCCCGGCAGGCGATGCAGTCGGCAGGCGTGCCGATCATTCCCGGCACGACCGAGCCGGTCGGTTCCCCCGAGGAGGTCGTGGCGCTCGGAAAGGAGCTCGGCTATCCGCTCCTGATCAAGGCGGCTGCGGGCGGCGGCGGCAAGGGAATGAAGACCGTTTACTCCGCCGACGAAGCTGCTCAGGCGTTCGAGTCGGCCGAGCGTGAGGGGAGGTCGTACTTCGCCGACGCCTCGGTGTACGTCGAGCGGTACCTCGAGGATCCGCGCCACGTCGAAGTGCAGGTTCTCGCCGACTCGTTCGGCAACGTGATCCACCTGGGTGAGCGCGACTGCACCATTCAGCGTCGCCACCAGAAGCTCGTCGAGGAGACGCCGTCTCCTGCGGTCGACCAGAAGCTGCGCACCAGGATCGGGAAGATCGCGATCGACGCGGCGCGCGCGGCGGGTTACCGCTCGGCCGGAACGATCGAAGGCCTGCTCGCCCGGGACGGCTCCTACTACTTCATGGAGATGAACACACGCATCCAGGTCGAGCACACGATCACTGAGGTCGTAGCGGGCGTCGACATCGTGCGCGCCCAGATCCAGATCGCGCTCGGTGAGCGTCTCGAGTTCACCCAGGATCAGATCCATCTGCAGGGCCACGCGATCGAGTGCCGGATCAACGCCGAGGATCCGTCCTCGGGGTTCCTGCCGTCGCCGGGGACGATCACGTACTACCGCGAGCCCTCGGGGCCGGGCGTGCGTGTCGACTCCGGCGTCGCGGCGGGCTCCGTCATTTCGCCTTTATACGACCCGCTGATCGCGAAACTGATCGTCCGCGGCGCCGATCGCGAGGACGCGATCGGGCGGATGCTGCGGGCGCTCGGCGAGTACCGGATCGGCGGCGTCAAGACACTGATCGGGTTCCACAAGGCGCTGCTCTCGCATCCGTGCTTTCGGGCCGGCCAGACGTGTCACGGCGTCGTCGAGTCGGCCGAGCTGGCCGCGCGGGCGGACGAGCTCGGCGACGAGCCCGTTGCGGAAGGCACAGCGGTGGCGATGACGCCGACCGTCGAGCGGGTCGCGTGGGCGGAGGTCGACGGACGCCGCGTCGAGGTCAAGGTGCACGTGCCCGAGCCCGGCTACCGCGAGCTCGGCCGTCGGCGCCGCGAGCGTGCCGCGCGAAGCGCCGGGGCGGGCTCCGGCGCGATCGCCAGCCCGATGCAGGGAACCGTCCTCGACGTGAAGGTCGCTGCCGGCGACACGGTCGAGGCCGGGCAGGTGATCTGTGTGATCGAGGCGATGAAGATGGAAAACGAGGTGACCGCGATCGTCGCCGGCACCATCGCGGAGATCGCCGTCGCGCCGCTGCAACCGATCTCGGTCGGCGACCCGATCGTGACGATCGAACCCCGCCCGGTGGACAGTTCGTGACGGTTTTTCAACCGTCGTTTGGCGACGGTTTTGGCTCCTGGCTCCGAACGATGTGAATTGTTCGGCACGGTTCTAACACCATCGTTTGGCGAAGGGTCAGGTCTCTTCCGCGACGACGCCCATGGTCACGTCGGTAATCTGCCGCGCGGCCGATGGACCTCTTCGAGTATCAGGGCAAACAGCTCTTCGCGTCGTTCGGCATCCCGGTGTCAGAGGGGCGCGTCGCACGGACGCCCGCCGAGGCGCGCGCGGCGGCAGAGGAGCTCGGTGGACAGGTCGTCGTCAAGGCGCAGGTCCTCACCGGCGGTCGCGGCAAGGCGGGCGGCGTCAAGCTCGCCGAGGATCCTGCAGATGCCGAACAGAAGGCGAAGGACATCATCGGCCTCGACATTCGCGGCCACGTCGTCGAGACGCTCTGGATCGAGAAGGCGTCCGACATCGCGAAGGAGTACTACCTCTCCGTTACCTTCGACCGCGGCGCGAAGAAGCCGCTGCTGATGTTCACGACGCAGGGCGGCATCGAGATCGAGGAAGTCGCTGCGAACGATCCCGACGCGCTCGTCCGCCTTCACGTCGATCCGCTCGGCGGATTCCAGCCGTGGGTCGCACGTCGCCTCGTCTACGGGGCCCGCGTCGACGACCCGAGCGAGCAGAAGCAGATCGCGGCGATCGTGGAGCAGCTCTACCGCTGCTTCGTCGAATCCGACGCGATGCTGACCGAGATCAACCCGCTGATCGTCACGCCCGACGGCGAGGTGAAGGCGCTCGACTCGAAGTTCACGGTCGACGACAGTGCGCTCTACCGCCACTCGGCGATCGCCGAGCTCCGCGACACGAGCGCCGCCGACCCGCTCGAGGCGTTGGCGCGCGAGAAGGGCGTCACCTACGTGAAGCTCGACGGCTCGGTCGGGATTCTCGGCAATGGCGCCGGGCTGTCGATGTCGACGGTCGACGTCGTCGTCACGGCGGGTGGGAAGCCCGCGAACTTCTGCGACCTCGGCGGCGGCGGAAGCGCGCAGGGTGTGGTTGACGCGCTCGAGGTGATCACACGCGATGCGCAGGTCCGCTCGATCTTCTTCAACATCTTCGGTGGGATCACGCGCTGCGACGAGGTCGCGCGCGGGATCCTCGAAGCGCTCGAGCAGATGGGGATCGAGACGCCGATCGTCGTTCGTCTCGACGGGACGAACGCCGAGGAGGGGCGCAAGATCCTGCGGGATGCGGCGGCTGCCAACCTGCACGTCGAGCCGACGATGCTCGACGCTGCGCGGCGTGCGGTGGAGCTCGCCAGATGACTGACGTTTGGAGCTCGCGCGCCGACGCGTACCGCGCCTCGCCCACGCACGCATCGGATCCCGACCTCGACATCGTGGTCGAGATGTGCAACCCGCACGCGGGCAGGAAGATCCTCGACGTCGCCTCGGGCGGCGGTCACGTCACGCGGCGTCTCCGCGAACGCGGTGCGGAGGTCGTCTCGCTCGATCCGTCGCCCGGTATGCACGCCGACGTGCTCGCGCCGGCGGAACACATCCCGTTCGCCGACGGCTCCTTCGACTGCGTCGTCACGCGGATCGCGCCGCACCACTTTGCGCAGATCGGCGAGGCGATCGGCGAGCTGGCCCGCGTCACGAACGGCGAGGTCGTGATCGAGGACACGCTCTACATGTCGGAAGAGCACGAGCAGGCGGAGAAGCTCCGCGACCCGACGCACGTCCGCAGCTACTCGGAAGAGGAGTGGCGGGAGATGCTCGAGTACGCGGGTCTCGAGATCGAGCGCGTCGAGTTCTTCGAGAAGACGCACGAGACGGACGAATGGCTCGAGCGCACGGCCTGCACCGGTCCGAATGCGGAACGCGTGCGCGAGCTGCTACGCCCACTGTCGCCCGACGGCGGGCGCACCTGGCGCGACACGAAGCTCATTCTCAAGGCGCGGAAGTCACAGTCGTAGATGGCGATCATCGTCGACAACGACACGAGGCTCGTCGTCCAGGGCCTGACCGGCTCCGAGGGGCGCTTCCACGGGCTGCGCAACCGCGCCTACGGCACGAACCTCGTCGCCGGCGTCACGCCGGGCAAGGGCGGCCAGGACGTGGAGGGCGTCCCGGTCTTCGACACCGTCGTGGATGCGGTGCGCGAAGCCGGCGCAAACACGTCTTTGATCTTCGTGCCTGCGCGCTTCGCGCCCGACGCGATCTATGAAGCGGTCGACTCGGGAATCGCGACCGTGATCTGCATCACCGAGCACATTCCGGCGCACGACATGCTGCGCGTGTACACGTATGCGCGGCCGAAGGGTGTCACGCTGATCGGACCGAACTGCCCGGGTGTGCTCTCGCCGGGAAAGGCAAACGTGGGGATCATCCCCGCCGAGGTGTTCCAGCCCGGCTCGATCGGCCTCGTCTCACGCTCGGGGACGCTGACGTACCAGATCGGCAACGAGCTCGCGCAACGCGGCCTCGGCAACTCGACGATCGTCGGGATCGGTGGCGACCCGGTCGTCGGTTCGAGCTTCATCGACATCCTCGAGAAGTTCGAGGCTGACCCCGAGACCGAGTGGGTCGTGCTCGTCGGCGAGATCGGCGGCGACGAGGAGGAGAAGGCAGCCCGCTGGGTCGCCGACAACATGTCCACACCGGTGTTCTCGTACATCGCCGGCTTCTCGGCGCCGCCTGGGAAGACGATGGGCCATGCGGGCGCGATCATCAGTGGCTCGTCGGGCACCGCGCAGGCGAAGAAGGACGCGCTTGAAGCGGTCGGGATCAAGGTCGGCACGACCCCGACCGAAGTCGCCGAACTCGTCGTCGCCGCCGCGTCCTGACCGGGCGGACCTAGGCCCGACGCCCCAGGCATCCAGGCTTTCGAACACGCACAGCGAGCCGCGCGTCCGGAACGTCAACCACATCGCCATCACGCGTGTTCACGACGAACCACCCGTCGCCGGTCGGGGCTAGACCTGAGCCGGAGTCTTCGAGCCGCGCCTCGGGCATACCGGGATCCTAGGCGGGCTGTTCGAGCGGCGGCGGCGTCCGCAGCGCGGTCGCCGTGGTCGCGTACACCGCCTCCACGACGTGCAAACCGAAGAACACCGCGACGGCGACCCGGGGCGAGCTCGCGCTGAGTAGGACGCCCGCAAGCAGCGAGCCCAGCGGCGCCGCCGTGCGGACGATCGTCATGCGGGCCGCCTCGGTCCGGCCGAGCAAGTGGTCCGGCGTGGCCGCGATGCGGTGTGCGATCACGTACGAGTCGGTGATCGGTAGGACGAACGCCTGCGGCAGCACTGCGGCGATCAAGACATAGACGCTCGGATGGACGAGGAACGCAGCGGCAATCAGGCCGGTGTAAGCCTCCAGAAGGACGACGGCGCGCAGGCTCAGACGCTGCCGCACGGCGCCGGCCAGCATCGAGCCGACGAGGATGCACGCACTGAAGAGTGCGAGCAACAGGCCGATCTGCCCGCCGGTCAGACCGTGGCGCCGGCCGATCACGAGGACGACGAACAGCAATGCAGGAATCGTGAAGTTGCCGATCGCGTAGAAGAACGAGGTGGTGCGCAGGAAGCGCTGCCTCCAGAGGAAGCGGAACCCCTCGGCGAGATCGGCGCGGATCCGTAGCGGCCGGTGTTCACGAGGCTGCTGAAAGGGCGTCCGCATCGCCAGGACCGCGACGAACGAGAACAGGTACGACGCTGCGTCGACCGCGAACGGCAGCGCTCGAGCAACCGCAAGCAGCGCTCCGCCCGCCGGAGGCCCGGCGATCCCCACGACCGCAGTGCGGCCTTGCTGCACCGAGACTGCCGTCGGTAACTGCGCCGGCGGCACGACCGAACGGAGGACGCCGCCGAGGCAGGCGCCGAAGAACGTCTCGCCGGCGCCTTCGACGAACGCGAGCAGCGGGATCGGCCAGAAGGTCGCGTGCCGCCAAATGACGAGCGCGAGCACGGCAAGCGCAAGCGCCCGGACGCCGTCGCTCACCAGCATGATCCGGCGTCGGTCGAGGCGGTCGGAGGCAACGCCGGCGGGGAGCGCCAGGAGCGTCGCCGGGAGGAGCCGGGCGAACGACACGAGCCCGGCCTTCACAGGCGAGTGCGTCAGCGTCAGGACGAGCAGCGGATAGGCGATCGTCGACAGCGAGCTGCCGGCCGCCGACAGCAGCTGGCCGGTCTGGAACAGCAGGAAGTCCCGGTTCCGAGAGAGGCGCACCGAGACGAGCCTAGGTGTCTGACACCTTTAGGTGTCAGACAGCGCGTGCGGCCGGCAGCGACAGTCGGAACCGCGCTCCCGAGGCGCTGCTTTCCGCGGTCGCCTTACCTCCGTGTGCCTCGGCGGCCTCACGGACGATCGCGAGCCCGAGCCCGGCGCCGGGCTTCGCGCGCGCCGTCGCGGCGCGATAGAAGCGGTCGAAGATCCGCGGCAGATCCTCCTCGGCGATCCCCGGCCCCTGGTCTGCGACGACCACCTCGTTGTCGCGCACCGACACCTCGATCGGCGCTCCCGGCGGGCTGTACTTGACGGCGTTGTCGAGCAGGTTGCCGACTGCGCGCTCGACGAGCACCGGATCCACGCTCACCTGCACCGGCGTCAGCGAGGTGACGAACGTCGCGTCTGGCGCACGCGCCTTCGCGCGCTCGACCGCGCTCATGACGAGATCGTCGAGCTGAACCTCCTCGATCCGCAGCTTGCGCTCCTCGCCGCGCGCCAGCTCGACGAGGTCGGAGACAAGCGACGTCAGCGAGAAGAGCTCGGTCGACGCCTCGTCGAGCGCGTGCCGCACCTCCTCGTCGGGAAGCTTCCCCTCCCGCACGAGGTCGACGTTCGTGCGCGCTGCCGTCAGCGGCGTGCGCAGCTCGTGCGACGCGTCGGCGACGAGGCGGCGCTGGCGGCCGACCGATTCCTCGAGTGCCGCAAGCATCGCGTTGAAGCGGCCAGCAAGGCGGCCGAGCTCATCGCCGCCTGCCACCGAAACCCGCTCGGTGAGATCGCCGGTCGCGGCGACCGTCTCTGCGGCCGCGGTCAGGCTGCGGACCGGGCGCAACGCGGCGCCGGCGACGAGCGCCGCGAGGGCGGCGCCGACCGCGATGCCGAGCCCGCTGATGAGGAGCGCCCAGAACTTGATCCGCCTGAGCGCGCGGTCAGTGGCATCGAGGGGCGCGATCGTCACGATCGCGCCGCCTTGGACCGCGCGGGCGTACTCGCGGACGTGCTGCCCCTGGATCGTGACGTCGGAGTAGTACGACTCGCCCCCGGAGCGTGCGAGCTTCCTCAGGCTCGAGGTCACAGGCAGGATCCCGGTGAGGCCGCCCTGCACCTCACCGCTCGAGCTGACCACGAGCACGAACGGCCCGCGCGGCTCCTGGCGTGCGAGGTTCGAGTCGACCTGACTGACGAGCTCGTGCCTCGCGGTCACCCAGACAGCGATGGACGCGGCCGAGACGGTCAATGCGATCGCCGCCGCAACAAGCAGCGTGACGCGTGCCCTGAAGCTCACGGCTCTTCGCGCAACGCGTAGCCGACGCCGCGCACGGTGTGCAGCAGCCGGGCCTCGCCGCCTTCTTCCAGCTTGCGCCGCAGGTAGCCGATGTAGACCCAGAGCGCGTTCGACGTGGCGCCGAAGTCGTAGCCCCACACGCGTTCGTAGATCTGCGAGCGCGTCAGCACCTGCCGTGGGTTGCGCATGAAGAGCTCGAGCAGGTTGAACTCGGTGCGCGTCAGCTGCATCCGGCGCTCGCCGCGGTACGCCTCCCGCGTCGATGGGTCGAGCTGGACGTCGCCGAAGCGCAGCGCGCCGTCGCCCGCGCCGGTTCGTCTCAGCAACGCCCGCACGCGTGCGCGCAGCTCCTCGATCGCGAACGGCTTCACCAGATAGTCGTCGGCACCCGCGTCGAGCCCCTCGACGCGATCGTCGACGGCATCGCGGGCCGTGACGACGAGGATCGGCACGGCATCTTCGCGACGGCGGAGCGAGCGGCAGACCTCGATGCCTCCGATCTCCGGCATCAGCAGGTCGAGCACGATCACATCGGCAGGAGACGACGCCTGCTGGGCAAGCGCCTCCGACCCGTCTGCAGCCTCGGCAACGTCGTAGTCCACGCGCAGTGCGCGCGAGACGGCGGAGCGGACGGCTGGATCGTCGTCGACGACGAGGACGCGGGCGGTCACGGCCGAATTGTGACTCGCACTCCTAAGACCGTGTTAAGCGTACGATTCGCGCGCCACGAGATCGGGGGGAAGTCTGCACGCGCTCGTCATCAGCGTCGGGGTCCTGAACTCGGTCAGCCTGGTCGTGCTGGCCGCGGTCGCGATCCGCCTGTGGTGGACCCGCCGGGTGCGCGCCGCCGGCTGGCTCGCGCTTGCGTTCCTCGCGATCGCGCTACTCGTCACCATTGGCCGCCTCGCGCCGTCGCACCCGCATGGAGCGGTCGAGTACCTCGCCCAGCGGGTCGACATCGAGCTCCTCGTCCTCTTCCCGTACTTCCTGTACCGGTTCGCGACGACCTTCGCGCCGCCCGGGCTCCTGCTCCGGCGGATCGTCGCGACCCTGACCAGCGGTCTCACCGTGTTCACGTTCGCTCTCACGCACATCCCGTCCGCCGGCGAGAAGTGGTCGCCCGCGTTCGCCGTCTACGTGATCGCCTTCTTCGTCCACTGGACGCTCCTCTCGATCTCGGTCATGGTGCGGCTGCTTCGGGCCGGCCGCGGGCAGCCGTCGGTCTCCGCGAAGCGCATGCGGATGCTCGCGTTCGCTGCGGCGACACTGACGATCGCTCTCCTCGGAACGACTTTCGCGACCGACCAGTCGCGGCCGGGGGCGCTCGTCGTCCAGTCGATCGGCTTCGTCGCGATCCTCTCGTTCTACCTCGGCATCGATCCCCCTCAGATCGTGCGCGCGTACTGGCGCACACCCGAGCAGGCCCGTCTCCAGGAGGCGATGCGGGGGCTCGTCACGCTGGCCGTCGACCGCCCGGAGGTCGCAGCGCGCATCGCCGCTCCGGCCGCCGCCCTCGTCGGCGCGCGCGGGCTCGCGATCAGGGACGGTGACGGAACGGAGCTCGCCGCGTGGGGCGCGGTGGAGCCTGACGGCGGCGTGGTGATCGCGGGCGAGGGGCTGACCTTCGTCGCCTGGACCTCGCCGTACGCACCGTTCTTCGGAGAAGACGAGCTCCGCACGCTGCAAACGATTGCCGTCCTGACCTCGACCGCGCTCGACCGGGTGCGGCTCTTCGAGCAGGAGCGGGAGACCCGGGTCGCGCTCGAGCGCGCGAACGAGGTGATGACCAACTTCGTCGCCCTCGCCGCGCACGAGCTCCGGACGCCGGTCACGACCATCCACGGCTTCGTCCAGACGCTGAACCACCTCGGTGCCCGCCTCTCCGAGCTACAGAAGGCCGAGCTGCGCGACGCGCTCGAGCAGCAAACGCACCGCATGGCCGGGCTCGTCGAGCAGCTCCTCGACCTCTCGCGGCTCGACGCGGACGCGGTCGACGTGCGGCCGCAACTCGTCGAGCTCGAGCCTCGTCTCCGCGAGGTCGTCGGGGTCGCCGCTCCCGGCCGAGGAGGCGAGATCGAGATCACCGTCCCCGAGAACGCGAGCGCACTGGTCGATCCGCAGATTCTCGATCACGTGGTGACGAACCTCGTCACGAACGCGTTTCGGTATGGACGCGCACCGGTTCGCGTGACGGCGACCGCAGAGAACGGTCATCTTTGCGTCTCCGTGGAGGACTCGGGGCCTGGTGTCGCGCGCGAGATCGAGGCGACGCTGTTCGATCGCTTCACGCGTGCGGGCGTCGCTCGGGACCGGGTCGCCGGCACCGGTCTCGGGCCTCGCGATCGCGCAGGCGTACGCACGGGCCCATCGCGGCGACCTCCGGTACGAGCGCGGCGACCCGACGGGCGCTCGCTTCGTCGTCGATCTGCCCGCCGTATAGGTTTCAGTCGTGGCCGGAGCTATCTCGTTCGCCCGCGGTTGGCCTGCGCCGGAGTGCCTACCGGTCGCGGAGCTCGCAGAGTGCGCCCGCGGCGCCCTCGAGCGCGACGGCGGCACGATCCTCTCGTACGGGCCGTCGCCGGGTTACGCGCCGCTGCGCGAGTGGGCTGCGGAGCGTCACGCTGTCGATCCGTCCCGTGTGTTTCTCACGAACGGCTCGCTGCAGGGCTTCGTCTTCCTGGCGCAGCGGCTCGCGCCGGCGCGGCGCGTGCTCGTCGAGCGTCCGACCTATGACCGGCCGCTGAAGATCCTGCGGGAGCTCGGCGCAGAGATCGTTGCTCTCCACTGCGACGATGAGGGGCTCGACCCGGAGGCGCTCGAGGCGGCGCTGGCAGACGGCGAGCCGCCGGCGTTCCTCTACCTGATCCCCACGTTCCAGAACCCGAGCGGCCGCACGCTCGGCCTCGAACGCCGCCGGCGCGTCGTCGAGCTTGCCGCGGAGCACGACCTGCTCGTCCTCGAGGACGATCCGTACGGGCTCGTGCGCTTCGAAGGCGACCCGCTTCCGTCGCTCCACGAGCTCTCGGGTGGCACCACGGCCTACAGCTCGTCGTTCTCGAAGACGGTGGCGCCGGGCCTGCGCGTCGGCTGGTTCGTGCTGCCCGAGGCGGTCGCCCGCGAGCTGGAGGCGACGGCGACGGGGACGTACATCACTCCCGTGCTCCTCGGGCAGGCGACGGTGTACGAGTTCCTGCGCCGCGGGCTCTTCGAGCCGAACCTCGAACGGGTGCGCGGCCTCCTGGGAGCGCGTCGCGATGCCATGCTGGCGGCGCTCGAACGTGAGCTTCCAGGCCTCCGGACGTCACACCCGGAAGGCGGGTACTTCCTCTGGGCCGAGCTCGACGGAGTGGACGCGGCCGAGCTGCTCGCCCGTGCCGAGGCGGCAGGCGTTGCGTTCATCAAAGGCGTGGACTTCGGCGGCGGGCCCGACACACTGCGGCTCGCCTACAGCTTCGTGTCGCTCGACGAGATCGCCGAGGGCGTCGCCCGGCTAGCGGCGGCGCTGCCGGCGGCGGTGTAGCCGCGAGAGCAGCGCGCCGAGCACGAGCCCGACGGCGAGCGAGAGCAGGATCACCCAGATCACCGAGATCCGCGCCGACGCGAACACGAAGCTGACCTTCGCGCGGTGGGTGTTCAGGACGATGAACAGCAGGGTGTAGAGCCCGACGATGCCGATCGCGCCGAGCTGCACCCACTGCAGCCAGGGTGTCCGCTCCGGCTTTGCCTGCTCTTCGGCCACGGCTTACGCGACCGCGGCAGTCGAGACCGCCAGCGGCACGAGCCGCGGTTGTCGAGGCGGCTGAAGCGTGCGCGTCGCCGCGCGAAAGGTGGGACAGGGACGCTCCGGGGTCATCGCGCAAAGCCCGTGTCGGCGGAAGTAGCAGTCTTCGCAGGTCGGAGCGTTCTGTCGGGTCATGGAGGTCCTTCCGGGGGGTTCGCTACGGGGTGACGGAGGCCGATGCTACGACCGCTCCGGAGTGCCGAAAAGGGCTTGTCTAAAAGGAAAACGTGCATTTTCCGGTAAGTTTCAAGCTGCCGAAATCTGCCGTTTTCTTCATGGTCAACGCAGTGTCGCCAGCGCACGCAACGCCTGTGGAAAACTCTCCACAGCGATGATCCGGAGGCCGTGTGCGTAGCGGCGGGCCTCGCGGGCGTTGTCCCCAGCAGGTACGAGAAACGCGTCCACATGCGCTTCGCGTGCGCCGAGCGTCTTCTGCTTGATGGCGCCGATCGGGCCGACGGAGCCGTCGGGGAGGATCTCCCCGGTGGCGGCGATCTTGTGGCCGTGGACGACGTCCCGACCGAGCTCCTGGAGGATGTCGAGCGCGAACGCGAGACCGGCGGACGGGCCTCCGACATCACCTGCGTTGATCTTCACGTCGATCGGCAGGTGGATGTCGATTGCGGTCTCGAGGGCGATGCCGACGATCGCGCGGTTCGTCTTCGGCTCGGCGACGGTCCGGATCCTCACAACCTGGGACGCTCCGGCGCGCCGAATGCTGAACGCGACCGTGTCGCCCGGCGTGTGGCTCGACATCGCCGTGATCACGTCGGCGCGCGTCTTCACCTGTGCACCGTCGATCGCGGTGATGACGTCGTCCGGCTCGAGCCGGCCGACCGCTGGAGTCCCCGGTATGACCGCGTCGACCTTTGCCCCGATCGGGGTCGTCGTCACCTTCTTGCCGTCCGCGCGCAACGCGACTGCGGCGGCGACCTGCTGCGAGTTCTGCATGTCCTGGATGTCGATCTGGCGCCGCTGCTCCTCGCCACCCCCGGGCGGGTTGATCGCGCTCGCCGGATAGAGGTCTGCCCCCTCGTGGAGGCCGCCGAAGAGGCGCTCGACCAGCTTGGCCTTCCGCACGATGATGTCGACGTAGTAGATCCCGCCAATCGTCGGATCGTGCCCGCCGGGAACGGTGACGAGCGGAGCGACCGGATGCGCCTCGTCGGGTAGGAAGATGTAGTCGTTCGACGGGAAGATGAGGAGCGCGCCGACGACTGCGATCAGCACGAGCCCCGCGACGAACGCGGTCGTGCTCGAGAAGAGTCGTCTCACAGAATCCCGCGTGACATGCCGCCGTCGACGAGAATGGTCGTTCCGGTGATGTAGGCGGCACGGGCCGATGCGAGGAAGCACACGACGTCACCGAACTCACGCCGCGTGCCGAGACGGCCAAGCGGGATTTGCGCGACCTCTTCGGGCGGCGGGCCGGCTTCTCCGTAGATCGCGGTCAATCGCGGCGTGTCGATTCGCCCCGGCGCAACACAGTTGACGGTCACGCCGTTCGGCCCGACCTCGCGCGACAGCGTCTTCAGCCACCCGATGAGCCCGGGGCGGATCGCGTTCGACAGCGCGAGGTGGCCGGTCGGCTCCTTCGCCGTCAGCGACGTGATCGCGACGATCCGCCCCGCGCCGCTTCGCTCGAGGTGCGGCAGGCAGAGTCGGACGAGCCGCACCGCGGGGGCGAGGAGCAGCTCGAAAGCGGCCTCGAGCTCGTCGTCGGTTACGGCGGCTGCCTTGCCGGCAGGCGGGCCGCCGGAGTTCCAGACGAGGATGTCGATCCCGTCGAAGGCCTCGAGCGTCTTCGCGACGAGCCGGTCGAGGTCGGCGGCGTTCGTGACGTCGCCGCGCACCGCGAGCGCGCCGATCCGGTCGGCGGCCGGATCGAGCTGTTCGCGCCTGCGCGCGAACATCGTCACGTTGGCGCCTTCGGCGGCGAGCGCCTCGGCCGCGGCAAGACCGAGCCCCGACGAGGCACCGCAGACGATCGCCGTTCTGCCGCGCAGACCGAGATCCATGCGTCGGGACGGTAGCGGGTCGACTGGCTACGACGCGTACTCGAAGTCGACCGCGAACGCGCAGTTACCGCTGAGCTGCCAACGGAACGGTCCGTCGTCGACGTCGAACCGGTCGGTCGTGTACTCGGTGCCCGCGCGGTCGTAACCGGGGATGCCACAGGCGACGCGTTCCTTCGTCTCGAACGGTGTCGTCGCGTCGAGGCGGACAGCTTCGCCGACGCGGAGGCTCGTGCCGGCCAGTTCGATCGCGCTCATCTGGACGCCGATCACGTTCCGCGGCTTGCGGATCCATGGCAGCCGCATGACGTCGCCGCCCGCGTCGCCGAGGAAGATGTCCTCGAGTGCGCCGCGCTGTGCCTCGTCGCCGCGCTTGTCGATGTGGAGGAGGATGCTCCACGGCGAGCCCGGCTCATCGTCGTCGTAGCTGATCGTGAGCGCCGTCGCGAGCCCGGACAGGTCGACGTCGTCGAACTGCCCGCGATCGATGCGCCACGCGAGGGCGCCGTAGCAGGTGCCGTAGGTCGACCGGCCGCCCGGGACGGCGCCGATCATCCGGCAGGGACAGATCGCCTCGCAGTTGCACGACTCGAAGTACGCGCCCGCGATTCGCCACCTCACGCGGTCAGCACACCGACCACGTCGCGCACCGCCGCAGCGCTTTTGGCGAGCGCTTCCTGCTCCGCGTCGTCGAGGTCGACCTCGTAGATCGCCTCGATGCCCGAGCGGCCGAGCTTGACCGGCACACCCATGTAGAGCCCGTCGATCCCGTACTCGCCCTCGAGGTACGCGGTACAGGGAAGGACGCGCTTCTCGTCGAGCATGATCGAGTCGATCATCTGCGCGGCCGCGGCGCCGGGGGCGTACCAGGCGGAGGTGCCGAGGAGCTTCACGACCTCGCCGCCGCCGACGGCAGTCCGCTCGACGAGCTCGCCGATCCGCTCCTCGGAGACGAGCTTCCGGATCGGCACCCCGCCGACCGTCGTGGCGGAGACGATGGAGACCATCTGGTCGCCGTGGCCGCCGAGGACGACTGCGCTCACGTCCTTGACCGAGGCGCCGGTCTCCCAGGCGATGAACGTCTGGAGCCGTGCGGTATCGAGGATGCCCGCCTGCCCGAAGACCCGTTCCTTGGGGAAGCCGGAGACGCTCTTCGCCACGTGGCACATCGCGTCGAGTGGGTTCGAGACGATGATCAGGATCGCCTCCGGGCTCCGTGCAACGGCCTTCTCCGTCACGTCCTTGACGATCTTCTCGTTCGTCGACACGAGATCGTCTCTGCTCATACCCGGCCCGCGCGGGAGGCCCGCCGTGATCACGACGACGTCGGAGCCGGCGGTCGGCTCGTAGTCGTTCGAGCCCGTGACGTTCGGCTCGTATCCGAGCACCGCGCCCATCTGATTGATGTCGAGCGCCTTCCCTTGCGGCAGGCCCTCCTTGATGTCGACCAGCACGACGTCTGCGTAGTCGCGCTGCGCCAGAACCTGCGCGCAGGTCGCGCCGACATTCCCGGCTCCGACGACCGTCACCTTCCGCCTCTCTGACATTTCCTACGCCTCCAGCTTCTCGATGATCGCGTCCGCGTACTCGCTCGTCCCGACCGCGGTCGGGTCGTCGCGCGACGGCTTCATGTCGTAGGTCACCCGTTCACCCTCGGCGATCACCGCAGCGACGGCGTCCTCGAGCCGGCGCGCGGCGTCGTCTTCGCCGAGGTGCTCGAGCATGAGCTTCCCCGAGAGGATCATCGCCGTCGGATTGACCTTGTTCTGTCCTTTGTACTTCGGCGCCGAGCCGTGCGTCGCCTCGAACACGGCCGTGTCCGGCCCGATGTTGCCCCCGGGTGCGACGCCGAGCCCGCCGACGAGCCCGGCCGTCAGGTCGCTGACGATGTCTCCGTACAGGTTCGGCAGCACGAGGACGTCGAACTCCTCGGGGCGCTGTACGAGCCCCATGCAGATCGCATCGACGAGGTTCTCCCACGCTTCGATCTCGGGGTACTCCTTCGCGACGCCGCGGAAGACGTCGAGGAACAGGCCGTCGGTGAACTTCATGATGTTCGCCTTCGTCACGCATGAGACGCGCTTACGTCCGTGGGTGCGCGCGTACTCGAATGCAAACCGGATGATCCGTTCCGACCCCGCCCGGCTGATCGCCTTCACCGAGAGGCCCGACTCGGACGCGACTTGCTTGGACTGAAGCCCGTTCAGCACAGCGATCACCTGCTCCGCGTCCGGTGTTCCGGCCTCGTACTCGATGCCGGCGTAGAGGTCCTCCGTGTTCTCGCGGACGATCACGAGGTCGACGTTGTCGTAGCGGGAGCGGACGCCCGGGTACGACTTGCACGGCCGCAGGCAGGCGTAGAGGCCGAGCTCGTGGCGGAGTGCGACGTTGACCGACCGAAAACCGGTGCCGATCGGCGTCGTGATCGGCCCCTTGAGCGCAACCTTGTTCGCCTTGACCGACTCGAGCGTCTCAGCCGGCAGCGGTGTCCCAGCAGTCTCCAGCACGTCGACGCCCGCCTCGCGCACGTCCCACTCGAACGCCAAGCCCGTTGCTTCGAGCACCCGGCGCGTCGCCTCGGTCAGCTCCGGGCCGGTGCCGTCGCCGGGAATGAGCGTCACGCGGTGTGCCATGCCGCGGGGCAGCGTACCTGTCCACTCATTCGGTTCAATCGGTCGAGGGATCGCCCGGTCGCCCCGGCCGCTCGATAGATAGGACGTGGAAGGCACTGCGGCCGTCATAGTCCTACCTGCGGTCCGGCACCCCGAACTGCAGGCTCTGCGCAGCGAGGCGCGGTCGGGGCTTGCACGCGCAGAATGGCTGGCGCGCGAGAGCAGATGGCAGGACTGTGTCGATGTGCTCGTGCGCGTCAGGGTGCCCGCGAGTTCGGCGCCGGACCTCGCGCTTCGACTCTTGCACTGCGAGGCCTGGGCGCGCATGTATCTGGGCGAAATTGACGCGGCCGACGCGCTGTGCGAGCGGGCGCGCGGGCTCGCCGAGGGCGAGCTCTTCGACGACACGGACCGCGCGGAGGCGCTGTTCCGGCTCGGCGCCTGCCGGTTGAAGGCGTCGCGGATCGGGAACGCGGTGGCGCTCTTCAGCGAGGCGCTGCGGTTGACTCAGGCCGGCGGCGCTCGCCGCGATCGGGTCAGGGCGCGCGCATACGAATGGCGTGCGCGCTGCTACGCCACGCAGCGAGATTGGGATGCGGCGCAGACGGACGCCGAGAATGCGCTCGAGCTTGCAGAGTCGCTGAAGGACGTGAAGCTTCAGGCGCTCGCGACGATGCAGTGCTCGGTGATCGCCGAGCGGCGCGGAAAGATCCGCCTCGCGCTGTTCTTCGCCGACGGCGCGCGCCGCCTGGCCGCGGAATGCGGCGACCGGCAGACGGAGGCGCGTCTTCTGAACAACCTCGGCGGGCTGAGCTTCCTGACCGGTGATGCCGGGCCGGCCGTCGCGTATATCAAGCAGGCGTTCGCGCTGTTCCTCGAGATCGGGAGCGACGCCGACGCGGCACAGGCGGTGTCGTCGCTCGCCCAGATCCATCTGCGTCTCGGCGCGCCGATCCTCGCGGAGGAGCAGGCACGGCACGCGCTGTCGATCCTCGACGGTCGCGACGACTTTGTGGAGGAGCTTGGGAACGCGCAGCTCGTCCTCGGCCACGCGCTGCTCGCGCAGGGCACGGCGGCTGCGGCACTCGCGGAGTTCGCAACGGCCGAGCGCTCGTTCCAGCGGCTCGGGTCGAAGAGCCACCTCGCCGCGGCCTGGACGGCCGAAGGCGATGCCTACGCCGAGCTTGGTGACATGGAGGCCGCCGCGGCGCTCTACCGGCGGGCGGCCGAGACCCTGCAGGACTTCCACTTCTGAGAAAGGGAGGTGCGTTTCATGAAGAAGAGAATCGATGTCCGCGCGGTGGTGCTCTTCCTGCTCGCCGTCGCGTACTTCGTCGCCGCTGCCAAGGGCCACGGTCACGGGCAATTCGGCAAGGGCTTCTTCAACGGAGGCTAGAACGACGACTCGGCCTGGCCCGCCCGCCGGTGGGCCAGGCCTGACTCACGTGTCAGCACGCCGGTGCGATTGCTGCGTTCTGTACCCTCCGCGCCGGTATGAACGCCACCAGCGACTTCCGCCCCGGGCTCGAAGGCGTCGTCGCGTTCGAGACGGAGATCGCGGAGCCGGACAAGGACGGCGGAGCGCTCCGCTACCGCGGTATCGACATCGAAGAGCTCGTCGGGCGCTACCCGTTCGAGAACGTGTGGGGACTCCTCGTCGACGAGGACATCAACTCGCCGCTGCCGCCCGTCGACGGGATCGAGCTGCAGGACCCGAGCGGGTCGGTCCCGGCCGACCTCCAGGCCGCGCTCGCGACGCTCGGTCCGAAGTGGGGGATGAAGAAGATCATCGACATCTCCGACGAGGAGGCGCGAAACGACCTGGCGAAGCTCTCCGGCGCGACACTCACGGTCGTCGCCCAGGCGGCGCGCGGAAAGCAGACGCCGGTGCCCGAAGCCGAGGTCGCCAAAGGCGAAAACGCTGCTGCACGGTTCCTCATCCGCTGGCGCGGCGAGGCGGACCCGAGCCAGGTCAAGGCGCTCGACACCTACTGGATCTCGGCGGCCGAGCACGGGCTCAACGCCTCGACGTTCACCGCGCGCATCGCCGCGTCGACCGGGGCGGATTGCGCGGCCGCGATGTCCTCGGCGGTCGGGACGCTGTCCGGGCCGTTGCACGGCGGCGCACCCGCACGGGTCCTGCCGATGATCGAGGGCGCCGAGGGCGCAGACGACCTCGAGCAGTACCTGAACGACATGCTCGCCCGCGGCGAGCGGATCATGGGCTTCGGCCACCGCGTGTATCGCGCGTACGACCCGCGCGCGACCGTGCTCAAACGGACGGCGATGGAGCTCGGCTCACCGCGCGTCGAGGTGGCTGCCGCGCTCGAAGAGGCGGCGCTCAAGGTGCTGCGCGAGCGCTCGCCCGACCGGCAGCTCGAGACGAACGTGGAGTACTGGGCCGCCGTCGTGCTCGACTACGCACAGATCCCTCCCGACCTGACGCCGGCAATGTTCGGTTGCGCGCGCGTGGCCGGCTGGTCGGCGCACATCCTCGAGCAGAAGCGCCTTGCGCGGCTCGTGCGGCCGTCGGCGCGCTACATCGGCCCGGCGCCGCGCACGCTCGCGGACCTTTGAGCACGCTCGCCGACGCGGCGGGCGAAGCCGACGTGCTGGCGGAGGAGGGGAAGGAGCGCGAGCTCTCGCAGCTCCGGGCGAAATGGGACGAGGAGCTCGAAGCGTCGGCACGGGCGACAGACTTCCGCGAACGCGCCGTCGCCTACCGCGCGATCGGCCAGTTTCGGTTCCGCACGAAGAAGGAGCTGCTGCGCCGCGGCCTGGACGACGACAGCCCGGCCGTCCGGGGCTCAGCGCTGCTCTCGCTCGAACGGCTCTCGCGGGACCATCCGGGCGACGTCAACGACCTGCGGCCGCTTCTGCACGAGCTCGTCGCACACGACGGCAACGAGGCCGTCCGCCGGCTCGCCGTCGTGGCGCTTCGGAACGGCTCCGCGCGTCCCGACACGATCCAGATCCTGGCGTCGCTCGGCGAGGACGACGAGCAGTCGCGGGAGTTGCGCGACGCGGCCGTCAAGGTCGCCCAAGTGCTTCGCCGCAAGGGCACGAAGTAGGACCGACGCGCCGCACGATGAGCTCGAGGAGGAGGAGGCGATCGTCACCGAGCTCCGCTTCCTGCTTCGCGCGCTCAACTGGGAGCACGTCGCCGCGCTCGGCGAGCGAGACCACCTGGTGGAGCGGATCCGGCTGTTCGTCGCCAGCTAGTTGCAGCTTCCGGCATGCTGCCGGCCGCAGGACGGGCAGGTCACGCGGCGCCGCTTGAGCTCGAGCATGTTCTTTCCCAGCCCCGCCTTCGTCATCAGCCACGCCGCCGAGGCCAGGGCCATGAACAGCTCGATGTGCGGATCGATCGACACTTCACTCCTTACTACGACTTCTGCGGGCGTGTGGATGTGCCCGGAAATACAACTCGCGCCGCCGCGAGTCGGATACGTGGGTGTAGAGCTCTGTGGTGGACAGATCGGCGTGACCGAGCATTTCCTGAACTGATCTGAGGTCTGCGCCTCCCTCGAGCAAGTGAGTCGCAAACGAATGGCGCAGGATGTGGGGGTGGACCCGAGTGGGGTCGAGGCCGGCCTTCTCCGCCAGGCGGCGGAGGATCAGGAACGCGCCCGCGCGCGTCAACGGTCCGCCCTTTGCGTTCAGGAACAGCTCCGGCCGGTGTCGCCGGTCGAGGTATGGGCGGCCGCGGGAGAGGTAGCGGCGCACCGCGTCGGCGGCGTGACGGCCGATCGGCACGACGCGTTCCTTCCCGCCCTTGCCCGTTACGCGGACGAACCGGTCGTCGAGATCGACGCCGGTGCGTGCGAGCCCGACCGCCTCGGAGACGCGCAGCCCCGCGCCGTACAAGAGCTCGACGAGCGCCTGGTCGCGCAGGCTCCGCGGCTGGGTGCCTTTCGCGGCGTCGATCAGCCGCTCGGCTTCGCCCGGCGAGAGCGTCTTCGGAAGCGGCTTTGGCCGTCGCGGCAGCTTCACCGCCGCAGCGGGATTGTCCTCGCGTACGCCGAGGAGCTGCTGGTGGCGGAAGAAGCTGCGCGCAGCGGCGGTCCGGCGAGCGATCGTCGTCGCTGCGAGCCCGTCCGCCCGTAGCTTCGCCGTGTAGAGCTCGAGCTCTTCCAGGCTCGCCGATCCGACCGGCTTGCCGAGGTACGCGCCGAGTGCCGCGAGGTCGCCGCTGTACGCCTCGACCGTGCGGGCGGCCCGGCTTGCGGCCAGGAGCGCGAGGAACCCTTCGACGTCAGGATCGTGGATGGGCATGGTCATAGACGCGGCGTAGCCGCTTCGCGTCGACGTGGCTGTACATCTGCGTGGTGGAGAGTGAGCTGTGGCCGAGCAGTTCCTGGATCGTGCGGAGATCGGCGCCGCCCTCGAGCAGGTGCGTCGCGAACGCGTGCCGCAAGCGGTGCGGATGCCGGACGAGGCGGCGCAGCGTCGACGTGTCGAGGCGGCGGCCGCGCGCCGACAGGAAGAGCGCGTTCTCGGCGCCGCGCGCTAGCTCGGGCCGCGCCTCCGATAGGTAGCGCGCGACGAGCGCGCCTGCTTCCTCGCCGAGCGGGACGACTCGATCCTTGCCGCCCTTTCCCTCGCGCACGTGCACGCGCTCCTGTTCGAAATCGACGTCGCCGAGATCGAGGCCGACCGCCTCCGCGGCGCGCAGACCGGCCGAGTAGACGAGCTCCACGAGAGCGGTGTTCCGGAGACCGAGTGGGCCGTCGACGTCGACGGAGTCGACCAGCGCCTCCACCTCCGCTTGCTTCGGGGCGTCGGGCAGGTGGCGCGGCCGGCGTGGCGCGAGGATCGCGGTGGGCACGCGGTCGGCGCCGAGCGAGAACCGAAGCAGGGAGCGAACCGCGGCGAGCTTCCGACCGATCGTCGCCGGCGCGAGCTTGCCGCCCGGCCGCGCCCGTCCGAGCTCGGCCACCCAGTCGGCGAGCACGCGCACATCGACCTCGTCGAGCGGCCGTGACGGCCCGAACCAGAGCGCGAACTCGTGCAGGTCGGCGCCGTAGCCGCGCCGTGTTCCTGCCGAGATCCCCGCGGCCGCGAGAAACCGGTCGATCGCCAGATCGGTCTTCACGGGCACCGAGTTCGCCGCGGCACGTAACATCGCCTGCCGATGGCCGATCGGCGTAGGCTCGACGGAGCGGAAAACGAGAGCGCAGGCCCCGGAGTGGGACGCCTTGAACGCTTGGCAGAGCTCGCTGTGCACGGCGCGAACGTGCAGCCCGGGCAGGTGCTGATGATCACGGGCGAGATCGGGAACGAGGACGTTGCGCGCGCGGTCGCGGCGGCCGGCTATCGCCGCGGGGCGAAGTTCGTCGACGTCGACTACTTCGATCCGCACGTGAAGCGGGCGCGCATCGAGCATGCCGAGCC
Organism: uncultured Thermoleophilia bacterium; assembly: GCA_963785875.1. Taxonomy (GTDB): domain Bacteria; phylum Actinomycetota; class Thermoleophilia; order Gaiellales; family Gaiellaceae; genus PALSA-600. The sequence goes on along the minus strand of CAWAWV010000015.1, from coordinate 165,787 downwards.
GGACACACTCGACTTCGTGCCGTCGTGGTACGGCACGAAGATGGTCGAACACGCCGAGGACGGAGGTGCGCGCGTCACGCTCGCGACACTGACCGCGCCGAACCTGTTGGACGACCTCGACAAGAAGCTCGTCGGGCGCGACATGCTCCCGCGGGTCAAGGAGCTGACGAAGATCGTCGGCGACCGGTCCACGAACTGGTGCATCGTTCCGGCGCCGCATCGCGCGTGGGCCGCGATCGTGTACCCCGACCTGGACGAGGACGCGGCGTATGAGCGGCTGTGGGACGAGCTCGAGCACGTGCTGCGCCTCGACGACGGAGACGCGACGAGGGCGTGGGACGAGCGTATGGCGGTGCTGAGCGACGCAGCTGTGCGATTGACCGAGCGCGCGTTCGACGCCATCGAGTTGCGCGGGCCGGGGACCGAGCTCTCGATCGGGCTGCTCCCGACCCACCGCTGGTGGGCGGCCGACTTCACACGCGCCGACGGCCTTCGCCACCTTCCGAACCTTCCGACCGAAGAGGTGTTCACGACCCCGGATCCAATCCGCACGAGCGGTCACGTGACCTCGACAAAGCCGCTTGCGCTGCGCGACGGCACGATCGTGCGCGGGCTTCGCGTGCGGTTCGAGAACGGCACGGCAGTGGAAATCGACGCTGATGCCAACGCCGATGCGCTGTCGTCGCTGCTCGAGATCGACGAGGGAGCACACCGGCTCGGCGAGCTCGCCCTCGTCGACCGGAAGGGTCGCATCGGGCCGCTCGGCACGGTCTTCTACAACACGCTTCTCGACGAGAACGCGGCCAGCCATATCGCGCTCGGCGCCGGGTTCAAGTTCCTGGTCGACGACGACATCGTGCCGCGCGTCAACGAGAGCGGCCAGCACATCGACTTCATGATCGGCTCGAACGAGATCGACGTCGACGGCGTCACCCCGGACGGCCGGCGGGTGCCCGTCCTGCGCGGCGGCGACTGGCAGATTTAGCCCCGGGTACGTACGCGGGGTACGTACCTTCCCCGATGCCCGTGGGCGGGCGTGGGCGCAGGCTCCGTCGCATCGACCACAAGGAGTCAGGCATGCCCGACAGCCTCACTTTCACCGACGACCGGAGCGGCTCGTCGTTCTCTGCACCGATCGAGGACGATGCGATCCGCGCCACCGCGCTCAAGGACGCCGGGCTGATGAGTTACGACCCGGCGTTCCTGAACACCGCGTCTGTGCGCAGCTCGATCACCTACATCGACGGCGACGTAGGCATCCTCCGCTACCGGGGCTACCCGATCGAGCAGCTCGCCGAGCGCGCGACGTACCTCGAGGTCGCGTACCTGCTCGTCCAGGGCGAGCTTCCGACGCAGGAGCAGCTGGCGCACTGGGCGCACGAGATCACGTTCCACACGTTCCTGCACGAGAACGTCAAACGCCTCATGGAGGGGTTCCGCTACGACGCGCACCCGATGGGGATGTTCGTCAGCGTCGCGGCGGCACTCTCGACCTTCTATCCCGAGTCCCGTGAGGTCGACGATCAGACGATCCGCATGCAGCAGGTCGTGCGGTTGATCGCGAAGACGCCGACCATCGCGGCCTGGTCATACCGCCATTCGAAGGGGCTCCCGTACGTCTATCCCGACAACGACCTCGGCTTCGCCGCCAACTTCCTTTCGATGATCTTCAAGATGGGGGAGTCGACGTACCACGCGGAGCCCGCCCTCGAGCGCGCGCTCGAGATCCTCTTCATCCTCCACGCGGACCACGAGCAGAACTGCAGCGCGAACGTGATGCGTTCGATCGGCTCGTCGAAGGCCGATCCGTACGTCGCGCTCGCGGGTGCGGCCGCAGCGCTGTACGGGCCGCTGCACGGCGGGGCGAACGAGGAGGTCCTGCGCATGCTCCAGGCGATCGGGAGCGTCAAGAACGTCCCGGCGTTCGTCGAGCGGGTGAAGGGCGGCGAGGGGCGCCTGATGGGCTTCGGCCACCGCGTCTACAAGAACTACGACCCGCGCGCCCGCATCATCAAGCAGGCGGCCGACGACGTCTTCACGGTCACCGGCCGTAATCCGCTGCTCGACATCGCCCTCGAGCTCGAGAAGATCGCGCTCGAAGACGACTACTTCGTCTCGCGGAAGCTCTACCCGAACGTCGACTTCTACTCCGGCCTGATCTACCAGGCGCTCGGCCTCCCGACGGCGATGTTCCCCGTGCTGTTCGCGATCCCGCGCACCGCGGGCTGGCTCGCGCAGTGGCTCGAAGGCGTCCAGGACCCGGAGCAGAAGATCGCGCGGCCGCGGCAGATCTTCACCGGCGCCGACGAGCGCGACTTCGTTGCGATCGAGGAGCGCACGCCGGCTCCGGTCTCTTAGAGCTCCTCGAGGTCGCACGGCAGGACGGTTCGCTTCGCTGCCGAACGGCTGAATCCGTACCATTCAGCCGTTCGGCAGCTCCCCGCGGGGCAGGCGCCGGCGCGAGAGACTCGAGATGACCGACCTGGCCGACACGTTGAAGGAGGCGCTCCGGATGACCACGACCAAGCTGCCAAGCCCCGTGGATCTCTCGGAGCACGGAATCGACGCCGCCGGCCGGGTGGATCGAAATCCCTCGACGTCGCTGCTCTATACGCGCGCTCTCGCGCGCGGCGACGGGCGTCTCGCGGAAGGCGGCCCGCTCGTGGTCGATACCGGCATGTTCACCGGACGGTCGCCGAAGGACAAGTTCCTCGTCGACGAGCCGTCCTCGGCCGGCCGCATCTGGTGGGGCGAGGTGAACCAAAAGCTCCCAGAGGCGAATTTCGACGGTCTCCGGGAGAAGGTCGTCTTGAACCTCGGCGCGGCCGATGCGCTGTTCGTCATCGATGCGTGGGCCGGCGCGGACCCCGCGCACCGGATCGGTGTGCGCGTCGTGACCGCGCACCCGTACCACGCGCTGTTCGCGAAGACGATGTTCATCGACCCCACCGACGACGAGCTCGCGACCTTCCGCCCGCAGGCGCTCGTCCTGCACACGCCGGACCTCGAGGCCGATCCCGATGAGGACGGCACCCGCACCTCGACGGCGATCGTGCTCCATCCGGGTCGGACGGAGCTGCTCGTGCTCGGCACCTTCTACGCCGGCGAGATCAAGAAGTCGATCTTCACGGTGATGAACGACAGGCTGCCGCTCGAAGGCGTCTTCCCGATGCACTGCTCTGCGAACGTCGGCGACGACGGCGACGTGGCAGTGTTCTTCGGCCTGTCGGGCACCGGCAAGACGACGCTGTCGGCCGATCCGGCGCGCCACCTGATCGGCGACGACGAGCACGGCTGGGGCGAGGGCGGCGTGTTCAACATCGAGGGTGGCTGCTACGCGAAGACGATTCACCTGTCGCCGGTTGCAGAGCCGGAGATCTACAAGACGACGCGCACGTTCGGGACGATCCTCGAGAACGTGACGGTCGACGAGCAGGGCGTCGTCGACCTCGACGACGACTCGAAGACCGAGAACACCCGTGCCGCGTACAAGCTCGAGCAGATCGGCAACGCGCTGCCGGCGAAGCAGGCGGGCCATCCGCGCTCCGTTGTCTTCCTGACCGCGGACGCGTTCGGCATCCTGCCGCCGATCGCGCGCCTGTCCCGCGACCAGGCGCTCTACTACTTCCTTTCGGGCTTCACGGCGAAACTGGCCGGCACCGAGATCGGCGTCACCGAGCCGCAGCCGACCTTCTCGACCTGCTTCGGACAGCCGTTCCTGCCGCAGCCCCCGGCCGTGTACGCACGGCTGCTGGGTGAGAAGCTCGACCGGCACGGCGCAACCGTCTGGCTCGTCAACACGGGTTGGACCGGTGGGCCGTTCGGCGAAGGGCAGCGGATGCCGATCCAGGCGACGCGCACGATGCTGAGCGCGGCGCTCTCGGGCGAGCTCGACGGCGCCGAGTTCCGTAGTGACGACATCTTCGGGTTCGACGTGCCGTTGCACGTTCCCGGCGTCGATGACACGCTGCTCGAGCCGCGCTCGACCTGGCGCGAGCCCGAGCGCTACGACGTGAAGGCGCGCGAGCTGGCGGAGCTCTTCGCCGCGAACTTCGCGAAGCGGTTCTCGGACGTCGACGCGTCGATCCGCGCCGCCGGGCCGGCGGTCTAGCGCCGGCGGGCGTGCGCGTCGTCGTTCTCACCCAGAGCGTGCTGGTCGCCGCCGGCTACACCACGATGGCGACCGCGCTCGGACACGAGGTGTCGGCGGTCGTGGTCGCCCGACCGGTGCGCGAAGGCGCCGGCGAGTTCGTCGACGCGGTGGAGTCCGCCGACGTCGTGTTCGCCATGTCAAAGCATTCGTTGGCGCCGCTGCTCCGTGCGTACGAGGCCGACGTCGGCCTGTGCACCGGCTTTCCGTGGCTCGTGCCGCAGGAGGCGATCGAGACCCCGCGACTCGGGATCGTAAACGGCCATCCGACGCTGCTGCCGCGCGGACGCGGGCCGCATCCGTGGGCGTGGGCGGTGCGCAACGGGGACGCCGAGGTCGGCATGACCTACCACTACATGGACGCGACGTTCGACACCGGCAACATCCTGGCGCAGAAGGCGATCCCGATCGGCCCCGACGACACGGAGGACTCGCTACTGCCGTCGTACGAGGCAGCCGCCCAGGAGCTCCTGCCCGAGGTGTTCGCGAAGCTCGAGGCGGGCGACCCCGGCGTGCCCCAGGTGGGCGACGAGTATCAGCACCCGTTCGAGGGCGAGTACGCCGTCGTCGATCCGACGCAACCGGCGGCCGATGTGCACCGTCAGGTCCGCGCGTGGAGCTTCATGCCCGAGCGTCTTCGCGTCGGCCCCGTGCTGGAGCGCGAGGGCCAGCGCCACCGGCTCATCCGCACGAGCCTCGAGCAAGTCCTGCACACCGACCGCCTCGATTGCTCGGACGGCCCGCTCTGGATCGTCGAAGCCGAAAGCGTGTGACGGCGCGGCCGCTCACGCCGTTCCGCTAGCTTGGGGTCTCGTGGAAGCGACCCACGACGTTCTGGTCGTCGGTGCCGGCTGCGCAGGGATGCGCGCCGCCATCGAGGCATACGATGCCGGCGCCGACGTCGCGGTCATCTCGAAGCTCCACCCGACCCGGAGCCACTCCGGCGCCGCCGAGGGCGGCATCAACGCGGCGCTCGGGAACGCCGCCGAGGACTCCCCCGAGACCCATGCTTTCGACACGGTCAAGGGGTCGGACTACATCGGCGACCAGGACGCGATCGAGCTCTTCACCCGCGAGGCGCCCGCGGACATCATCCAGCTCGAGAACTGGGGCGCCTTCTTCTCACGGCGCGAGGACGGCAAGCTCGCACAGCGTCCGTTCGGTGCCGCGGGCTCGCCGCGCACGGTCTACGCCGCGGACATCACGGGCCACGTGCTCATCCAGGTGCTCTACGAGCAGCTCGTGAAGCGCGACATCACCGTGTACGAGGAGTACTTCGCCTGGAAGCTCGTCGAGAACGACGGCCGCTGCCAGGGCGTCATCTGCTGGGATCTGCTGAACGGCGGCCTGCACACGGTCGGCGGCAAGACGGTCGTGCTCGCGACGGGCGGCCAGGGCCGCATCTACCGAACGACGACGAACGCCTACGCATGCACCGGCGACGGCGCAGCGATGGCGTATTACCTCGGTGTCGCGCTCAAGGACATGGAGTTCATGCAGTTCCACCCGACGACGCTCTACCCGTCGGGGATCCTGCTCACTGAGGGCTGCCGCGGGGAAGGTGCGTACCTGATCAACAGCGAGGGCGAGCGGTTCATGAAGCGGTACGCGCCGAACGCGCTCGAGCTCGCGTCGCGTGACGTCGTCTCGCGCTCCGAGCAGACGGAGATCGACGAGGGCCGCGGCGTCAACGGGTCGGTCTACCTCGACATGCGCCACCTCGGCGCGGAGCGGATCATCGAGCGGCTGCCGGGCTCCCGCGAGCTGTCGATGACATTCGCAGGTGTCGACCCGATCTACGACCCGGTGCCGGTGCGGCCCGGCGCCCATTACCACATGGGCGGTGTCGAGACCGGCAACGACGGCGAGACGGAGCTGACCGGGCTGTACGCGGCCGGAGAGGTCGCGTGCGTCTCGGTGCACGGGGCGAACCGCCTCGGCGGCAACTCGCTGATGGAGACGATCACCTTCGGCCGCCGCGCCGGCCGCGCCGCCGCCGAGTGGGCGCTCTCGCACACGACGATCGATGTCCCGGTGAGCGCCGAGACCGACGCGGAGCGCGAGCTGAAGGCGATGCTCGGCGTCGAGAGCGGTGAGCGCCCGTGGCAGATCCGTCAGGATCTCGGCACCTCGATGCTCGAGAACTTCGGCGTCTTCCGCCGCGAGGATCAGATGGCGCGGCAGATCGAGATCCTGGAGGAGATCAAGGAGCGCTACGACCGCGGCGTCGTGATCGAGGACAAGGGCGAGATCTTCAACAGCGACCTCACCCAGGCAATCGAGCTCGGCAACATGATCGAGCTCGCACGCTGCATGCTCCAGGCCGGCATCGCCCGGAAGGAGAGCCGCGGAGCGCACGCACGCCCGCACGACTACCCGACGCGGGACGACGAGAACTTCATGAAGCACTCGATCTCGCGGTACACGGACGACGGGCCGGAGCTCTCGTACGAACATGTCCGCGTGACAAAGTACGAGCCGATGGAGAGGACGTACTGATGCAGGTCGGCCTGAAGATCTGGCGCTTCAACTCGCGCTCGGGGGAGCGGGAGCTGCAGGAGTTCGAGGTCGACGCGCCGGAGGAGGCGACGCTCCTCGACTGCCTCGACATCGTCAAGGACCGCCACGACGGGTCGCTCGCCTACCGGAAGAGCTGCCGGATGATGATCTGCGGGTCGTGCGGCATGCGCATGGACGGCGCCGCGGTGCTCGCCTGCAAGGTGCGCATGTACGACGTCGCGCAGGAGGGGCGCGTGCCCGTCATCTCGGCGATGGGGAACCTGCCGATCGTCAAGGACCTCGTTGTCGACATGGAGCCGTTCTGGGACAAGTTCAAGTCGGTCGACCCCTACCTGCAGCCGGGCTACGAGGAGCCGCCGGACGGCAAGGAGCACCTGATCCGCCAGGAGCGCATGAACGTGATCCACAAGGAGTCGCTCTGCATCAACTGTGGCTGCTGCGTGTCCGAGTGCAACGCGATGGAGTCGAACCCCATGTTCATCGGCCCGCAGGCGCTCGCGAAGGCGATGCGCTTCGTCGGCGACCCGCGCGACGGCCAGAAGCTTGCCCGGCTCGAGAAGCTGAACGGCGAGCACGGCATCTGGGAGTGCACCCGCTGCTACTTCTGCAACGAGCGCTGCCCGAAGGGCGTCGACCCGCGCGACGCGATCGCGAAGCTCGGGGCCGAGTCGATGAAGGAGGGCATCGACCGCGACATGGGCGCGAAGCACGCGAAGTGGTTCGTCACCTCGGCGAAGACGACCGGGTGGCTGCGCGAGACGGAGCTCGTTCCGAAGACGCAGGGCGTCGTCGCGGCGATCAAGCAGACACGGTTTGCGCTCGACCTCGCAGTCAAGGGGAAGGTGCCGCCGCCGTTCCCGCCACACGTCGCGAAGGACGTGCGCGAGTCGCGCCGCCTCTTCGACCTCACGGTCCGCGAATCCGGGCGCCGCGGTTACGACGGCATCGTCCAGGGCGAGCACGCGCTCGCCCGGCTCTCGCACGGCCACTCCGGCGACGAGACGCTCGAAGAGATCTACGAGCGTCCCGGCGCGTTTCTCCGGCCGTACCTCCCGGACGACGCCGCATGAAGAAGGTCGCCTACTACAAGGGCTGCCTGGCGTCGCTCTCGGCGAAGGAGCTCGATTTCGCCACGCAGGCGCTCGCGCCCAAGGTCGGGCTGGAGCTCGTCGAACTGGAATCGGTCACCTGCTGCGGCGCGGGCGACATCCACGAGGCGGAGCCCGACTACTACCTGCACCTGAACGCGCGGATCCTCTCGTACGCCGCGGCGGAGGGAGTCGACACGCTCCTCACCGTCTGCAACGTCTGCACGCTCAACCTTCGCCAGGCGAACTTCGTGCTGATGGGCGACTCCGACGTGCGCGCGCGGATCAACGAGAATCTCGTCTCGGTCGGGGTGCCTGCGTACGAGCGCGACATCGACGTGCGCCACCTGCTCTGGGAGATCGCCGACGGCGAGGGCTACGAGCTCCTGAAGACGGCCGCGCACCGCGGCCTGAAGGGGCTCAAGGTGGCGCCGTTCTACGGCTGCCAGATCCTGCGACCGTCGAAGATCAACGGCTTCGAGGATCCCGACCGTCCGTGGTCGCTCGAGCGGATCATCGAAGCGTGCGGCGGTGAGGCGATCGACTACCCCGCCAAGATCAAGTGCTGCGGCTTCCCGATCATCCAGGCGCGCGAGGAGACGGCGCTCGGCGAGCTGATTCAGCCGATCGAGCAGGCATACGAGGCGGGCGCGGACGCGATCGTCACACCTTGCCCCCTGTGCCACCTGTCGCTCGACGCGTGGCAGTCGAAGCTGAAGGCGGCGACCGGGCGTGACTTCAACATGCCGATCCTCCACCTGTCGCAGCTGGTCGGCGTCGCCGCCGGCGTCGAGGAGGCCGAGTTGAAGTTCAAGCGCCACGTCGTCTCGGTCAAGCCGGTCCTCGAAAAGCTCCAGATCTGACCTTTCTCTGGATCGTCGTCGGGCTCGCGGCGCTCGTCGTCGTGTACGGCGCCTTCGAAGCCGGCTGGGTGCGCCTGCGCACGCTCGACCTGCCGGTCGACGGGCTTCCGTCCGAGCTCGACGGTCTGCGGATCGCGCATCTGTCCGACTTCCATCTCGGAGTGCCGTCGCTCGGCGAGCGCGCGACGGCACGGGCGGTCGAATGGGTTGCAGACCGTCGGCCCGACCTCGTGTGCATCACGGGCGACCTTGTCTCGCGCGGCCGCGGCGAGCCGCGGCTCGCGAGGCTTCTCGAGCGGCTGCCCGAGGACACGTACGTCGTGCTCGGGAACCACGATTTCGCGCTCTCGCGCGACCCGTTCTCGCAGCCGATGCAGCTCGTCGAGCTCGGGCACGGTCGGCTTCTCTCGGACGAGTCCGTCGAGACGGAGGTTCGGGGGTTGCGCGTCGAGATCGCCGGAGTCGACCCGAGGTCGTGGCTGGCGAAGCGCCCGAGCGGCTTCGCGCCGTCCGAGGCTCCGCTCCGCCTCCTGCTCTGCCACTTCCCGACGGTGCTCGACCGGGTCGAGGAAGGGCGCTGGCAGCTGATCCTCGCCGGCCACCTCCACGCGGGGCAGATCGTCCTGCCGTATGGGCGCCGGAGCAGGCTGCTGCTGGCGCATCCCCGCGCCCGGTACCGCGAAGGCGTGTATCGCCGGGGCAAGACCGCGATGCACGTCTCGCCGGGGCTCGGGACCACCTTCGTCCCGTTCCGGTTCTTCGCCCGCCCGGAGGCGACCGAGCTGGTTCTACGATCCAGGTAATGGAAGGGCACAGCGTCATCTCCCCGGACGTGCTGGCGCGCTACGCCGCCGACGCGGCTGCGGAGGTGCCGGGCGTTCACACGAAGCAGCGCCGCGGAGCGCGCGTCGCGGGCAGCGAGGTCGAGGTGCACGTCGTCGTCGACTACGGTGCCGAGATCCCGCAGGTCGCGGCCGACGTGCAGCGACGCGTCGCCGACTACCTGAAGCGGATGGCCGGCCTGGCGCCGACCGCGGTCAACGTCGTGGTCGACGACGTCCAGAGGTAGGGGTCGTGCCTCCACATCTCACCGGCCTGACCAAGCTGACGCTCGAGACCGCGCCGACCGTCTGCCACGAGTGCATCTGGTGGCAGACGCGCGGTCGCCGGACGACCGACAAGGACCGGTGGATGGAGAAGGTGGAGCTCGACTTCGGGGCCTGGGGCACCGTCTACTACGACGGTGACGGCCGTGTGCTCGGGTCGATGCAGTACGGCCCGTCGCAGGCGTTCCCGCGTGCTGCCGAGCTGCCGGGCGGTCCGCCGTCGGACGGTTCGATCCTCGTCACGTGCGCGTATCTCGTCGAGCCGTCGAGCCCGTGGGTGCTCCAATCGCTCTTCCTTGCCGCGATCGGCGAGGCACGCGATCGCGGCGCCGCCTGCCTCGAGGCATTCTCGTACCGCTACGCGGAGGGCGAGTCGAGCTACGAGCGCTTCCGCGTTCACCGAACCGTGTTCCCGCAGGATTTCCTGGGCGACTTCGGGTTCCAGGTCGTGCGCTCCGCCGGCCGGGTCGGCCTGTCGCGGCTCGAGCTCGGCGGCTTGCAGCCGGTCGAGGAAGGCACGCGCGAGAAGGTCCTCGCCGTCGTGCGGAGCGCGTTCGGCGTGCCGGAACGCGAGCCGGTTCCCGCGCCGCGGCCCTAAGGGGTGGGTGTCTGACACCCTCGGTGTCAGACACCACGCAGGACCGTGAGCGAATCCAGCAAGGCGTCGTTGGTGTCCAGACCAGGTCCGCCGGAATGCGGCAGCCCCCCGATCTCGAGGATCAGCGGGACATCCTCGAAAGTGCGCACCGGCTCGAGGTCGACACTGCCCCGGCCGAGGGGTAGGTGATGGTTCGTCTTCGGAAGCGGTGTGTCGGACACGTGGACGAGGGTGATGCGCTCACGAAGCGCGAGAAACCGCGGCACGTCTTCAGAGCCCGTGTGGTTGACGTCCCACACGAATCCGAGCCCGGGCACCGCCTCGAGCAGCGCCTCGACGTGATCGGGCTCGACGAGCAGCCGGTGCCCGGGCGCGTTGTGCTCGAAGGCAAAGATGAGGCCGGCATCCCCGGCGACCGCGAGGGCCTCTGCGAAATCGGCTGCGAGTTGGGGCGCGGCCTCGCTCGGGCCGACCGGATGCACATGGACACGCAGGAAGCCGATCGCCTCGATCGCCGGCAGGTTCGCGCGCAGTGCCTGCGCGATCGTCCCCGGTTCGCCGTCGTGGCGGACGAGCATCTCGAGCACGGGCTCGAGGCCGTGCTCGTCGAAGAGAGCGCCGAGCGTCTCGGAATCGACGCCGAGCTCTTCCTCGATCTCGCCGGAGCGGTCGCTGCGAATCTGCACGGTGTCGAAGCCGGCCGCCGCCGCAAACGCGAGCTCCGTGGCGGGCGGCCGCCAGTTGCCGCCGGTGAGGCGGCCGAAGAACCGCCCCAGCATCCCGACATCCACGGCTACGCAGCGAGACGCTCGCGCGCGAGCACGAGCTGCGCGATCTGGAGCGCGTTCAACGCCGCGCCCTTGCGGAGGTTGTCGCAGGCGAGGAAGAGCGCGAGGCCGCGGTCGACCGTCGGGTCGCGCCGGATGCGGCCCACAAGAACGTCGTCGCCGCCCGCAGCCTTGCCCGGCGTCGGGAAGTCATCGAGCTGCACGGATGGTGCGGCACCGAGGATCGACTTCGCCTGCTCGGGCGTCAGTTCGTCCTCGGTCTCGAGCCACACGGCCTCGGCATGGCCGATCAGCACCGGCACCCGAACGCATGTCGCCTGGACCGGCAGATCCGGGAGCTCCATGATCTTGCGGGTCTCGGCGCGGAGCTTCGACTCCTCGTCGAACTCCTCACCGTCGAACTCCCACTCCAGCAGCAGGTCGTGCGCGTCAGGAGCCTGGTCGCGCAGGCGTTGCATGTTGCGTGCGCCCGCGCCGGACATCGACTGGTACGTGGCGAGGCGGACCCGCACGAGGCCGGCCGCGTCGTGCAACGGCTTCAGCACGCACGTGAGCGGGATCGTGCAGCAGTTCGGGTTGGCGATGATCCCCCCGGTCGCCCGGTCGCCGTTCACCTCCGGCACGACGAGCGGGTAACGCGGGTCGAGCCGGTATGCCGACGACTTGTCGATCGCGACCGCGCCGCCGGCGACCGCGTGTGGCACGAGCTCCCGCGCTGCGGTCGTGCCGACGGAGAACAGGAACAGGTCGACGTCGCCGCGTGAGAGCGCTTCAGCGGTCGCTTCCTCGACCGTGAAGCGGCCGAGCTGCGTCCCGGCGGAGCGGGAGGACGCGAAGACGCGCACCGTGTCGTACCCCTCACGGTCGAGCAGTTCGAGCGTGACCTTCCCGACCGCTCCGGTCGCGCCGACGACGCCGATGGTCGGACGCTCAGATCTCCGCTCCGGTGCCGGCGAAGCCGGCACCTGCGCTCCTGGGTGAGCTCCGTCGAGCCTACGCTCACGCACCGACTCGCTCCTCGGCATAGGCGCGGAAGCGCTCGTGGACGGCCCGGACGGCGCGCTCCACCTCGGAGGCTCGGATGACGCAGGAGACGCGAATCGACGACGTGGAGATGATCTCGATGTTGATCCCTGCCTCGGCAAGGGCGTCGAACATGTCGGCGGCGACGCCCGGGTGGCTCTTCATTCCCGCTCCGATCAGCGAGACCTTCGCAATGTCTGCGTCCTGCTCGACGCGGGCGCCGCCCAGGTCGCCGCAGATGCGTTCGAGCAGCGGCGCGGCAACCGGCAGGTCGGTCTTCGGCAGCGTGAAGGAGATCGTCGCCGCGCCGTCCTGCGAGACGTTCTGGACGATCATGTCGATGTTCACGCCCGCCCGCGCGAGCTCGCGGAACACCTGTGCCGCGACGCCCGGGCGGTCGGGGACGCCGATGATGGACACCTTCGCTTCCGACGTGTCGTGCGTGACACCGGAGACAATCGCCTTCTCGAGCACCAGGCCGTCCTCCTCGCCGATCCACGTTCCGCTGCCGTCGACGAACGTCGACCGCACGCGGAGGCGGACACCGTAGCTGCGCGCGATCTCGATCGAGCGCGCCATCATCACACCGGCGCCTGAGGCGGCCATCTCGAGCATCTCCTCGTAGGTGACCGCGTCGAGCTTGAGCGCGTCCGGCACGATTCGCGGATCGGCGGTGAACACACCGGGGACGTCGGTGAAGATCTCACAGGCGTCAGCGCCGAGCGCCGCTGCGAGCGCAACCGCGGTCGTGTCGGAGCCGCCGCGGCCGAGCGTCGTTACGTCGTGCGTCGACGTCGACACACCTTGGAAGCCGGCGACGAGCACGATCTTGTTCTCGGCGAGCGCGTCATGGATGCGGGTCGCGCGCACCTCGACGATCTTCGCCTTCGTGTGCGTGGCGTCGGTGACGATGCCCGCCTGCGAGCCCGTGAACGAGACTGCCTCGTGCCCGAGGTCGTGGATCGCCATCGCGCAAAGCGCATTGGAGATGCGCTCGCCGGTCGAGACGAGCATGTCGTACTCACGTGGGTGCGGTGCGGGCGAGACCTCGTGCGCGAGGCGAATCAGCTCGTCCGTCGTGTGACCCATTGCCGAGAGGACAGCGACGACTTTCGCGCCGTCCTCGTGTGCCGCCACGAGCCGCTCCGCGACGCGCTTCAGCTTGTCGGTGTCACCGACCGAGGTGCCGCCGAACTTCATCACCACGAGCCCCGGTGTGCGGCCGAGGATCTGGACGCTCGGGACCGCCTCGAAGTGGAGTGTGGTCATTCTGCGACAGTGTAAGGATGAGGCCGCGGCGCCCTTCGTCGCTTCGGGAGTGGGTCGCGCTCGCCTACGGCGCGGTCGGAATCGGGCTGCTGCCTTGGGCGTTCTGGCTCTCGTCCTCGCTTCCGGCGGCCCACCATTCGGCCCACTGGGATCTCGCCTGGTCGGGATTCGACGTCGGCCTGGCGGCGTGCTTCTGCGGGACGGCGATCGCCGCGTACCGCGGCGCGGTCGGGTGGGCCGGCGCGCTCGCGGCGGCGACGGGAACGATGCTCGTTGTCGATGCCTGGTTCGACGTGCTCCTCGAGAGCCACGGCAGCGAACTGGGCACCGCCCTCGTCGAAGCGTTCGTGTTCGAGCTCCCGACCGCCGTCGTGTGTTTCTGGATCGCGTTCCGGACGGAGCGACTCGTGTCGCTCGTGATCGGCGAGTCGCTACATCTCGCGCCGGCCGGAGAGAGCACGGCCGAGAGTGACCTCGTCCGCGTACTCGAGGTCCCCGCCGACCGGGAGGCCGCTCGCCAGCCGGGTGACGCGGACGCGCCCGCGTAGACGGTCGGCGAGGAACGCCGCAGTCGCTTCCCCTGTCATGTTCGGGTTCATGGCAAGGACGACTTCCTGCACGCCGTTCGCCTCCACCCGCCGGAACAGCTCGTCCATGCGCAGGTCGCCCGGCTCGACGCCGTCGAGCGGGGAGAGCGCACCGCCGAGGACGTGGTAGAGCCCACGGAACTCGTGTGTCCGTTCGAGCGACACGACGTCGACCGGTTGCTCGACCACACAGATGAGCGCGTGGTCCCGTCGCTGGTCGATGCAGATGCCGCACAGCTCCTCCTCGGTCAGGTTGCCGCACTCGCGGCAGAAGCGAACGCGCTCCTTCACGTCCCGGAGCGCGGAGGAGAGCGCGAGCGCCTCGTCGGCGGGACGCTGGAGGATGTGGAACGCCAGGCGCTGCGCCGTCCGCGCCCCGATCCCTGGTAGGCGGGTCAGTTGCGCGACGAGGTTCTCGACCGATGGGCTGAACACCGCGCCATTGTGCCCAGCACAGTCGGCCTACATGCCGGGAAGAAGGCCGCCGAGGTCGGGCGGAAGCATCCCCTTCATCTTCGCCTCGACCTTCGCGTGCGCGGCGCGGAGCGCCTCGTTGGCAGCGGCGAGCACCAGATCGGCAAGCAGCTCCGGGTCGTCGGGATCGATCGCTCTCGGGTCGATCCGGAGCTCCTTCAGCTCGCCCGACGCGCTGGCCACGACGGTGACCATGCCCCCGCCCGCGGAGGCCTCGGCCGTCTCCTTGGCCGCGTCCTCCTGCAGTTGCTGCATCTGCGCCTGCATTTCCTGGGCCTGCTTGAGCAGGGCGTCCATGTCGAAGCTCACGTCCCTGGCCTCCTTTCGCTCACGCCCGGCGAAGCCGGGCTCCGCGAGCGACTCAGGAACGTGAGCACGCTCATTCGTCCAGCTCCCTCGCGTCGAAGGTGCTCTTCATCAACTCGACGACGTCCTCCTCGGTGGCGGGCGCGTCGTCTTCTGCATGGTCGTGCGGGCGGTCGCCGAGCGCGAAGTCGACCGCGAGCTTGCGTCCCGTGACCTCGTACAGCGCATCGCGGAGCATCGCCGCGTTCTTCGGGTCCTCCGCGAGCTTCAAATGGAACGACGCCGTCTGCGGAAACTCGAGCGTCAGCGTGTCCCCCGCGAGCGCCGACGGGTGCGCCTCGGCGAGCGTCTTGCCGATCGGGATCGACCGTGACTCGACCGCAGGCAGGATCGTCCGGCGCCATGCCTCTTGGAGGTGTTCGAGCTCGACCGCCATTTCGGTGGGAGGCACGAGCGGAAGTCTGGAACTTGGTTCAGGGGAACCAGGTTCCGCGGGCAGGCGAGCCCCCTCCAACCGCTCGAGGCGAAATGCAAGGGACTCACGCGACAAGTCGGAGGACGCCCTTGTGACTTTGACGAGCGCCAACTCGAGCGGCAGCCGCGGGTCGCCACCCTGGCGCAGGTCGTCGACCGCGACGGCGAGCAGGTCGATCAGCCGAACGACCGTCGCGGGCGGCAGTTGGTTCGCCTGCTCCCGCAGGCGCTCCTTCGCCTCGTCCGTGGCGGGGATCGAGTCGGGCACCTCGTGCATGTGCTGCACGAGCAACAGGTGCCGGAGGTGCTCGAGCAGGTCGATGACGAGGCGGCCGAGATCCTGTCCCTGCGACGAGAGCTCCTCGAGGAAGAGCAGCGCGTCGGCCGTCTCGCCTGCGGCCACCATGTCGACCAGGCGGAACAGCACCTCGTCCTCGACTGCCCCGAGGAGCTGCAGGACGTCCTGCACCGTGATCGCGCCGCCGGTCGCGGCGGCGAGCTGGTCGAGTGTCGACTCGGCGTCGCGATAGGCGCCGCGGCCCCCGCGTGCGATCAGGGCGAGCGCTGCGTCCGGCACGTCGATCTGCTCGCCGTCGGAGATCAGGCGCAGCTTGCGCACGAGCTCGGGCAGGCGCGGCCGCTGGAAGACGAACGTCTGGCAGCGCGAGCGGACGGTCGGCAGCACCTTCTGGAGCTCCGTCGTACAGAACACGAACATGAGGTGGGGCGGGGGCTCCTCGATCAGCTTGAGGAGCGCGTTCCAGGCGGCATCCGTCAGCTGATGCGCTTCGTCGAGGATGTACACCTTGTAGTGCCCCTCGACGGGCTGCAGCACGACGCGATCGCGGATGTCGCGGATGTCGTCGATCCCGCGCTGCGAGGCGGCGTCCATCTCGATCACGTCGAGCGAGGTGCCGTTCGCGATCGCGACGCAGGCGTGACAGGTGCCGTCCGGAGTGGGGGTCGGCCCGTGCTTGCAGTTCACCGCCTTCGCGAGGATGCGGGCGAGTGACGTCTTGCCGGTGCCGCGTGGCCCCGCGAACAGGTACGCCTGGCGCACCTTGCCCTGCGCGACCGCGTTCGTGAGCGTTCTCACGACCGCCTCCTGCCCGACGACCTCGGCGAAGGTCTGCGGGCGGTACTTGCGGTAGAGCGCGGTCACCCGTCGATTCTCGCAGCTACGAGACGGTCGCGACCGGCGCATCCGCCACGAAGGGCGGCCCCGGCTCGGATGCCTCCTCGGCGTGGGCGGCGTTGCGGAGCGGAAGCCGGAGCTCGAAGATCGCGCCGCCCCCCGGCGCGTTCCGGGCCGCGCACGAGCCGCCGTGGGCTCGGGCGATCGCCGCGGCGATCGAGAGGCCAAGCCCCACACCGCCTTCCCGCCTCGACCTGGACGCGTCCGCGCGCGCGAATCGCTCGAAGATCGATTCGAGCACGGCCGGGTCGATGCCGGCGCCGCCGTCGGAGACGGAAAGCACGACATCGTCGGCCGCGCCGCGCGCCGAAAGCTCGATCAGGTCGTATGCCTCGGTGTGTTGAACGGCGTTCTCGAGCAGCGCATCGAGCGCTGCGCGCAGCCATGTCTCGTCGACGTACAGGACGACGTCGACGACGGGACCAAGGCGCCAGGCGCGCGGGGCGACGTCCGCCCAGCGCATGACCACGTCTTCGACGAGCGCGACGAGCGGCACCGGGCCGCGGTCGACCCACTCGCCCCGTTCAGCCCGCGTCAGGAGCAAGATGCGGTCGATCAGTCGCTCCATCCGCGTGAGCTCCTCCGAGACGACATCGATCTCGCGCTCGTTCGGGCCAAGTCGCCGCGCGAGTTGATCCAGGTGCCCGCGTGCGATCGTCACCGGGGTGCGCAACTCGTGCGAGACGTTCTGCACCAGCCGCTCCTGTTGCTCGAGCAGCGTCGCCCGCTCGCCCGCGAGCTCCTCCACGGTCTTGTGCATCAGTACGCGCCGCCGCGCGTGCCACACCATCGCGAGGAACATCGCGGACATGAGTGGCACCTCGAACAGCTCGCCCCAGAGCTGCAGCCCGTCGAAGGTGTCGGAGAGGATCGAGGCGCCCGTGCCGATGATCACCGCGGCGAGTACGACTCCGGTGATCGTCGGCGACCACACGCGGAAGCCGTAGAGCAGCGTCAGCGTGATCCAGATCACGTGGAACGGGATCGTCTCCCACGACGGCCACGCGAACATCGCCGCGAGGCACACCACCGCGAGCGCCCCCCACGCGATCTCGACGAGGTTAGGCCGCGGCAACGCGGTAGCCGGCATTCCTCACCGTCTCGATCGCCTCGGCACAGCCGAGCTTCTTGCGCAATCGCCGCACGCAGACGTCGACCACGTTGGAGCCCGGATCGAAGCTATAGCCCCACACCTCCGAGAGCAGGCGCTCGCGGCTCACGATCTCACCCGGGTGGGAGACGAGGTGGTACAGCAAACGGAACTCGCGATCCGAGAGGTCGATCACACGATCCTCCAGCTGCGCCTGCCGGCGGGTTAGGTCGAGCAGCAGCGTCCCCCCGCGGATCCGGGAGCCGTCTGTCGGATCGCCGCTGCGCCGAAGGTGCACCCTGACACGAGCGACGAGCTCGTCGAACGAGAACGGTTTTGCGAGGTAGTCGTTTGCCCCGAGATCGAAGCCCCGCAGCTTCGTCGGCAGGTCGGATCTGGCCGACAGGATGAGCACCGGCAGGTCTGCGCGAGCCTGGCGCAGATCGGCGAGCAGGCGAAGGCCGTCGACTCGTGGCAGGAGCAGGTCGAGGAGCACCAGCTCGTAGGAGCCGTCGAGCGCCATGCGCAGCCCGACGGCGCCGTCCTCGGCGGCGTCGACGACGAAACCCTCAGCCTCGAGCCCCAGTCGAAGGAAGTCGAGGATCTTCGGTTCGTCCTCGATGACGAGAATGCGCATACCGCGCGCCGACCCTATCGCTTCGCCGGATCGGCGCGCGGCAGTGCGTCAGGCGGCGATCCGGCCGCGCTCGTGCGCAGGCAGCGCCAAGAGCTCGGCCAGCTGCCGCGCGCCATGGTGGCGGTCGCTGTGCACAGCGTGCATCAGCAGGTGCGCGAGTGTGTAGATGAGCAGGGCCGCCAGGACGGCGTTGGTGATGATGAGTGTCGTGAGCGTCATGCGTGGAGTGTGTCCTCCGCGGATTAGACGCCCCTGAGAAGGACCTGTGGCGTTGCTAAGAGGGCCTCTTAAGGAGATGCGGTCCGATGACGCCGAGATGACAGTTTCGTCAGAAATCCGGCGCGATTGTTCGGCGCACGATATATCGGCGCCGGGTGCGCACGAAGCTTGTCATCGTCGTTACAGCCGTGCTCGGCGTCGCGGTGCTGATCGGTTTCTACGTGGGGTTCCTCACGGGCGGCCCGACGCCCTACACGCCGCCCGCGGCGAACGCCGCCGGCGGACGAAGCGTCGACCTGGCGCTCCAGACGGTCGCCGCGGTCGGCCCGAAGCTCTCGCCGAACAAGAACTGGGTCTCCTACCTCGTGCGGGAGAAGGGCGTCTGGCACCGCAGCACGGTCTGGACCTTGCCTGCGAATACGCTCGTCCACGTCACGGTCTACAACTTCGACGGGCAGAGCGGCCTTCGGAATCCCTTCCTGGCGCAGGCGCGAGGCATCGTCGGCGGCAGTTTCGCGATCAACGGCAAGTCGGCGAAGACAATCGACCCCGACGCCGCATCGCACACGTTCGCGATCCCGGACCTCGGCGTGATCGTCCCGATCCTCGGCATCGCCGACGACGCCCCGAAGCAATGCGAGTACGCGCCGTGCCCGATGTCGGACGCGCACGAGACGATCACGTTCACGTTCCGCACCGGCAAGGCCGGCCACTACCGGTGGCAGTGCTTCGTGCCCTGTGCCGCCGGCTTCGTCTACGGGTTCGGCGGGCCAATGCAGACGGTCGGTTACATGGACGGGTACGTCGATGTGGTCTAGCCGCGGTCACGGCTGGCGCATAGCCGCCCTGACCGTGATCGGAACGGCAATCGTGCTGCCGCTCGTCGTCTTCGTGCTCGGCCCGCACATGCCGCCCGGCAAGGGCACGCCGGTCGCATCGGCCCAGGTGACGGACAACACGGTGCTGCTGGCCGTGATGACGCCGTTCACGGTGTTCATCCTCGTGTACCTCGCCTATGCCCTGGTCGCGTTCAGGGCCCCGAAGGGCGAGAGCCTCGTCGACGGCGCGCCGGTGCGCGGCAACTTCAAGGCTCAGGTCGCCTGGCTTACGACGACGACGGCCGCTGTCCTCTTCCTCGCGATCTTCGGCACGGCCGAGCTGCTTGCCGACAACGGCGCCGGCGGCGGCGGCGGCCCTGACCCGGTGGCGAAGCCGGGCGGCGCGGTCCTGCCCGTCCAGGTGATCGGCCAGCAGTGGGAGTTCACGTACCGCTACCCGACCTACGGCGGTGTCGAGACTGCGTCGCTCGTGCTGCCGGTCGGGCGCCAGATCGCGTTCCACGTCACCTCGCTCGACGCGATCCACTCCTTCTGGGCGTATGAGCTCGGCGTGAAGGCGGACGCGAACCCGGGCGTCGACAACGTCGCCTACGTTCGTACGAAGAAGGTCTCGACGTTCCACATCCGGTGCGCGGAGCTTTGTGGGCTCTGGCACGGCTACATGTCGGACACCGGCCGGATCGTCAGCTCCTCGGCGTTCGCGACCTGGATCGCCGCGCGGCGCAGTCAGTTCGAGCCGATCATGAAGGCCCTTCCGCCGTATGCCCCGTCCTACGGGCCCGACCCGCAATACCGCGCCGGATGAACCTGCGTCGCCTCTTCGGCTTCAACCTGCTCACCGGCGTCGTCTTCGGGATCGTCGGCTTCTACGTCGGCTGGCGGCTCGGCCACCAGGTGAAAGGCCCGAGTATCGACTACTTCGGCGACACCGGACAGAACGACATCGCGCTGTTCGTCGCGTACTTCACCGGCGTCGTCGCCTTCCTCGTCGGCCTCGGGTTCGCGAACTACCCGATCCAGCGGCTGCTGGGCAAGCCGCCGTCGCTGCGCGAGAAGGAGACCGAGGGCGTCGGCCGCTACTTCGGCCTCTGCACCGACCACAAGGTCGTCGGAATCCAGTACCTGATCGGGATCGGCGCGTTCATCTTCATCGGTGGCCTGAACGCGATGCTGATCCGGTTCGAGTTGATGCGTCCGACGCATCTCGTTTGGAACGGCAACAACTACCTCACGCTCGTCAGCCTGCACGGGACGATGATGATGGGGATGATGACGAGCGGGATCATCGGCCCGTTCGCCAACTACTTCGTGCCGCTGATGATCGGCGCGCGCCGCATGGCTTTCCCGCGGATCGAGGCGCTCACCTTCTGGCTCCTGATGGCCGCCGGGACGATCCTGATGACCGCGCTCGCGTTCGGCGGGTTCCCCACCGGCTGGACGGGCTACGCGCCGCTGTCCGAGCAGTCGAACATGGGGATGGACGCATACATCGCGTTCTTCGCCCTCGTGGGCCTCTCGATGGCGCTGCTCGGCATCAACATGCTCGTCACGGTGATCACGATGCGGGCGCCGGGCCTCTCCTGGAGCCGGCTTCCGATCTTCGTGTGGGGAACGATCACCACGTCGGTGCTCATGGTGCTCGCGGCGCCGGTACTCATCTCGGCGCTCTTCATGCTCGCGCTCGATCGTACGGCGCAGACAGGCTTCTTCAACGTCCAGGCGGGCGGTAGCCCGTACCTGTACGAGAACCTCTTCTGGATCTTCGGCCACCCTGAGGTCTACGTGCTCGCGCTGCCGGGGATGGGGATCGTGCTCGAGATCCTGCCTGTGTTCGCGCGCAAGCCGCTCTGGGGCTACCGCCTCGCCGTGACCGGGATGGTGGGGATCATGCTGCTCAGCTTCCTGGTCTGGCAGCACCACCTGTTCGTGAGCGGCATCAACGGCGACCTGCGGCCGTTCTACATGCTCTCGACGGAGCTGATCTCGCTCCCAACGGGCTTCATCTTCATCTGCGCGCTCGGGACGCTCTGGGCCGGCCGCATCCGGCTCACCGTCCCGATGCTCTTCGCGCTGGCGTGGATCTTCAACTTCCTGATCGGCGGCCTCTCCGGCGTCTTCCTCTCGGATGTGCCGAGCGACGTGACCACGCACGGCAGCTTCTTCTCGATGGCGCACTTCCACTACACGATCATGGGCGGCCTCCTGTTCGCGTTCTTCGGCGCCATCTACTACTGGCTGCCGAAGATGACGGGTTTCACGCTGAACGAGCGTCTCGGCAAGGTGCATTTCTGGGTGATGTTCGTCGCGTTCAACTCGACGTTCGGGCCGCTGCTCGTGATCGGGTTCCTCGGGATGCCGCGCCGCGTCGTGACGTACGCCGGCTATCTGCAGGGGGCGAACGTCTGGGTGTCGGTGTCGGCCTTCGTGCTCGGCGCGTCGATGCTGGTCTTCCTCGTGAACCTCGTCTGGTCTCAGGTGTTCGTGCGTGAGCCCGCCGGCTCCAATCCGTGGGGATCGAAGTCGATCGAGTTCCAGCTCCCGTCGCCCGTCCCGGTGCACGACTTCGACCGCATCCCGACGTTCGGCCCCGATCCGTATCCGTACGGGGTCGAGGGCGGCTACGACGGCGTCCGTCCGGCGGTCTCGCCTGCGAGGCCGACCACATGAGCGAGCTCGCCCAGCACGGGACCGACTACGGCGTCGTCGAGCGCGAGTCGCCGGCGATCGTCGAGCGCAACCTGTCGATCGGGTCGCGGCTGTGGGCGAGCGCGCTCGTGTTCTTCTTCTTCGCGTTCCTCTTTGCGTACTTCTACCTTCGTTCCCTGAACGAGCACGGGCTGTTCAAGCCCAAGGGCGTGGCTGCTCCGCAGGGGTGGGGGGTCGCGATCGTCGTGTGCCTCGTCCTGAGCGCGGCCCTGCTGCAGCTCGGCGTTGCTGACCAGCGCGCCGACCGTCGGCCTGCGTGGCGGCTGAAGGGGGTTGGTGCGCTGGTTCTCGGCCTCGGGGTGGTCGTGCTGCAGATCATCGCGTGGGCGAGCATCGGCTTCGGGCCGACCGACGGCGGCTACGCGTCGGTGTACCTCGGCTGGACCGGGCTCTACACCATCTTCGTGTTCTGCACGCTCTACTGGCTCGAGACGTGTCTCGCGCTCTCCTACCGCTACCGCGCAGACCCGTTCGGCCAGGCCGCCGTCGAGCCCGGCCACGCCTCCGGCGACCCGTACCGGGAGGCGCCCGACATCGCGAACCCGGTGCAACTGAACACGGCCGAACTGGCAGCGCTCACGTTCACGTGGACGACGCTCGTCGTGATCGGAGTCGTGACCTGGTTCGTCTTGTACGTCCTCTGAGATGGTCGTCCAGTGGCCGCTCGCCGGGCTGGTGGTCGCCGCCGTCCTCTACGCGCTCGGTCGTCGTGAGCAGGACACGCTCCAGCGTGACGCGAGCTACTACAGCGGGCTGTTCGTCCTCGTCGTCGCGATCGACTCCCCGGTCGACACGTACGCGGACCGACTCTTCTGGGTGCACATGGTGCAGCACGTGCTGCTGACGATGGTCGCGCCACCGCTGATTCTGCTCGGGCGTCCGTGGCCGCGCTCGGTGCGACCGCTGCCCTTGGCGGTCCGGCGTGCAATCGCGCGCGTCCTGCTGGCATGCCGGCCGGTTTCGGCTCCGATCGTCGTCTTCGTGCTCTTCAATGGGGTGCTCGTCGCGTGGCACCTGCCGGTGCTGTTCGACCTGACGCTGCGGAACGAGGGCGTGCACGACCTCGAGCACGCGCTCTTCCTTGGGACGGCGCTCCTCTTCTGGACGCATCTCGTGCCGATGTCGCGCCGGCCGCGTCTGCAGCCACCGCAGCGCATCGCGTACGGGATCGGCGCGATCCTCGTCAGCTGGGTGCTGGCGGTCGTGCTGGGCTTTGCGTCGCATCCGCTGTACGGGCACTACGCGGCGCTTGCACATCGTCCGGGTGGCTTGTCCGCCTTGGCGGACCAGCAGCTCGCCGCCGGGATCATGTGGGTGCCTGCGTCGGTCCCGTTCACGATTGCGGTGCTCGTCGCTGCGTACCGTCTGCTCGAGCCAACCGAGGAGCGCACGGTCGTGCGCGACCTTCGACCGAGGGAGACCTGATGCTCGCTTCGTTCCTCACCGCGTCCCTGCTCACGCTCCTGCTGCCTGTCGGGCTGCTCATCGTCGTCGGGATCTGGTGGTCGGTGACGGCGCGCCGCCGCGACGAGGTGTAAGTGCGCTGATGCGGCGGGTCTTCGCGCTCGCGGTCGCGTCTGCCGCCATCGTCGGTGTCGCGACCGGCGTGCTCCTGCACAACTTGTTCGGGTCGTCGCGGGCGCTCGCCCGCCCCAGTCTCCCGGCGTTGTACGGCGAGGCGACGTGGAAGAGCGGAGAAGTTGCCGCGCCGCTCTTCGGGCTGCGCGACCAGCATGGACGGACGGTGCGCCTCGAGGCTCTCCGCGGCCGGGCGGTCGTGCTCGCGTTCATGGACTCGCTCTGTACGTCCGAATGCCCGATCGAGGCAGCCCAGCTTGCGGCCGCGATGCGTCCGCTTCCGGCGGCGGCCCGGCCGCGGCTCGTCGTCGTCAGCGTCGATCTCGCGGACACGCCGCGCTCCGTGGCGAAGGCGGCCCGCAAATGGCATCTGCCCGCCGACTTCGAGTGGCTGCTCGGGACGCACGCCCAGCTCGCGCCTGTGTGGCGTGCCTACGGCATCGAGGTCCGGCCGACGAAGGACGGCGACGTCGAGCACAGCGACGCGTTCTACGTCATCGACCGGAACGGCGACGAGCGCGCCGGTTTCCTGTCCCCGTTCGTGCCGGGGCTGTTGACGCGCGACCTCCGCCGCCTAGCAGCAGCGACGACCTAAAGCGGGTAGCGCTCGCCGCCGCGGATCGGGATCGGGAGGCGGTTTCCGGGCGGGGCGAGGGGGCACACCCAGCGCGGGTCGTAGCGTGCAGGACGGGTTGTAGGCGAAGTTGAAGTCGAGGACGAGCTTTCCCTGGTCGCTCCCGAGGTCGGAGCCCTTCACGGTGTCGAGTAGGTAACGCCCGGCGCCGTAGGTCTCGTCGCCGCTCGTCGCGTCGGCGAACGAGAGGTACACCCCACCGCCGTACCCCTCCAGCCAGTACAGGTCCAGGGACAGTCCCCGGCCATGGAGGGAAAAGCCGGCGCGGGCGAAGCGGGTGAACGAGTAGGGGCGCTCGCCCGAGGTCGCGATCTCGCGCTGAACGCGCTCGGCCGGCTCGACCGTGGCCAGCACCCGCAGCTCGGGGTCGTAGTCGAAGTACGGCAGGCCCGTGAAGCGGGCTCGCACGTCGTTCGTGAGCGGCGTCTGCGGGTGCGCTGCGAAGAGCCCGTCGCGCGTGTCGCGCCAGTGGTCCCACGCCGCCATGGGATCGGGCAGGCGGCGCACCTCTGCGTATAGCTCGAAGACGCGGCGCTTCCAGTCGAGAAGGTCGAGCTCGTCCAGGTCGCGAGCCTATCCTGGATGGTTGTAGTGTCGGCGCGCCGGATGTCGCGCCAGCCGCTCGAGGTTCTGCTCGTCTGGGCCTTCTTCGTGCTCGATGCGGTGGCGGTGCTCGTCACCTACTCGCGCCTCCCGGCGGCCGACCTGTACCACGTCTCGGGCTCGGGTCTCGAAGGTGGCCTGAGCCGCGTCCTCGTCCTCTCGAACTTTCCGGCCGCACTCGCTGCGATCGCGATCCTGCTCGTCCTGCTCGACCGGCTGAGTCGCCTTCGTCTCGTTGCAGCGGCGGGGATCCTGCTGTGCACGCCGGTGTTCTGGCCGGGCGTTGTCGACGAGGCGAAACTCGACGCGCGGCCGGTCAACGCGGTCGCCGGTGTTGGGGTTCTCGTGGCGCTCGCGCTCTCGGCTTCGCTCCTCCCACGTGTGGCGTGGTCGTCGAGCGTGCGCGGCGATCGGCTCCGGGTGGTCGTCGCGGTTGCGGCCGTGTTCGTGTCGCTGCCATGGCTCGCAGCCGAAGTCGGTGTCTTTCTCGACAGGGTGCCGCTCCTCGGTTGGCTGTTCGAGACCGGCCGGTACCGCGTGCGCGGCGCAGAAGCCGCCGTCCACCACGGCCACCACCATGGGCTGGACGGCCTGCTGCTCCTGCTCACGGCGCTCCTCCTCTCGCGTGTCGTACCGAGCGTGCGCGGTCGCGGGTTGCGCAGGCTGCTCGGCGCGTACCTCGCGTTGATGGCGGCGTACGCGGTCGGCAACATGGCGAACGACTTCTGGACGGAGCAGGTCTGGAAGCGCGGGTGGACGTCGTGGCAATTCCCGGACCTGCTTCAGCCGACTCTCTCGGTGGGCTGGGGGCTGATCGTCCTCGGTGCGGCGGCGCTGCTCGCGATGAGTTACGAGTCGCCGCGCCGTCATATGGGCAGGCTTGCTCAACGACGGAGGTGACGAGATGGGAACGATCGTCGTAACGGAATTCGTCTCGCTCGACGGCGTGTTCGAGGATCCGGGCGGATCCGAAAACTACGAATACGGCGGCTGGACGTTCGAGTACGACCGCGGCGATGAAGGCAACACGTTCAAGCTCGACGAGCTGATGGACGCGAAGGTGCAGCTGCTCGGCCGTGTCACGTACGACGGTTTCGCGGCGGCGTGGCCGTCACGCGAGGGGTCGTTCGCAGAGAAGCTCAACAGCGATCCCAAGGTCGTCGTCTCGACGACCATCACCGAGCCGCAGTGGCAGAACACGACGGTGATCGACCGCGACGTCGCTGAGCGGGTGGCGAAGTTGAGGGACGAGACGGACGGGTCGATCCTCGTCTCCGGCAGCGGCACGCTGGTCGCGACGCTTCTCGCGGCCGATCTCGTCGACGAGTTGCGGCTGATGGTCTTCCCGACGATCCTCGGCCGCGGCCGGCGGGTGTTCCCCGATGGGATCGACAGGGTGAAGCTGAGGCTGACGGAGTCGAAGACCGTGGGCCCCGACGGCGTGCAGGTCCAGGTGTTCCGGCGAGCGGACTGAGCGCGATCAGTCCGTGTCTACGGGCGTCCGGTGGTCGGTCTCCAGTTCGTGCGCCCACGAGAAGAGCGGCAGCTCGGCCAGAGGCTTGTTGGTCTCGTACGGGTCGGCTGCCGCTACCGGCTGTGGCGCCGGCTCTGCGCGCACGCGCTGTTCCTCCTCGGCGCGGCGCTCGGCTTCCTGCGTCTCGAGCGCAGCCGCTTGCTCCTTCGCCTGCTGTCGGCGCTCTTTCTCCTGTGCGCGGCGTTCGGCGCGCTCCGCCTTGGCCGCGGCTTCGCTTTCCTTCGCTGCCCGCCGGCGCTCCTGCGCTTCGGCTCGGCGCTGCGTCTTGAGCGCGGCCGCCTGTTCCTTCTCTTCGCGCTTGCGGAGCTCCTCCGCCGCCCGGCGCTCGGCCTCCTCCGCCTCGTGCGCGGCGGCCCGCTCCTTCAACGCCGCTGCTTGCTCGTCGGCCTCCGGCTGTCGCTCGGCTTGCGCAGGGTGGCGCGTGCCGGCTACGACGCGACGCCGCCGCTCCTCGCGTAAGCGCTGTCTGTCGCGGACGCGGCGCTGCGCCTCGAGTGCGGCCAGGAGCCTCCGCTCCTCGCGAATGCGCTCGTCCTCCGCGGAGCCTTTGCCCCCGAATACGAGCGCACCCAACACACAGGTCAGCAACGCTCCCCCAGCAATGAGCAGAGCGGAGTGCGTCATGATTCCGGCGCATCGTGACGATTGACGGCGCCTCGGGCACTGACCGAAGCGCTAACAAGACGCTCGACCCTCGGCTAGCGCCGTTAACGGGGCGCTCGCGCTCGTTCTGCGGTGTAACACCCGAAGGAGACCGTTGTCGGTAGGGCATGAGGCTGCTGGCGACCGCCTTGACTGTGCTCTCGTTCGGGGCGAGCGGCGTCGGCGTTCAGAGGCCCTGAAAGGGATCGATCGGTCGAAGCTCGGCACAGTCATCCGGCGGGGCGGCGCGCGCCAAGTCACGTACACGGGCCACCCGCTCTACTACTACCTCGGGGACACCAAGCCGGGGCAGATCCTGTGCCAGAACGTCCGCGAGTACGGTGGTCTCTGGCTCGTGATCGCACCTTCTGGAAAGCTCGTCCGCTGATGAAGAAGCAGATCCGCCGGTCGGCGCGGTCGCACAAGAGATCAGCCGCTTGCGCGGCTCCTCAGTAGTGGGCGCACCTGGGATCGAACCAGGGACCTCTCGCGTGTGAAGCGAGCGCTCTCCCGCTGAGCTATGCGCCCTCAGCCCTGAGTGTAAGCCAAACACCGAGTGTCTCAGTGGACGCGATCGCGTAGCTGATCGCGAGCCACGTTGACAGCGCTAGCCGAGGGTCCAGCGCCGTATTAGCTCTTCGGGCAGGGTTCAAGCTCATGCGAAGGGCGACGATGGCTGCGAATTGATGACGCACTCGACTCTGCTCATTCTGGGGGGAGGGTTGCTTTCCGCTGCGCTCGCAGCGTTCGTGTTCAGCCCACGAAGGTCGGGCGAGGATGAGCGCACACGCGAGATGCGGAAGCTCATGACCGCGCTGGAGGGGCAGCGTCGAATCCGCGAGGCGCAGCAAGCCCGCGAGAAGAAGAGGACGCGCGCCACCGTGACGCGAACCGCGGCGATTCGGACGCTGGAGCCGGAGCGCCGCGCCGTGGAGCAAGCGCATCGCCGAGAGGAGACCGAACCGGTGGCCGCGCGCGAAGCGGAGCAAGCCGATGCCGAAAGCCAGGCAAGCCGCCGCGCAGAACAGGAGCGCAAACTCGCACTCGAGGCGGAGCAGGCGGAACGCCGCGCCGTAGAGCAACAGCGCAAGCGCGAAGCAAAGGAACAAGCGGCCGCACGCAAGGCGGAGCGTGACGCCGAAATCCACCAACGCCGCCGCGCAGAACAGGAGCGCAAACTCGCACTCGAGGCGGAGCAGGCGGAACGCCGCGCCGTAGAGCAACAGCGCAAGCGCGAAGCGAAGGAACAAGCGGCCGCACGCAAGGCGGAGCGCGAAACCGAAATCCAGCAACGCCGCCGCGCGGATCAGGAACGCGAGGCTGCACTCGAAGCAGAGCAGGGCGCAGAACAACAGCGCAGCCAAGCGCAGGAACCCGCCCTCACCGGCAGAGCGCAACGCGACGCGGACGAGCTGGCGCGCTGGCGCGCAGAGGATTACCGCAAAGCCATGGCCAAGGCAGAACGGGCCGCACAACGCAAAGCAGAACGGCGGCGTAAGCGCCAGGAGAGGAAGTCCGCGGCACCCAATTCAGAGATCGATGCCCAAGAGGAGGCACGCAATCGCGCGGCTGAAGAGCGCAAAGCCGCGCTCGAAGCGGAGCACGCCGAGCGACGCGAAGCTGCAGCCAAAGCAGAGCGCGATGCAGCCGAGCGCCGCGCGGCCGAAGAACAGCGCCCGCACGCGGAGCCCATCCCGGAGCCCGAAGCGCCGAGCGACGCAGAAGAGGTTGAGCACCCGAAGCGCCTGACCGAGCTACCGCTGTACTCGTGGGCGCATCAGATCGAGGACAAGGACAGGACTCTCACCGACCCGGATTGAGCGCCGGCTTCGGCGGCGCTCACTCGTTTGGTCACAGAACGCTTACCCCTTCGCAACCAGGTCTGCCAGTACGGTGGAAGCGACCAAGCGAAAGGGAGAACCCATGGGAGGGACCGCGACAAGCTCACCGCACCACCAGCTGCTGCACCTGGTCGAAGCGGCGCAGCAGGCCGGACACTCGGAGAGCGAGATCATCGAGATCGTCGAGCGAGAGCTCGAGACGGACGCCGACCTCGATCGGGCTGCGTAAGAGGCCCTCACACGATGAAGCTTGTGTCGCCCGGCTGCGCTCGGCGGCGCGCTGCCGCGTCCTCGGTCTCGCCCGTATGCCTGCATACGAGCGAGACCTGCGTCCTTGCAGCGCACTCGCCGATCGCACCCGAGCAACGAAGCCCCATTATGTAAGAGCCTCTTAGTACCCGCCGCCGCCCTTGCCGCACGCGGTGAGGACGAGCGGCAGGGCCGCGAGAGCCAGCAGAAGGATGCGTGGACGCACGACGTGCCGCATGCCAGGAGTACGCGGGCTCGCCGCCACTGGTTTGCCGGACGCTACAGTCGCGTCATGGCGAGCATCGCGATCTACTACTGCCCGGTCTGACACGGCTACGACGAGCGCGCCGCGAGTCTCGTGGCGGAGTTGAACGGCCTGGGACACGACGCCGAGATGGTCGCGGGGGAGAAGAGCCAGTTCGATGTGGTCGCCGGCGGTGACACCGTCTGGTCGAAGCAGCAGGTCGGCCGCTTCCCCGAGCTTGCGGATCTCCTGGCGCAGCTCAAATAGGCCGCGGCACCGGTGAGGGATCCTTAGGGCTGCTTCCTCCCGGATCTGACCCGGTTCGGAATCTCACCGCGCCGCGGGCGCGCCCAGTGTACCCTTGCCCTGGCGACCCGGAAGGAGGTGCGGAGACATGACGATTGTGACGAATGCGCTCACCGCGCCCTGCGCCGCCGCCCGCCGCAGCGTTTCCTGACGCGTGCGTGACGGGCGCGACGCCCGTTTCGCTCACGCGCAAAGGAGCTTTGGTTGACACTT
Source organism: uncultured Thermoleophilia bacterium (assembly GCA_963785875.1). Classification (GTDB taxonomy): domain Bacteria; phylum Actinomycetota; class Thermoleophilia; order Gaiellales; family Gaiellaceae; genus PALSA-600. Next base: position 136,011 of record CAWAWV010000015.1, on the reverse strand, counting down.
CCGTCCACGGAAACGCTGCTGCACAAACTCGGGTGGGACGACGGCTGGGAAGCCGCGTTCGCCGACCACCGCGCCGCCGGGCTCGTGCCCGCCCGCGTCGCGATCCAGCACAGGGGCGCCTACGACCTGATCGCCGAGGCCGGCGAGGCGCGCGCGAGCGCGACGACACGGCTCTTCAAGAGCGACGAGCTGCCGGCCGTCGGCGACTGGGTCGGCTACGCCGCCGCGACGAACCTCGTCGAGGCCGTGCTCGAACGCCGTACCTCCATCTCGCGCAAAGAAGTCATGCATGCGGCCCGCGAACAGGTGCTCGCCGCGAACATCGACGTCGCGTTCCTCGTGCAGGCGCTGCCGCTCGACTTCAACGTGCGCCGGCTCGAGCGCTACCTCGCGATGGCGTGGGAGAGCGGAGCGCAGCCGATCGTGCTGCTGACGAAAACCGATCTCGTCGACGCGGCCTCGCCGTACCTCGACGAGGTCGAGGCGGTGACGCTCGGCTCGTGCCCGGCGCTCGCGGTGTCGGCGAAGACCGGCGCCGGGCTCGACCTGCTGCGGCCCTGGCTCGAGCCGAACCGCACCGCCGTTTTGCTCGGGTCGTCCGGCGTCGGCAAGTCGACGATCGTGAACGCGCTCGTCGGCGAGGAGCTACTCGCGACGAACGAGGTGCGCGAGGACGACCACGCCGGCCGACACACGACCTCCCACCGCGAGCTGATCATCCTCGAGGCCGGCGGCGTCATCCTCGACACACCGGGAATCAGGGAGCTGCAGCTCTGGGACGCCGACCTCGAGCAGACGTTCGGCGATGTGGAGGAGATCGCGCGCACCTGCCGCTTCTCGGACTGTAACCACGACCAGGAACCCGGCTGCGCGATCCGTGCGGCGCTCGCCGACGGCTCGCTGGCCGACGACCGGTGGCGGTCGTACGTCAAGCTGCAGCGCGAGCTCGAGGCGGTCGAGGCCCGCCGCAACCACCTACTGCGACAGGAGCGGTTGCGGGAGTACAAGATCCGCGCACGACAGAACCGACCCAAGAAGAAGCGCTGACCCCGCCACGCGTCCGCGAGGACGCGGTCGGACTCACCGTGCCCGATCCCGAGCGGGCCTACCGCCATGTCGTGCTCGGGCAGGAGGTCATCCGGCCGCGGATCGGCCCGCCGTTCGAATGGCGGGACGGGGCATGGCGGCTCGACTTCGCCCGTGCCGACGTCGACCGCATGGAGTACCTGCTCGGGATCGACGGGCGCTTCCTGCCCGACCCGGCAAACCCACTCCGCGCGCGCGGCCCGTTCGGCGACAAGTCGATCGTCGAGTGGCCCGGGTACGAGGCCCCGGCGTGGCTCGACTCGGTCGCCGACGCCGGCCCGGTGCAGCGCCTCGAGATCCGGTGCCGCCGGCTCGTCGCCCGCATCCACGTGCAGCTGTACGCGACGCCCGATCCGCCCGGCCTCGACGCGCCTCTGCTCGTCGCGCACGACGGCCCCGAGTACGCGGAGTACGCGGGGCTGACGCGGTTCCTCGACGTGATGAGCTGGGAGGAGCGGATCCCGCCGCTTCGGGCAGCGCTCATCCAACCCGTCGACCGAAACGAGACCTACTCCGCCTCTGCGCTCTACGCCGCGGCGCTCGCGCGCGAGCTGCTGCCCGAAATCGCGAAGCACGTGCCGCACAAACGTCGGATCGGCATGGGTGCGAGCCTCGGTGGCCTGGCGATGCTCCACGCGCACCGGCGTCACCCGAGGCTCTTCGACGGTCTGCTGCTCCAGTCTGGGAGCTTCTTCCGACAGCGTTTCGACAAGCAGGAGCATGGGTTCCCGCGCTACCGCCGCATCACGAGATTCGTCGGCACGGTGCTCCGCGGGCTCGAAGGCGCACGAACGATCCCCGTCGCGATCACGTGCGGCACGGCCGAAGAGAACCGCGCGAACAACGAGACCGTCGCCGCAGCACTCCAGGCGCAGGGCTATCCCGCGTGGCTCGGCCTGGTCCGCGACGCGCACAACTGGACGTGCTGGCGCGACGCATTCGACCCGCATCTGCCCGCGCTGATCGAGGCAGTTGCATGAATCGCCGTGTCGTCGACCTCGACGGCGGCTCCGTGGTCGCGTATGGGCACTACGGCCGCCCGCTGGTCGCGTTCCCATCCGAGAACGGAGCGCCGTACGACTGGGAGGATCGCGGCATGGTCGAAGCGATCACGCCGCTGCTCGACGACGGCAAGGTGAAGCTGTACTGCCTGCCGTCGTTCGACCGCGACAGCTGGACGCGGGCCGACCTGCCGCTCGAGGAGCGCGCCAGGCGCCACGGCCACTACGAATGGTGGCTGCTGACGAGGCTCGTCCCGTTCGTCCAGGCCGACTCGCACACGCACGAGCTGATTGCGGCCGGTGCGTCGTTCGGCGCGTACCACTCGGTGAACATCTGCCTGAAGCGCGCCGATCTCTTCCCGCTCGCGATCGGCATGAGCGGCGTCTACGACGTAGCGGTGCAAGGCGGCGGCGAGCGCGGGGAAGCGGTCTACTTCAACAATCCGATGGACTACGTCGTGAACCTCCACGGCGACCATCTCGACTGGCTGCGGCGTCAGGCGTCGATCATCCTGGTCTGCGGGCAGGGGCAGTGGGAGGACACGACGGGCGCGCTCGACTCGACGCGCCGCTTCGGCGCCGTGCTCGCCGAGAAAGGCATCCCGCACGAGGTCGACCTGTGGGGCCACGACGTTCCGCACGACTGGCCCTCCTGGCGGCGCCAGCTCGCGCATCATCTGCCAAGGTTCGTTTGATGCGACCCGAGAGCGTGATCGGCCTACTGCTCGGCACCGAAGAGGACTGGCCCGCCGCGTTCGAGGCGCTCGTCGCGCGGCTCGGGCCGGTCGACGGCCACGACCTGCGCACCGAGCGGATCGTCAACGAGCCGTTCGACCTGCGTTCTCAACCGCGCTACTCGATCGTGATCGACCGGCTCGCGTGGTGGTACGACCTGCCGCGCGCGTGGCTGAAGAAGGTCTCGCTGATGGACGACGTGTACCTCCTCAACAACCCGTTCACGTTCCAGGCGATGGAGAAGCACTCCGCGTACTGCGCACTGATGCGGCTCGGGATCCGCGTGCCCGAGACGTGGCTGATCCCGCACAAGGTGCCGCCTTCGAACCCGCGCTTCCAGCCGACCGCCGAGCGCTACAACGCGCCGTTCGACCTCGAGACGATTGGCGACCACATCGGCTACCCGCTCTTCATGAAGCCGTTCGACGGCGGCCAGTGGGTCGGCGTCTCGCGGGTCGGCTCGGCCGAAGAGCTGCGCGCGCGGTACGACGAGTCGGGCGAGCGAATGATGCACCTGCAGACCGCGCTCGAGGATTTCGACGTCTTCGTGCGTTCGCTCTCGATCGGCGCCGAGACGATGTCGATGTGGTTCGACCCGTCACGGCCGATGCACGATCGCTACCAGGTGCGGCACGACTTCCTCACCCCGGAGCTTGGCGAAGAGGTGATCACGATCTCGCGGCTCGTCAATGCGTTCTTCCGTTGGGAGTTCAACTCGTGCGAGACGATCGTGAAGGACGGCGTCGCCTACCCGATCGACTACGCGAACGCCTCGCCCGACGTCGCTCTCACCTCGCTGCACTACTACTTCCCGTGGGCGATCAAGGCGCTCGTCCGCTGGTCCGCGTTCTGTGCCGTCACCCGTCGCGAGATGCTCGTCAACCAGAACTCGCGTGACTACTTCGTGTGGGCCGATCGCGACGACCTCAGCTACGACGAGAAGCTGGCGAAGTATCGCGAGCTCGCGGACGCGTACTTCCAGGTGGCTCGCTACGAGGAGTTCTGCGCAAACGCATCTCGGGCACCTCGACGGGCTGGCGCACGAGTGGTTCACGTCGACCGACTTCGACGACGTGCTGGTCAACACCGTCCGCTCGACGTTCCCCGCGCACGAGCACGAGCACTTCGTCGCCCACTACCGCGGGCTGCTCGCAGCCTGGGCGCGAGACGATCAAGGGGTGTAGGCTCGCGCAGTCGCTGCGGCGTCCGTTCCGAGAGGAGGCCCCGCAATGGCAACCACCGAGATCGCGGCGCGCAAGCTCGGCAAGCTCGCTCCGCGCGTGGATGTCCGCACGCTCACGCTGTCGCGCTACCTCGATCGAGCGCAGCTGCCCGACCCGCCGTCAGCGCTCGATCTCACCGAGCACGTCGCCGAATGGCCGATGTACGCAAACGACCGGATCGGGGACTGCACGACCGTGGCGGCGGCGCACATGATCGAGGCGTGGACGGCCGCCGCGCACGGCGCGGCGGTCGAGGTGACCGAGGCGTCCGTCCTGGCGGCGTTCGACCGCGTCAAGATCGTCGACCCGCGGAGCGGAGAGGAGGGCGCGGTCGAGCTCGACGTGCTCCGTGACTGGCGCAAGCACGGCGTCGGACACCACCGCATCGGCGCGTTCGCGCGCGTGCCGGCAGGCGATCACAGCCTCGTGCGGGCTGCAGCATGGCTCTTCGGCGGGCTCTACATCGGCCTGGAGCTGCCGCTGTCCGCTCAGTACCAGGACACGTGGGACTGGAACGGGACGTTGTCGGGGGACGACCAGCCCGGCTCGTGGGGCGGTCACGCGGTCGACGTCGTCCGCTACGCGGCCGCCGGGCTGACGGTCGTAACGTGGGGCAGTCTCAAGGAGCTGACGTGGTCGTTCTGGGACCGCTATTGCGATGAGGCGTACTGCGTCCTGTCGCGCGACTTCCTCGACGGCGGCCGCGCGCCGAACGGCTTCGACCTCGACGCGCTACGTGCCGACCTGGAGCTCGTGACGGCGTAGCAGCGATGCGACCGGCAACGTTCGCCGGCTCCGTCAAGCCTACGCCGGCTGCGTCATCGGTCTCGTCCATAGCGCTGCTATGGACGAGACCTGCGTCCTTGCATCGCTTGGCGCTCCCGACCCAGGAAGCGGGCAACGTCACCGGCCACATCACTGGGCGGGAGGCTCACGAGCAGCGCGCCGAAGGCGAGCTGGAACACGAGGATGCCAGGGCTCAAGAGTCCGATCCACTGCGCTTGGGACGCGCCGGCGGCGACTCCGCCTGCGATCTGCAGGACGTAGAGCTGCAGCACCGCGCCCGACCGCGTCCGCAGGACGAGCCAGAGGCCGACGATCGTCTGGAAGAGGAAGAGCGCGACGCTCGCGAGGATGTGGGCGATGTAGAAGAGCTGGTCGATCGAGTCCGGCGTGAGCAGGATGAAGACGAGGAGGACGACGTTGATGCGGAGGCAGCGGGCGAGGGCCTGATCCTCGTCCGAGACCGCGTCTGCTGCGCGCCAGATCAGGACTGCCGCAGCCGAGATGCCAATAGCCCACGGCAGGATCGTCGTCCACCGGCCGCCGTAGACGCTGAAGCCGTGGTTTCCCGACAGGCCGCCGCCCGTGACCGCGAAGCAGAGGACGACGCAGGTCCAGAACGCGAGTTGTGCCAAGACGAGGAGGCGCCGCGGGCTCGCCACGTCCCAAATCTACGTGTCTCCGATGGCCGCTGACCGGTGGGGAAGTCGCCCAAACGTCCAGGCATCTGCTCCCCGATCGTCTTGTTGCCGGTGGATTCGGACTTTGCCATTGTGTGTCCATCGCCTTACGAAGTGGTGCAGGGGAGGGCTGCGCGGCGCCGCGTTGTCCCTGAGGACTCAAGTCAACACGGGGGAGAAGGGGCAATGGCGGCATCGGCCGGGATTTATCGTTTGTCTGAGTCGGCGACCGCGGTTGCTGCTCCGGTCGTCTCGGTCATCGTGCCGACGAAGGAGGAGGCCGACAACGTCGCGCCGCTTCTCGAGCGGCTCGCGCCCATCGCTCGGGGGGCGGAGATCGAGGTCATCTTCGTCGACGACAGCGACGATGACACGGCAGACGCGATTCGCACCGCCGCGAGCGAGTTCGTCGCTCCGGTCAGCGTCATCCATCGGCCCTCCGGCGAGCGCGCCGGTGGCCTCGCCACTGCGGTCCTAGCCGGGTTCGCACACGCTCGCGGGCTGTGGCTCTGCGTGATGGACGCCGACCTGCAGCACCCGCCTGAGGTGATCTCGCAGTTGCTCGACCGCGCGAAGGAGGGCGACGTCGACCTGGTCGTCGCGAGCCGCTTCGTCAACGGCGGCAGCGCTGATGACTTCGGGAGACTCCGCTCCTTCCTCTCGCACGTCTCGAGCGGCGTCGCGCGCCTCGGATTCCGCCGCGCGCTCAAGGGGGTCTCCGACCCGATGAGTGGGTTCTTCCTCGTCAGCCGGGCCGCAGTCGCCGCCAACTCGCCGCGCCTTCGGCCACGCGGGTTCAAGATCCTCCTCGAGCTCCTCGTCCGCGTCCCAGAGCTCAGGAAGGCCGAGGTGGGCTTCACCTTCGGCGAGCGGTTCGCCGGGCACAGCAAGGCGTCGGTCGGAGAGGCGATCAACTACTTCCTGCACCTGTGGCGGCTTCGCCTGACGGGCTCGACCTTGAGGTTCGTCAAGTTCGGCCTCGTCGGGCTGACCGGGCTGGCCGTCAACACGGCCCTGCTCGCCCTCCTCACCGAGGTCGGTGGGCTCTACTACCTCCTCGCAGCCGTGATTGCGACGCAGGGGTCGAGCACCTGGAACTTCGTGCTCGCTGAGCGGTTCGTGTTCAGGCCGTCGTCCGACGACCGCCGGCGACTTGCCCGGTTCGTGCAGTTCCTATTCGTCAACGACTTGCTGCTGTTGATGCGCGGCCCGGTGCTCGTCCTGCTCACCTCCGGTCTCCACGTCATGTATCTCGTCTCCAACGTGATCACGCTCGCGGCCCTGACCCTCGCGCGGTTCGGGGTCGCCGACACGTGGATCTGGGCGAAGCCGAAGGCGGCTGCGGGCCGGTCGTTCTACGACATCCACGGCCTCGTCAGCGTCGCATCCGATGTGCCGCTCCCCGAGCTCGAGCGGTTCGGCGTCCCGCAGCTCGAAAGCGCGCCGGACCTCGACGTCACGATCGGGACCGTCGCGCCCGACAAGGCGAGGGGCCGCGTGAAGACCGTCGAGATCACGCGTGATCGGCTCGTCTACGACGAGGGGCTCGGGTCGTATGGGTTCGCCGTCGACATCCGCGTCGGCGAAACGGTCGAGATCAAGGCCTCTCGGCTCCTGCGCCGTTCGCCGCACGTGCTCTACACGAACGTCGTCGAGCCCATCCTGCGCTGGCAGTTCGCCGCCGACGGGTATGCGCTCGTCCACGCCGCTTGTATGTCGAGCCGCGACAAGGCGTTCCTGATCACGGCGCGGACCGACACCGGGAAGACGACCACGATCCTGAAGTCGCTCGACGCGAACCCTGCGCTCGGGTTCATCTCCGACGACCTGACGCTACTGTGCCCCGACGGGACCGTCCTCACGTATCCGAAGCCGCTGACGATCAGCCGCCACACGGTTGCAGCGGTGAAGGCGCCGCTACTGACCCGGAAGGAGCGGCTCGCGCTGCTCTTCCAGAGCCGGCTCCACTCGAAGTCCGGGCGTGCCTTCGCGTTCTTCCTCTCGAAGCACAACCTCCCGGTCGCAACCATCAACGCGATCGTGCAGCTGCTCGTCCCGCCGCCGAAGTACCACGTCGACCGGCTCGTCCCCAGTGTCATCCGGACACGGGAGGCGCGCTACGAGGAGCTCGTCGTGATCCAGCGCGGCGACGACTTCAGCCGCCCGCTCGCCGCCGACGAGGCAGTCGAGATCATCCTCGCGAACTGCGCCGACGCATACGGGTTCCCGCCGTACACCTACCTCGAGCAGTTCCTCCACGAGCGGAGCGATGTCGATCTCGTCGCGGCCGAGGCGGCTCTGATCCGTGGCACCATCGAGCGGCAGCCCGCGACGCTGCTCTCGAGGAGCTCCCGGAACTGGCACTTGTCACTGCCGGAGATCTTCTCGCTCCCAGCCTCCGAGCCGGTCAACGGCAGCAGTCAGCCTGACCTGGTCGATCATCTCCGAGGAGTCCTTCCGACATCGGCCCAGATCCCGATTCCGGAGGCCGAGTGAGCGGTCTCGACTCGGTGTTGGCTGACTCGGTTGCTGCGGGAGCGTACGGCTCCCGCAGTCGCGAGGTGGCACGTGTCTGGCGGTTCGCGGCGGTAGCCGCGACCGCCCTCGCATTCGGCTTCGCGCTCTTCATGCGCGTGTGGCATCTCGCGGCGACCGGGTTCAACAGCGACGAGGCGGTTTACGCAGGGCAAGGCGCCTCGATCGCGGGCGATGCGGCGCTTCGGCCGTTCTTCCCGATCTTCCGAGCCCACCCCTTGCTCTACCAGACGGCGCTCTCGTTCGGTTTCCTGTTCGGCGGGGGAGACCGCTTCGGGCGCGTGCTGTCGGCCGGCGTCGGTATCGCGACGATCGTCCTCACCTACAAGATCGGGGCGCTGCTCTACGGCCGGCGGGCGGGCGTCCTCGCCGCAGGCTTCCTGGCGCTCATGCCGTATCACCTCCTGGTCTCCCGGCAGGTCCTGCTCGATTTGCCGGAGGCGTTCTGCGCGACGCTGACGCTCTACTTCCTCGCCCTGTACGTCCGTCGCGGGACGCGGTCGTGGCTGTTTGCCGCCGGTGGTGGGCTCGGGCTCACATTCCTCTCGAAAGAGGTCGGGATCCTGTTCGTCGGTGCCGTCTACGCGTTCCTCGCGCTCTCGCCGTCGATCAGAGTGCGCCTTCGCGACCTCGCCGTGTCGCTCGCGGTAATGGTCGTCGTGATCCTGCCGTACCCGCTCTCGATCGCGTTCGCGGGGAAGTCACACACCGGCTCCGCATTCCTGTCGTACCAGCTGTTCCGGCGGCCGAACCACAGCTTCTTCTTCTATCCGACGACCGTGTCCGAAGCGGTCGGGCCGCTGCTCCTCATCGTGGCCGCGGCTGGGCTCGTGTTCCTTCGTCATGAGCGCGATTGGCGCGAGCGGCTCCTTCTCGCCTGGATTGTCGTGCCCGCGATCTTCTTCGAGCTCTGGCCGGTGAAGGGCTTCCAGTACCTGCTTCCGATCGCGCCGCCCTGCGCGCTCCTCACAGCCCGTGCCCTCGTCCGTCTCGCGGACGGCGCAGTACCGTTCGTCGCTGCCCGCTGGCGCGCCCCCGCAGCGGTCCTGCTCACGGTGGCAGTCGCGCTGTCGCTCGCGGTGTCGTCGTGGGCGCGGATCCATCCGCCTCGTAACGGCCAGTTCCTCGCGGGCTCCGGCGGCGTCCCCGGCGGTCGTGAGGCCGGTCAGTGGGTGGAGGCCTACGTGCCTGCGGGCTCGCAAATGCTCGCGATCGGCCCGTCGATGGCGAACATCCTCGAGTTCTACGGGCATCGGATGGTCTTCGGCCTCTCCGTCAGCGCCAACCCGCTGCGGCGAAATCCGGTGTACGAGGCCGTGCGGAACCCGGACTTGATGATCCGCCACAACGACATCCAGTACGTCGTCTGGGACTCATTCTCGGCGTCCCGCTCGCGGTTCTTCTCCGACAAGATCCTGGCGTTCGCCCGCCGCTACAACGGGCGGGTCGAGCACACCGAAACGATCGCAGTCACGACCGCTGACGGTCGCGAGATTCGGAAGCCCGTCATCGTCATCTACTCGGTGCGCCCATGAAACGGCTCGCCGCAGGGATCGCCGTCGGCGTCGCGCTCATGTTCACCGCAGGGTCCGGCGCCGACACCGGGAACGTCAACTGGTCGGGCAACGGCAACCAGACCATCACCGCCGTGGACGCTTCGGGCGCGACGGCGACGTTCGACGTAACCGCCACCGACCCGACGACGAGCGGCTCACTCGCGGTCGGATGCGTTCCCGCGTCGGGCTCTCAGTTCCCGCTCGGTGACACGCAGGTCGAGTGCACGACGACGGACAGCGGCGGCCAGCCCGCGACGACGGACTTCACGATCACCGTCAAGGATCAGACGAATCCGGTCGTCACGGTTCCTGCCGACCTCTCGACGACCGCCGCCGATCCGGGCGGGAAGGCCGTGACGTTCTCTGCGAGCGCGACGGACAACGTCGACGGCTCGCTGACTCCGATCTGCCTGCCGGCGTCCGGGTCGACGTTCGTGGTCGGTCAGACGACGGTGACCTGCAGTGCCACGGATGGCGCCGGGAACCACGGCTCAGCCGGCTTCACGATCACCGTGAGCCTCGTCGACACCACTCCTCCCGTCGTCACGGTCCCGGCCGGCATCAACGACGTGGCGACCAACCCAGTCGGCAAGGTCAAGACCTTCACCGCCACGGCGACAGACAACATCGACGGCTCGCTGACGCCGACCTGCGGCCCGCTCTCCTCGGGCGCGACGTTCCCGATCGCGCAAACCACGGAGACCTGTCAGGCAACCGACGCGCACGGGAACACCGGTAGCGCGACCTTCACGGTGACGATCACGGACGGCGTGCCGCCGCAGCTGACCGTGCCTGCCAATCAGACCGTCGGCGCAACGTCGCCCGCAGGGGCAGTTGTCACGTACTCGGCGCAGGCGACCGACAACGTCGACGGGACGATCACGCCCTCCTGTGCTCCCGCGTCAGGGAGCACCTTCCCGGCGAAGGCCACGACACAGGTGGCCTGCACCGCGACGGACGCGGCGCACAACTCGACCACGAAGTCGTTCAACGTCACCGTCAACGACTCCGCGCCGTCGCTCACGCACGTCAACGACATCGTGACCGAGGCGAACGGCCCGAGCGGCGCAGCGGTCACCTACACGCCGCCGTCCGCGACCGACATCGTCGAAGGTGGCCTCACCGCCACGTGCGTACCGGTCTCGGGGTCGACATTCCCTCTCGGCGCGACGACGGTCAACTGCAGCGCGACGAACTCCTCCAACCAGACGTCGACCACGAGCTTCGGCGTGCTCGTGCACGACACGACCCCACCTGTGGTGCCGATTCCGGGTCACCTGTCCCTGACCTCGGACTCAGCTGTCCCGGCGACGAATCCGCTCGTCGCGAGGTTCCTCAATCTCCGGGCAACCGACCTCGTCGACCCCTCACCGCACGTTATCTCGAACGCGCCCTCGGTGTTCCCGATCGGCAAGACGACGGTCACGTTCACCGCCGTCGACCGATCCGGCAACACCGTTACTGCTTCCGGGACGATCGAAGTGGTGGCGGCCCCCGTGCCGACTCCGGTCGTGACGCCCGGAACGACGCCGCCCGACCGAACGCCGCCGGCAAACATCCGCAACCTGACGATCCGCATTTCGGGGCGCTCCGCGCTCCTCCGGTGGCGGCTGCCCACGGGAGATTTCGACCACGTTGTCGTCTTCCGTTCGGCCGGCGCGAAGAAAGCTGTCGCCGTCTACCGGGGCGCCGGTCCGAGGTTCGTCGACCACCGCCTGAAGATGGGCGTGGTCTACCGCTACCTGGTCGTGGCCGTCGACCACACCGGCAACCAGTCGGCGGGCGTGGCCGCCCTTGCGCGCCCGACAGCCCAGCCGCTCTTCGGTCCCGCTGCGGGCCAGCGGGTGGCTGCTCCGGTCGTGCTCCACTGGCGACCGCAGGGCCGCGCGACGTTCTACAACGTCCAGCTCTACCGCGCGAAGACGAAGGTGCTGTCCGCGTGGCCGAAGCACGCCAAGCTCGTTCTCACGGCGCGGTGGTCGTACGGCGGGAAGACTCGGAAGCTCCTGCCTGGGCGCTACACCTGGTACGTGTGGCCCGCGCACGGCACCCGCAAGGTGCCGAAGTACCAGTCACTCGAGGGGTTCAACAGCTTCGTGGTGGTCGAGGCATGAGGAAGCGCTTCCGGCTTCGGCTCCTCTCCACGGCTGGGCTCGCTGCGGTGCTCGCCGCCGGCCAGGCGTGTGCGTTTGCGCTCGCGGGCGGCAGCTCGTCTCCGGCCGACACCGCGCCGCCGACGACCACCAGTCCCGTGACGACCGTCGTCGCGCCGACGACGACTGCCCCGGCCATCTCGCCCGACACCCCACCGACCTCCAAGCCCAAGCCGAAGCCCACGACGACGAAGCAGACGCGGACGGTGCCCGCAAAGGCGGCCAGCACACCGTCCGCTCCCGCCGTGACGACTGCACCAAGCACGACGCAGGTGCATACCACCCCGCGCACGACGCCGCAGGCTGCGACGACGAACACGCCCAAGTCGTCGGTGAGCTCGACGGATTCCGCCACGAAGCGTGAGCGCGCGGCGGTGCGGGCGCAGGCGGACCGCTCGCGGACGCGGAAGGCGGCCGAACTGAAGGCGCTCTACTCGAACATCCCGAAGCCGACCTATCCGCTCACTCCCGCCGGCGGTGGCGACCACCCTCGGACGCCGATCCGCCACTTCGTCTACCTGCTCCAGGAGAACCACACATTCGACAACTACTTCGGCACGTACGGTCGGGGCTCGGACGGCACGCCGTCCGGGACCTGCATGCCCGTCAACCTCAACCATCCGAAAGGGAAGTGCATCGCGCCGTTCCGTCTCGGCGGCCGCGCGGTCACCGACATCGGCCACAACCAGATCATTTTCCGAGGCCAGTACAACCTCGGGAAGATGAACGGCTTCGCGAACGTGCTGCGGCTCCAGGGCGTCGACCCGACGAACGTCATGGGGTACTACGACGGATCGGACATCCCCTATTACTGGAACCTGGCCGACCAGTACGTGCTGTTCGACCGGTTCTTCAGCTCGGCGACCGACGGCAGCGGCTCGAACCACTTCTTCTGGGTAGGCGCCTACCCGGCTGACCCACACGACGCGCCGAAAACGGGCTTCACGCGTCCGACGATCTTCGACGAGCTCGAGCAGGCGGGCGTGTCGTGGAAGTTCTACGTCTCGAACTACGACCCGAAGATCACGTTCCGCGCCCATGTCGTCGGCGATCGGAGCTCGCAGGTCGTGTGGGTGCCGCTGCTCAACTACGCGCGATACATCGACGACCCGAAGCTCGCGAAGCACATCGTGCCGTTGAGCCAGTACTACAAGGATCTCCACAACGGGACCCTCCCGGCCGTCTCGTACATCGCGCCCTCCGGTGCGAGCGAGCATCCTCCGGGCAGCGTCCAGTCGGGCATGCGCTTCGTGCGCACGCTCGTCAACAACCTGATGGCGAGCCCGTACTGGGACAGCTCCGCCTTCTTGCTCTCCTACGACGACTGGGGCGGCTGGTACGACCACGTCCGCCCGCCGCAAGTCGACGGGTTCGGGTACGGGTTCCGCGTCCCCGCACTCCTGGTGAGCCCGTACGCACGGCGAGGCTACATCGATCACACCACGCTCGACTTCACGTCCGGGCTCAAGTTCATCGAGGAGAACTGGGGGCTCGCGCCGTTGACCCGCCGCGACGCGACGGCGACGAGCATCGCCGGGGCGTTCGACTTCCACGGGGCGCCGCGGCCGGCGCGCATCATCCCGGCGACGCGGAAAGTGACGCCGCCGGTCGTGGCGAAGCGCTCGATCATCTATCCGGCGTACACGATCGGAGCGGCGCTCGTCCTCCTTCTGATCATCGTTGCCGTGTTCCGGACGAGGCGTATGCGTTCGCCTCGCGTCAGGAGCGCGATGATCGGAGACGTCGACTCGTGAACCGGCGCGCGCTTCTTGTCGCAGTGGCCGTGGCCGTCGGCCTGGGTGTCGTGCGCTCCGACCCGGCGCGCGCGGGCGGCATCTACCACACCTCGCGCCAGATCTTCCGAGTCCAGTCGGTGCCCGCCGTACAGGGACTGAAGTTCACCTTTGCCGGGACCACGCAGACGACCGGAGCCGACGGGTCGACGATCTTCGAGTTGACGCACGCGGCGTTCGTAGAGGTGCAGAAGAGCCCCTTCGGCCTGATCCAGGCGGTGAAGCTGCAGCCGAAGGTCTTCCCGGACGGCACGACCTACCGGGTTCAGCGCTGGTACTCGGCCGACATCAAGGGCATCAGGACGCTGCGTGCCGCTGTCGACGAGTACGTCCCGACCACGGTTCGTTTCGTCGATCCGAAGTCCGGCGCCTTCGCTGCACAGAAGGTCGACCGGGTGAGCCTTCATCGCAGTGACGGTGCCGCGTTCACGTTTTCCGGGAAGCGGCTCACGCGCTCCGTGCTGCTGAAGGCAACCCGCGTTGTTCCGCTCGCCGGCACGCTCGTCTCCAAGCACCTGCTCTACAGGGTGCAGGCGGTGACGATCGACGGAAACAACCTCGTCAACCGCGCCCAGCAGGCATTCCTGCCTGCCGAGTCGCCGAAGGTCACGCTCAAGCTTCTCTTCTACTCGGCGACGTTCAGCGCCCGCGACCGGATCTTCCGCTTCCCGATCGGCTCGAGCATCACGCTCGAGTTCCCGAACGGGCACGCGCGCGACTACAAGCTCGACTCGTCCGGGAAGCTCGTCCTCCCGGCGTTGCCGCGCGGGAACTACCGGGTCACCGTCCACGCCGCAGGGCTGAAGATGAAGATGCCGGTTGCGATGACCCGCGACCAGGTCGCCACGCTGAACGTCGTCTCGTACCTCGACGTCGCGACCGCCGGGTTCGTCCTCTTCGCTACGGCAGCAGGGCTGCTCCTCGTCGGTCGCCCCGGCTTGAGGCGCCGTCTGCGGCGACCGTTCCGGGGCCGCGCAGGTGAGGTGGCGGAGGCATGAGCCCGCGTCTACGCGGCCTGCTCGCGCTCGTCGCCGGCGTCCTGCTCCTCGCGAGCGGGTTTGCCGCGACCGCGACCGCCGCGGCACGGCCGATTCCGGTTCTCGCTTACTACTACATCTGGTACAACCCCGAGTCCTGGAACCGGGCGAAGATCGACTACCCGCTCCTCGGCCACTACTCGAGCGACGACACCAAGGTGCTCGAGCAGCACGTCAAGTGGGCCCAATACGCCGGGATCGACGGCTTCATCGTCAGCTGGAAGCACACGCCGGCGCTCGATGCCCGCCTGCGCAAGCTGATCGAGATCGCCGACCGCCTCGATTTCAAGCTCGCGATCATCTATCAGGGGCTCGACTTCTACCGTCGGCCGCTGCCCGTTGCGCGGGTGGCCGGCGACCTTCGGTTCTTCGCATCGCACTTCGCAGACGATCCTGCGTTCGGTCTCTACACCCATCCGCTCGTCATCTGGTCGGGCACGTGGGAATTCTCGGCCGACCAGATCCGGCAGGCCGCAGGCCCGGTTCGCGACCGTCTGCTCGTCCTCGCGTCGGAGAAGAACGTCGAGGGCTACAACCGGCTCGCCGGCACCGTCGACGGAAATGCGTACTACTGGTCGTCGGTCGACCCGCAGACGGATTCGCAGCTACGCGAGCAAGCTCGTCCAGATGGGGAATGTGGTGCATCGCGATCAGGGTCTCTGGATCGCACCGGCCGCGCCCGGGTTCGATGCGAGACTCGTCGGAGGGCATCGCGTCGTCCGCCGTCGGAACGGGGAGACGTTGCGCACCGAGCTCGCGACGGCCGAGCAGTCCACGCCGGACGCGGTCGGGTTGATCAGCTGGAACGAGTTCAGCGAGAACTCGCAGATCGAGCCGAGCCGCCGTTTCGGCAAGACCTACGTGAACGTCCTCCGGGATGCGCTGGGCGGGCCGTCTCCGGGGTTCTCGGGGTTCGCGTCGGACAATCGAACCTCGAGCCACCACAACTACGGGCTCGGCGTCGCGAGCGGCGTCGGCGGCGCTCTCGTCGTGCTGATCGGGCTCGTTCTCGTCCGCGCCGCACGCGCGGAGCGGCGGCACGGTCCAGCGCATCCGGGACTAGAAGATTGACGGAGTTTGTCGTAGCGTGAAACAAGCACGTTCCCTGGGGAGGGTCGGCGTAATGCAGCAATCGGGTCAGGCGGTTCGTCACGGTTTGCGCAAGCGGTTCGGCTTTGCCGTTGCTGTACTGGCGGCAGTCCTTGTTGCGGCCCTGAATGGCGCGACCACGTCGCGCGCAGTGAGCGGCCCGACCTGGTGGAAAGTCGACCTGCACGAGCACTCTGCGTTCAGCGGCGATGCTCGCGCGGACATCGGAGTCGACGCGGCGAAGGCGAAGCTGCAGAACTACAACGCGGTCTTCCTGACCGACCACGACCGCGGCAGCGGCTTCCAGATCAGCGGCGACAACGGCAACAAGATCTCGGTCCCCGAGCAGCTGAACAACAACTGGACCTCGAAGCTGCTGCCCTCGAGCCTCCCGAGCGGCAGCTCGGGAATCCTGCCGACCGCCGTCCAGTCGCCCGTCCACTCGGGGACGTACTCGCTCCACATGAGTACGACCGCGTCGACTTCGACCACCGTTCGCTCCATGACCTACAACCCGCGCGGGATGGGCCTGCGAAGTGGTGCGATCATGCTCGACTTCTGGGCGTATCCCGTCTCGACGGGCGCGACCGCGGGACTCGATGTGTCGGTGTCGCTAGGGGGTGACACCACTGTCGGGCCGACGCCGTTCGGCTACACGACCAGCGACGGGGTGACGCACATCGGCAAGACGACCGCGATCGTGTGGCAGATGGGCGGCGCGCGCGCCGCCGCCACGGGTGGAACGAGCGACGTCTTCGCGAACGCGCTCAGTTTCACGCCGAACACCTGGAACCACTACGTGATCAACATCACGACGGGGCAGGTGCAGTGGACGCCGCAAGGCGGATCGACGACGACCTCGTCTTCGACCGGCCTGAACCAGCTGCCCGCGCTTGACGCGCCCGCCGACTACGACGTGCTCACCTACGTGAAGATGGAAGCTGCGGCAAGGAACGGAACCGCCGACGGGTACTTCGACGACTTCAACATGAACGTCGCGAGCCCCACGTGCACGTCGACGGAGTTCGTGTACCGCAACTCGCTCCTGCCCGCGCTCGCCGGCACGAACTTCGTCATCTTCCCGGCGCGCGAGATGGGCCAGAACAACCACGCGAACCAGTTCAACTTCGGGATCACCAGCACGAGCCAGTACAAGGACACGTTCACGGACTCGACGCAGGACGACAACGCGATCTGCGCGGGCGTCAACAACCCGTCGGCGCAGTGGCAGTTCAGCAGGCTCGGCACCGACAACATCGCCGGCGTCCAGGCGTCGGGATACCCGGTGCAGGACAACCATCCGGGCGTCACCGACGGGGTCTCCGATGTCGTGAGCACCAACGCGCACGGCGCCGACGCTATCGAGGCTCGGACCGGTGCGGACTACAGCAATCCTTCGGACATCCCGACCGGCGACGCCTGGGACCAGATCCTGATGAAGAACGTCGTGATCATGGGCACCCAGGGGTCCGACGCGCACGAAGGTGTCTCGACGACGACACCGTCGATGTACATCGACGCGCCGTCCCTCACCCTCAACGACCTCATGCACAGCTTCTTCGAGGGGCGCGCGTACGGCGCGCCGGGCAACTTCGGCGGCACCGTCGTGTTCAACCTCGACGGCTCGGCCAAGCCCTACCCGGCCCGGTATCCGGTGTACGTGCCTTCGAGCCAGTCGAGCGCGAACGTCAACCTGAACATCTCCGGCGGGATCGGCGCGAGCCAGCAGGTTCGCTGGATCTACTCGAACGCAGGCGCGACTCCGAGCGTCACCCCTCTGGACGTCGGCTCGTCGTACTCTGCCCAGCGGACGATCCCCCTCTCGGGTGCGTTCACGTACGTCCGCGCCGCCGTGATCACTCCCGGCGCGTCCGTGCCGACCGTGGTGAACACCGAGCCGATCTTCTTCCGAAGCGTGAACGGGATGCAGGCCGGCATGAGCGCGCGCGTCGACTCGATCACCCCACCGAGCGGCACGTGCTCGTGCACGATCGCAATGACGAAGGGGATCACGAGTGCGACGTACAGCAACTCGACCCTCAGTCTCGCGCTGAACGATCCGGTCGGGAGCGGTGTGCAGATGCTGGTGCAGAGCCCGCTGACGCCCCTCACCGTGCGGGTCGACGGCTCCGCGGTCTCGGCTGCGGCGACCCTTTCGGCCTACCAGGCGGGAACGGGCACGAGCTGGTTCTACGACTCGGGCTCGAGCATGCTCTACGTGCGCGATCTCCACGCCAGCGCCAGCTCGACCGTTGCGGTCGATTACTCGGGCGGTGGTGATGTGACGCCGCCGTCGGTGCCGACGGGTGTGAACGGGGCTCCGGTTGGGTCGTCGGAGGTGGATCTGTCGTGGTCGGCGTCGACGGACAATGTTGGTGGCTCTGGGGTTGCGGGCTACAACGTGTATCGCGATGGGTCGAAGGTGAATGTGGGGTTGGTGTCGTCCACGAACTACGCGGACACCGGTTTGTCGCCGTCGACGCAGTACGGCTATACGGTCTCTGCGGTTGACAATCAGGGGAACGAGTCGGCGCGGTCGTCGCCGGTGAAGCAGGTGACGACCGGGTCGGGTGGTGGCGGTGGTGGTGGTGGCACGTTCGGCCCGATTGCCGATTCGTATGTCGACGGCAACAGTCCGTCGACGAATTTCGGGTCGAATGTGAAGTTGCGGGTCGATGCCTCGCCGACGGTGAACAGCTATCTCCGTTTCGACGTCAGCGGTGTTTCCGGCTCGGTGACGGGTGTCACGTTGAAGGTCTTTGCGACGTCGAACCTGTCGGCTGGGTTTGAGGTGCATGCGTTGTCGGACGACAGCTGGGGTGAGTCGACGATCACGTCGGCGAACGCTCCTGCTGCGGGGGCGTTGCTGCAGACGTCGGGTGCGGCGACGGCGAACGGCTATGTGACGGTGATGCTGCCTGCGAGTGCGGTCAGCGGTAACGGCCATGTGGACTTCGTCTTGGTTGGGCGGAGCACGACGGCGCTGGCGCTCGCGAGCCGCGAGTCGGCGAACCCGCCGCAACTGGTCGTCACGAGCTCGGGCGGCGGCGGTGGTGATGTGACGCCGCCGTCGGTGCCGACGGGTGTGAACGGGGCTCCGGTTGGGTCGTCGGAGGTGGATCTGTCGTGGTCGGCGTCGACGGACAATGTTGGTGGCTCTGGGGTTGCGGGCTACAACGTGTATCGCGATGGGTCGAAGGTGAATGTGGGGTTGGTGTCGTCCACGAACTACGCGGACACCGGTTTGTCGCCGTCGACGCAGTACGGCTATACGGTCTCTGCGGTTGACAATCAGGGGAACGAGTCGGCGCGGTCGTCGCCGGTGAAGCAGGTGACGACCGGGTCGGGTGGCGGTGGTGATGTGACGCCGCCGTCGGTGCCGACGGGTGTGAACGGGGCTCCGGTTGGGTCGTCGGAGGTGGATCTGTCGTGGTCGGCGTCGACGGACAATGTTGGTGGCTCTGGGGTTGCGGGCTACAACGTGTATCGCGATGGGTCGAAGGTGAATGTGGGGTTGGTGTCGTCCACGAACTACGCGGACACCGGTTTGTCGCCGTCGACGCAGTACGGCTATACGGTCTCTGCGGTTGACAATCAGGGGAACGAGTCGGCGCGGTCGTCGCCGGTGAAGCAGGTGACGACCGGGTCGGGTGGTGGCGGTGGTGGTGGTGGCACGTTCGGCCCGATTGCCGATTCGTATGTCGACGGCAACAGTCCGTCGACGAATTTCGGGTCGAATGTGAAGTTGCGGGTCGATGCCTCGCCGACGGTGAACAGCTATCTCCGTTTCGACGTCAGCGGTGTTTCCGGCTCGGTGACGGGTGTCACGTTGAAGGTCTTTGCGACGTCGAACCTGTCGGCTGGGTTTGAGGTGCATGCGTTGTCGGACGACAGCTGGGGTGAGTCGACGATCACGTCGGCGAACGCTCCTGCTGCGGGGGCGTTGCTGCAGACGTCGGGTGCGGCGACGGCGAACGGCTATGTGACGGTGATGCTGCCTGCGAGTGCGGTCAGCGGTAACGGCCATGTGGACTTCGTCTTGGTTGGGCGGAGCACGACGGCGCTGGCGCTCGCGAGCCGCGAGTCGGCGAACCCGCCGCAACTGGTCGTCACGAGCTCGGGCGGCGGCGGTGGTGATGTGACGCCGCCGTCGGTGCCGACGGGTGTGAACGGGGCTCCGGTTGGGTCGTCGGAGGTGGATCTGTCGTGGTCGGCGTCGACGGACAATGTTGGTGGCTCTGGGGTTGCGGGCTACAACGTGTATCGCGATGGGTCGAAGGTGAATGTGGGGTTGGTGTCGTCCACGAACTACGCGGACACCGGTTTGTCGCCGTCGACGCAGTACGGCTATACGGTCTCTGCGGTTGACAATCAGGGGAACGAGTCGGCGCGGTCGTCGCCGGTGAAGCAGGTGACGACCGGGTCGGGTGGTGGCGGTGGTGGTGGTGGCACGTTCGGCCCGATTGCCGATTCGTATGTCGACGGCAACAGTCCGTCGACGAATTTCGGGTCGAATGTGAAGTTGCGGGTCGATGCCTCGCCGACGGTGAACAGCTATCTCCGTTTCGACGTCAGCGGTGTTTCCGGCTCGGTGACGGGTGTCACGTTGAAGGTCTTTGCGACGTCGAACCTGTCGGCTGGGTTTGAGGTGCATGCGTTGTCGGACGACAGCTGGGGTGAGTCGACGATCACGTCGGCGAACGCTCCTGCTGCGGGGGCGTTGCTGCAGACGTCGGGTGCGGCGACGGCGAACGGCTATGTGACGGTGATGCTGCCTGCGAGTGCGGTCAGCGGTAACGGCCATGTGGACTTCGTCTTGGTTGGGCGGAGCACGACGGCGCTGGCGCTCGCGAGCCGCGAGTCGGCGAACCCGCCGCAACTGGTCGTCACGACGTCGTGAGGCGAGGGGCGGGCAGGTGCCCGCCCCTCGCTATTCACTAGTGACAGCTGCCGGAGCCGGCGTCGGTGAATGTCCCCGAGCCCGGATCGTTCACGAACTGCCAGTCGTACGATGTCGGGTGCAGCGTCAGCTTCAGGACACCGTACGTCGAGGCGTCGCGGACGACTTCGCCCTTCATCGCAGGCTGGGTGCCGAAGCCGTAGTGGTTCTTGCCGCCGGTCCCGACGACGAACTCGCGGATGCCGGCCGGGTCGAGGACGGGATCCTGGAACACCGGCGTCCCGGTCGTCGTCGACCCTGTGGTCGTTCCCGGCGACGGGGTCGCGCCGATCGGCTCGAACCGCTCGTAGTCGTGGTTGTGCCCTGACAGGACGACGTCGGCGTGCGCGGTGGCGAGGTCGTTCCACAGAACAGACATCTGGGTGGCGTCGCCGTGCTGGCCCGACGAGAACCGCGGCTCGTGCCAGTAGGCGAGCGTGCACTGGTTCGGATGCGCGGCGAGGTCCTGCCGGAGCCACGTCTCCTGTGCACTCCCTGCCTGACAGCCGCCGACTGCGTCCGAACCGGTGCCGTAGTTGCACTCGGAGTTGAGCACGATCATGTGCCACGTTCCGACGTTGTAGCTGTACCAGCCTTTCGGGTTCGTGACGCCGAAGTACGAGTTCGCGACCAGGTTGTCGTTACGGCCGCACGACCGTCCGTACTCGTGGTTTCCCGTTGCCCAGTGGGTGATCGACTTGAATCGTCCCCACGACGGGTCGTACGACGCTGCGAAGTCAGCAGCGTCGCCGCACTCGTACTGGACATCTCCGAGCGGTAGCACCGCCTTGAGGTTCTGCATGCCCGCGAGCAGGTCGCTCGTCCACTTCTGCCGGCAGTTGCTCTTGGTGCCCGATCCGCCGTTGAAGGTCGACGAGCTCGCGTTGCAGGCGATGTCGCCCGCAGCCGCGACGACCGGGTCGCCGGTGCTGCTCGTTGGAACCGTGGTGGTGGTGACCGTCGTGGTGGTCGGAGGCGGAGGCGGCGCCGCCGTCACGCCGAGCACACGCTTGACGGTATCGAGGTAGGTGCCGAGGCCGGAGGTCGAGCTCCACTCCGTTGCGGGCTCGACGGATGTCCCCTCGCCCCATTCGTTGAACGTCGCGATCAGCTGCCACCGCTCGCCGGAGGCGATCATGTCCTTGACGTTCTGCTCCCAGCGCGCAGGGTCACGGGCGAGACGGGGAGTCGTCTCGTTCGCCTTGTAGAACCCCGGGCTGATCGTGAACGAGTAGCCCTTCTGCCACGACTCGGCGCTCGCCGGCCCGTACTGGTGCCAGCTGTCGGGCTGGTCCGAGCACGTCTTGTAGCCCGAGAAGACCTTGAGGTCGAGGTAGAACCGACCCGCGCTCGCAGCACGGAGGGTCGAAGCGGCTGTGCAGCTCGCTCCGGTGCCGCCGTTGTAGACGAAGAGCACCGGCTTGCCGTTCACACGCAGGAACGAAGGGTCGGAAGCGTAGTGGCTGTAGATGTAACCCAGGTCGCTCGCGACCGTCGATGCCGCTGGAAGGCCGTTGCCCACCTCGTAATACAAGGAGAGCCTGACCGGGCTGCCGATCGAGTGGAGCGTCGAGAGAATGGTCGGGATCTTCAGATCGGTGTTCGACCCCGGGCCCCACCAGCTCGCGATCGCAGCGTTCACACCCGCGTCGGCGAGCCACTTCATGTGCTGAGCGATGACGGTTGTCGCAGCGCCGTCGTACAGCCCCAGGGTCGGGTGGTAGTGCGTGAACGGCGACATGCCCTGCTGATTCCATGCCGCCGGGAACCATGGGTAGTAGAAGGCGGCGCGGATCGCTCCGCTCGACGTGCCGCCGCCTTGAGGCGCCACAGTGGTGGTCGGCACGGCGGTGGTCGTCGGAGGGGTGGTGGTCGTCGGAGGGGTGGTCGCGGGTGGTCGTCGGAGGCGCGGTGGTCGTCGGAGGCGCGGTGGTCGTCGGAGGCGCGGTGGTCGTCGACACCGTCGACGTCGAGCCGCCGGTGCCCAACTGCACGACTAGGCGCGGTGCGTTCGACGTCTCGCGGCTGTCGAAGGACACCGCCCGCGTCGACGGATCCAGAAGCGCGAGGTCGACCACGCCGCCGTTCGCGACGGCCGCAGTCACGTCGATGTCGAGCCAGGCGCCCGCCGTGACTGGGCCCGAGCTCGAGAGAAGCGCCCCGGGCGGCGGCGCGTCGGCGTAGGTGATGGCGCTCTCGTCCCACGGCGCAGAAACGCCGTGCACCTCGATCCCCGAGGGAAGGCTGCTCACAGCGTGCAGCGACAAGGTCGCGTGCGTCACTCCCGTCACGGAAACCGGCAGGACGAAGCGGAGGTACGAGACGATCGACGGATCCCCATCGACACGCAGCTTCGCGTCATCTCCCTCGTTCGAGTTAGGTGTTGCAGATGACACATATGAGTCCCCTGCTGCTGTCACCGAAACGGACGAATCGGTGCCGCTCGAGCTCGCCACTGCCACTCCGAGCACGAACAGAACCAGGATCAGAATCCCCTGGAGATAGACGTATTTGCGATCGATCGTCTTCATGTTTCGCCTCCCTGAGCCGCCGCCGACGCACGCGGGGCGAGGTCGCTGTGAACTGGACGACCTCAGGCCTATCGGCCCGGCACCAGGGGGATGGATCCGCCAAAAGGGTGATAAAGCCGTACTGCTATGGTGGCCTCCGACCCCTTGCGGCGTCCGAAGCCATGACGGTTGCGGGCGGCGATGCAGCGCTTGGACCTACGGCTTGCAGACGCTACGGACTAACTCGAACAAGGGACGCGCATGTGCTCGTCGGTGGCTGCTCGCGTTCACGGCGGCGCTGTGCCTCCTGCTCCCGCTGACATCGTTCGCCGGCGCCGCGGCTTCCGCGCCCGCCCCGATCAGGGCCGCGTTCTACTACCCATGGTTCCCGGAGACGTGGAAGGTGCACCAGCAACTCACGCACTACGCTCCGGACCTCGGCTACTACCGCACGGCGAACCCCAAGGTCGAAGACAGGCACATCGCTGCGTTGACCTACGGTGGCATGAATGCCGCGATCTCGTCCTGGCGTGGGCCCGGTCACTACACGGACGTGCGGCTCGCAAGCCTGCTCGCGCGCACGGTCGCACGACATTCGCCGCTCCGCTGGGCCGTGTACGACGAGCACGATCCCGAAGCCTCGGGGTCGGCGCTCGTCGCGGACCTCACGTACATCCGCGACCACCTTGCGAAGAGCCCCGCGTACCTGCGCGTCGGCGGCAAGTTCGTCGTCTTCGTCTACAACGACGTTCCCGGTTGCGGGACGGCGGCATCATGGCGGGCTGCAAATGCGCAGATCGGCAACGCGGCGTACGTCGACCTGAAGATCTTCCCCGGCTATCGCTCGTGCGCCGACCAGCCCGACAGCTGGCATCAGTACGCACCGGCGGTCAACCTCTCGCGCGCCGACCAGAACGCCGTGTCGGTCTCGCCGGGCTTCTGGCGCGCGGATCAGGCGACGCCTCAACTGCAGCGTGACCCGGCACGGTTCGCCGCCGACGTTCGCACGGTGATCGCCTCACACGCGCGCTGGCAGCTCGTCACCACGTTCAACGAGTGGGGAGAGGGGACCGCCGTCGAGGGAGCGCAGCAGTGGCGGTCTGCGAGCGGCTACGGCCAGTACCTGGACATCCTGCACCGCCTGCTCGCGCCCGTCAGGGCCGCCGCGCCGAAGCCTGCGCCGGTCAAGCCGAAACCCAAGGCGAAGCCCAAGCCTGCAGCGAAGCCGAAGGCGGCCACCGTGACGCGTGCGGCAGGCAAGGGGATCACTGGCGCGGTTCAGGTTGGCGGAAAGCTGACGGCGCGCCCGAGCAGGAACGGTGCCTGGGCGAACGCGCGGTACCACTGGCTCGTGTGCTCGTGGACCGGAGACGGCTGCGTCCCGGCGGGGAAGGGTGCGACGTATCGCGTCCGCGCGGGAGACCTCGGGCACGTGATCAGGCTGCTCGTCGCGCCCAAGCCGGGAGCGGGGACGGTGCGCTTCGGCCCCACAGCGGTCGTCGTCCCGGCCTCAGGGCCACCGACGATCGTGGCTGCCGGCGACATCGCCTGCGACCCGACGAGCACGAGCTTCAAGAACGGCGTCGGCACGCCGCATTCGTGCAGGCAGGCGGCCGTCAGCGACCTTGCGCAGCGGCTGCGGCCGACGGCCGTGCTCACGCTCGGCGACACCGCCTACGAGTGCGGCGACCCGAGCGCGTACACGCAGTCGTTCGCACCCTCGTGGGGGCGCATGAAACCGATCATCCATCCTGCGATCGGCAACCACGAATACGGCAACGCGTGCCATCGAAACGACGCGTCACCGTATTTCGCCTACTTCGGCGCAGCGGCCGGCACGAAGGCTTGGTACAGCTACGACGTCGGCGCCTGGCACTTCATCGTGCTCAATTCGGAGTGCCACTACGGCGGCTCATCGAGCTCTCCGAGTCAGGTCGGCGGCTGCGACGCTCCCTCGCCGCAGGCCGCTTGGCTGCGGCACGACCTCGCGACCCACCACGCGAAGTGCACGCTCGCCTACTGGCACGAGCCGCGCTTCTCGTCCGGCCAGCACGGCGACGCCCTGCAGATGGGGTACCTCTGGAACGTGCTCGCGAGCGCGCACGTCGATGTCGTCCTCTCGGGGCACAACCATGACTGGGAGCGCTTCGAACCGATCGGCGCGACACCGGAGAGTCAGACGCAGCCGAATCTCGACCCCAACGGCATCAGGGAGTTCGTGGTCGGCACCGGCGGACGCAGCGTCTATCCGATCACCGGGGCGCCACTCCAAGGCGAGCAGTTCCGGAACGACTCGAACCTCGGCGTGCTCTCGCTCTCGTTGCAGCCGGCGGGTTACCGCTGGCAGTTCCACTCGATCTTCACGGGCGGGGTGCTGGACGAGGGGTCCGGCGCCTGCCATTGAACGTCCACCTCGTCGGCCACACTCAAGTCGAGCCGGTTTTTGCCGACACCTTTTCCAGGAGCGCACGTTTACCGAGGGAGGAGGCGGAGTGACTCGTTTTCAGATGGCCGGCCGGTGGGCTCAGGTGGTGGGGGCGGTGCTCGCCTGGATCCTCTTCGTCCCGCTCTTCGAGCTCGTACGTGCAGCCGTCGAGCGGCTCGGCCTCGTGGCCAGAAACGAGACTGCGACACCCCTCGAGCGTGCGGCCAAGTCGAGAGCGCAAGTCGCGCACACGCATCGGCGCCGCGCAGCGTAAGAGCTCTGCGCGGGTCGGGGCCGGTGCGGCCGGCCCCGACCCGGCTAGATCACTTCCAGGTGACCTTGATCCGCGTCGTATTCCCCGCGCGGTCGACCAGCCGAAGCGTTCCTGCCGTGATCTTGCGCGGGAACTTCAGGGTCGTCCGGCCGGAGTGCCTCCGGGAGAACGTCCCGAACTGGTGATGCGGCGTCGCGAGCCAGATCCGCACCGGCTCGATCGAACGGAATGTGAGCACGTTACCGTGAGCGGTGCGCTTCGTCTTGAGCCCGAACGCCTTCGGCTTCACGTTGTCGACGCGGATCCGAGCGGTGAGGGTGCAGGCGACCGCGGAGTTGACCAGGACGTCTGCCTTCACCGTCGAGACCTTGTTCGAGGGCAGCAGGCGACTGTTCACGTGCAGTGCGAGATGACCGGGGAGCGACGGAGTCCCGGTCGCGATGACACGCTGCGTGCTCGACTTGACCGTTCCTGTGATCCCGTTCGCGACGCTCGTCGTGAGCGAGAGGAAGAAGTACCCGTGAACCCACGCCTTCGGCGGTTGCTTGGTGAACGAGCACTGCGCGAACGTCGGTGACGTCGGGCCGCCGCCGCCGCCCGAGGCGCCTCCGCCTCCGCCGCCGCCCGATCCGCTGCTCGGCGGTGGGGAGCAGTTCGGCGCGCAGCTCGCGTCTCCCGTGCGGCTGAACGGCGCCGCAAGCTGAATGCCAAGCTCCTTGATCGCGTAGTTCGGCGACGCCGAATCGTCGAACGCGTCGGCGTCGATGCCCGAATAGATGACCATCCCAGCGTGTGTCGCAGTCGAGCCGTAGCCCCAGGCCACGACCGAGCTCAGGTCGGGGATCTTGCCGTTGGCGGCGAGCAGACCCGGTGACCAGCCCGCGGCCGGCGACACGAGCACGTTCATGTGACCGATCAGGTGCGTGCTCGCAGACAGCGCCGCTGGGTCGAGATACAAGGCGCTCGACGGGTTGGAGCTGGCGAGCGGGCTCCCATCCGGGAATCTGACCACGGACCCGTAGCTGCCGCCCTTGGCACCGCTCGACTTCGTCGAGAAGGGGTGCACGAACGAGCCGTAGTCCTGGGCACCGGTCGAATCGGCGTCCCAGATGATCACCTTGCCGGTCTGCGCGAACGCGCTGATCGCGGCCTGCTCGGAGCTGCTGAGATCGCCCCAGCGGAGGCCGTAGACGACCAGCGTGTCGTACCCGCTCAGGTTCGCCGTCGTGACCGAGCCCAGCGGGACGGCGCCGAAGTGGTAGCCCGGAAGCTCGGCCGTGGGGAAGCCCGGCAGGGTCTCCGTGGGGGAGTACTTCGGGGCGTGGAAGCCCGGGACGAGCGCGACGTTCGCGCTCGGAGCGGAGTCGGACGCCGTCGCGTGCGCGACAGTGCTCGTCTTGGCCAGGACGGCCGCAGCCGCAAGCAGGCAGGCGGCAAGCGATGCAAGAACGGCGTTTCTCACGCGACGAACCTCTCTTCCCCTTGTTCCGATCGGTACCGACCCAGTGTAGGACAGGGGTCTCCAGCGTCCCCCCTCGGCGGCGGTGGACGGACCTGGCCGAAGGGACGGGCGCGGTCGGACCGGTCTAGGGGGACCTGGGGTACCCCACCAGGTTGCGGCCGACCTTCGTGACGCGGAACCCGACGCCGCCTGACACGAGCTTGCAGCTGTCGGCGGCCCGGAAGAACATGCGCGTGCGCGTGACGATGCTCGTCAGGCTGCGTGAGCGTCGGTGCACACAGCGGTTGTAGTTCGAATGGCGGTAGCAGGACAGGTAGGGGTAGCGCTCGTCGTCCGAGGGCCGGACGTGCGCCACACAGTCGAGGTCGAGGCTCGGGACGCTCAGGATGTACTCCTCCGCGCCCTGGAGCAGGCAGGCGCGTGTGTCCGGGTCGTTCGAGCGGCATTCCGGTGTCGGCCCTGTCGCCAGCGTTGCCGCCGCTGCCGCAAGGGACGCACCGACTGCGATGCCGAGCGCCAAGCCCAGGGCAAGCCGTCTCACACCGCCGATTCAAGTCGCGGAACCGGACGGAGCCGCGTCAGCACCGGCTGCGTTTCGAGCGGCCGGTCTTCTCGATCGCGACGTGTTCGCTGCGCGCGAGCGCCGCGAGACGAGCGCGGTAGGTCGTCATGTCGGCATGCGTCCAGTCGCCGTGCGTCTGGCAGCGCCAAGGCGCGTAGCGCTCGCGGTGGTACGGGCTCGTGAGGCTTTCGCTGTGCCCGATCACGTTCGGCAACGAGATGCTGTAGCGGTGCATCAGCCACAGTGTGAGTCGGAGCGATGCGGCGAGCTGTCGCGGACGAGACAGGATCTGTGCGTCGCTCGTGCCGACGTGCTCGATCCCGATCGCGGTCCAGTTGAGCCCGACCGTGTGGCGGCACATCGTGGTGAGTGGCACGAGCTGGTAGATCGTCCCGTCACGGTCGATCACGAAGTGGGCGCACGTCCCGGGTAGCTCGTGAAGCTCCGCGTCGGGCGCGTCGCGCGCGAACGTGTTCCACGCCGAGCTGAATGTGGGGCCGGCGGTGTAGTGCTCGACGATCACGTGCGGGTGGTCGAGGCGCCACGTATGCAGGCCGTAATGCCGGGCCGCGTATGCCGCCGTCTCCGCGCGTCTCGCGGGGCCGAACGGAATCGGCTTCTGGACGATCGCCGGCTTTGCGGGCGCGGCGAGCGCGATCAGGAGGGCGGCGAGGATCCGCATGTGCGGATCCTCGCCGAATCGTCGTTACGCCGGCGGCGGGCCGTCACCGTGCCGGCCGTCGGGATGCTGCGGGAGTGCGCCGTCGACCATGTCCGTGACCCGCTGTTCGAGGTTCGCGGCCATCTCGGTGGCCTGTGTCTGGGTGAGGTGGCCGTCCTTCACGGCCTGGTCGAGCTCCGACTTCTCGTGCGCGACGAGCGCCGCGACCAGCCCGGCTTTCGACTTGCCGGAGGTGGTGTCGGCGATCTGGCCGAGCGTCTTCCCCGACTGCAGCGCGGTCCGCACGGCACTCTCGCTGAGCCCGAGGTAGCTTGCGGCTGCCGTGAGACCGTCGTGCGCGCCGTGACCGCGTGGGCCTCCGGGGTGTCCCGTCGAGTTGACGCGGTCGGTGATGTGCTGCTTCAGGCCGGCCAGGAGCTGATCTGCCTGGGCCTGCGTCATGCGCCCGCCTGAGACGTCGGCCGCGATGTGCTTCTGTGCAGCGGCAACGAGCGCGTCGATGAGCGCGCTCGCCGACTTGCCGTCGATCGCGTTCGCGATCTGGGCCATGGTCTTGCCGCTCCGGAGCCTCGTTTGCAGCTCGGTCTCGGACAGGCCGAGGTACGTGGCGGCGACCGAGAGGTCGCCGCGCGCGCCGTCGGGCCGGGAGCCGTGCGGGAGCGTCGAGTCGCGGGCGTCGTGGCTCGACTGGGCGACCGCTGCGCCTGCCCCCGCGAGACTCGCGGCGGCGACGGCGATCGCTACGTGGGACTTCCGTGATCTGGTCATAGGGAGCAGTCTTCGGCCGCTCCCTAAGACGCGCTTGTGACGCCCCTAGGAGTTTGCT
Source organism: uncultured Thermoleophilia bacterium (assembly GCA_963785875.1). GTDB lineage: Bacteria > Actinomycetota > Thermoleophilia > Gaiellales > Gaiellaceae > PALSA-600. Next base: position 106,660 of record CAWAWV010000015.1, on the reverse strand, counting down.
TCGCGATGCTCGAGGCGGGCGCGAATCGCCGAGCGGACCCGCGTGGCGACCGACGGCATCTCACGCTCCATCTGCCGGAACTCACGCTCGAACATGACGATCAGGTCCATCGCCGTCGTCGCGACGACACTCGCGGTGCGCCGCTCGGTCTCGAGGAGCCCGATCTCGCCGAAGAAGTCGCCCGCGCCGAGCTCGGCGATCCGATCGCCGTTGGACAGCACGGCTGCTGCGCCGTCTTCGATGATGAAGAACTCGTGCGCGAACTGGCCCTCGCGCGCCAACTCGTAGCCCTCGGGCACTGATATCTCGTCCGTCCAGCGGGCCACCCGCTCGAGCTCCGCGCTCGAGAGGTCGGAGAAGATCGCGACACCTTGCAGGCGGGCGGCGTCCATGAGCCCATCATTGCATGGTCGGAGCGGCTGAAGAAATCGTGGGCCGGGAACGAATCGGAGAATCTAGCGATTGCGCCAACGCCCCTACGCGCGTCGGCAAGCTGCCTCCAGAAAAGCGAGGGCCTGCGTCTGCAGACCTCCGCGCGGATCGGTCGAACCGGGGCGGAAGGCGCGGTCAGCACTCGGTAGCAGAACTGCTACTCTACGGCGATGACGACGATCCCCCAGAAGGAGCTCCGAAACAACGTCGGGGAAGTCCTACGGCGGGCTGAGGCCGGCGAGGAGTTCACTGTCACCGTCTCCGGTCGACCCGTTGCCCGTCTCGGCCCCGCGCGTGCAGACCAATGGGTGGGTGGGGCGCCGCTGCAGCGCGTCTGGAACACACCTGCTCCCGAGACGCTCGCGGACGATCTGGCGAAGTTTCCCGCTGAGGTCGCAGACCTCTTTGGCGAGTAGTGCGGGCCGTCCTCGATACGTCCATTCTCATCGGCGCGGAAAGCCCGGGAGAGCTCGAGGGCGCGATCAGCGCCGCGTCGCTCGCGGAGCTGCACTTCGGCGTCCTCGTGGCAGGTTCGGAGGACGAGCGAGCCAGGCGCTCACAACGTCTCGGCGTCATCGAGGCCACCTTCGATCCGCTGCCAGTCGACGCTGCGGTCGCGCGCGAGTGGGGACGGCTTGCAGCAGCGGTTGTCAGTCGCGGCGGGAAGCCGCGTAGACGGGCGCTCGATCTCGTCATAGCCGCAACCGCGAACGTTCACCACGTCCCGCTGTTGACACGGAACGCGAAGGACTTCGCTCTCATCGCAGATCTCGTCGCGACGAAGACGCCTCCCGCAAGCTGACTCACACGTCAGCGCACGTCAGCGCACGGCAAGAGGGCACGCGGTCCGCGAGCCGTTCATCATCGGTGGTCGTAATCGAGCACGAAGACGCCTACTGTCCCGACCTGCCCGGCGTCGGCGGGCAAGACGCTCGTCCAAGTACCCGCCGCCTGAGGCGGTTCGCACAATGCACTGTTCGCCTGCTCGGCAGAGAAAGTGCCGCACAGGGGCACAAACGAGGATGGAGCTAGCCGGACTCGAACCGGCGACCTTCTGGGTGCGATCCAGACGCTCTCCCAACTGAGCTATAGCCCCGAGCGGGCGTCAGTGTAGCGCGCCAGTATTTACCGGAACCTCACAAGAGGCTCATGCGTTCCTCTTCGGATGCGGGAATCGCCCAGTACCCGCAGGGAAAGGAGAAGGCATGAATCTCAAGACGAATCTGTTCGCGCTGCTCGCGGCAGGGGCCGTGACGGTGCTTGCAGTCGCCGGCCTCTCGCAGGCAGCGGGCTCGTCGGCTCCGACCAACCAGAGTCCGCCCACGATCACGGGTGACGCCACCGAAGGAAGCACTCTGACGGTGCACCGTGGTAAGTGGACTGGAACCGGCGACATCAACTTCGCCGAACAGTGGCGCCGCTGCGACGAAACTGGCGGGAGCTGTGCAAACATCTCCGGCGCAACTGCCACGACGTACAAGCTGAAGAAGGTCGATGTCGGAAACACCATTCGTGTTCGCGAGACGGCGAAGAACGCGGATGGGTCCGCCCCGGCGACCTCGGTCCCGACCGCCGTCGTGACGGCGGCTCCGACGCCGCCCCCGACGACCAAGGACGGCTGTCCGACGTCGGGTAGCGGCACGCTCGACGTGAAGAACGTCGCGCTTCCGGCGCGGCTGGTCGTCGACGGGCAGAGCGTGAGCCCGTCGGTGATCTCCAAGTCGACGCAGGACGTGACGGTGAAGGTCCACGTCTCCGCCTGCGGCGGCCGTGCGATTCAGAACGCGCTCGTCTATGCGACGGCCGTTCCGTTCGAGCAGTTCACGATCCCGGCTGAGACGCCGACCGGCGCCGACGGTTGGGCGACGATGACGATGCACCAGGACCGGTTCTTCCCGGCCTCGGCGCGTCAGCAGCTGCTCGCCGTGTTCCTGCGGGCACGCAAGTCGGGCGAGGCCACGCTCGGCGGCATTTCGACCCGCCGGTCTCGTGTCCTTCCACGTCAACCTGAACGGCTGACCAATCCGAGGGCGCACCGCGCGCGCCGCCTACGATAGGGCGGTGCGCGCGGTCGTCCTCGACGCGAACGGGCGACCCGAGCTCGCCGAGCTTCCCGAACCTTCGGGTGCGGGTGAGCTCGTGCATGTGCTCGCTTGCGGCCTGTGCGGCTCCGACGTGGAGAAGCTCGGGCGCGGCCCCGTCGGCGCAGTGCTCGGACACGAGGTCGTCGGCGTCCTCGAGAGCGGTGAGCGCGTGACCGTCATGCACCGCGTTCCCTGCGGCAGCTGCGAACGCTGCCGCGCCGGCCACGAGTCGACGTGTCGTGAGTTCCAGCGGCTGCGCATCGACCCCGGAGGGTTCGCCGAGCGGTTGAGCGCGACGCACACGGTGCCGCTCCGCAGCGTCGCCGGCCTCGACGGAGTCTGGGTCGAGCCGCTCGCCTGCATTCTTCGCGCCGCCGAACGCGTGCCGAACGGACGTGTGCTCGTCGTCGGCTGCGGCGCCGTCGGGCAGCTGTGGGTGCAGGTGCTGCGCCGCCGCGGCGACGAGGTCGTGGCGCTCGATCCGCGCGCGAACCGCATCGAGGCTGCGCAAGCCCTCGGCGCGAGTGTCGACGACCGTTGTGTCGGCGCCGCTGTCGTCACGGCCCACGGCGGACTGAACGACGCGCTCGCACGAATCGAGCCCGGCGGGGCCGCGCTCGTGTTCGCTGCTCCGCACGACGACGTTCCTGTCGCGCTCGACACGGTCTATCGGCGCGAGTTGCACGTCGTCGGCTCCCGATCCGCGAGCCCGGGCCACTTTCGCGCCGCAATCGAACTGCTGCCGCGCCTCCGGCTCCCCGAGGTGGCGACCCTGCCGCTGGAGCGGTTCGACGAGGGCGTGGAGCTCTACCGGCGCGGCGACGCGCTCAAGGTCGTCTTCACGCCGTGAAGGCGGCGCTTCTCTACGCGCCGGGCGACCTGCGGGTCGAGGACGTCGCACGCCCGGAGCCCGGGCGGGGAGACGTGCTCGTGCAAGTCGAGGTGGCGCTGACGGACGGCACCGACCTGAAGACGTTCCGTCGCGGCCACCCGCTTCTGCTGACGGAATCGCCCGCGCGCTTCGGACACGAGTTCTGCGGTCTCCTCGACGGCCGTCGTGTCGTCGCGGCGAACTCGGCGCCGTGCGGCGCGTGCGACGGCTGCGCGCGCGGCGAGCAGTGCCGTGAGCTGGCGTTCCTCTCCGGCGCGTATGCCGAGTGGATTGTCGTTCCCGAGCGGATCGCCGCGGTGAACCTGCACGACGTGCCACCGGGTGTCGCTCCCGAGGTGGCGGCGATGGTCGAGCCGCTCGCGTGCTGCCTGCGCGGCGTCGAGCGCGCCAGCATATCGGTGCGGGCGATTCGGTCGCGATTCTCGGCGCCGGCCCGATCGGGCTGATGCTCGCGGCGTGCGTCGCCGATGCCGGCGGCTGGCCGGTTGTCGTCGGCGGCCGGGAGCAGCGGCGGCGCTCGCTGAGGCGTTCGGCGCCGAAGTGGGGGATGGGCGCGGCGCCGACGTCGCCATCGAGGCGGCCGGCAGCGAGCAGGCGTGGGCTGACGCCGTCGCGCTCGTCCGCCCGGGCGGCACCGTCGTCATGTTCGGCGGCTTGCCGCGTGACGCGCGGCCGCCGGTCGACGCCTACCGGCTGCACTACGAGGAGCTGATGGTGCGCGGCTCGTTCCACCACACCCCGGAGACGGTGCGGGCTGCGCTCGTCTTCCTTGCAAGCGGCGCATATCCCTGGGAGCGGCTTGTCACGCACCGCATCCTACTCGCCGACCTGCCGGCGCTCTTCGCGTCGCCGCCGGACGACTTGCTGAAGGCGGCGGTCGTTCTCTAGCCCGGTACGAACTCGCGCACACGCGGGATCACGTGCTCGGCGAAGAGCTCCTGCGCCTTGATCGCCTTCCAGTGCTCGACGCCGCCGGGGTTGGTCGTGATCGCGATCTCGGTGAGCCCCTCGCAGACGTCGATCGTCTCGCGGATGCGTTCGACGACGTCGTCGGGCGTGCCGACCCAGACGATGTCGCCGGCGATCATCTCGTCGTACGGGGTCGCGGCGAGCTGCTCCATGATCCCGGACGCGTAGAAGCCGTAGCCGGCCGCGTTCAGCTTGTCGGTCGGCGGCGGCGTGAAGTCGGTCAGCGGCGACGCGTTCCCTTCGAGGAAGCCGCGCATGTGGCGCTCGGCCTCGCGCCTCGCGAGCTCGGCGTCGTCGTCGATGTAGCAGGCGTGGATCCAGACGATGTCAGGCGATGTCCCGTACTCGGCGCACTTCGCGCGGTAGAAGTCGAGCTGGTCCTTGAGCGCTGCGTAGGGGAGGAGCGGCGGCACCGCGACGCCCCAGCCGTGCTGTCGCGGCGAGGTCGTACGTCTTGTCGGAGGTGCCGCCGAGGATGACGCGGAATCGGTGGCCGCTGAACGGGATGATGTGGCTCTCGTCGATGTTCCAGTACTTGCCCTTGAACGACACGACGTCGCTGTGCAGCGCCGCGACGAACAGGTCGAGCGCCTCCTCGTAGCGGGCCGCGAGGTCTCGTCGATCGGCAGCCCGGCGGCGAGCGGGATCCAGCCGTGCCCGCGGCCGACGCCGAACTCGTAGCGGCCGTTCGTGAGCAGCGAGAACTCGTGGATCATCGCGGCCAGGACGAGCGGGTTGTGGTACGGGAGGATGTGCAGCATCGTCCGGAAGCGGATCGAGCGCGTGCGCTGCGGCGGCCATCCCGAACAGCCCGAAGACGTTCGCCGACGCGGAGAACTTCGGGAAGAAGAGATGCTCGATGACTGCGTACGCGTCGTAGCCGAGCCGGTCGGCGTTCTCGATCTGCTCGAGGACCTCGCCGTACAGCCGGTCGTACGGCTTCCCCGGCCAGCTCTGCACCTCGGAGTAGATGCTGAACTTCACGCCGCGAGCCTAACGGCTCGGGGTAGTGCGGCGAACAGTGTCAGCTCGGGCTCGCGCTCCCCGCGCAGAACCGCGAGGTCGACCTCGCACCGTGCCGATGCCGCGCTGCTCGGCGAGCGCGACCGCCTGCGGCTTCAACTGCTGGGCGGCGAGGATGCCGCGGCACGCGGCGCGTGAGGGTCGACGCGGATGCAGCTCGAGGTAGCGGGTCAGCTGCTCGACCGCGTCGATCGTCCCGACGCGCTTGATCTCGACTGCGACCCATCCGTCGTCGGAGTCGCGGCACATCAGGTCGACCGGCCCGACGTCCGTCGGCCACTCGCGCTTGACGAGGCGAAGGCCCGGCTCGACGAGCCCGGGTCGGCGGCGAGGAGGAGCTGCAGGTCACGCTCGACGCCGTCCTTCTCGAGCGCAGCCGCCTCGCCCATGTCGTGCGTGACATCCGAGAGCACCTCGAGCAGGCGGATCTCCAGCCGGTCCTCACTGCGCCCGGCGCGCTTGCGGACGACGACCAGGTCGTCGCTCGTCTCGATCACGGTCGGCGGGGTCATCCAGTTGAGCGGCTTGAGCCTCCCGCGTCCGCGTGGACCAGAACCGACCCGTCGTCCTTGATCATCAGAAGGCGGTCGATTCCGGCAGGATAGGCGGTCGAGCCTCCCGATGTACTTCACCTCGCAGCGGGTGACGATCAGACGCACGGGACGGCACCCTACTGTCCATTTCGGACAGTAGGGTGGGCCAACCGGAAGACCGATTGAACGGGCCAAAGCCTCGGCGCCGGGTCGAATCGGCACTCGAACACGAGCCCGGCATCCTCCCCGCAGCCCGACACAACGTGGCGCCACTCCTGCGGTAAGCCGTCCGGGGCCTCGGCACGGAAGAAGTGGCTGCGCGCAGGCTCCCCAAGCCCGTCGACATGTTCATGCGTGCCAACCAGCGTCGGCTCCGACTCCAGACGAACGCCGGTTTCCTTCGCGTACTTCACGGATCGCTGCCTCGATCAACCCCTCGCCCGGGTGAACACCGCCTGCGGGAACCTGAGTTCCTGCGTCGGGGTGATCGCGGTGGTCGAAGACGAGGAGACCATCCTCTCGCTCGACGTAGACGACAACTCGCTCTCTCCGGGACACGAGCGAATCGTAGGTGTGGCCCGAAGTGGTGTCTGACACCAACAGATGTCAGACACCTTTGGGTCGGCGCATGGTTCAGGAATTTCGGACAGGCTGAGCGGCCCAGAGTCAGGCGGGGCGGCGGCGCGCCGCAGCGCGTGCGCGGCGGCGCGGGCACACGTCATCGCGGTGGGCGAACGGGCACCACGGTTCGCGGAGCAAGAACAGCCAGCACCCGGAACATGTCGGCTCGCGTTGGGTTGCCATCTCGACCTCCTGTCGCTTTAGAGAGAACGTGCCAGAGCCGGAGCTTCGAGACGTCGGTAGAAATCCCGGCTCCTTCGGACATGTCCCGGGGACTGTCCCCGGGACATGTCCAAGCGGCGATCAGGGGCTCGTCGAGGAAAACCCGCAGTTCTTCTGCCCCCACGCCTCCAGGTGCTGCGTCGCAGCCTGGATCTTCGGCGTGGACAGCTTCTGGCTGGCGGTGGTGAGCTTCGCGATTTGCGCAGCGGTCGGTGTTTCGCCGGCCTTCAGACCCGCATCCGACATGGCACTCGCGAACTGTTTGATTGCCTCGGCGAATGTCTTGAAGTCGGGCTTGATCTCATCCGGCGCCGCGTTCGCAAGCGCGTCCATCGCGTCGGAGTACCCATTCAGGTCCGCCTTGCCCCCGGTCGGGTTGAGCGAGCTCGCGAGCTTGGAAGCGAGCGACGCGAGCTGGGCGCAGTTCTTCGTCGACGCGAACGACGGCTTGTTGGAGGCGCCGCTGCCGCTGCCGGTTCCGGAGGACGTCGTCGCGGACGTTGTTGTCGCGGACGTCGTCGTGGTCGCCGCCGGCGGCGGCGACGCCTTCTTCTTGCTTCCGCACCCGGCCGCGAGCACCAGCGCGACTATCGCCAGCACCGCCACCGCCACCCGTGTCCTGCCCATGTTCCCTCCCTGTTCGGTGGCGCAACCGTACGTCGGCGCGTGGGTCTGGGCAAGTCTCGGGAAAGCCTCAGGCCCGTCGGATCAGCGTCATCCCGTCACGTACGGACAGGACGACCTGGATGCTGCGCGGGTCGGCAGCCACGTGCTCGTTGAAATCCGCGATGTCGGGCCGCTCGCCCTCGACGACGCGGCCGCCCGCCAGCGTGTTGTCGGCGACGATCAGGCCGCGCTCCGAGAGGCGCGGGAGCACGGCCTCGTAGTAGCCGACGTACCCCTCCTTCTCGGCGTCGATGAACACGAGGTCGAAGTCGCCCTCCAGCCTGTTGACCGTCTCGCTCGCCGGGCCGAGATGCAAGGTGATCTTGGAACCATGCGGCGAGCGGTCGAAGTACCGCTGCGCGAACTCAGCCCGCTCCGGGTCGAGCTCGCAGGCGTCGATTCGCCCACCCTCCGGCAGCGCCGCCGCCATCGCGAGCGCCGAGTGGCCGCTGAACGTGCCGATCTCGAGCACGCGCTGCGGGCGCCCGAACCAGACGAGAAGCTCGAGGAACCGGCCCGCGACAGGCCCGGTCAGCATCTCCGTCATCCCGAGCGCGACGGCGGTTTCCGCCGACAGCTCCGCGAGCAGGTCCTCGTGCGGGGAGGAGAGCTGATCGACGTACTGCTCGATGCGCGGATCGATCACGTCCACACGGCTAACCTACCGACACCCGACCCGAGGAGTGACACCGCCATGCCCGGCCTGTGGTCCCGCTTCATGCTCATCTTCCGTTCGAAGGCGTCGAAGGCGCTCGACCGAGCCGAGAACCCCAATGAGACCCTCGACTACTCGTACGAGAAGCAGCTCGAGCAGCTCCAGAACGTCAAGCGTGGGATCGCCGACGTGACGACGGCGAAGAAGCGCCTCGAGCTCCAGTACACGAGCATGCAGCAGCAGGTCGACAAGCTCGACGGCCAGGCGCGCGACGCGTTGACGGCCAGCCGTGAGGATCTCGCCCGCGAGGCGCTGACACGCAAGGCGGCCGTGCAGGGCCAGCTCCAGGACATCATGAGCCAGGGGCAGCAGCTCGAGGCGCAGCAGCAGAAGCTGATCGAGGGCGAGCGCACGCTGCAGGCCAAGGTCGAGTCCTTCCGCACCCAAAAAGAGGTCATCAAGGCCCAGTACTCGGCGGCGGAAGCGCAGGTGCGCATCAGCGAGGCGGCAACCGGGCTCGGCGACGACATGGCGGACGTCGGCCGTGCGATCGAGCGTGCGAAGGACAAGACCCAGCAGATGCAGGCGCGGGCGAGCGCAGTCGACGAGCTCACGACGGCGGGGGCTCTCGACGATCTCACCGGCAGCGGCGACGACATCGACCGGCAGCTCCAGCAGATCTCGCAGAGCGGCCAGGTCGACGACGAGCTCGCCAAGATGAAGGCCGAGCTCGGCAGCGGCGCGCCGGCGAAGCAGCTGGAAGGCGAGTCGGCGCCGCCGTCATGACGCGCGAAGTCGTGCTGGCGGCGCGACCGCAGGGAGTCCCACACGAGGCGGACTTCGAGCTGCGCGAGGTCGACGAGCGCGAGCCGGGCGCGGGCGAGGTCCTCGTCCGGAACGTCTTCGTCTCAGTCGATCCGTACATGCGCAGCCGCATGACGGGCATCCGCACGTACGTTGGTCCCTACGACGTGGGTGGATCGATCGACGGTGCTGCAGTCGGTCGCGTCGATTGCCTCGTGTGACCCCGGTTTCGCAGAAGAGGACTGGGTCCTGTCGCGGCTCGGCTGGCGCGAGCGCGGAGTCGCCGACGCGTCGCATCTGCGCAAGCTCGACCCCGCGGTCGCGCCGCCGTCGATGGCGCTCGGCATGCTCGGCATGCCGGGCCTCACCGCCTGGGTCGGCCTCGTCGATATCGGCGCGGTGAAGGAGGGCGAGGCGATCTACGTCTCCGGCGCAGCCGGGGCGGTCGGTAGCGCCGCAGTCCAGATCGCGAAGCTGAAGGGGTTGCGCGTGGTCGGGAGCGCCGGCTCCCGCGAGAAGGTCGAGTGGCTGCGCTCGCTCGGCATCGAGGCGTTCGACTACCGCGAGACCTCACCGAAGGACGCCCTCGCCGACGGCATTGACGTGTACTTCGACAACGTCGGCGGCGCGCAGCTCGAGGCTGCCCTCTTCGCGTTGCGGCCGTTCGGCCGCGTCGTCGCCTGCGGCGCCATCTCGCGGTACAACGACGAGCGGCCCGAGCCTGGCCCGCGCAACCTCGGCCTCGTCGTCACGAAGCGGCTGCGCGTGCAGGGGTTCATCGTTCTCGATCACAACGACCGCTACCCGGCGTTCCTCGCCGAGGTCGGGCCGTGGGTGCGTGACGCGAAGCTCGTCTGCCGCGAGACGATCGTGGAGGGCCTCGAGAAGATCCCATCCGCGTTCGCCGGTCTCTTCCGAGGCGACAACGTCGGCAAGATGCTCGTCCGCGTCGGCCCCGATGAGTAACTAGCGAACGAACGCGATCCGCGTCGAGCCGAGCAGCCCGTCCGGGCGGATCGTGAACGTGCACGGCGCGGGGCCGTGCGTCGCTGGCACGTGAACCGCGCCGTGCCACACGGCGCGCCCCCCGATGTGCGTACGCATCGCGACGTTCCCGTCGAGCTCGATCTCGAGCATGTTGGTCGCCTTCGGCAGGAGCGTCAGATCGAGGGACCCACCGGCGCAGTCGAACGCGTGCACGGTCGCTCTCCCGGCTATGTCGCCGTTCGGGATCGGGCCGTCGAGGAGCATCGAGAGCCGCGCCGGCCGCTGGAGCTGCCAGAGCGTCAGTGGGTACTGGTCGGGACCGCGTAGCTGATGGGCGATCGGCGTCCCCGCGAATTGCACGTGATCGTTCGCGACGGCGTACTGCTCGTCGATCGGGAGGCTGCCGTTGGGGGAAGCGCGACCCGGCGCTGCTCGATGGGTCCCGGCACGAGGTTGGGAATGATCGATATGACACGGTCGATGCGCGGGTTCCAGAACCGCTGCTCCCATACGACTGTCCAGCTCGCAAGATCGCCGTTGTACACGTACGCGACGTTCGAGGCGGCGGTGCGGTCGATCCAATCGCGCGGCTCGCCGACGAGCGCGACCTGGGCGCTCGTGGTCGCCGTGTCGACGCGCGCTGAGGCGGCGAGCGTCCCCCAGCCGAGCAGCAGCACGACGGCGCTCGCGATCAGCTCGAGCCGCGGCGCGAACACGAACAGGAGCATGAGGAGCGCTCCGAGGATCGCGACGACGGTCGCGGGCTTCCAGCCGAGCGGGTCGTCGAGCAAGATCGCGATGCCGAGCGAGTCGGGCAGCGTGTCGGGTGTGGCCAGGTCGTTCCACGGCACCGTCGCGAGCACCGCGAGCAGCCCGACCGCCGTCAGCGACGTCACGACACGCGGCCGCGGGCCGCCGCGGCCGATCCACACCGCGAAGACGACGAAGACGAGCGGCGGCAGCGCAGCAAGGTCACGTCCAAGCAGATGCGGCGAGAAGCGCGAGCTGAACGTCCCGACCTGCAGCGTCACGAGGACGACTGCGCTCGCCGTCACGGCGACAAGAGCCCGGGTGGCTGCATCGGTGCCACGCTCTCGTGCGGCAGCGACGAGCGACAGAACGAGCGCGCCTGCCGGGACGACGCCGACCGTGAGGATCATGAACCCGAGGTGGTCGTAGGTGAGTCGCGCCGCCGGGCCTACGCTGTAGCTGCCGTTGACAGCCGCCTCATACGCGCCGAACACGCCGGGGAGCACCGCCGCGACGAGCACTGCGGCCGCGGAGAGTGCCCAAATCGGCCAGAACCGGCGGAGCGCGGGCCACCGACGGCCGAGTGCGGCATCCACGAGCAGCGCCGCTACGAAGACGGCGAGCAGGACGACGCCCTGGACGCGCGTCGCGACCGCCGCTCGCGATCAGCACGAGGGCGATCCCCTGGTCGGTGAGCGCCGTGGTCGCGACGGCGCGGGCTGTCGCGAGCAGCGCCGCCGCCGCGATCGGGTAGTACAGAACCTCGGTCATGACGAAGCCGGAGAAGAGGACGAGCGGGCACGCGAGCGTCAGGGCGGCGGCCAGCAGCGCGTACCCGTCGGGAACGAGCCGGCGCGTGTACGTGTAGACGGGCCAGGCCGCGAGCGACATCACGAACGCCTGCACCGCCTTCAGGACGACGTACCCCGTCGCGTGGGACCCGATCGAGAGCGGGGCACCCGCGAACACGGGATACAGCGCGCTGTAGCCGGCGCCCGACGAGCCGAAGAGGGGCAGCGACCCGTGCTGCCAGAGGCCGAGGCCGCGAACGGCGTAGATCGCCTCGTCGGGCATGATCCACAGCCCCGCGACGCGCCTGCCCGCCAGCCAGTGGAGCAGTGTCGAGACGGCGACGATTGCCGCGAGCGCCAGTCCACCCGCGCGCGGAACTAGAGCGGGGCGTCGAAGAGCGCGAGCCAACGGGTGAGGTCTGGTTCGATCGGGAGCTCGGGTTCGAGCTTCGCCTTCAGCTCGAGCTCGGTCGCGTTGTCTCGCTCGTCCTTGCCCGTCGGCACGAACGGCCAAAAGGAGCCGCGCTTGAAGCCGTAGATCCAGTACACCGGATGCTCGCCGCCCTCGAACTTGAACACGGCGGCGAGGAGTTGCTCGCCGAAACCCTTTGCGGTCAGCTCCGACGCGAGCGTGTGCGCGGTCCCGACCAGGTCCTCGAGCTGCGGGTCGTGCACCACGATCCAGTCGTAGCCGAAGTCGTCGGACTTCCTTTCGATCGTCGAGCCTGACTGCTGGGCGACCGCGTCGAGCAGCTTGTCGACCTCGTCGAACGCGCTGCGGAACTCGCCCGAGGATTGCGGCTTGAACGTGATCGCCGCGGCGCCGGCGCACGTCAGCCCGAGCTCCACCTGCAGGGTCACTGCAGCTGTCGTCAGCGCGAAGAGGCGGTCGTCTTTCGGGCCTGGGAGCTTCTTGCGGCCGGAGAGGATGTCGCGGAGCCCCACTCCGGGAGGCTACGCGACCGGGCGGCCCATCTCGCGCGCAATCTCGGCGAGCGCGGCGAGACGCTTCTCGATCGGCGGATGATCCATGAGGAGCTCCGCGGATACGCTCTTGACCTTCGCGGGGATGATGAAGAACGCGTTCATGCCCTCCACCTGGCGCAGGTCGCGGTTCGGGATGAGCGTCATCTGCGACGAGATCTTCTGCAGTGCGCTCATCAGGTACTCCGGTGCCCCCGTGATGAGCGCCGAGCCGCGGTCGGCCGCGTACTCGCGGTAGCGGGAGATCGTGCGGATCAGGACGAAGCTGATCACGTACACGAGCATCGAGACTGCGAAGATGATCAGCCAGACGGGCGGGCCGTTGTTGTCGCGCCGACTGCCGCCGCCCCACATTCCGGCGTAGAGGCCGAAGCGCGTCAGCATCGCGGCGAGCATCGCGAAGAAACTCGCGAGCGTCATCACGAGCACGTCGCGGTTCGCGACATGCGACAGCTCGTGCGCGAGAACGCCTTCGACCTCCTTCGGCTCCAGCCGCTCCCAGAGCCCGGTCGTGATGCACACGGCCGCGTGCTTCGGCGAGCGGCCGGTCGCGAACGCGTTCGGGACCGGTGTGTCCATGATCGCGATCTTTGGCTTCGGCAGGTCGGCCATTCCGCAGAGGCGCTCGACCATGTCGTGCAGTTGCGGCGCGTCCTCGCGCGAGACCACCTTGGCTCCTGCCGCGGCGAGGGCGAGCTTGTCGGAGGTGAAGTACTGGAAGATCGCCATCCCGATCACGATCACGAGCATCGGAGCGAGGCCCACGCCGACGAACTGGAAGAGGACGAGCGCGAAGATCACGTAGAGCAGCCCGAGCATCCCGCTCGTCAGGATCATCCGGACGGTCAGGCCCGCGTCACGACCATATGACCTGCGCTTCACGGCCTGAATTGTAGGGATGAAGCCGGAGCCACAGTCGGCGACTTAACCGGCCGTGAACAGCATGAGGCATGTATAGACTCGCGCACGTGCGCCGGCTCCTCCCGTTCGTGCTCCTGCTCGTCGTCGCCGTCGGTTGCTCGACCTCGAAGCCGGGCGAGAAGACCGGGGCGCCGCTCCCGACGAAGGTCGTCGGCACCGTGCCGAAGGAGCAGACCGCGGCCGTCCCGTCCCAGTACAAGAACGGCGACCCGGTGGCCGGGAAAGCGGTTTTCCTGTCCGCCGGCTGCTCGGGCTGCCACACCCTGAAGGACGCCGGTTCCACGGGCAACGTCGGCCCGAACCTCGACCAGGCGAAGCCGCCGCTCTCCAAGGCTGTGACGCGTGTGACGAAGGGGGCGGGCGCGATGCCGTCGTTCACAGGCCAGCTGTCGGCCAAGCAGATCGCCGACGTGACCGCCTACGTCGTCACCAAGTCCGGTGGCGACCTGAACGGCTGAGCACAGCGCTCCGCCTGCCGGCGAACTTCCCCCGCGACGTTCGCGTCGTCGCGACCGACTTCGACCGCACGCTGGTCTGGACCGACGTCGTCCTGCGCCCGCGGACGATCGCGGCGATGCGGAGCGCCCAGGCGGCTTCGCTCCCGGTGATCGTGGTGACCGGGCGGATGGTGAAGTCGGTGCGGCAGGCGCTCGGACCGGCGGGCGTGGCCGCGCCGGTGATCGCCTACCAGGGCGCCGTCGTCGCCGACGAGGACGGCCGCTGGCTGAGGCACGAACCGATCCCGCTCGAGCTTGCGCGCGCGATCGTGGCCGCTCTCGGTGAAGAAGGGCACTCCCCGAACGTCTACGTCGACGACGAGCTGTACGTCGCGGCCGATACGGCCGAAGCGCGTGCGTACGCGACCCTCAACCGGATCGAATTCCACGTCGTCGGGCCGCTCCTCGACTGGCTGGACGAGCCGCCGACGAAGCTCGTCTGCGTCGGCGAGCCGGGCGTCCTCGACGCACTCGAGCCGCGGCTGAAAGCCCGCTTCGGCGACCGAGCCCACATCGCGAAGTCGCTGCCGCATTTCCTCGAGTTCGCTCGGGCAGGGGTGACCAAGGGCTCCGGGCTGGACTTCCTGGCCGCCAGGCTCGGCTTCACGAAGGCGGAGACGATCGCGTTCGGCGACGGCGAGAACGACCTGGAGCTGGTCGAATGGCCTGCGTACGGGATCGCGGTCGCGAATGCCCAGGAGCGCGTGAAGGCCATCGCACAGTGGGTGTGCCCGTCCGCCGAGGACGAAGGCGTGGCGCAGGTGCTGGAAGCGCTTCTAGACTCGAAGGCGCAACCGTGATCGACCTCCGCGCAGCCCGCCACGACCCTGACCGCTACCGCGCTGCGCTTGCGCGCAAGGGAGCAGCGGCCGTGTTCGACGAGCTGCTTGCCCTCGACGTTCGGAAGCGCGAGGTGCAAACGCAGGTCGAGGAGCTTCGGGCGAAGATGAAGCAACCGAAAGGGAAGCCGACGCCCGAGCAGCGCGAGGAGCTCCGAGGCGTGAAAGAGCGGCTCCAGCCGCTCGAGGCGGAGCTCGCAGAGGCCGAAGAGGGATTGCAGGCGCTCCTCGACCGGATTCCGAATCCTCCGGCAGAGGACACGCCGGACGGCGACTCGGAGGACGACGCTGTGACGGTCAAGCTGATCGGCGAGCCGCCGACGTTCGACTTCGAGCCGCGCGATCACCTGGATCTCGCTGCCGCGCACGGCTGGATCGACGTGGAGCGCGGCGGCAAGGTCTCGGGCTCACGGTTCGTGTACCGGGTCGGCGATATCGCGCTCCTCGAGCTCGCCCTGCACCGCTGGGCGCTCGACCGGATCACACAGAAGGGGCACGTCCCGGTGTTGCCGCCCGTGCTCGTACGCGAGGAGGCGATGTACGGCACCGGATTCTTCCCGTCCGACAAGGGCGACTTCTATTCCGTCCCGCAGGACGGCCTCTACCTCGTGGGGACATCCGAGGTACCGATGGCGGCCTTCCACGCGAAGGAGGAAGTGGATGGGCTGCCGCTTCGCTACGTCGCGTTCTCGACGTGCTTCCGGCGCGAGGCGGGTGCGGCCGGCAAGGACACTCGCGGCATGTTCAGGGTTCACCAATTCGACAAGGTCGAGATGTTCGTCTTCTGCGAGCCCGAGGCGTCGCGGGACGAGCACGAGCGGCTGCTCGCGATCGAGGAGGAGCTCGTGCAGGAGCTCCAGCTGTCGTACCGAGTCCTGAACATCGCGGCCGG
This sequence comes from uncultured Thermoleophilia bacterium, assembly GCA_963785875.1. Taxonomy (GTDB): domain Bacteria; phylum Actinomycetota; class Thermoleophilia; order Gaiellales; family Gaiellaceae; genus PALSA-600. The sequence goes on along the minus strand of CAWAWV010000015.1, from coordinate 91,098 downwards.
CGACCTCGGCGCGTCGGCCGCGAAGAAGTACGACATCGAGGCGTGGTTCCCCGGCCAGGGGCGCTACCGTGAGATCACGTCGACGTCGAACACCACCGACTTCCAGGCCCGGCGGCTCGACATTCGCTTCCGCCGCGACGGGAGGCCCGAGCACGTCCACACGTTGAACGGGACCGCGGTGACCGCGCGGGCGCTGATCGCGATTCTCGAGAACTTTCAGGACGCTGACGGCTCGATCGCCGTGCCGGCGGTCCTCACGGACTTCGGCGCGCCGGCACAGCTCGCGGCGGCGCGCTTTACATCTGCCTAAGACGTTCGTACGACTGGTGCTGAAAAGAGTGTCTTGAGGGTCGACGATCGGTAAATCTGTTCGACGCGCACAAGGTTGGAGCGGTGGCAGAGTCCGGCTTATTGCAGCTGCCTTGAAAGCAGCCGGCCCGTTCAACACGGGCCCGGGGGTTCGAATCCCTCCCGCTCCGTTTCGTGAACACCGCGGGCCTGCCGGGCAGGAATCCCCGATCCGGCGGCCTATACTGGAAAGAAGTGGCCGGGTTCCGTCCAGCACCCCGCCTCGTGACGTTCGTCGTCTTGGGAGGCCTCGTCGCCGTGGGCTCGGCGGCGTTCGCGGCCGAGCGGTCCGCCGAGTCGACAGGCCCGGCCGCGGTGCGCCTGACCGACCGGCAGCTGCGCATCACGCATTTCGGCGCCGACGCGATCGGCGGCGGCGATATCGCCCGCATGACACTCTTCGGCAGCTCGAGCGCGACGCGCCCGATCGGGCACGCCGTGATCACTTGCATGGACGTCGGTTTGCGTGAGCAGACCTGCCAGGGGATCTACGTCCTGCCCAAGGGAACACTCGAAACCGCGGGAATCCTGCGGACGCGGCTGTTTTATACCCAGGCCATCATCGGGGGCACGGGCCTGTTCGACAACGCGCGCGGTACGCTGACCGTGACTGCGAGATCGCTCTCGCCCCGGCGCGAGATCCTGCTCTTCCGACTCTCGGGATGACAATGGCAGCGCGGACGCTGCGGCCCCTGATTCTCATCTGCGACGACGAGCTGCCCCTCCGGGAGCTGATCAAGGCCGTCCTGGGCGACCGCTACCGCTACCTCGAGGCGGAGGACGTGAGTCAGGCCGAGCAGGCGCTCCGGGACTCGAAGCCGCAGGCGATCGTGCTCGACGTGATGCTTCCCGGCAAGAGTGGGCTCGAGTTTCTCTCCGAGCTGCGGGCGAAACGACGGAACGCGCCGATCCCGGTTGTTGTCGTGTCCGCGTGGCAAAGTGCCGACGACCAACGGACCGCGCTCGACGCCGGTGCTGATGCGTTCGTCGGGAAACCGTTCGACCCCAAGGATCTGGCGTCTGTTGTCGAAGCGCTCATCGCTGCGTAGCGTCGTCGCGCGCGTAATCGCGGTCTCGGCACTCGGAGCTGCCGCGATTGGAGCCACGCTCGCGCTCTTCTTCGTGGCCAACGCACGCCTCAGGTCCGCGAACACCGCGAGCGCGCGCTCGGCAGCGGTCAGCGCGGCCGCCTTCGACGTCCGAGGCAGCGTGCTCACGATCGACCAGGCGCTGCAGGCGGTGGTGGCGAAGTACGACGCGAGCTCGGTGGAGAATTGGCGCCTTGCGGCGCGCGCGTGGGAGCAGCCGGCGGCTGCGCTCGAGCGCACGGCAGCGGCGAGCAACGCGCAGCAGGAGCGGCGCGCGCACACGCTGCGTGAGGAGATTCGCTCGTACATCAGCGACTATGGCGAACCGGTCGTCGGGATCGCAAAGGTCGCACCCTCGGCTGTCCGCACGTCGGATAGGACCAAGGAAGGCGCGCGTCGACTCGACCAGATCGTGGCAGACACCGACGCCGTCGCCAGGAACTCGGCCGCGATCGCGTCTGATCGCAGCGCCGCAGCGGGCAAGCTGGCCGACCAGGCGACGGTGGCAGGGATCGTCGCGCTCGTGCTCACTCCCGTCCTGCTGATCCTGCTCGGCCTCTGGCTCGCGCGCGTCGTCGCCGATCCCCTGCGTCAGACGGTCGCCGCGGCGTCGGCGGTCGCCGCCGGCAACTTCGACGTCCGTCTGAACGATCGCAGGCGCGACGAGTTCGGCGAGCTCGCCCAGGTGTTCAACGCAATGACCGAATCGCTCGCTGCGAGCCGGAGCGAACTGATCGAGCGCGCCGAGAGCCTCGCCCAATCGGAACGTCACAAGTCGGAGCTCATCAGCATGGTGTCGCACGAGGTGCGCACCCCGCTCGCGAGCGTGCTCGGATTCACCCGTCTTCTGCTGGAGCGAGACCTGCCGGAGGCGGACCGGCAGCGTTACCTCGAGATCGTCGACGCCGAGGCGACCCGGCTTGCAACGCTCGTGAGCGACTTCCTCGACGCCCGTCTGATCGAGGAGGGCCGTTTCGCGCTCCGCCGCGAGCCGTTCGACCTGCGTTCCCTCGTGCGCGAGCAGGCCGAGGTGACGCTCGGGCACGACGAGAGCCATGAGCTCGAGTTCGAGCTTCCCGATGAACCGCTTCGCATCGACGGCGACCGGGCCCGGCTGGCGCAGGTCGTTGGCAATGTCCTCTCGAACGCGGTCAAGTACTCCCCGGACGGCGGGACGATCACGGTCGGCGCGGCCGAGGCGTCGGGTCACGCACGTGTGTGGGTGGCCGACGAGGGGACGGGCATCGCGCCCGAGCACCACAGCCAACTGTTCCAGCCGTTCTACCGCGGCGATGCGGCCGCCGCCGGCATCCCCGGGACCGGCCTGGGCCTGGCGGTGTCGCGCCGGATCGTCGAGGCCCACGACGGCCGCATCGGGTTCGATCCGCTCGAACACGGCACGCGCTTCTGGTTCGACCTGCCGCTCGAGGCGGCCGCGAACGGCCGCCCGTGAGCGAAACCACATCGGCGCGGTCGCTCGCCGGGCTCGGCGCCGCAGCATTCCTCTCGGCGGGCCTCCTCGGCTTCATACCCGGCGCGACCACGCACTACGGGGACCTCCGCTTCGCGGGGCAGGGCTCCCACGCGCACCTCCTCGGCGTGTTCCAGGTATCGGTTCTGCTCAATCTCGTCCATCTGCTGCTCGGCGCGACCGGGCTTCGGGCTGCGAGGACGCTGCCCGCGGCACGAGCGTTCGTTCGCGGCGGCGCAGTGGCTTCGCTCGCGCTGTGGCTGTTCGGCGTCTTCGCCGTGGGCGGATGGGTCCCGCTCGACACGGCCGACAACTGGCTGCACTTCGTGCTCGGCGCCGGGCTGCTCGGCCTCGGGTCGGTCGCGGGCCGCGAGCCGGGCCGCGCGGTAACTGCCAAACGCTCCTAACGTTTCTTGTGCGCGGCGAGGATCTCGCCGAGGATCTCGAGCGCGACCTCGGCCGGTGTCTCGCCGCCGAGATCGAGCCCGACAGGCCCGCGAACCTCGGCGGCGATGTCGCCGAGCTTCTCGGCGCGCTTCTCCTGTGCGCGGCGCGAGCCGAGCGCGCCGACGTAGAAGGCGCCGCCCTCGACGGCCGTCCTCAGCGCCGCGATGTCGATGCGCTCCTCGTGCACCAGCGAGACGAGCGCGGTCTCGGGGTCGATCTCGAGCTCGTCCGGCCACGCGACGAGGATCTCGTCCGCGCTCGGCACCCGTTCGCGAGTCGCGAGCGCGGCGCGTGGATCGACGACCACCGTGCGCCACCCGAGCGGCTTCGCGAGCGCGCACAGCGCCTCGGCGATGTCGCCGGCTCCGACCGCGACGAGCCGAGGCGGTGGTCCGACCGCCTCGGCGAAGACCTGCTCGCGGAGCCCGGTCTGAACGCGCTCGGGCTCCGTCCACCGGCGTCCAGCGTCCTCGCCTTCGACGACGACGTAGCTGGTGCCGCGCTCGATGTCGGGCGCTCCGCTGTAGGGCTCGAGGAACACGTCGATCTCGCCGCCGCAGGGCAGCCCGACCGTCCACGCCTCGTCGTCCGCAATCCCGTAGGAGACGACTCGTGGCACCTCACCGTCGAGCACTGCCTGGCACTGCTCGGCTACGTCGGCCTCGACGCAGCCGCCGGAGACCGATCCGTAGAGGCGGCCCGAACGCGTCACCGCGAGCTTCGAGCCGAGCGGCCGGGGTGCGCTCCGCCGCGTCGCGACAACGGTCGCGATCGCGACCTCCTCGCCAGCCGCGCGCCACTCCTCCGCCTTCGCCAGGACGTCGTCCATCTAGGGTGGAATGTAGTGATGCGGCCGGTGACGTGGCGCGCTTCCTGGGTCGCGAGCACCAAGCGGTGCAAGGACGCAGGGAGGGCCGATAGTAGAACTATCGGCGTGACCGAGGACGCAGCCGGCATAGGCTCGACGGAGCCGGCCAGGAGCGCACGCGGTGGCTTTGCCACCGCCGGAGCGGAAGCAGCGCGTCGTGTGCTCGCGGGCCAGGGAGCCGGCGAACGTCGCCGGCCGCGTCACTGACCGTGGGCGACCCGATCGCAGACGTTCTGATCCGCGTCGACGCGGGTGACCTCGGCGACCCGTTGCCGGTACTCGCGTATCTCGCGGGGCAGGCGGTTACGCTCGACGACGCGGAGCTGAACGGCGCCCGCCGTCGCGCGCTGCTGCTCGTCGCGGCGGGAGGCGACCCGCACCGAGAGCTCGACGTCGATGACCGGGCGGTGAAGGCGATCGCAACCGACCTCCACACCGAGGAGCGGCGTGACGAGCTCGCGCGCGCGATCGACGCGCTCGTCCTTCGCGTTCGCGAGTTACCGGCCGCGCGGCGGGCGGCGCTGTTCCTGGCAGGAGACATCGACCTCGCCTGGCGTCTGTTCGCGCTCGCGCTGCTTGCCGAGGAGCTTGGGGAATGACGCCGGCCGTGGAGACTGCGAAGCGGGCGGGGATCGAGTTTCGGCTTCACGAGTACGAGGGCGTCGACGTGGGTGAGGGCGACTACGCGCTCGCGGTCGCTGCGGCGGTCAAACGGCCGCCGGAGCAGCTCTTCAAGACCCTGATCGCGTCGGTCGACGGGCGGCTCGAGGTCTTCGTCGTGCCGGCCGGCCGGCAGCTCGACCTGCGCGCCGTCGGCAAGCGGACGAAGCTCGCGGCGCAGCCGGAGGCCGAGCGGGCCACTGGATACGTGATCGGCGGCATCAGCCCGCTCGGCCAGCGCCGGAAGCTGCCGACGACCGTCGACGAATCGGCGCTCGCCTGGGACACGATCCTCGTCAGCGCCGGGAAGCGAGGGCTTCAGATCGAGCTTGCGCCCGGTGATCTGGTGCGGCTCACGGCCGCGAGCGTGGCTACGGTGGCCGCCTAGCGATGCCAACGACGCGGAGCAACGAGCTCCGGGCACTGGCCGGACGGCTGGTGGAGACCTTGCCGGTCGACGTCGTCCCGGAGGTTGTCCTGACCGGCAGCGTCTCGCGCGGTGTCGCCGATGAGGTCTCTGACGTCGAGCTGCTCGTCGTGACCCACGAGCAGCTCGACTTCGAGACGTGCCTCGAGCTCGCCCGCGCCACCGGGCTCGAGCGGCTCGGCACCTGGGGGCCGCAGGGGCCTCCCACCTCTCGTGTGTCGGGATACCTGGAAGGCGTTCCGTTCGAGCTCATCTGGTGGTCACGGGAGCAAGCCGAGTCGTCGATCAACCCCGAGTCGCCCGCCGCAGACGCGATCGCGAACGGCGTTGCGCTTCGCACATGCGGCCTGCTGGCGGCCTGGCACGAGCGGCTGAGCGTCTACCCGGAGGAGCTTGCGGCGGTGCGCAGCGAGGAGGCGGCACTGACCTGGGGAGGGTTTGCGGCCGCAGGGCTCTTGACGATCGCGCGCCCCGGCGAGCGGCTCGCGCTCGTCGAGCGCATGGTCGATGACGCGTTGCGGGTTGTTCGGCTGGTCTACGCCCTGAACAGGACGTGGGAGCCGACGACCAAGCGCCTGGCAATGCGCGCCGAGTCGCTCGCGGTGAAGCCCGATCGGCTCGCTGAGCGGATCGAGGAAGCTCTCACCGAGCTTGACCCGCTGCGCGCCCTCATCGTCATGACGCAGTTGCAAGCGGACACGGTCGCTCTCGCGCCGCCTGGGCCGAACGTCGATCGCGCGCATGCCTGGCTCGCAGAAGCGCTGGAGATCCTGCTCGCCGCGCAGCGGCGCGGCTAGGTCCCCCACCAAAAGCTCGCGGCGATCACCACATAGAAGCCGACCAGCACGACGCCTTCCTGCCAGGTCGATTCGCCGTCGTTCGCGATGAGCGCGCCGAGGATTGCGGCGATCACCAGCACGAGCGCGAGCAGCGTCGGGAACACGAGCGTCAGGTGCGTCGTGAAGAAGAGCGAGACGAAGATCAGGATGGGCGTCAGCGCGAGGGCGACCTGCAGCGACGAGTTGACGATCACCGAGATCGCGAAGTCGGGGCGGTTCCGCGCCGCGAGCTGAACACCCACGACGTTCTCGACCGCGTTGCCCGCGATCGCAACGATGACCAGCCCCGCGAATTCCTCGCTCATGTGCAACGTGTGAATCGCCGGTGTCAACGCTCCGACAAACCAGTCCGAGCTGAATGCGGCGGCCGTGCCGGCGGCCGCGAGTACGCCGGCCGTGACGACCGGGCTCCACCGCGCAGGGGCGTGCTGGTCCGTTCCGGCGCGTAGGAACGATGGCAGCGTCAGGACGAACACCGCGAGGAGGACGCCTGCGCAGACGATCGAGAGCGCATGGCCGTGCGTCGCGGCCGGCGAGTGGAACGCATGCGCGAGCGACGGGATTGCCATCGTCGAGGCGGCGAGGAGGGTGAGGGTCGACACCATCCGTGCCTGGCCGGAGTCGAACCGCTGCGGCCCATGGCGGAGCCCTCCGACGACGAACGCGATGCCGAGCACGAGCACGCTGTTCGCAAGGATCGAGCCGACCAGCGCGGCCTGCACGACGTCGACGAGCCCTCGATGTAGCGCGAAGATCGCGATGAAGAGCTCGGGCAGGTTGCCGAGCGCGGACTGGACGATGCTTGCTCCTCCGGAGCCGAGCCGGGCTCCGAGCTGTTCCGTCGCCGTGCCGACCAGGCGGGCGAGGGCGGCGAGCGCGACCGCGGAGACGGCAAAGGTGACGACATGGCCGGCGCCCGCGTAGCGGCAGGCCCCTGCGACGAAGACGACGGCGAAGGTGACCGCCAGTTCGATCTTCTCGCGCCGGTTCACTGGACGAGACCGTAATTGACAGCGCCCCTCGGACGAGGGACGAGCCGGGGCGTCCCGGTGCCGAAGAACGAAGTGTTCTTTCTCTGCGGCAACGGAGGGGTGTGTAGTGAGACGGGCGTCCCTGCTGGTCATCGTCATCATCGTGGCGGCGATCGCATCGAACGCGAGCGCGTCGCAGCTGGTCGACCGCAACGCGACCGCGATCAAGCTCGAGGTGAACTCGAAGGGCGAGGCGCTTGTCTCCTACAAGGCGCACGGGACGCAGCGGCATGTGCTCGCCTGGGGGGCCGAGAATGCGATCGCTCCGACCCGCGCTCGCCAACAACTCGCCTTCAAGCTCGACTACGCCGGCGGTTGGGGGAAATACCACGACGACTACTGGCGGACGTTCAAGAACTCGTGTGGCGCCTACGACGGACCGAAGCTCGCGTGGTTCGTCACCGGGTGCACCGCATCCGACGGTTCGTACTGGGCGCTCCAGGCGTGGCAGCGCATGCTGCCGAACTATGGACTGACGCCGAAGTCGGCGCAGTCCGTGTGGGAGCTTCGACTCTCCCACTGGACCGGCGAGCTGCCGGTGTTGACGATCGACACCGACTGGGCGTGGCATCAGTGGGATCACTTGTTCGGGACTCTCGTGTACAACGGGTCGCCGGTATTCGGTTTCAAGGCGACGTCCGGCGGCAATCCGCTCGACACGTTCGGCCGCAACATCTATGTCGACACCTTCGACTCGGTGTACGGCAAGGGCTGGAAGCGCGAGAACAGCTTCCTCACGCATACCAACACCGGCGCGTTCTGTTACAGCGTCAACCCGCATGGGAGCCATCCCGCGGGCAACGGGACGAAGTACCGTGCGACGGTCGAAGGCCCCGGCGTGACGCCCGATGTGATGTGGCAGGGCAACTCGCCTGGCCCGTACGATCGTGAGGCCGACCTCGTCGCGAACGATGCGATTACCCAGCTCGGCGACACCCAGTGCCACGGCAACTGAGCTAGCGCTCATCTAGGCTCGGTCCGTGTCCGAGACGGGGATGGAACAACGGTCGCTCTTCAGGCGCTGGCCGGCCGGCGTCTCGATCGTCGTTGCCGACGTCGGTGGACACCGGCACGGGCGCACGGTGTCGTCGCTCGTCTCGCTCTCGCTGGATCCGCCGCTGGTGGGTATCTCGGTCGCGCATTCGGCGTCGATCCACGAGTTGCTGCGCGACGCCGAGACGTGGGGGGTGTCGGTGCTCGCGGGCGGCCAGGACGAGCTCGCACAGCGATTCGCCAGGAGTGGTGTCCCACCGCTCGTGCTCTGGGACGGCGTCGACGTGCGCGACGACGATCCGCGGCTGATCGCCGGCGCGGCCGGCTGGCTGACGGCGCGCACCATCGACACGCTCGTCACCGGCGACCACACCTTCTTCGTCGGTCATGTCGAGTCTGTGGAAGAAGGGTCTGCTGCGACGGCGCTCGTCTACGCGTACCGCACCTACCACGCGCTGTGACGGTGGACGCCGTCGTCTTCGACCTCGATGGGGTGATCGTCGACTCGGAGCAGGTGTGGGACGACGTGCGTGAGGCGTACGCGCGCGAATCGGGCGGCAGCTACAGCAAGCGGGCCACCCGCGAGATGATGGGGATGAGCTCGCCTGAATGGTCGCGCTACATGGCGGAGACGCTGGGCGTGCCTGGAACACCGGAGGAGATCAACGCCGCGATCGTCGAGCGGATGCTCGCGCGCTACGGCGCCACGCCGCCGCTCATCCCGGGCGCAGCGGCGGCCGTTCGGCGCATCGCAGCGAGTGTGCCCCTGGCGATCGCCTCATCGTCCAATCCGGAGCTGATCGACGTCGTCCTGCGAGCGTCGGGTCTCGCGGGCGACTTCGTCGCCGCGGTCTCGTCGCAGGAGGTGCCGCGTGGCAAGCCCTCGCCGGACGTCTACCTCGAGGCCGCGCGCCGGCTCCGCGCCGACCCGGCGAGGTGCGGAGCAGTCGAGGACTCTCACAACGGCATCCGCTCGGCGAAGGCGGCGGGCATGCGCGTCGTCGCCGTCCCGAACCCGCATTACCCGCCCGACGACGAAGCGCTCGCGCTCGCGGACGTCGTCGTGTCGTCGATCGACGAGCTACAGCTCGAGCACTTCGCCGTCTGAGGGGACGATCGCACCGCTATAGGCCGAGCGCGGCTCGAGACAGTGGTTCATCGCCTCGAGGTGCACGACCGCGACCGTGCCGTCGAGCTGCGCGACCTCGGCGGCCGTCATCACGATCGGATCGCCCTCGAGGAACCGTGCGCCGCTGCCGTTCACGATCGTCGCGCGCGGTTGATGGCGCGCGCGAGCCTCGCGCACCTCGTCGCAGAGGATCGTGTCGCCGGCGATGTACACGCCGTCGACCACCCAACCCGATACCGGCCCGAGCGCGCGGCCGATCTCGCCGGTCCCGTGGTGCCCGCGGGTCATCGGGATCTCGGGATGATGGGTCGTCACGTCCGTGTGGCCGCGGCGTCGCAGCTCGTCGGCGCTCTCGGGTTGCGTGAGGATCGGCAGATCGAGCGGAATCAGGTCGTCGAAGTGGTCGCGGTGGAGGTGCGTCACGATGCACAGGTCGACGCCGTCGAGCAGCTCCTCGGCCGGCATCGGCAGCTCGACGAGCGGGTTCGGCTTCGGGTTCGGCGTGTTCTCGATCGGCGGGCTCGTGCCCGCGGCGCGCAGCATCGGGTCGACGAGGATCCGGCCGTGGCTCGAATCGAGGAGCAAGGTCGCGTTACGAACGAGCTGGACCTTCACGCCGCGCGGCCGACGAGCACACAGCCGTTGTGACCGCCGAGCCCCATCGCGTTCGACAGAGCCACATCGACGAGCGTGCGCCGCGCTTGGTTCGGCACGTAGTCGAGGTCGCAGTCGGGATCGGGTTCGCGGTAGTTGATCGTCGGCGGCAGCGTTCCGTCGTGCAGGGCGAGGGCGCACATGATCGCCTCGATCGCTCCCGCCGCCCCAAAGGTGTGTCCCATCATCGACTTCGTCGACGACACGGCCAGCTTGTACGCGTGGTCGCCGAAGACGTCCTTGATCGCCTTCGTCTCGGCGGCGTCACCGAGCGGGGTGGACGTGCCGTGCGCGTTGATGTAGCCGACGCGCTCGGGGGCCACGCCGGCCCGCTCGAGCGCGCCGCGCATCATCGCGGCGACGCCGGTCGCCTCCGGCTCGGGCTGTGCCATGTGGTGCGCGTCGTTCGATGCGCCGTAGCCGAGCACCTCGGCGTAGATGTCCGCGCCGCGTGCTTCCGCGCGATCCCAGTCCTCGAGCAGGAGCGCGCCGGCGCCTTCCGACATCACGAAGCCGGCGCGGGTCGCGTCGAAGGGGCGCGACGCGTGTGGCGGGTGCTCGTCCTCGACCGCAAGCCCGCGCATCGCCGTGAACCCGGCGAGGATGAGGGGCACGATGCACGACTCGGTGCCGCCCGCGAGCACGGCGTCCGCGGCGCCACGCTTGATCATCTCAGCGGCCTCGCCGACCGCGTGGGAGCCGGTCGCGCAGGCCGAGACGATGGCGTAGTTGGGGCCGGTGATGCCGAGCGAGATCGCGAGCTGGCCCGAGATCGAGTCGACGAGGACGTTCGGCAGGAAGTTCGGCGACACGCGGTCGGGCCCGCGCTCGCGGAGCGCGTCGTGCTGCTCGAGAAGACCGGGGACCCCGCCGATCGCCGAGCCGAACACGATGCCGACGCGCGCGGGGTCGAAGCCGTTCAGTCTCGAGTCGTCGAGTGCCTCGCGAGCGGCGGCGACGCCCAGCAGGACGTTGCGCTCGAGCTTCCGCGCCTCCTTCGGCGAGACGACCCCGGCAGGGTCGAACCCCTTCACCTCGCCGGCCACGCGGACTGGCAGGCCGTCAGTGTCGAACGTGCTGATCCAGCCGATTCCGCTCTCGCCGGCGCACGCCGCCCGCCATGTCTCCTTGGCGTCGAGACCGAGCGGGGTGACTGCGCCGATGCCGGTGATCGCGACGCGCTTCACGCGCGCAACGTTACCCGCGGCGTGGCGTCAGTCTCGGAGGTCGAGCGCGGGCAGCCGGCGCCGGTCCGCGGCAGCTGCCGCGACGCGTCTCTGATCGGCTTTGGGCGCCGGCGGCTGTGCGTTCACGTGCTGGAGCGTGCGGAAGCGCTCGAGTAGGCGATAGTCGACATTGTCGCGCATGCTCCCGATTGTTGTCGGCGGCTCGCGGGGTGCGCTTGAGCGCCGGAGGGGGTACTCGGTCGTGCGAGGATGGCCTCCTCGTGTCCAACGAAGTGTCTCTTCTCCACGGGTTGATCCCGTTTCCGCCGATGGAGGCGGAGCTCGTCCGCGAGCTGCCGGACGCGGACGGCTGGCAGTACGAGCCGAAGTGGGATGGGTTCCGCGGCGTCCTCGAGAACGTCGGCGGCGAGCTGGCGCTCTGGTCGCGCAACGAGCGGCCGCTGCTGCGCTACTTCCCGGAGCTGCGCCCGCTCGGCGAGCTTCTGCCGCCGTCCTCGGCGCTCGACGGCGAGATCGTGATCGCCCGTGACGGCGCCCTCGACTTCGACGCGATGCAGACTCGGCTCCATCCGGCCGAGTCGCGCATCCGCCGCTTGTCCGCCGAGATCCCGGCCGAGTACGTGGCGTTCGACATGCTCCTGTGGGACGGCGAGCCCGTGTGGCAGCTGCCGCTCGACGAACGCCGTGCACGCGTCGAGGCGCTCACGGCCGGCGGGTTCCGGGTCTCGCCCGCGACGCGTTCCGTGGACGAGGCGCGCGGGTGGCTCGAGCGGTTCGAGGCGCTTGGGCTCGACGGTGTCGTTGCGAAGCGGCTCGGCGTCCCGTACCTGCCCGGCTCGCGTGAGGGGATGGCGAAGGTCAAGGAGCACAAAGCGGCGGACTGCGTCGTTGTCGGGATTCGCTGGAAGGGCGACCGCACCGCGATCGCGACGCTCCTACTCGGCCTGTACCGCGACGACGGAGAGCTCGACTACGTCGGGTCGGCGGCCGTGGCGGCCCGGACCCGTGCGGATGTTGCGGCGCGGGTGCTGCCGCTCCTCGACGAGCAGTCTGATCGGCGGTTCTCGGAGCCGAACCGCTGGGGAACGGGTGAGCTCGAGGAGGCTGCCCTGCGGCCGGAGCTCGTGGTCGAAGTGCGGTACGACAAGGTGCAGGGAAGCCGGTTCCGACACGGCACGAAGCTGTTGCGCTGGCGTGACGACAAGGATCCGCGCGACTGCACGTGGCGCGAGCTGCGGCCCCCGCGCGATCCGAACGCACCCGGCGTCGAGACGCTCTTCGCGGCCTCTTAGCGAATGGTGACGATCGCGCTGTAGGTGTGCTCCGCCGGGATCCAGAGGCGGTAGCGCGCGCCACGGCTCGCGTTCACGACTCGCGTCAGGTAGCCGCGCGCAGTCGTCCGGCGATCGTGGCCGACGCGCACCCACTTTCCGGCGTCCCAGCGCAGCAGCCGGTACGTGGCGGTTTTTCCGGGCCGCACCTGTCCCCACAGCTCGGTCCGATGCCCGGTGCGGGAGCGCTCGGTAAGCGGGAAACGGAATGACTGCAGTGCGGGCTTCGCCCGGTGGGTCGCGGTGTAGACGCCGCTCTGCCAGCGCGCAGGATCTGGCTCGTCCTGGAGCAGATAGTGGATGAGGACGTCCACGCGTGGCGCGTTGTATGCGTCGAGCGCCGCCTCGCTCATGTACCGCGCCTGCGTTGCGAACGAGACGCCGAGCAGCAGGTCGGGCGGGTTCGTCTGGTAGCCGTACTCCGTCAGCCAGACGCGCGTGTGGCTGCCGAACGCGTGCTGCACCTCGCGCAGAAGCCGCGGGAGCGTCGCCATCGTGATCGTCTCGCAGTGGCCGCAGCCGCCGCTCATCGGGGTCTCGCCGGGGCGGAGCGGATACGGGTTGTGGGCGTACGCGTCGAGGCGCGCGTGCGCCTTCGCCATGCCCGTGATCCAGTCGACCGGGGAGACTCCGCCCACCGAGCCCCGCGGCGCGGTGACGCCGCCGGCCACCTGCGAATGCGGGCTGACCGAGTGGATCGCGGCGTACGCCGGGTTGAGCAGCTTCTTGACGTATGTCGCGGGAGTCGTCGGCCGCAGCCACCGCCGCTGGTTCGGCTCGTTCCAGATCGTCCACATGCGGACATACGGATAGCGCTCCGCGATGTGTCGCGCGAAGGCGGCGAAGCTCGTCGTCGAGACCGGCGCCCAGTTCGCTGGCAGGCCGCCGTTCGCCCACGTCGGGGTTCCGTACAGCGTCACGAGCGGCGCGATCCCACGGGTGTGCAGGCCGGAGAGCAGGCGGTCCGCACGCGCCCAGTCGTAGACAGCCGGGACGGGGCTCGGTCGCGCGCCAATCCACGTTCACGCGCACGATGTCGACGCCGAGAGCGTCGAGCTGGTCGAGCCGGTCGTCGAGGGTGCCCGGCCCGTATTCCAGCCATGCGTCGTCCTGCACGCCGTAGCGAACGTACGCTGACGCGTTCGCCGCCGCGGGAACGAGGAGGCACGCCGCGAGGGCCCCGAGGACGACCAGACGCCGCATCGGGCCACCGTACGGAGTGCAATTGAATGCGATGTAAGGGCGGGTTTATGAATCCGATGGGGGCTCAATACCGAGCCGCCCGAAGCGGGTGCGGAGCGAGGGCGGGCTGCGCCACATGCCGCGCATCGGGTCGCCCACGTCCGCGAGCCGGGCTGCCATCGTCTCGAGGGTGAACGCCGCGGGGTCGACGTCGGCGACCTCGTCCCAGCGAAGGGGCGCCGAGACGCGCGCGTCCGGCGTCGGGCGAACCGAGTACGCCGCTGCGATCGTGCGGTCGCGCGCGTTCTGGCCGAAGTCGACGAAGACGCCGACGCGGTCGACGACACGCCACGTCGTCGTCGCAATCGCTTGGTCGTCGACGCGGCGCTCCACCTCGATTGCGAGCGCCTTCGCGAACCGGCGCACGTCCGGGAAGACGAGCTCCGGCCTGATCGGCGCGAGGATGTGCAGGCCCGTCGCGCCCGACGTCTTCGGGTACGAGCGCAGCCCCAGCTCGTCCAGCACCTCGCGTACGACGAGCGCGATCTGACGGACGAACGGCCACTGGCCTTCCGACGTCGGGTCGAGGTCGATCAGCAGGTAGTCGGGACGCTCGATCTCCGGCACGCGCGACGACCACGTGTGCAGCTCGATACAGCCGAGGTTCGCGACCCACGCGAGCGCGTCGACGTTGTCCACGATCGCGAACACCGTCGAGTGGCCGCTCGGAAACGTGACGAAGACCTCGTCGACGAAATCGGGGTGATTGGCGGGCACGCGCTTCTGGTGGAAGAACTCGCCTTCGACGCCGTTCGTGAACCGCTTCATGTGGAATGGACGCCTGCGAAGGTGGGGGAGGGCGAGCTCGGCGACGCCGACGTAGTAGGCGACGAGATCGCCCTTTGTCAGGCCGCGCGCTGGGAAGAACGGCTTGTCGGGGTTCGTGACGTGGATGGTCGGAGTATCGTGGAGACGTGTTGGACGGCCATCCGATCGCAAACGTGACGCTCGATCCGCTCGACGACCACCTCGTCGTCGAGCCTCTCGACGAGTCCGAGCTGCCGAGCGGGCTGATCGTTCCGGCGAACGAGGCGACCCATGTCCGCAGCGGGATCGTCGCCGCCGTCGGTCCCGACGTGACGTCCGTCGAACCAGGCGACAAGGTCCTCTTCCCGCGCGAAGCGGGCTACGAGGTGCGCCTCGCACGCTCATCACACCGCGTCCGCGTGCTGAAGCGCGAGGATGTCATCGCCCGGATCCTCGATTAAGGGCGGCTGGGGCCCGCACGCGGCGGATCGCGGCTCGCTCGCCCGGCACCCAGGGGAATCAGCCCTTGGCGCCGGTCGATCCGTCCACTGCTTGATGCCTGCCCTTCCCGCAGGCACGAGCATGAGGAACCGATCGCCCTCGCCGGTACACTGCGGCCGCTCGGAGGGGTGGCAGAGCGGTCGAATGCGGCGGTCTCGAAAACCGTTATCCGTCGCAAGGCGGATCGAGGGTTCAAATCCCTCCCCCTCCGTTTTCTCTTTGAACCGGATCCCGCAGGGCCGCTCGGGATTCGGCGCGCCTTCGTCAGCACGCCGGCATTGCACGGAGGACGCCGGCGCCAGCGTCGTTTGTCGGCTCGGGCTAGCTTCTCGGCGTGGGTCATGACACCTCGGCCTGGGAGACGCTTCACCTCCGCACGGACAGGCTTTGTCTACGCACGCCGACTCCGCGCGACGCTCCTTTCGACCTGTTCACGGACTCCGACGTCATGTACGGCTTGGGCAAAGAGCCTGTCTCGGCACACGAGGCGTTAGTCTCGTCGGCGTGGGCGCTGGCGAGTCTCGGCGGTCGTCGCGGTCCCGTCCGTGGCGTGAGTTGGAGGTTTATCGCCGCCACGTTTTCTTTCTTTCCGCCTCGCGCTTGATCTCCATCACCGGCTCGATCGCCGCATACGTCGCGCTCGTCGCGGTGATCTACGACCGAAGCAACCACTCGGGGACGTGGGTCGCCGCCGCTCTCGTCGTCTCCTTCGGGGTATCGGCCATCCTCGGGCCGTGGGCTGGTCATCTGGGCGACCGCTACGACCGAAGACGCCTGATGATCGCGGCCGAACTAACAGCCGCCGGCGCGTTCGTGGGCATCGCGTTCGCCCATTCGCTCGTGCTGCTCGTCGTCCTCGCAGCCGTCGCCACGGCAGCCGAGTCGCCGTTCGGGCCTGCGGCGCAGGCGCTGCTCGTGACGCTCGTACCTGAGGAACAGCGGACGTGGGCGACTGCGACCCGGTCGTCGAGTGCGTCCGCCGGGATGTTCATCGGTGGCGCGATCGGCGGTTTCGTCGTCGCGGCTTTCGGCGGCGCCACGGCGTTCCTCATCAACGCGGTGTCGTTCGTGATCTCGGCCGCGCTCGTCGCGGCGATCAAGGGTCGTTTCCGAGCGGAACGCCCGGAGGGGGTCGCTGACAGAGGAACGTCGGAGGGCTTCCGCTTCGTGCTTTCGGCGCCCGCCTTGTGGCTCACGCTGGTCGCGACGAGCGTCGGTCTTCTCGGCACCGGGATGATCAACGTCGCCGAGTACCCGCTCTTCGTCGACATGGGTGGCGGATCACAGGCATATGGGATCGCCGTCGCAGGCTGGGCGGCAGGCGGGTTCATCGCCGGGCGAACAATGCGCAAGCACGGCGATGCCTACAGAGAGCGTCGGCAGCTCCTCTTCGGCTGCGCACTTGTCGCAGTTGCGATCGGGCTCTGTGGAGTGGTGCCGCTCGTCGGTGCGGTCGTGCTCCTGTTCTCCATCGGCGGATTCGCCGCCCAGACGCGCGGCATCGCGGCCACGCTGATCTACCAGCGTTCGACGCCTGACCACATCCGCGCGCGCACCTTCGCCGCACTCGGAACCGCCAACATGTCGGCGATCGGCGTCGCGATGATCGTCAGCGGCACGATCATGGGGACGCTGACCCCAGCAGGAGTCTGCATCGCCTGCGGATTCGTCGGGCTCCTCGCGCTCCTGATTGCGACACGGGTGCCGCCGCGTCGCCGTGACCCCGGCGACGCAGGGACAGCAACGGCGGAGGCTGTTTCGAGCGGCACGCGGCGCGGTTGGTCACTCGCAACCACCTAGTAGGACTTCGGCGAAATAGCGGTCTCCTAGAAGCGGTCGAGGCTGCCGGCTTGCCGGGCGGCGCGTTCGAAGTAGCGCAGCATCGCAACGCCGACCGTGAAATAGACGGCTCCGACGAGTGCCTCCTTGCCGACAGCCGGCAGCGCG
Organism: uncultured Thermoleophilia bacterium; assembly: GCA_963785875.1. Classification (GTDB taxonomy): domain Bacteria; phylum Actinomycetota; class Thermoleophilia; order Gaiellales; family Gaiellaceae; genus PALSA-600. Next base: position 74,188 of record CAWAWV010000015.1, on the reverse strand, counting down.
CTCTGGAGGGTGTCGCCGGCCGCGAGCGCTCTCGCGGCGTGAATGCCGTGCGTGAGCGGAATGTAGTTGGCGAACGTCTGGAAGCTGGCGGGGAGGCGTGCGAGAGGGACGTTTGCGCCTGTGACGATCAGGAAGATGCCGGAGAGGGTGTCGGCGAACAGGCTGATCGAGCGCGTCCGGAAGGCGAGCGAGCCGATGCACAGCCCGAGGCCGGCGCACGCGAAGCAGGAGGCGAGGAGCGCGACGGCGATTCCGGCGAGCCTGCCCGCGGGAATGTGGAGGTGCACCATCGCGGCGGCGAGAGTGTAGGAGAGGACGGCGACGACGAACCCGTTGACGATCGCGGGAAGTGCGCGGCCCAGGAACAGCGCGAGTCGGCTGGCGGGGGATGCGAGCAGCATCGGGAGCGTCTGGTAGCGCCGCTCGCCTCCGATCGATTGTCCCATCCCGAACATGCCGGCGACGGAGGCGGCAACGAACGCGTTGCCGACGAGGAAGAACGTGTCGTTGGCGGTGTTGGCGGCGCGGCCCAGGTAGACGAAGTACATCGTCTGGAAGACCGGGTAGGCGACCAGGATCGAGAGGAATGCCCACGGATTGAGCCAGTTGAAGAGCGCGCGGTAACTGGTCAGCCCTCCGGCGAAGAAGACGCGGAGGTTGTTCATGCCAGCTTGAGCGTCGCGCGGTCCCGCGCCAAGTGTTCGAAAAGAGCCAGGCAGGGGATCGCGACCAACGTGTAGACGATGCTGAGGCCGAAACACATGGCGATGTCGGGCCACGGCGCCTGGCCGGACGCAGCTTCGCGCAACGCACGGAACCCCCAGGTGGGAGCGAGCAACCACGAGACCGGTCGCAACCAATCCGGCAGGACTGAGAACGGCAGGATCAGCCCGCAGGCGATGTAGACCGGGTACTGCAAGCTGATGCCGAAGTAGAACGCCGCGCGATAGAGGACGAAGGTCGAAGCTGCGATCAGCCCGAGACTGCCGATCGCGAGGATGCAGCCGACGGCGGCGGCCAAGAACGCGGCCCAGTCGTCGATCAGGAACGGGATCCCGAACACGACGTGCCCCCACACCAGGGTCAGCAGCAGCCCGTAGATCCCGAAGACCGCACGCGAGATCATCACCGGGCTGATCAGCACCACCAACGGCGTCGGCGCGCCCACGACAAGTTCCAGCGTGCCCTGCTCGCGCTGATTGTCGAGCGCGAAGCCCGCGCCCAGGATCACCCAGCCCCACATGATCATCACCGCAGCTCCCAGTGATGCAGTGAACAGCGGGCGGTTTCCGTTTGCATGTCCGAGCAACAGGTATGCGATCGAGGCGAATACCAGCGGCCAGACCAGCATTCCGACCATGTCGAACGGGGAGCGAATCAGCTGCAGTAGATCGACTCGAAGGCCGCTCGCGAACGCGCGGATCACGGCTCGCTCACCAACTGGACGTACGCGTCCTCCAACGTCGGCTCACGTGCAGTCACGCTCGTCACCTGCGCCCCCACAAGCGCGCCGAGGAGCGGCTGGATCAGGGCGACGCCCAGTTCGGACTGGACGGACAGCACCTGGGCCTGGTCATTGGCCTCAACCGATAGCGACTCGACGCCGTCCAGTCCGCGCACTGCCTCGAGAGCAGCTTCGCCGACGTTGAACGCGACTACCTCGATCACGGTTCGGTCACGCACGCGAGCTTTGAGGGAGCGAGGCGTACCTTCGGCAACGATCTGCCCCTTGTTGATCACCGCCACCCGACCGCAGAGCTCGTCCGCCTCGAACATGTAATGCGTCGTCAAGAGGATTGTCTTGCCGCGGTCGCGTAACGCCGCGACCGTCTCGCGAAGCTCTCGCGCGCCGACCGGGTCGAGACCGATCGTCGGCTCATCGAGGAAGAGCACGGGCGGGTCATGCAACAGGCCGCGGGCGATATGCAACCGCTGGCGCATGCCGCGCGAATAGGTCTCGACGCGGTCACGCTCACGGCCGGTGAGCCCGACCAGCTCAAACAGCTCGGAGATCCGCTTCGCCTTCTGCCGCGCCGGCACGCGATACACATCAGCGAAGTAGCGCAGGTTGTCGAGCGCCGAAAGGCGGTCGTAGAGGCCGCGATCACCGCCGAACACGTACCCGACCCGGGATCGAACTTCGTTCGGCTGCCGCACGGGATCAAATCCCAACACCCGGACCGACCCCGACGTCGGTAGCAACAGCGTTGTCAGGATCTTGATCGACGTCGTCTTCCCGGCGCCATTCGGGCCCAACAACCCGAACAGCTCACCCGACTCGACCGAGAAGCTCACATCGTGCAGGGCATCAACTACGGCCACGCGACGGCGGAAGGCCCCTCGCCGAGACCGGAACAACCGAGAAACCGAAGCCATTTCGATCGCCGGCACTCGGCCACAGTAAACCGGAGAGTCGCGATCACCTCTTCCGGTCCCGTGGCCAGACCGACGCAGCCGGCGCTGAACAACACCGAGTTCGGTGTCTGACACCAGTGGTGTCAGACACCTCGTAGGCTCCGGGCATGAGTCGGCTCGACTGGTGGTGGTCGCCGCACCCGGCCTGGGAGCCGGGTGCGGACTGGAACCAGAACGTCCCCGTGGTGCGGATCGAGACCGACGACGGGATCGCGCTGATCGATCCCTTCCTGCCGCCCGACGACTCCTTCGATCCCGGCGCCAAGCCGGTTCGCGTGCTCCTGAGCCAGGGTGCGCACTACCGCGGCACGGCCGACTTCGTCGAGCGCTACCGCGCATCCGTGTGGGCGCCGCGACGCGCGTACTGGCCCCCGAAGCGGCCCGACCCCGCGACCACCGACGAGCTGCCGCCGGGGATCGAGGCGATCGAGCTCGACGGCGAGCCGCAGCAGGTCGTCTTCTATATCCCGGAGCACGCGACGCTCGTCACGGGCGACGTGATCAGCGGCACCGGCGACCGCGTCCACGTTTTCGTCGACGAAGCGGACCCGGTGCGTCTGCTGCCGGCGCTCGAGCGGATCGCAGAGCTGCCGATCGAACGGCTGATCATCCCGCACGGCGCCGTCCTCGAGCCTGACGGTGCAGCTCATCTCCGCGCCGCCGTGGCCGAGTCACGCCGCGGCTAGGATGAGCGCCGCCCGGAGGGGTGTCCGAGCGGTCTAAGGAGCGCGACTGGAAATCGCGTACGTGCCGAAAGGTGCGTCGAGGGTTCAAATCCCTCTCCCTCCGCCTCTCGTCGGGCCTGGAACCACGCTTGCCGTCGGTCCAGGCCCGTCGTCCTAGACTGCGCCATGCCTGAGTGCCCAACGTGCAAGCGCGACGGACCTCCTCTTCGAGATCGGCTCCCTTCCGGACGAGGCGGAAACACGCGTGCTCGCCGGCGGCGACCAACGCGAAGCCGGCCTCGAGTTCTTCCGCAGCGTCGGTTCGACACGGTTCGTTTCGGCGGGCTAGGGGGTACGATGCGCGCCTCCGGAGAAGTGGCCGAGTGGCTGAAGGCGGCGCCCTGCTAAGGCGTTAGGTGGGGAAATCCCTGCCTCGAGGGTTCGAATCCCTCCTTCTCCGCCTCGCGCGGCCGCGGCACGAAATCACCCTTCTGGTTGATGCGCGGCCATACCTTTGTCTTGCAGGATGCCCTTGCCGGCTCCCCCCTGACACTGTCCGGCGGACTGACGTGACTGCGGCGATTCCCGCCCCTCCCCCGGGCGGGTTTCGTCATTTACGGGGCGGTTGTCACGACGAGTGGGTCGCGGTGAAGACGTAGGCCGCGACGTCCTGGATCTGCTTTGCAGAGAGCTGGGCCTTGAACGGCGGCATCACGGCGCCGCCGTTTGTCACCTGGGTCTGGATTCGCGCCTCGGCCGGCTTCAGCCGGTCGAGATTCGGCCCCACCGTCCCGGTCGAGCCGGCGTCCTTCAGCGTGTGGCAGGTCGTGCAGCCAGCGCTCAGGAAGACTGCTTTCCCGGCCGTAGGATCGCCCTTCGTCGACGGCGCGGGCGTTGTTCGGCTCGAGGTCGTCGTCGTCGTGTGGCTCTCGGCGCCGGCGGCCTCCGACTTCTCCCTGCCGAAGACGAGCACCGCCGAGAGCATTGCGACGAAGAACAGCACGGAGATCGTGATGTACACGCCGAGGAAGCGGCCCGGGAAGTTCGGGTTCCGGCGCGGCAGGACGAACGACGAGACGAGCGCGAAGACGATGAACGCCGCCCCGACGGCCGCCAGCCCGATCTTGTTGCCGGTCGACAGGTCGGCGACGACGAGGGCAAGCATCGAGGCAGGAACCTACCGGACGCGGCGTTACGACAGCGCCGCTTCGCCTGCGCCAGGCTCTTCGACGCCCGTCTCGGGCGGGCCGACGGGCTCCGGCCGGGCCGGGCGGAGGTACAGCAATTCGTACAGCGACGCTGCGATCACGGCACCGGCAAAGGGGCCGACGTACCAGACCCAGAAGTGCGACCAGTGGCTCCCGGCGAGCTGTGGGCCGAACGCGCGCGCAGGGTTCATCGCTCCGCCCGTCAGGCCGTACGCCATCAGGACGTCGAACGCGATCGTGAACCCGATGGCGAGCCCTGCGATCTGCTTGAACGTGCCGCGCGGGTCGACGGCCGTCGCGAACACGACCCAGACCAGGAAGAACGTCAGGACCGCTTCGATCACGACCGCGGCGCCGGAGCCGATGCCGGAGCCGAGCGCGGGCACGCCGAGGTTCGCCGCCGCCTCGGCGCCACTGGGGAGAACCCACTTCAGAAGCAGCGCCGCGAGGATCGCGCCGCCGAACTGCGCCACCCAGTAGACGACGGCGAGCATTGGCTCGATGCGCCGCGTGACGAGGAAGCCGAGCGTGACTGCCGGGTTGATGTGGCCGCCCGAGATCGGGCCTGCGGCCGACACCATCACGGCGATCACGAGGCCGTTCGCGAACGCAAGGTCGATCGGCGAGCGCGCAAACGCGGCGCCGCCGGCGGCAACGAAGACCAGGGCGAAGACCCCGACGAACTCCAGGACTCCGCGGCGGAGGTAGTCGCGCTCGAGCATGAGCGGAACCTTAGGACCCCCATCGGACGGACTCAGATCATGAAGGCGCCGTTGTTGTGGTCGATCGCCTGCCCGGTGACGCCGAGCGCGTCGTCGGAGAGGAGCCACGCAACGGTGGCGGCGATCTCGGCCGGTTCGCTCATTCGGCGGAGCGGCACCTCCTGCTTCGCGACCTCCCACGCCTCGTCCCGCGAGAGGCCTGCGAAGAGCGAGAGCCCCAGCCGGGACATGTCGGTGTTGACCCAACCGGGACAGATCGCGTTCACCTGGATCCCGCGCGGTGCGAGCTCGGCTGCGAGCGCGCGCACGAGCCCGAGCAGGCCGGCCTTCGACGCGCAGTACGCGGTGTAACCGGCGACACCGATTCGGGCGAGGATCGAGGAGGTGACGACGATCCGCCCGCCGTCCGCGAGCAGCGGCTCGGCGGCTCGTGCGCACCAATAGCTGCCGTAGAGATTCGTGCGCACGATCTCGTCGAACCGATCCGCGTCGCCCGCTTCGTTCGCGCCCCCGATGCCTGCGTTCGCGACGAGCGCGTCGAGCGGTTCGGTGAACGCCGCGAAGACCGCGTCGCGGTCGCTGATGTCGACCACGCGAATCGTCGCGCCCTCAAGACGCGGCTGGTCGCGGTCGAGCAGCGTCAGCCGGGCGCCTTCGGCCGCGAGGCGCTGCGCGATCGCGAGCCCGATCCCTTTCGCCGCCCCGGTGACGACGACGTGCTTTCCCTCGAGGCGATTCACACAGGCGAGTCTACGAGTGCAGCGCGCAACGCCGACCGCTCGGCGAGCGCGGCGAGGACGAACGTCGCCGCCGCGACCGTGTCGACCGCCAGCACGATCGCGAGCACGCTGTGCGTGTCGTAGCGTGCGAGCGCCCAGCCCGCGAGGAGCAGCCCGATGGGCGAGCCGATGCACTGGAACACGCCGAAGGAAGCGAGCGCCTGCGTTCGAATCTCGCGCGGGATCCGCAGCGTGATCAGGGCGTGGACCGGCGTGTTCACGAGCGACGTGAAGAACCCGGCGAGTGCCATCCCGCTGAACGCGACGACCCACGGCGCGGGTATCGCGAGGATCCACAGTGACGCCATCTCGAGCGTGAATGCCGCCGCCCCGAGCGTCAGCGCCTCCACCCTGCGCACGACGGCCATCGACACGAACGCACCTACGAGCGAACCGCCGCCCATCGCGCCGAAGAGCCAGCCGAGGATCCGCGGGTTCGCGTGGTAGCTCGTCACGACCAGCACCGGCAGCGAGGCGAAGAGGAGCATCCAGCAGATATCGATCACGGTGAACGCCGGCGTCCAGAGTCGCAGGAGCTTGTCGTGCGCGATGAACCGAACGCCGTCGAGCACCCCGGTGGGCGGTCCTTCCGCTGTGACCTCGGGCAGGCGCACGAACGTCGCGACGAGCAGGAACGCCGCGAGGTAACTCGCCGCGTCGACGTAGAGGACGTTCGCGGTGCCGATCAAGCTGATGAGGATGCCGGCGAGCGGCGGGCCGAGGAAGATGGTGAAGCGGTTCGCAGCCTGGAACAGCGCCGCCGCCTGCGCGACATCCGCCTGCTCCTCGCCGACGAGCTCGGGCACGACGGCGCGCTGCACCGAGAAGTACGGCGCGAGGAAGACGCCCGACGCGGCGACGAGGGCGAGCAGCACGGGGAAAGGGAGTGCGCCTGCGGCGTGCAGCATGGGAATCGCGGCGAACAGCGGCGCGCGCGCGAGGTCACACGTGAGCATCGCGCGCCGTGTTCCGACGCGCCCGGCGATCGCGCCGCCCCAGAAGCCGAGCACGGCGACGGGAAGGACCTCCGCGATGATCACCCACGTCATCCGCTGCGGGGAGTTCGTGTTTCGCAGCACGAACCAGGGCAGCGCGAGCCACGTCATCTGGGTGCCCGTGGACGAGATCATCTCGGCTGCGAGCAGCGCTGCGAGCCGTCGGTCGCGCAATAGGTTCACGGCTCAGCGACAGCGCCGAAGCTGACGATCACCGGCCGGGCCCCGCGCCGTTCGACGCGGCCGCGGTACTCATCGAGTAGCGCCTCGAACCGCTCGCCCAGCTCCTCGAGCTCTCTCGTCGTCAGCTCGAGCGTCGCGGCCGACGTCTGCACGGCGCGCCGCCACGTCGCGGGCAGCTCGTGCTCGCGGCGGAGCGCGTCGCGGACTCGCTGCTGCTGGCGCGCGACGAGCTCGTCCCGCAGCACCGTCGCCTCGATGCCGTCGGAGGCGAACTCGATGCGCGTGGCGGTGGCGCGCCACGGCCGCTCGCGGCCGGCGCCGCCGACGCCTTCGGCGACGAAGCCCCATTTTGCAAGCGCGCGTAGGTGGTAGCTGCACGACGACGGGCTCTCAGCGACGAACTCCGAGCATTCGGTCGCGGTCGCCTGATCGACCGAGTGGAGGTGGTCGAGCAACGCGAGGCGCGTCGGGTGCGCGAGGGCGCGCATCGCCCGGGGGTCGCTAAGGCTGAGAGAGTGTTCGAAAGAGATCTTTCGAAACTATCGTTTCGAGAGCCAGGCGTCAAGGACCGCCTGCTCCTTCGTCCGGTCAAGACCAGCGTTGGTCTCGGTCGGCGCGTCCCCGGCCGCGATCCACGCCAGTGTGTCCCGGACTGTGTCTTCGAGCGGTCGCGGCTCGAGGCCCGCTGCCAACGCGGCCGCGGGATCGACTGAGAGCATCCCCGCGTAGGCGGGATCGAGGAGCCAGAGCGGCAGCTCCAGCCACTCGCCGACGACCTGCTCCGCGAGAAATGGGCCGTCGACCCAGACGATCTCGGCGTCGACGTCCGCGACGCGCCGGCACGTCTCGAGCAGCGTGGCGCGCGGCACCGGACGGTCGACCGCGTTGTACGTGCCCGCGAGCCCTGCCTCCGCTGCGCGCACGATCCACGCCGCCAGGTCGCGCGCGTCGATCACCTGCGCGTCGGCGTCGGGTGGCGCCGGCGCGAGCACGCGGCCCCCGTCGGCGAAGCGCTGCGGCCAGTAGGTGAACCGTCCCGTCGGGTCCCACGGGCCGACGATCAGCCCGGGCCGCGGCACGAACGCCTCGGGGAATCGCTCGCGGACGACGTCCTCGCAGTCCGCCTTCAGCTCGCCGTATGCCTCGCGCCACTCCTCGGTCGGCTCCGTCAGCTCGGCGACGGGCGAGCTCTCGGTGGGCGGTGTCGACGCGTCGGCGTAGACGGAGATCGACGACACGAACGTGTAGTGGCCTGCGTCGCCGAGCGCGTCGATCGTCTCGCGGACGATGCGCGGGACGTAGCCACTCGTATCGACGACTGCGTCGAAAGCCCGCCCGCGCAGTGCGTCGAGGTCGCCGTCGCGGTCGCCGCGCAGCTTCTCCACGTCGGGGAACAGCTCCGGCCTCGTCTGCCCTCGGTTGAACATCGTCACGTCGTGGCCGCGAGCGATCGCCGCGTCGACCGTGTGGCGCCCGAGGAACTGCGTGCCGCCGAGGACGAGGATGTGCATAGCCTGAGACTAATGGCGACGATCAGGCACACCGAGGCTGCGGATTACGCATCCGTGATTGGAGTAATCGACGAGTGGTGGGGCGGGCGGCCCATGGCGGCGATGCTGCCGAAGCTCTTCTTCGTCCACTTTCGCGACACGTCGTTCGTCGCCGAGGAGGACGGACGCGTGGTCGCGTTCCTCTGCGGCTTTCGGTCGCAGACGCACGACGACGAGGCGTACATCCATTTCGTTGGCGTCGATCCTGAGTGCCGGGGGTCGGGGCTCGGCCGCGAGCTCTACGAGCGGTTCTTTGCAGCGGTCGCGCCGCGCACGGTCGTCCGCGCGGTGACCGCGCCTGTGAACGAGCGGTCGGCCGCCTTCCATCGGGCGCTCGGCTTCCAGGTGGAGCGTGTCGACCAGGACTACGACGGGCGCGGCGAGGCCCGTGTGCTGCTGGTGAAACGCCTCTAACGAGTGATGCGGTGTTGCCCGCCGTGCTGACGATAGAGCTGCGGTGGGGGCACCGGTTTACCGAGGGAAGTTCGACGTGGCGCACGCCGAGCGACTGCTCTGGCGCGCCGGTTTCGGCCCGCGCCCCGGCGAGGCCGAAGCGCTCGCGAAGCTCGGCCTCGACGGCGCCGTCCACTCGCTCCTGAACCCGGGTCTCGAGAAGCTCGTCGGCCCGAAGCCGCACGACTCGAAAGGTCGCCCGTTCGCTCCCGCCGATGCCTGGGGGCACGACCACTGCTGGTGGCTCGACAAGATGGTGCGGACGTCGCGCCCCCTCGTCGAGCGGATGGCGCTCGTGTGGCACGACTGGTTCGCGACGTCGAACGCAGGCGTCGGCGACCAGGGGCTGATGCTCAAGCAGAACGAGCTGTTCCGGAAGCACGGGTTCGGGCTCGTTCGAGCAACTCCTCTCGACGTGACCGCGAACCCGGCGATGCTCGTGTGGCTCAACGGCACCCAGAACACGAAGGACGCGCCGAACGAGAACTACGGACGCGAGATGATGGAGCTGTTCACGCTCGGCGCGGACCGCGGCGCGTACACCGAGCGCGACGTCCGCGAGCAGGCACGGTCGCTGACGGGGTGGACGAGCCGCTGGAGCCGCCGCCGCGGCGAGTACGACTTTCACTTCGACGCGGGCCGCCACGACACCGGCATGAAGACCGTGTTTCACAAGTCCGGTCGCTACGAGTGGCGCGACGCTTGCCGGCTCTGTCTCGAGAACCCCAAGCATCCGTCCTTCTTCACGCAGAAGCTCTGGAGCTACTTCATCCCGGTCGCACCCAACGCGGTGACGCAGCACGCACTCGAGGCTGCGTACCGCAACGGCCGCCAGATCAAGCCCGTGCTGGACATCGTGCTGCGGCACCCGGCACTGCACACGGGGCCGCGCATGACGAAGCCGCCCGTCGTGCACATCGCCGGTCTCCTGCGCCGCATCGGCGCCGGCGTGACGACGGACGCCTGGGCGTGGATCGGCGGCCTCTCCGGCCAACAGCTCTTCTATCCGCCGAACGTCGCGGGCTGGGACGACACGCGCTGGCTCGACACCGCGACGTTCCGCGGCCGCTGGATCGGCGTCGGCCAGATCCTCGGCGACCGGCGCCTCGATCCCGGGAAGGCGAAAGAGGCGCTCGACGCACCGGCCGTGCTCGCCCGCGCGCTCGCCTTCTGGCACAACCCGGCCCTCTCGGCCGCGACGCACCGCCAGCTGCTCCGCTTCGCGCAGCGCGCCCTGCACGACGCGCGCTCTGACAAGTGGAAGCAGGTGCAGTACCCGGTGCTGGTCGAGAACGCGCTTCGGCACCTGATCGCCATGTCCCCCGACCTCCAGACGGCATGACAGCACGCATCGTCTGCGACGAGTGCAGCGCGCGCGGATGTCCTGCGGGCGGTCGCAGGGCGAGGGTCTGCCGGCGATCGAGAACGGCATGCCGGTGCCCGCAGGGACGGGGCTGACGCGGCGCGGCTTCATGGCGCGCTCGCTCGGGCTCGCGCTCAGCGTGTACGGCGCCGGCCGCCTGGACGTGTTCGACGCAGGCATCGCCGCGGCCGCGACGGGGCAAAAGAACCCGATCCTCGTCACCGTGTTCCTGCAGGGCGGTGCCGACGCGCTCACGCTCCTCTCGCCGCAGGCCGATCCTCTCTACCGCAAGCTGCGTCCGAGCCTCGCCGTGACCGGCGGGACAGTGTTTGCGGAGGACGACCGCCTCTTCTGGCACCCGGCGCTCGATCCGTTGGCGCAGCTGCACGGCGAAGGCAAGGTGACGGTGCTGCCGGCCGTCGGCTACGACCATCCCGACCAGTCGCACTTCACCTCCCGGCACTTCTGGGAGGTCGGCGCGACGGACACGCGGCTCCTCACAGGCTGGCTCGGCCGCTACCTCGACGCCGTCGGGTCTCCCGACAACCCGCTGCAGGGCCTGTCGCTGACGGGATCGCTGCAGCCCGCGCTCGCGACGTCCAAGGTGCCGGTGGCCGCGATCGACGGGCCGGACCAGTACGACTTCTATTCGCCCGGCGTCTGGGGCCAGGTCGAGGACCGGATGCTCGAGGCGATCGGCATGCTCGGCGGCGCCGGTGGTCACGACCCGGCAGCGCGCTCGGTCGCGAAGGTCAGCGCGCAGGCCGCGACGCTCCGTCGCCAGCTTCAGCCGTTCAGCGGGAAGAAGCTGACGCCCGCCGTCCCCTACCCGGCCGGCAACGACCGGTTCCCGCACAGCCTGCAGGGGCTCGCGGCGATGATCGCGGCTGGGCTGCCGCTTCGCTGCGTCGCACTCGAGGCGACCGGCGAGTACGACACGCATGCCAGCCAGGCGTCGGCGCTCGCTCCGGCGCTCGACACGACTGCGGCGTCGCTCTACGCGTTCCAGCGCGACCTCGAGGCGCGCGGCGTCGCCGACCGGGTGCTCACGCTCGTCTGGACGGAGTTCGGCAGGCGCGCGGAGGAGAACGGCTCGGGCGGCACCGACCACGGCGCCGCCGGCACAGGCTTCCTGATCGGGACGCGCGCGGCCGGCACGCAGGTCGGCGAGTACCCGGGCCTCACGAGCGGCCTCGACCGCGACGGGAACCTGAAAGCAACGAGCGACTTCCGCGGGGTCTACGCCGCGCTGCTCGAGCAGTGGCTCCGCTTCGACGCGGAGCGGATCCTGCCGCACGCGAAGGGCTTCAAGCGGCCGACGCTGGTCAAGTGAAGCTCGCTGTCCTGACCGGGCTGCTCGGCCTGTCGCTCGTCAACGCGACCGCGAAGCCGGCTGCCCCCGCACGGCTCCAGGTCGTGGCGCGGGAGTACTCGTTCTCGCTCTCGCGCGTCCATGTGCATGCCGGGGCAGCGGTGATCGAGCTCGTGAATTTCGGCCAGGATCCGCACGACCTGCGCGTCCAGCGCGTCGGCGCGAGGCACATCGCGGGGCTCGGCGTCGTCACTCCTGGGAGACGCGGTGAGCTGACGGTGAAGCTCGCGCCGGGGCGATACTCGTTCTGGTGCTCCATCGCGAACCATCGTCGGCTCGGAATGCGGACCACGCTGGTCGTCACGCGCTGAAGATCGACGACGTCGGCGACGCGAATGGTGCGCCGGTCCTCTACCTGCACGGCGGCGGCGATTCGCGGCTCTCGCGTCACCCGGACGATTCGATCGCGGCGTCGCTCGGCGTGCGTCTCGTCGCCGTCGACCGCTGCGGGCCGGCGCGTCGCTTCGGGACGCTGCGGCGGTGGGCTGAGTCGACCGCGGCCGCCGTCGACGTCGAGCGGTTCGGAGTCGTCGGCTGGTCGGCTGGCGGCCCGCATGCGCTCGCCCTTGCCGCCGTCGCTCCCGACCGGGTGGCGAGGGTCGCGCTCGTCGGGTCGATGCCGCCTGCGGATCTCGTGCGCGAGCTTCCGCGCGACGTGCGCACGGTAATGCGGATCGCGCGCATCTCGCCGCGGTTTGCGGCGCGCGGGCTCGAACGGTGGGGGAGACAGCCGACGCCGCCGACCGGCGACCCGGCCTGCGACGCGGCGTATGGGGGCGGCCGCGTCGAGGCGTTCCGGGAGGGTGGGCTGTGGCTCGCGCGGGAGCTCGCGTACCTGGGCCGGCCGTGGGGGTTCGCGCTCGCCGACGTGCGCGCGCCGGTGACCCTGTGGTGGGGGAGGGACGACCGGGTGTGCCCGCCGCCGATCGGGGAGGCGTTCGCGGCGCGGCTGCCGCAGGCGGAGCTGCGGCTCGTCGAAGGAACGCACCAGCTTCTGTTCAGCCGCTGGCGGGACATCCTCGCCGACGTGTCTCGCTGAGCCACGGATCGGGGACAGTCCCCGGGACATGTCTGTTCTGCAGGCCGCTGCCAGAGCCGAGCGGCGAATCGCCGACGCGTCTCTGCGGGCCGTGTCCCGGGGACAGGCCCCGGGACACGGCCCGCAGAGGCAGCTACCGAGGTGGCCTGAGCGCCGCGAACTCGTCCGTCACCTCGAGCCGCTGCGACGCAAAGCGGAAGAGGGCCGCCGGGCGTCCTCCGGTTCGGCCGGGGGCGCGATGGCCGGCGACGCGCTCGAGCGCGCCCCGGCGGAGCAGCACCCGCTGCAGGTTCGTCGCCGACACGTCGTGGCCGAGCGCCGCGACGTACAACTCGCGCAGCTCCGAGATCGTGAACACCTCCGGCGCGAGGGCGAAGCCGAGGTTCGTGTACGAGAGTTTCGCGCGGAGTCGGGCCTGCGCTGCGGCGACCAACTCCCGTTCGTCCGGCGCCACGCCGGCGCCCGCCGCCCGCCAGTCGCCCGCGAGCTCCGAGTCCGGGCGCGCGAACCCGACGTACGCGGTCGCGAGCGCCCCGTCGCGGAGAATGCGCGTCTCCAGCTGCTCGACGTGCACGAGCGCGCCAACCTCGATCGCGCGTTCGAGCGCCTGTGCGAGCGACTCGCCGCGTGCCCGCTCGACCCGGCGCAGGAGTGCCTCCAGCCGTCCGCCGTGCACCCGCATTGCGACGGCGAGCACAGCGTGCGAAGTAGAATCCGGCATAGGTTTTCGTCCCATAGTCTAAAACCTCGGAGGCCTCGTGAAGCGACTCACCGCCCTCGCCCTCGTCACGGCTCTCGCGCTCCTCGCGGCCGGCTGCGGATCGAAGAAGTCGTCGTCCGGATCGACCACGACGACGCAGTCCACAGCCGCGTTCAAGGTCGGTCTCTCGACCGACACGGGCGGGCTGAACGACCGCAGCTTCAACCATCTCGCCTACGTCGGGCTGAAGCGCGCACAGTCCCAACTCGGAGTCCAGACACGCGTCGTGACGGCGGCGTCATCGTCCGATTACATCCCGAACCTCACCGCGCTCGCCCGTCAGGGGTACAACCTCGTGATCGGCGTCGGCTTCACCGAGATCGACGCGATGAAGGCAGTCGCAAAGCTGTTCCCGAAGACGCATTTCGCGATCGTCGACGTGTCGAACGCCGACGAGGGCGGCCTCAAGAACGTCGAGGGGCTCTTGTTCAAGGAGCAGGAGGCGGGATACCTCGCCGGCTACGCCGCCGGGCTCGCTGCGAAGGACCGTGGCGGAAAGGCTGTCTCATCCGTCGGCGGGCAGAAGCAGCCGCCGGTCGACCGCTACATCGCCGGCTTCCAGGCAGGCGCCAAGGCCGCCTTCCCAGGCGTGCAGACGCTGAACGGCTACTCACAGGACTTCGAGAAGCTCGCGCTCTGCAAGGAGGTCGCGCTGAACCAGATCGCCGACGGCTCGGTGGTCGTGTTCCAGGTGGCAGGCGGCTGTGGCCTCGGCGCCCTCGACGCCGCGAAGGAGAAGGGCGTTTGGGGCGTCGGTGTCGACGCCGACCAGGGCTACCTCGGCAGCTACGTCCTCACCTCCGCGCTGAAGCGGGTCGACACGGCCGTCTTCGACTCGATCAAGGACGCGAAGGGCGGTCACTTCAAGGGCGGCACCGACGCCGTCTACGGTCTCGACGTCGACGGCGTCGGGATCGGCAAGTTCTCGCCGAAGACGCCGAAGGGAATCGCCGCCAAGGTTCTGCAGGTCAAGGCGCAGATCTCCTCGGGCAAGATCATGGACATCCCGACGACCGTGAAGTAACGACCGCGTGGCGGAATTGACCGAGAAGGTCAAGCCTCCGCGGATCTTCGACTACCAGGTCACTCTGTAGCGTTCCTCCGGTGCGCAGATCGGCCGGCATCGCTCTCGTTGCGCTCGCGGCGACGCTCTGGGGGCTCGATCAATGGATCCGCGGGCCGCTGTCGGCGACGACAACGGCTGCGACGATCGTCTTCGGCGAACACCTCGTCCTCGTCGCTCTGACGCTGCCGCTGGCCGCGGGCGCGCTTGCCGCCGTCGTCAGGCTGGGCTGGCGTCATGTCCTTGCCGCGGTCGCGATCGGCGCCGGCGCGTCGGCGGTCGCCACGATCCTGTTCACCGAAGCGCTCTTCAAACACCACGACTTCGTCACCCCCGTCGTGCTGCAGAAGGTCCAGCCGGTGTTCGCAGTGCTCGGCGCGATGGTGGTGCTCGGCGAGCGGCCGCGGCCGCGCTACGCCGGGTACTTCGCCGTCGCGCTCGCGGGAACCTGGCTCATGGGCGTGCCACACCCGCTGCATCCGGAGGCGCACGGCCTCGAGACGATGCTGTACGCGCTTGGCGCGGCGCTGCTGTGGGGGCTTGGCACCGTCTTCGGCCGTTACCTCGCTCGCGACATGCGGTTCGAGCACGTCACCGCCCTCAGGTTCGTCTTCGGCCTACCGGCGAGCGCGATCGCGCTGCTCGTGCTCGGCGCGCCGGCGTTCGCGTCGTGGCACGACTCGCTCTGGATCACGGTGCTCGCGCTCGTGACTGGCCTCGCCGCAATGTTCCTCTACTACTACGGCTTGCGCTCGACGCCGGCGGTGGCGGCGACGATTGCGGAGCTCGCATTCCCCGTCACCGCGATCCTCGTCGGATACTTCAAGTTCGGTCAGACGCTGACCGGCTGGCAGTGGGTCGGCGTCGCGGTGACGAGCATCGTCGTCGCGCTCCTGCCGGCGCGTCCGCAGGATCTGGCTGCGCCGGTTCCCGCCCCAGCGCCGGCATGAAGCCAAAGCCGACAGTCCTCCCGGGAAGCGAGCCGGCGTGGTGGCTGCGCGACGCCGACGACGGCGAGCGGTCGCCGCAACTCGACCGCGACCTCGAGGTCGACGTCGCGATCGTCGGCGGCGGCTTCACCGGGCTGTGGACCGCGCTGGCGCTGCGCGCCCTCCCGGAGCCGCCCCGCGTAGCCGTGCTCGAGGCCGAGTTCTGCGGCTGGGGGCCGAGCGGCCGGAACGGCGGTTTCTGCCACGGGTACTGGTCGTACCTGCCGACGCTCCGCGACCTCTTCGGCGACGAGGCGGCGCTCCGCCTCTGCGCCGCCGGCGACCGGATCATCCCGGGTATCCGGACATTCCTCGCCGAGCGCGGCGAGGACGCGTGGCTGCGCGAAGACGGGCTGCTCGAGGTCTCGACGGCCCCTTCGCAGGACGGCGAGATCGGCGAGCAGGTCGACGCGGCTCGCGAGGTCGGTCATCCGGAGGAGGCCGAGCTCAAGGAGTCGCCCGGCATCTCGCCGCGCTTCCGCCGCGGCGTGTTCTTTCGCGACGGTGCGACGGTGCATCCCGCGCGACTCGTGCGTGCGCTTCGCCGCGCGGCGCTCGCGGAGGGCGTCGAGCTGTACGAACGGACCCGCGCTCAGCTCCGCGTGGATGGAACGGTCGAAGCGAACGGGCGCATCGTTCGCGCCCGCGACGTCGTCGTCGCTACGAACGCCGCCGCGACCGAGTGGCGGCCTGTTCGCGGACGTCTGACCGTCTTCGGGAGCTACATCGTGCTTTCTGAGCCTGTGCCCGGTCTGCTGGAGGAGATCGGCTGGACGGACGGCCTCGGGATCTACGACGCGCGCATGTTCCTGCACTACTTCCGAACGACGAACGACGGACGCGTGCTGATGGGGTCCGGGTCGGGCCCGATCGGCTTCGGCGCGCGCATCGATCGACGCTTCACCCACGATGCCGCCACTGCCGGACGGGCGGAGGAGGGTCTTCGCCGCCTCCTTCCGGCGCTCGCCGAGGTGCGGGTCGACGCGGCGTGGGGTGGGCCGATCGACGTCTCCGCCGACCACGTCCCCTTCATCGGCACCGTTCCGTCGACGCGCATCCACTACGCCCTTGGCTACTCCGGCCACGGCGTCGGCCCGTCGTGGCTCGCAGGCCGCGTGCTCGCGTCGCTCGTCGCCGGCCTCGACGACGAGTGGACGCGCCTGCCGCTCGTCGACCGCCGCGTCGCGCGCGTGCCGCGCGAGCCCGTTCGCCGGATCGGCGGCGGCGCGATCCGGGCCGCGATCCTCTCGCTCGAAGAGGCGGAGGAGCACGGCCGGCGGGGGAGCCCGGTCGCCCGGGCTGTAGCAGCGGTTCCGCGTCTCCTTGGAATGAAGCTCGGAACGCGCTGAAAACCGCGCATTTCGCCACCCCGACACACTTCGGTTGGCGAAATGCGCACAAATCCGATAGAACCGCGCCGTGCCGGTGACGGAGGCCATGCGGGGGCCGGTCACGCGCCCTCGCTCGCTCGACCCTGTCGACCGCGGCATCATCGAGGCGCTCCAGGAGAACGGCCGCGCGTCGTTCCGCGCGGTCGCGGCGCGCGTCGGCGTCTCCGAGGCGACCGTCCGGTCGCGGTACGCGCGGCTCGTCGAGGACGGGATCCTGCTCGTCACCGGCGTCACCAACCCGCTCGGCCTCGGCTTCGAGGCGATGGCGATGATCGGCATCAAGACGTCCGGCAGCCCCGAGCCGGTCGCCGACGAGATCGCCGGCTGGGACGAAGCGAGCTACGTGGTCGTCGCCGCCGGGCGCTTCGACCTGCTCGTGGAGGTCGTGTGCGCCGACCGCCACCACTTGCTGGAGTTGACGACTCGTGCCCGCTCCGTGGATGGTGTCGTCTCGACCGAGACCTTTCCGTACCTCAGCCTCGCCAAGCAGGTGTACGCGTGGGGCACCCACCTGGTGGAGGAGGAGCGCCCGTGAGTCACGACGTTCGCATCGAGAACGTCACGAAGCGGTTCCAGGACGTGACCGCGGTCGACGACCTGACGCTCGAGATCGAGAGCGGCAAGTTCTTCGCGCTGCTCGGCCCGTCCGGTTGCGGCAAGACGACCACGCTCCGGATGATCGGCGGCTTCGAGGAGCCGACGGAGGGAACGATCTACCTCGGCGACAAGCCCGTCACGGGGCTACCGCCGCACAAACGCGACGTCAACACGGTCTTCCAGAGCTACGCGCTCTTCCCGCACCTGAGTGTGTTCGAGAACGTCGCGTTCGGCCTGCGGCGCAAAGGGATCAAGAAGGGCACCCTCGGGGCGCAGGTGGACGAGATGCTTCGGATCGTCGGCCTCGAGGGGTACGGCAGCCGCAAACCGAGACAGCTCTCCGGCGGCCAGCAGCAGCGCGTCGCGCTCGCACGAGCCCTCGTCAACCGGCCGCGCGTCCTCCTGCTCGACGAGCCGCTCGGGGCGCTCGACCTGAAGCTCCGCAAGGAGATGCAGCTCGAGCTGAAGCGCATCCAGCACGAGATGGGATTCACGTTCATCCACGTCACGCACGACCAAGAAGAGGCGATGACGATGGCCGACTGGATCGTCGTCATGAACGGCGGCCACATCGAGCAGCTCGGCGAGCCGGCCGATCTCTACGAGCATCCGCGAACGGCGTTTGTCGCGAACTTCCTCGGTGTGTCCAATCTGCTGGCGGGCACCGTGGAGAGCGGCGACAGCGTCCGGCTCGAGGGCGGCCAGGTCATTCGCATCGCCCCGGGCACCGTGAGCGGGCAAACGCGGTCGGTCTCGGTGGGGATTCGGCCGGAGAAACTCCACATCGGTGGTACGGGGGTGAATCGCATCTCCGGAGAGATCGTCGAGCGCGCGTATACCGGCGTCTCGACGCAGTACGTCGTGAAGACATCCATGGGCGAGGTGTCGGTCTACGTCCAGGGTGCAGGGACGCACGCGCCCGGCGAGCAGCTCGAGCTGTCGTTCTCGCCGGAAGCGACCTTCGTCGTCGATCGACCAGAGGAGAATCACTGATGACCCAGACTCAGTTCTCTCGGCAGGAGCTTTTGCGCCGCGCACTCGCGGGCAGCGCGCTCCTGAGCGCGCCTGGCTTCCTCGCCGCCTGCGGCGGGAGCAAGAGTGCGGCAACCACGACCAGCGGCGCGCAGAAGCTCGCGAAGACGCTGCATTTCTCGAACTGGACGCTCTACATCGACACGAACAACAAGACGAAGTCGCACCCGTCGCTCCAGGAGTTCCAGCAGAAGTTCGGCACGCACGTCGATTACGTCGAGGACATCAACGACAACGCAGGGTTCTTCGGGAAGATCCAGGGCCCACTCTCGCGCGGGCAGTCGATCAACCGGGACATCATCGTCCTGACCGACAACGACCGGTACCTGTCACTGATGATCAAGAAGGGGTACACGGAGAAGCTCGACAAGTCGGCGATCCCGAACATCAAGAACCTCGTCGAGGTTCAGCGGCACCCGACCTTCGACCCGGACCGCGAGTACTCGCTGCCGTGGCAGTCGGGCATGACGGGGATCGCCTACAACGACAAGCTCACGGGGCCTGTACTCACGATGAAGGAGCTGCTCGAGAATCCCAAGCTCAAGGGAAAGATCACGTGCCTGAATTCGATGGGCGACGCGCTCACGCTCGTGATGCTCGAGAACGGCGACGACCCGAGTAAGGTCACCGACAAGTCCTTCAACGCCGCGTTCAACCGCATCAAGAAGGCCGTCCAGTCGAAGCAGATCCGCCAGTTCACGGGCAACGACTATGCGCCGCTGCTCGCGAAGGGCGACCTCGCCGCGGCGATGTCGTGGTCCGGGGATATCGCCCAGATCGGCAACAGCCACATCCACTGGAACGTCCCGACGGACGGGGGCGCGCTCTGGACGGACAACATGCTGATCCCGAAGGGCGGCAACGTCTACACCGCGTCGGTCTACATGAACTACGTGTACGACCCGAAGGTCCAGGCTCTGATCGAGGCCGGCGACCCGAAGCGGAACATCACGGGCGTCGACTACATCCCGCCGGTGATCGGCGCGAAGGAGGAGGCGCTCAAGCTCGACCCCACAGCGGCGAACAATCAGCTGATCTTCCCGTCCGCAAAGACGCTCTCGCAGGTTCACCTCTTCGACGACGCTGCGTTGAACAACCAGAAGTACCTGACGCAGTGGCAGGACCTGATCTCAGGCTGACGTGGGCTGGCTCCTAAGACGCCGCGGCTTGATGCCGTACCTGCTGCTCGCCCCGGGGCTCGCGTGGCTGGCGGTGTTTTTCGTCGTCCCGCTCGGGTTTCTCGCGTACCAGTCGCTCGAGTCCGGAAGCATCGACTTCGGGTACGCGTTCACGTGGACCTGGGGCAACTATTCGACCGCGGTGACCGACTACCGGCCGCAGTTCATCCGCTCGATCGAGTACGCCGGGATCGCGACGCTCCTCGCACTCGTGCTCAGTTATCCGGTGGCGTACTGGATCGCGTTCCGCGGCGGTCGTTGGAAGAACCTGCTGCTGCTGATGATCGTGGCGCCGTTCTTCGTCACGTACCTGATCCGCACGCTCGCGTGGGAGACGATCCTCTCCGACCACGGGGTCGTCGTCCGCACGCTTCAGCACCTCCACCTCGTGAGCCCCGGGGGGCACCTGCTGGCGACCGCGACCGCCGTCGTCGCCGGCATCACCTACAACTTCCTGCCGTTCATGGCGCTGCCGCTATACGTGTCGCTCGAGCAGATCGACCAGCGGCTGATCGAGGCGGCCCAGGATCTGTACGCGAGCAACGCGAAGGCTTTCCTGCGCGTGACGCTCCCGCTCTCGCTACCGGGCGTGGTCGCCGGCACGCTCCTCACGTTCATCCCGGCCGCGGGCGACTTCATCAACGCCCAGCTCCTCGGCTCTCCCGAGAACCACATGATCGGGAACGTCATCCAGTCGAAGTTCCTCGAACTGACCGACTATCCGGCCGCGGCGGCGATGTCGTTCATCCTCATGGGAGCGATCCTCGTCGCGATCGCCGCTTACGCGCGGTTGGTCGGCACCGAGCAGCTGACGGGGACGGTGGTATGAGCGCGGTCGCGGTTCCCGCACGGACGAGCAACCGCCGCCAACCTGTGGTTGTTCGTGCGACGCCACGTGCTCACGCTCTACTCGGTGCTGTTCTTCGGCTACCTCCTGCTCCCGATCGGCGTCGTGATCGCGTTCTCGTTCAACCAGCCCGTCGGGAAGTTCAACTACACCTGGCACAAGTTCACCTTCGACAACTGGCACTACTGGAACGGAGTCCCCGGGATCGAGAGCGCGATCATCCTGTCGCTCGAGATCGCGGTGCTCGCAAGCGTGATCGCCACGGTCCTCGGCACGCTGATCGCGCTGGCGCTCGTCCGCTACGGCTTCCGCGGGCGCGGTGCGACGAACCTCCTGATCTTCCTGCCGCTCTCGACGCCGGAGATCGTGATGGGGGCGTCGCTCCTGACGCTCTTCCTGAACCTGAACTTCGTCTTCGGCTTCTGGACGATCCTGATCGCGCACGTCGTGTTCTGCATCAGCTTCGCTGTCGTCTCGGTGAAGGCGCGCCTCGTCGGCTTCGACCGTCACCTCGAGGAGGCGGCGATGGACCTCGGCGCCAACGAGTGGGTCACCTTCCAGAAGGTGACGCTCCCGCTGATCGCGCCCGCGATCCTGGCCGCGCTGCTCCTCTGCTTCGCGGTCTCCGTCGACGACTTCGTCGTGACCTACTTCAACTCGGGGTCTGAGGTGACGTTCCCGCTGTTCGTCTGGGGCGCCGCAAGGATCGGCGCACCGCCGCAGGTAAACGTCATCGGGAGTGCAATCTTCATCATTGCCGTCAGCGCGATGCTCTTGAACGTCCTCGTCCAGACCCGCCGCACGAAAGGAGCTTCGTGAGTAACAGCCGCGCACCCATGTCGCCAGAGGAACTGCAGAAGGCAGCTCGCGACCACCTCTGGCTCCACTTCACGCGCATGGGCGCGTACGGCGACTCCGAGGTCCCGATCATCGTCCGCGGCGACGGGTGCTATCTCGAAGACTCCAACGGCAAGCGCTATCTGGACGCGCTCGCGGGGCTGTTCGCGGTGCAGATCGGCTACTCGCACGGCGACGAGGTCGGACAAGCCGCGCACGAGCAGATGAAGGAGCTGCCCTTCTATACGAACTGGTCGTACGCCCATCCGCGCGCGATCGAGCTCGCACACGAGGTGGCGCAGCTCGCACCGGGCGACCTGAACCGGGTGTTCTTCGTCTCCGGCGGCTCGGAGGCGGTCGAGGGAGCATGGAAGCTCGCGCGCCAGTACTACTCGGCCCGCGGCGAGCGCCGTTGGAAGGCGATCGGACGGCGCACCGCCTACCACGGCACGACGATGGGCGCGCTCTCGATCAACGGCATCGCAGCGATCAAGAACGCGTTCGAGCCGCTCGTCCCCGAGACGTTCCATGTTCGGAACACGAACCGCTACCACCGGCCCGCGGAGGAGACGGAGGAGCAGTTCACCGGGTTCCTGCTCGACGACCTCGAGGAGGCGATCATCGCGGCGGGGCCGTCGACGGTGGCGATGGTGATCATGGAGCCGGTGCAGAACGCGGGTGGCTCGTTCACGCCACCGGCCGGGTACTTCCAGGGCGTCCGCGAGATCTGCGACCGCTACGAGATCCTGCTCTGCGCCGACGAGGTGATCACGGGCTTCGGGCGGCTCGGTGAGTGGTTCGGCTCGGCCAAGTACGACATCCGTCCCGACCTGGTCACGAGCGCAAAGGGCCTCTCGTCGGCCTACGCCGCGATCGGCGCGGTGATTGCGACCGACAGAGTGTTCGAGCCGTTCCTCGGTGCGGAAGCGATGTACACCCACGGCATGACATTCGGCGGTCACCCGGTCATGTGCGCGATCGCGCTGAAGAACATCGAGATCATGAAGCGCGAGCGCGTGGTCGAGAACGTTCGCGACCGCGGCGACGCATTCCGGGCGACCCTGGAGCAGCTGCTCGAGCTCGACATCGTCGGCGATGTGCGCGGGACGGGCTTCTTCTACGCCCTCGAGCTCGTCAAGGACAAGGAGACGCGTGCCGGATTCAGCGACGAGGACAGTGAGACGCTGCTGCGCGGCTTCCTCTCTCCACGGCTGTACGAGCGCGGCCTCATCTGCCGCGCCGATGACCGTGGCGACCCGGTGGTGCAGATCTCGCCGCCGCTGATCGCAACGCAGACCGAGTTCGACGAGATCACGGGCATACTCGGTGACGTTCTCGCCGAGGCGCAGGAGCGGATGCACATGCGCTCGCCTGCGCTCAGCGGCGACGCCGCGACGCGCGAACCGGGAACGCGGATTCCTTGAGAGTCCTCGTCGTTGGCACCGGGGGCGTCGGTTCGGCCGTCGCTCCGATTGCCGCGCGCCGCGACTTCTTCGAGCGAATCGTCTTCTCCGATCTCGATCCGGCGCGTCCTCACACACTGGTCGACCGGCTTGGGGACGGTCGGTTCGGCGCTGCGCAGCTCGACGCGTCCGACGCAGCGGCGATCGCGGAGCTTGCACGCGCGGAACGCTGCGACGTGATCCTGAACGCGGCCGACCCGCGTTTCAACCCGCCGATCTTCCAGGCTGCCTTCGACGCGGGCTGCACCTACCTCGACCTGGCGATGACGCTTTCCGACCGCGAGGGGACGAAGCTCGGCGACCTGCAGTTCGCGCAGGAGGCGGCCTGGCGCGAACGCGGATTGCTCGCGCTGGTCGGGATCGGCGTCGAGCCGGGGCTGTCGGACGTCTTCGCCCGCTACGCCGCCGACCACCTGTTTGCGGAGATCGACGAGGTCGGGGTCCGCGACGGCGCCGACCTTGTCGTCGACGGGTACACGTTCGCGCCGACGTTCTCGATCTGGACGACGATCGAGGAGTGCCTCAACCCGCCGGTCATCTGGGAGCGCGACCGAGGGTGGTACACGACCGAGCCGTTTTCGGAGCCTGAGGTGTTCGAGTTCCCAGAAGGGATCGGCCCGATCGAATGCGTGCACGTCGAGCACGAAGAGGTGCTGCTCGTGCCGCGGTGGATCGACTGCAACCGAGTCACGTTCAAGTACGGGCTCGGCGAGGAGTTCATCGACGTGCTGAAGACGCTGCACAAGCTGAACCTCGACTCGACCGAGCCGGTGACGGTGCGCGGGTATGCAGGTCGCCCCGCGCGACCTCGTCGCCGCCGCGCTGCCCGACCCCGCGACGCTCGGCGACCGGATGCGCGGGCGCACATGCGCCGGCACGTATGTCACCGGCACCGGCAAGGACGGGCAGCCGAAGGCGACGTACCTCTACCACGTCGTCGACAACGAGGAGACCATGCGACGCGACGGCGCGCAGGCGGTCGTCTGGCAGACGGCGATCAACCCCGTCGTCGCGCTCGAGCTGCTCGCGACTGGACGTGGTCGGGCGCCGGGCGTGCTCGGCCCAGAGGCGTTCGACGCCGTGCCGTTCCTCGACCTGCTCGGCGACTACGGCTCGCCGCACGGCGTCGACGAGCGCACACCGTGAAAGACAACGCTGCACGGTTGCTCGAGCGCGAGCTCGCAGACGTTCGAGGAGACACATCCGCGCTCGCGCGCGCTCTCCGAGCGTGCGAGCTCGTCGCTGCTCGCCGGCGTGCCGATGCACTGGATGCTGCGGTGGGCGGGCGGGTTCCCCGTCTACGCCGAGAACGCATGGGATGCGCGCTTCCGCGACGTCGATGGGATCGAGTACGTCGACTTCTGCCTCGGCGACACCGGGGCGATGACCGGCCACTCGCCCGAGCCGGTCGTGCGGGTGGTCGCAAACCAGCTTGCGCGCGGCATCACGCTGATGCTCCCGAGCGAGGACGCGATCTGGGTCGGGGAGGAGCTGACACGCCGCTTCGGACCGACGCGCTGGCAGTTCGCGCTGACGGCGACCGATGCGAACCGCTTCTCGATTCGGCTCGCGCGCCTCGTCACCGAACGGCCGAGGGTCCTCGTGTTCAACTGGTGCTACCACGGCACCGTCGACGAAGCGTTCGCGGCGCTCGACGGCGACGCTGTCGTCGCCCGGGAGGGGAATCTCGGCCCGCCGGTGCCGCTCGACGAGACGACGCGCGTCGTCGAATGGAACGACGTCGCAGCGCTCGAGCGCGAGCTCGCGCACGGCGACGTCGCGTGTGTGCTCGCCGAGCCGGCGCTGACGAACATCGGCATCGTCCCGCCGGAGCCCGGCTTCCACGCCGCGCTCCGCGCGCTCACGCGCAAGCACGGAACACTGCTGGTGATCGATGAGACGCATACGCTCTGTGCCGGCCCTGGCGGGTTCACTGCTGCGCACGGCCTCGAGCCCGATGTGCTCACGGTCGGCAAGGCGATCGGCAGCGGCATCCCGTCGGCCGCATACGGCTTCACCGAGGAGGTCGCGGCCCGCATCGACGCGGCGATCGGCGTCGACGACTCGGACGTCGGCGGCGTCGGCGGCACGCTCGCCGGCAACGTCCTCTCGCTCGCCGCGATGCGCGCCACGCTTACGCATGTCCTGACCGATGATGCGTTTGCCCGCATGATCGCGCTCGGCGAGCGCTTCGAGCGCGGCGTCGTGTCAGTGATCGCCGAGCACTCGCTGCCCTGGCACGTGACGCGCCTAGGATGCCGGGTCGAATACCTGTTCCGGCCGGAGCGGCCGCGAACCGGAAGCGAGGCGGCGGACGGGATCGACCACCTGCTCGACCGGCTCATCCACCTCTACGCGCTGAACCGCGGCGTGCTGCTGACGCCGTTCCACAACATGGCGTTGATGTCACCGGCGACGTCGGAGGCCGACGTCGACCGGCACACCGAAGTGTTCGCGGCGGCGGCCGCCGAGCTCGTCGGCTAGCAGCTAGCTCTCGCCGGGGTCGCCCTCGGCGGCAAAGGCGCGCGCGACGTCGAGGGACGAGATGACGCCGACCGGCAGGCCCTGGTCGGAGATCACGAGCAGGTGCGTCGTCGCGTTCTCGGTCATCAACGTCGCCGCGTGCTCGAGTGTGAGGTCGGGAGTGACCGTGACCACCGGCGAGGCCGCGACCTTGCCTGCGTCCGCGTGCGTCCCGATCGCCCCGATCAGGTTGAGGTCGGAGACCACGCCCCAGGGATGAAGACGATCGTCGGTGCCGAACACGACGATCGCATGCACCCGATACCGTGCCATCATCCGCGCGACGTCGCGGAGCGGCGTCACGGGGAGGCAGGTCAGGACGCCGGGCGTCATCGCCTCTCCGACGGTTCCGGTGTGCAGCTCTGTGAACGTGACGGTCATCGCTTGACCTCCAGATGGTCGCGTGCGACCCCTTCCGCGACGGCGGCCTCGGCCACCGCGCGCGCGACGGCCGGGGCGACGCTGCGGTCGAAGACGCTCGGCACGACATAGTCGGCAGCGAGCTCGTGATCAGCGATCACGCCGGCGAGTGCGTGTGCGGCGGCGATCTGCATGGCGTGCGTGATCGCCCGCGCACGGACGTCGAGCGCGCCGCGGAAGACGCCGGGGAAGGCGAGCACGTTGTTGATCTGATTCGGGTAGTCGGAGCGCCCGGTCGCGATCACCGCGGCGAGATCCTCGATCTCCTCCGGGTCGATCTCGCTGCGTGGGTTCGCCAGGGCGAAGACGATCGGAGAGGGGGCCATCCGCTCGACGCCGGCTCGCGTGATCGCGCCGGGGACGGAGAGCCCGATGAAGACGTCGGCGCCCGCGAGCACCTCGTCGGCGGAGCCGCGCACGCCGCCCGGGTTCGTCAGCTCCGCGTACTCTCGCTTCGCGTTGTTGAGGTCGGGTCGGCCGCGGTAGAGCGCGCCGCGCTCGTCGCAACCGACGATCCAGCGGGCGCCTGCGCCGAGCAGGATCTTCGTCACGGCGGTGCCGGCCGCGCCGCAGCCGGTGGTCACGATCCTGACGTCTTCGAGCCGCTTGCCGACAACGCGGAGAGCATTGAGGAGTGCCGCCAGCACGCAGATCGCGGTGCCGTGCTGGTCGTCGTGGAAGACGGGAATGTCGAGCTCCGCCTGCAGGCGCTCCTCCACCTCGAAGCAGCGCGGGGCGGCGATGTCCTCGAGGTTGATGCCGCCGAACCCGGGTGCGATCGCCGTTACCGTCGCGACGATCTCGTCCGGATCCTTGGTCGCGAGGACGATCGGGAAGGCGTCGACATTCCCGAACTCCTTGAACAGCACCGCCTTGCCCTCCATCACGGGGAGCGCCGCCTCCGGGCCGATGTCGCCGAGGCCGAGCACTGCGGAGCCGTCGGTGACGACGGCGACCATGTGCTGCTTGGTCGTCAGCGACCAGACCTTCGCCGGATCGTCGGCGATCGCGCGCGAGACGCGCGCCACGCCCGGGGTGTAGGCCATCGAGAGGTCGTCGCGGGTCTTGATCGGCGAGCGAGGTACCACCTCGATCTTGCCGCCGAGGTGCATGAGGAAGGTGCGGTCGGAGACGTGCACGATGTCGACCCCGTCGATGTGCTGCACCTTCTCGACGACCTTGTCGAGGTGGGCGGCGTCGGCCGCGAGCACCGTGACGTCGCGCACTTTCGTCCCTTTCTCGACGCGCACGATGTCGATCGCGCCGAGCGATGCCCCCGCCTCTCCGATCGTGGCGGCCAGGCGGGCGAATGTGCCCGGTGAGTCATCGAGTCTCGTGCGCAGCGTCGCGCTGAACGATGCCGACGGATGCATACAGCCAACGTAGGCTCCGCGTGCCAACGACGCGTCAGGGGAAACTACGAGGCATGGATGTGTTGATCTGCGACGTCGGTCCGCGCGACGGGCTGCAGAACGAGCCGGAGGTGCTGCCGCATGCGACCCGGGCGACGCTCGTCACGCGGCTTGCCGCGGCGGGCGTCCCGCGCATCGAGGCGGTGTCGTTCGTGCGCGACGACCGGGTGCCGCAGATGTCGGCGGCGGAGGAGGTCGTAGCCGGCTCGCTCAGAGGGAACGCCGAGCTCTCGGGGCTCGTGCTGAACGAGCGCGGCCACCAGCGGTTTGCGGCGACGACGCTCGACCGCGTCAATTGCACGCTTGCCGCGACGGAGACCTTCAACGAGCGGAACGGGAACACCTCGCTCGACGGCGCGGTGCGGCGGGTGCAGGCGGTCGTCGCGGCGGCGGAGAAGCCGGTGACAGTGACGGTGTCGTGCGCCTTCGGCTGCCCGTTCGAGGGTGAGGTCGACCCGGGTGCCGTCGCGGCGCTCTGCGAGCGTTTCGAGGGCGCGGACGAGCTGGTGCTCGCGGACACGATCGGCGTCGGCACGCCGCGTCGCGTGCGGCGGCTCGTCGAACGGGTGTCGATCCTCGGGCCGCGGGTCGGCGCGCATCTGCACAACACGCGCTCGACCGGCTACGCCTCCGCCTGGGCGGCGCTGGACGGCGGCGCCTCGGTGCTCGACGCGTCGATCGGCGGTCTCGGCGGCTGCCCGTTCTCCCCGAATGCGACGGGGAACATCGCGACCGAGGACCTCGTTTGGCAGCTCGAGCGCGACGGCGTCCGCACGGGCATCGAGGTGGCCGCGCTCGTCGACATCTCACTGTGGCTCGAGGAGCTGCTCGGGCGGCGCCTCGAGGGCTACGTGTACCGCGCGGCGCGCTGGCCGTGACCCGGAGCCGGGCCTACGCCGACGGAGACCTCAAGCTGCTGCTTGGTCTCGTCAGCGAGCTGTGGCCGCACGGCCGGCATGGCATTGGGTATGCGTTCATGGCGCAGCGCTTGCCGTTCGACGACTGGGAGATGCGACTCTGGTTCGACGGCGACACCCTCGTCGGTTGGGGCTGGATGACCGGCTGGAGATCTCCCCGGGGCATCTCCTACGAGTTTCGGCCAGGCTACGAGCCGCTGCTCGAGGAGATGCTCGCGTGGGCGGAGCCGGAGGTGACGACGGTGAAGGTAGGCGACGAGACGTCCGCGGCGACCTTGAGGCGATACGGGTTCGAGCACGACCCGACGGCGCCGTGGATCCGCTGGAACGCGCGTCCGCTCGCCGATGTCGAGATACCTGTCGTGCTCGAAGGTTTCCGACTCGCCACCATGGCCGAGTACGGTGACTTCGGCTCGCGTGCAGCGGCTCATCGCTCGGCGTTCACGCGTCCTGGCTGGAGATCGCGGTTCACCGAGAAGGTGTACGAGACGGTGCGCCGCGAGGGGCCCTGGCGAGCCGACCTCGACTGCGTCGTCCTCGACGGTGACCAGCAGGTCGCCGCGTTCGCGCTTGGCTGGCTCGATGTGCCGAATCGAGTTGGAGAGCTGGAGCCCGTCGGCGTGCGGCCGGATCTGCAACGGCGCGGACTCGGCCGGGCGGTCTCGCTGCACGCGTTGGGTCGGCTACGGGCAGCTGGTGCGATGACTGCGCTCGTCGGCTCCCGTGGTGACGACGCCCATCCCGCACCGCGCCTGCTCTACGAGTCGATCGGGTTCCGCGAGCTGTGGCGCGATCTCGTGTTCTCGCGACAGCGGCGGGATACACGCGGCTCGGTCATCGCGCCGGCCACGCCTTCGGGATGAGGAAGCTGCGCTCGAACTCACAGACGACCTGGTCACGCTGGTTCAGGCCGCGCGTCCGCACTGAGACGATCCCGTAGCCGGGCCGCGACTGCGACTCGCGAACGGTGACCACCTCGGTCTCGGAGCGGAGCGTGTCGCCGACGAACACCGGGTGGGGGAGGCGGATCTCGGCCCAGCCGAGGTTGACGCCGCCCGCCTGCGTCGTGTCGGCGACGGAGAGGCCGAGCACGAGCGCAAGCGTGAACGTCGAGTTGACAAGCGGCTTCCCCCACTCGCTGGCCCTTGCCGCCTCCTCGTTGAAGTGCAGCTCGTTCGTGTTCATCGCGAGCATCGTGAAGAGGAGGTTGTCGGTCTCGGTGACCGTGCGACCGATCGCCGACCGGTAGACGTCGCCGACGGAGAAGTCTTCGTACCGCCGCATTCGTCAGGCGGGCGCGAATGCCGTGCGCGCCGGCAGGCCGTGCTCCGGCAGCGGCGACGAGAGTGCCGCTCGAAGCTCGGCGACGGTTGCGCGCGGATAGACCGGCCGGTCCGGGAGCGTCACATAGAAGTCCGCAGCGATCGACGCCGTCAGCTCGAACAGCTCGCGCAGATCGTCCATCACCCGATCGTAACGCCGAACCGCGATCATCCAGCTGTGATGCACTCCGTCTTCGACCTGCTCTCCCAGCCGCCCGAGGCGTACGTGATCCTGTGGGCGCTCGCGCTCGGCGACGCAGTCGTGCCGATTCTGCCGAGCGAGGCGGCGCTGATCACCGCCGGGCTGCTCTCGGTCGTCGGTGACCTGACGCTCGGCTGGGTGATCGCCGCCGGCGCGCTCGGCGCGTACTGCGGAGACTCGATCTCGTACGGCCTCGGGCGCTTTGCCGGGAGGCCGTTCCAGGAGCGGTTCCTGAACGGCAAGCGCGCAGAGCGCGCGCTGCACTGGTCGCGCGGCCAACTCGAGGAACGCGGCGGGCTCGTCCTCGTCGTCGCGCGCTACGTTCCGGGCGGCCGCACGGCTGCGACGTTCACCTGCGGCGTCACGCACTTCCCGTACGCGCGATTCGCCGCGTTCGACGCCGTGGCGGCGATCTCGTGGGCGGTGTACGCGTCGGTGCTCGGCTACTTCGGCGGCCGGTTCTTCCGCGACCACGCCTGGGTCGCGCTCCTCGTCGCGTTCGGCATCGCCGGAGCGCTCACGCTCGCAGTCGAAGGTGGAAGGCGGCTGCGCAGCCGGTGAACCGCCTCGCGCAGGAGACGTCGCCGTACCTGCTCCAGCACGCCGCGAACCCGGTCGACTGGTACCCGTGGGGTGACGAGGCGCTCACCCGTGCGCGCATCGAGAGCCGCCCGATCTTGCTGTCGATCGGCTACGCGGCGTGCCACTGGTGCCACGTCATGGAGCGCGAGTCGTTCGAGGACGCAGCGACGGCACGCGTGATGAACGAACGATTCGTCTGCGTCAAGGTCGACCGCGAAGAGCGCCCCGACCTCGACTCGGTCTACATGGATGCGGTCGTGGCGCTGACCGGCAGCGGCGGCTGGCCGATGACCGTCTTCCTGACCCCGGATGGCGAGCCGTTCTTCGGCGGCACCTACTTCCCGCCCGAGCCGCGCCACGGGCTGCCCGCGTTCACGCAGGTGCTGCTCGCGGTCGCCGACGCATGGGACACGCGCCGCGACGAAGTGCACCGCTCGAGCGCGAACCTCGCCGAGCACGTCCGCGCCGGGTCGCTGCTGCGCGCATCGAGCGATCCGCTCTCAGCCGACCTGCTCGACGCCGCACAGGAGAACCTTCGCGCTGTCTTCGACCCGACCTGGGGCGGCTTCGGCCGGGCGCCGAAGTTCCCGCCCGCGCCGGTGCTCGAGTTCCTCGTTCGCCGCGGCGAAGAGGAGATGACCCGCCGCACGCTCGACGCGATGGCTGCCGGCGGCATGCACGACCTCGTCGGCGGCGGGTTCCACCGCTATTCCGTCGACGCGCGGTGGCTCGTGCCGCACTTCGAGAAGATGCTGTACGACAACGCGCTGCTGGCGAGCGTGTACCTGCACGCGGCCACGCGCTTCGGCAACGACGGCTATCGCGAGATCGCCGACCGGACGCTCGACTACCTGGAACGTGAGCTCATGCTCGACGGTGGCGGATTCGCTTCCGCGCAGGACGCCGACACCGAAGGCGTCGAAGGGCTGACGTTCACCTGGGCGCCCGGCGAGGGCGCGCCGGAGGAGCTCTTCGAGCCGTTCGAGCACGGCCGGTTCGTGCTTCGCGGGGAGCTCGACGCGGACGACCGCGCGCGGCTGCTCGCCGTGCGCGCCGGTCGTCCGCAGCCACTCCGTGACGACAAGGCGATCTCGTCGTGGAACGGCCTGACACTCGCTGCGTTCGCGCACGCCGGGCGTATCGACACCGCAGTGCGCGTCGCCGAGTTCGTCCTCGGCCCGCTCTCGACCTCGGACGGCCGGCTCCACCGCACCTGGCGCGGCGGCGTCGCAAAGGGAACGGGCTACCTCGAGGACTACGCCGACGTCGTGTACGGCCTGATGGAGCTCCACACTGCGACCGCGGAGCCGAGGTTCCTGCTCGAGGCGTATCGCCTCGCCCAGGTCGCAATCGCGCTGTTCGCCGACGACGAGCTCGGCGGCTTCTTCCAGGCGCCCGTGGACGGCGAGCATCTCGTTGCGAGGAAGAAGGAGGTCGACGACCATCCGACACCGAGCGGGAACGCGATGTTCGCCTACGTCCTCCTACGGCTCGCACGCATCTGGGGGGACGACGAGCTCGAGCGACGCGGCGTCTCGGTGCTCCGGCTCGTCCGCGCGGGCCTCACGCGCTCGCCGACGTCGTTCGGGTGGATGCTCGTCGCGCTCGATCAGCATCTGGCACCGCACCGCGAGCTCGCGATCGTCGGCGATCGGGACGCGCCGGTCGCGCGACGCGTGCTTGCCGACGCCGCGCCGACCGACGTGATCGCGTTCGGTCCTGCCGTGGGCGTGCCGCTGCTCGAGGGTCGCAGCACGGTCGACGGCAGGACTGCCGTCTATGTGTGCGAGCGGTTCGCGTGCTCGCTGCCGCTCACCTGACGACGGTCGTCTCGCCGACAGGCTCGGGCTCCGGCCTGGGGTCGGGCTGGGGCACCGGCTCCGGCCGCGGCTCGGGCTCGGGCACCTGTTCGGCCGTGGTCGGCTCGGTGATCACGGCGCCGGCGGCCGAACGGCTCTGCGGCAGCGCGCGAGCGTCGCGCCGATGCCGAATGCGAGCACGCCGACCCACGTGCCGAGCGCCGCCAACCACGCCGCCGACGCCGATGTCGCCCGACCACGCCTGCACGTGGCGGCCGGACCAGGGCCGCCCGGCTGCATGCCGATCGATCACCCAGCCGGCCACGACCAGCACCGGCAGGAAGCCGACCAGGAGCATCGCGGGCGGATGGCCTCCGGCTCCGCGGAGCTGCGAGAGGCCGAACACGAGCCCGGCGGCCGCGACGAGCCCGTATGCAGCCCAGTAGCCGCCGGTGGTCGAGCGGTCGGCGTGCGCCGCTGCGAGCCAGAGCAGTGCACCTGCGCCGCGCCGCGCCGAGCAGGGTGGCGGGAGCGCGCTTGACGCCGCTGAGCATCATTGTCGTTCCTCCTTTCCCGATGGAACGCGAAACGAACCCCAGGGGTTACGCTCGGGCGCGCCCAGGAAGCGGGCAACGTCACCGAGCACGCCACGACACTCGCGAGGTGGCGTTGCTCTCGATCCGGAACGTGACCCGCCGGTTCGGCGGGATCGTCGCGATCGACGATGTCTCGCTTCGACGTCGATGCCGGGCAGATCGTCGGGCTGATCGGCCCGAACGGCGCCGGCAAGACGACGCTCTTCAACGTGATCACGCGGCTGTACCGGCCGGACTCCGGCGAGCTCGAGTTCGACGGCAAGAGCCTGCTGCGACACCCCGCCGCACCGCGTCGTCCGCCGTGGGATCGCGCGTACGTTCCAGAACGTGGAGCTGTTCCGCACGATGACGGTGCTCGACAACGTCCTCGTCGGGCGCGCACAGCAGCACGCGGCCGTTCCGGCCGGGCACCGGTCGAGGCGCGGGCGCTCGAGATCCTCGACTACGTCGGCATCGCCGGCGTCGCGCGCCGCCCGGTCGCCGGGCTTCCGTTCGGGACGCTGAAGCGCGTCGAGCTCGCGCGCGCGCTCGGCGCCGAGCCGCGCCTGCTCCTGCTCGACGAGCCGGCGGGCGGTCTGAACCACGAGGAGGTCGCGGAGCTCGGCGCCTTCATCACGAAGCTGCGCGACGACTTCGACCTGACGGTGCTCCTCGTTGAACATCACATGGGGCTCGTGATGGGAATCGCCGAGCGTGTCCACGTTCTCGACTTCGGCCGCAAGATCGCCGAGGGCACGCCGGACGAGGTGCAGCGGAACCCGGCGGTGATCGAGGCGTACCTCGGCGCCGAGACCGCCGCGGCATGAGCGTAGGCTCGACGGAGCTCAGCAAGGAGCGGAGGCGCCGGCTTGGCCGGCGCTGGAGCGGGGACTGACGCGGTTATTGGAGTGGGAGGGGTGCCTGAACGTCAGGGACCTCGGCGGTGTCGCGCTCGCGCACGGCGGTGAGACGCGCTACGGCGCGCTCATCCGTGCGGACAACATCAGGCGGCTGACGGACGAAGGCTGGCGTTCGCTCGCGACGCACGGCGTCGCGCGCATCGTCGATCTCCGCTGGCCCGAGGAGCTCGACGAGGATCCGCCGCGTGACGTGGACTTCGATGTCGTGCACGTGTCACTCCTCGGCGAGCTCGATCCGAGCTTCAGCGACGACATTCGCGACTACATGGCAGTCGATGACCCGGCCGGATACTGGGCAGTCTCGTACACGCGTATCCTCCGCGCGTACGCGCCGAACTTTGCGCTCGCGCTCGCGGCGATCGCCGACGCACCCGACGGTGCGGTCGTGTTCCACTGCGTCGGCGGCAAGGACCGCACCGGGCTCGTTGCGGCGCTGCTCCTCCGGCTCGCCGGAGCGCCGATCGAGGAGATCGCACGCGACTACGCGCTGACGGCCGGGCTGCGGTCGCGGGCGCCGGATCGGTGGGTCGAGGCTGCGCCGGACGAGGACGAGCGACAACGCCGCTCGTTCATGCAGCACACGCCGGCGGAGGCGATGCAGCGCGTGCTCGAGCAGCTCGAGCGTGAACACGGGAGCGTCGAGGGGTACCTCCTGCGGGCGGGGCTCGACGAGGCGCGCCTCGAACGGCTCCGGAGCAGGCTGCGCAGAGCTTGAAGGAGCGGCGCGGCGCGGGGCGAATGGTCCCAGCCCGTGGCTCGTCTCGCCGTCATTGCGGCGGTCGCGGCTCTTGCCGCGCCTGCCGGCGCCCTCGCAGGCGTCAATCCGCAGATCGCGGGGCTTCAGGTCGCCCTGCGTGCGCACGGGCTCTACCTCGCGCAGATCGACGGGATCGCCGGCGCCCGCACGGCGGCCGCGGTCCACGCCTTCCAACGCGCCCATCACCTCCCCGTCGGCGCCGCGGACACGCGGACGCGAATCGCCCTCGGCCCGCTCGGGCGCCCGCTGTTCGGATCGCGCGTCCTGAAGCACGGCGACTTCGGGCTCGACGTGGCCGTGCTGCAGTTCCTGCTGACGCGCCGTGGGGTCTACACCGGCGCGCTCGACGGCTACTTCGGCAGCGAGACGGGCGCTGCGCTGAAGCGCTACCAGCGCGTGATGCACCTGTCCGCCGACTCGATCGTCGGCCCGCGAACCCTCTCCGCGATCGCGACGCGGGACCGCGTCCCGGTGCGCACGCCGGCCCCGAAGGCGGTCGCGTCGACAGTGCACGTCGTGCGCGGCGGCGACACGCTCACGGCGATCGCAAAGAG
Organism: uncultured Thermoleophilia bacterium; assembly: GCA_963785875.1. Lineage (GTDB taxonomy): Bacteria > Actinomycetota > Thermoleophilia > Gaiellales > Gaiellaceae > PALSA-600. Next base: position 39,304 of record CAWAWV010000015.1, on the reverse strand, counting down.
GGCGGGCACGACCATCGCCGCGGTTGCCTCGTTGAACCACATCGACCCGGCGAAGCCGATCCTGATCGGCCAGCGGTTGCGCGTTCCCGCTCCCACCGCCGGGCTCGCAGCGACGCAGAGCGATGTCCGCGTCCGGCTTGACGCGTGGTCGGGCACGCTCGGCGTCGACCCGCACCTCGTGCGGGCGCTCGCGTGGATGGAGTCGGGCTTCCAGACCCGCATCGTCTCCTCGGCCGGCGCGCGCGGAGTGCTGCAGACGCTCCCGACGACGCGCGACTACGTCGAGACCGTGCTCGTCGGCAGAAGGATCCCGCACACGGTGGACGGCGACATCGAGGTCGGGGTCGTCTACCTCCGTCACCTGCTTGCCGTGTTCCGCGGCGACGAGTCGCTCGCGCTCGCCGGCTGGTACCAGGGAGAGCGCGCCGTTCGCGAGCACGGGGTGTACAACGTGTCGAAGCCGTTCGTCGCGAACGTGCTCGCGCTCAAGCTTCGTATGTGATGAGAACGCCGCTACTCGCCGCCTTGCTCGTTCGTCGCCTTCATCCCGGCGGCGGTGGCGGCGCCGGAGCAGCCGACGCCCGGCCACGGCAGGCCGACCTTCCCACCGGCCTGGGCGCAGCATCGCGCGCTCGCAGCACGTCCTCGCCCGGCGCGCAATCGTCTCGTGCGGCGGCGGCAACGGCGATGCCGTCGCGCTCACCTTCGACGACGGGCCCGGCCCCTACACGTCGCGAATCCTCGACGTGCTGCGGCGGAACAGCGCGCATGCGACGTTCTTCGTGGTGGGCAATCGGCTCGCGTACTGGCCGGGTGCTGCGCACGCAGAAGCACGACTCGGAGGTGTTGGCAACCACACCTGGACGCATGCGCACTTGACGCGGCTGCCGCACTGGCTCGTCTGGCTCGAGTTGCTGCGGACGCAGTACGAGGCCGACAGCCAGGTCGGCTGGAAGCCGCGGCTCTTTCGCACCCCGTACGCCGAGCACTCGCGCACAACGGACGAAATCTCGCTGAGGCTCGGGCTCGTCGAGGTGTTCTGGGACGTCGACGCAGGCGACGACGTGACGCACCCCCGCGTCGGCGCGATCGTGCGGAGCGTCGAACGCGGCCTGCGTCCCGGGGCGATCGTCCTCCTGCACGACATCCATCCATGGACGCTTCACGCACTGCCGAAGATCCTGCGCGCGATCCGCGTCCGGGGGTTGCGTGCGGTGTCGGTGCAGGAGTTGCTCGCGGTCGACCCGCCTGCGCCGGGGCAGCGCTGCCCGTATGCGCCGGTCGGCGCCGGCGACTGACGGCTTCGTCCGGCCGCAGGCGTACCGTCGGCTCCCGTGGGCGCGACCGATCCGCTGCAGCATCTGGCGCCGCACGAGCATCTGCGTGGCGCCTTCGGAAACGACACGTTCGGGCGCCTCGCCGAGCGAGGTGCCCGCTTCTTCGGGACGCCGAAGTACATCGTCGGCCAGTCGTTCCTCGTCGTCGTTTGGATCGTCCTCAACGCGATCGGCTGGTCCCTACGCTGGGACCCGTATCCGTTCATCCTGCTCAACCTCGCGTTCTCGACGCAGGCGGCGTACGCGGCGCCGCTCATCCTGCTCGCGCAGACGCGTCAGGCCGCTCGAGACCAGGCTCACGCCGAAGCTTCCGCGACCCACATGCAGGAGCTCGCGCAACGCCAGGAGCGAATGCTGGAGGAGAACACGCGCCTGACCGCCGAGATCCACAAGCTCTCGGCCGAGATCCACGCACGGGTTGTCACATAGCGCGCCCACGTTCATGATCGGTCCATGAGACGCGTCGTCGTGCTCGTCCTCGCCGCGGCGCTCGCCGCCGTCTCGACGTCGGTCGCCGCTCGGCTGCCGGGCGTGAAGACGCCGACGCGGAACATCTCGTGCTTCTACGTGCCGATCAAGCCGACCGCGCGCGGCAACCTGCTCTGCGACATCAAGCAATCGTCGTACTCACGGGCGGAGCAGGCCGGCTGCCAGGCGCGTACGGGCCTCGACTGGCACGGGTATGAGCTGCCGTGGAACCGGAAGGCGTCGCCGTCGTGCGCGGGCGGGATCATGTACGACATCGGCCGTGACACGCCGCGCTTCGTCGTGCTCGCCTACGGCCGAACGTGGCGCTCTCACGGCTTCACGTGCACCTCGCGTGTCACCGGGCTCACGTGCACGAACCGCCACGGCCACGGCCTCTTCCTCTCGCGCGCGTCGCGCCGGCTCTGGTAGCGAGCTACGCCTCGAGCGCGAGCAGGTCGTCGACCGTCTCGCGCCGGCGGATCACGCGCGCCTCGCCCTCCGTCACGATCACTGCGGCCGGACGCGGCACGGCGTTGTAGGTCGAGGACATGGCGAGCGTGTAGGCGCCGGTCACCGGGACGGCGAGGACGTCGCCGCGTAGTGGTCGCGGCAGCTCCACTCGCTCGATCAGCACGTCGCCCGACTCGCAGTGCTTCCCCGCGATCGCGAACGCGCCGTCCGGCTCCGCGTCCGCACGCGAGGCGAGTAGCGCGGAGTAGCGCGCGTTGTACATCGCAGGCCGCGGGTTGTCGGACATCCCGCCGTCGACAGTGACGTACGTCGTCGCCGCGCTCGCGCGCTTCACCCCGCCGACGGTGTAGAGCGTCACGCCGGCCCGCGAGACGAGCGACCGACCCGGCTCGAGCGCGAGCTGCGGCTCCGGCAGCTGTTGCAGCTGCCACGCGCGCCGAAGCTCGCCGAGCAGGCCGCCGACGAACTCCTCGATCCCGAACGACGGCTCCTCGACCACGTGCCGGACGCCGAGCCCACCCCCGAGGTCGACGAGCCGAGGGGTCCAGCCGAGGTCGGAGCGCAGGCGTGCCGCGAACTGCGCCACCCAGTCAACGGTCATGAGCGACGCGCCGAAATGCAGTAGCTGCGAGCCGACGTGAACGTGCAGCCCCTCGCAGGCCGGGACGCGGCGGATGAGCTCGAGCGCGTCGTCCGGCGGCAAGCCGAACTTCGAGCCGTGGTGCGCGGTCTTCACTGCCTCGTGTGTGTCCGCCTCGATCCCCGGCGTCACGCGGACGAGGAAGCGCTCGGCGCCGGCCGCCCGCGCCCGGTCGAGCTCGTCGAGCGAGTCGAGGACGACCAGTGCTCCCGCGTCGGCCGCGCCGCGCAGTAGCTCATCCTCCTTGTTGTTGCCGTGCACGACGAGCCGCGTGCCAGCGAGCCCGGCGCGCAGCGCGAACGCGAGCTCACCTACGGTGGAGACGTCGGCGCCGAGGCCCTCCTCGGCGAACAGGCGCAGCACCGCGATCGAGGGGAATGCCTTCGTCCCGTAGGCGACGAGCGCATCAGGGGCGGCCGCACGGTACGCGCGTGCCTGGTTTCGGAGAGTCTCTTCGTCGTAGACGACGAGCGGTGTCCCGAACCGGCCGGCGAGCTCCGTCGCCGGTACGCCGCCGATGACGAGCTCTCCGTCGTCGATCGACGCTCCGTCGGGCAGCAGGTCGAGCACGCGTGACACGTCAGGCATTGTGGCCGATGCGATGTTCCCTCTCCTGGCCGATCTCGCGTGGCGGCGCCCGCGGCGGATTCTCGCCGCCGCGATCCTGCTCGCCGTCGCGGCGGCGGTGTTCGGCGCAAGCACCCCTTCGCGTCTGAGCGCGAGCGACAACGACTACCAGGACAAGGGCTCCGAGAGCTATCGCACGTCCCAGTTGCTGTCGCGGCGGACCGGCGTCCTGCCCGGCCCGTCGATCGTCGTCGTCGCCTCTGTCGCGGAGGCGAGGGCGACCGCCGCGCTCCTGCGCCGCGATCCCGCGATCGCGGTCGTGCGGCGCGAGCCGGCGCGCGCCGGCTCGGTCGTGATCGCCGCCTACCTGCGGAACGGCAGCGACTCCGGCCCGGCTGCACGCCGCGTCGAGCGGTCGGTGCCCGGGCTCGTCGGCGGCGCGGCCGTGGCGAGCGAGCAGGTCCGCCGGCAATCGGAGCGCGATCTCATCCGGGCGGAGCTGATCGCATTCCCGCTCCTCCTCGTGCTCGGCATCTGGATCTTCCGGGGCGTCGTCGCCGCGCTCCTGCCGATCGCCGCGGGAGTGCTCTCGATCGTCACGACGCTCGCGATGCTGCGGCTCGCGAACTCGGCAGTCACGATCTCCGTATTCGCGCTCAACCTCGTCACCGGCGCGGGGCTCGGGCTCGCGATCGACTACAGCCTGCTCCTCCTCTCGCGCTACCGCGAGGAGCTTGGGCGGTCCGACCCACAGGAGGCGCTCCGCACGACGGTCGCGACGGCGGGGAGGACCGTTGCGTTCAGCGCGGTCACGGTCGCAGCGGCGTTCGCGTCGCTGCTTGTGTTCCCGCTCGCCTTCCTGCGGTCGATGGCGATCGGCGGGCTCGCGGTCGCGCTGCTCGCCGGCGTCGTCGCACTGCTCGTGATCCCGGCGCTCTTCGCGCTGCTCGGGCGGCGGGTCGACGCGCTCGCGCTCCGCCGCGGACGGGCGCCGGGCAGCGGCGGCTGGTACCGCTTCGCGCACGCGGTGATGCGGAGGCCGTTGCCGATCGCAGTCGCCACCACGGCCGTGCTCGTCGCGCTCGGCCTGCCGTTTCTCGGCGTGCGCTTCACCGGTGTCGACGCGTCCGTCTTGCCGACAAGCGCGAGCGCGCGCCAGGTTCAGGACACGATCCACGCCCGGGCGCCCGAGCACGTCGTCGCACACTCTCGTTCCGCGCTCGCGCGTGTGCGGCGGCTACCGGGCGTCGCCGCCATGACCGCACCGCGGCCGCTCGGCGGTGGGCTGTGGACCGCTGACGTCACTCCGTCCGCACGACCCATGTCGAGCGGTGCGAAGAAGCTCGTCCAGGCCATCCGGGAGCTGCCGGGCACCTCGGTCGCAGGGGTGACCGCGTGGTACCTCGACACGTCGTCTTCGCTCCGGCGTCACCTCCCGGCGGCGGGTGCGATCCTCGCGCTCACGATCGTCGCGCTGCTGTACCTCGTCACGCGGTCGGTGATCCTGCCGCTGAAGGCGGTGGTGATGAACGCGCTCAGCCTGTCCGCTGCGTTCGGCGTCCTCGTGTGGGTGTTCCAGGACGGGCGGCTCGAGGGTGTCCTCCGGTACTCGAGCCAGGGCGCGCTCGAGCTCACGCAGCCGGTGCTGTTGTTCGCGATCGCGTTCGGGCTCGCGACCGACTACGGCGTGTTCCTGCTTTCACGCATCCGCGAGGCGCACGAGAGCGGGCTCCCGAACCGTGAAGCCGTCGCGCTCGGGCTCGAGCGGACGGGCCGCGTGGTGACCGCAGCGGCGCTGCTCTTCTGCGTCGCCGTCGGGGCGTTCGCGACGTCGGGGATCGTGATCGTGAAGGAGGTCGGTCTCGGCATCGCGCTCGCGGTGGCGATCGACGCCACGCTCGTCCGGGCGCTCCTCGTCCCGAGCCTGATGGCGCTGCTCGGCGACTGGAATTGGTGGCGCCCCGGGCAGAAGCATGGCTAAGATGGAGCCGATGCAGCTGCTCCTTAGCTGACGCAGGGAACCCCGCGGCGAGAAGCCGCGTCGGCTCCCGACGGCCTCTCCTGCGAGAGGCTTTTCTTTTTCTGGTGTCCGACACCTTTCCCGTCGGAACACCAGGAGGTTCGAGGGAAACGTGGCAGACACCAGATACGACCCACACGAGATCGAGGCGAAATGGCAGGCGGTCTGGGAGGCCGAGCAGGCCTTCCACGCGGCCGATCCTGCGCCGGGCGAGGACTCGGCGCGCTTCTACATGCTCGAGATGCTGCCGTACCCCTCCGGGCAGCTGCACATGGGACACGTCCTCAACTACACGATGGGCGACGTCGTCACGCATTTCCGCCGGCGCACGGGGCACGAGGTGCTGCGTCCGATGGGCTTCGACTCGTTCGGCCTGCCCGCCGAGAACGCCGCGATCCGCGAAGGCGGTCACCCGCTCGAGATCACCGAGCAGAGCATCGCGACGATCACGAACCAGATGCGCCGCATGGGCTGGGCGATCGACTGGCAGCGCCAGGTCTCCGCGCACGAGCCGACCTACTACCGCTGGACGCAGTGGCTCTTCCTGAAGTTCCTGGAGCACGGCCTGGCCTACCGCAAGGAGGCGCCGGTCAACTGGTGCCCGAACGACCAGACCGTGCTCGCGAACGAGCACGTCGTCGACGGCCGCTGCTGGCGGTGCGGCGCGATCGTCGAGGCGCGGAACATGGCGCAGTGGTTCTTCAAGATCACCGCGTACGCCGACCAGCTCCTCGACGACCTGGCGACGATCGACTGGCCCGAGCGCACGAAGAAGATCCAGACGAACTGGATCGGCCGGTCGGACGGCGCGGAGGTGCTGTTCCGCGTCGACGAGCTCGACATCGACATCCCCGTCTTCACCACGCGTCCGGACACACTGTTCGGGGCAACGTTCTTCGTCGTCGCCCCCGAATCGACACTCGTCGACAAGTTGGTCGAGGGAACCGACCAAGCCGATGAGGTGCGCGGCTATGCGCGCATCGCTGCGGCTCGTCCCACGGAAGAGCGCGAGCAGCGCGAGAAGACCGGCGTCTTCACAGGGCGCTACGCAACCAACCCGGTGAACGACGAGCGCATCCCGATCTGGGTCGCGGACTACGTACTGATGGAGTACGGCACCGGCGCGATCATGGCCGTGCCGGCGCATGACGAGCGCGACGCCGAGTTCGCCGCCACGTTCGCGCTGCCCGTGGTCACGGTGATCTCGGAGAACGGCACGCTCGTCAACTCCGGCGCCTTCGACGGGCACGAGGCGAACGCAGCGAAGCCCGCGATCGTGGCGTGGCTGTCGGAGCGCGGCCGTGCCAAGCCGGCGATCAACTATCGCCTGCGCGACTGGAGCTTCTCGCGGCAGCGCTACTGGGGCGCCCCGATCCCGGTCGTCTATTGCGACGCGTGCGGGATCGTGCCTCTGCCCGAGAGCGACCTACCGCTGCTCCTGCCGGACGTCGAGGACTACCGGCCGAAGGGCAAGCCGCCGCTCGCATCAAACGAGGAGTTCATGAACGTCGCCTGTCCGTCATGCGGCGGAGCCGCGCGGCGGGAGGCGGACACGATGGACACGTTCGTCGACTCCTCGTGGTACTTCCTGCGCTACTGCGATCCGCACAACGACCGGGCGCCGTTCGAGCGGCCCCTCGTCGATGCTTGGATGCCGATCGACCAGTACATCGGCGGCATCGACCACGCGAAGGGCCACCTGCTCTATTCGCGCTTCTTCGTCAAGGCGATGAACGACTGGGGGATGCTCGGCTTCCGCGAGCCGTTCCAGCGCCTGTTCCATCAGGGTTGGGTGACGCTCGGCGGAAAGAAGATGTCGAAGTCGCAGGCGGGCGTTTCGCCCGACGACCTGGTCGACGAGTTCGGCGCCGACCCGATCCGGATCTACATCCTCTTCCAAGGCCCCGCGGACCAGGACATCGCCTGGACGCCGGACGGGATCGAGCCGATGGTGCGTTTCGTGCGCCGCTTCTGGCGCGTCGTGCACAACGCAGCCGTTCAGCCCGAGTCGCCTCCGGGAGTGGACACGCCGCTCGCCCGCAAGGCGCACGAGACGGTGGCGCGTGTGACGGACGACATCGAGCGCCGGTTCGTCTTCAACACGCCGATCGCTGCGGTGATGGAGCTCGTGAACGAGCTGTCGAAGGCGCCCGACGACCTCGCGGCACGTTTTGCCGCGGAGACGGCTGTGTCGGTGCTGCAGCCGTACGCGCCGCACGTCTGCGAGGAGCTGTGGGGCGTACTCGGGAAGTCGCGGCTGTGGCAGACGCCGTGGCCCGTCGCCGACGAGTCGCTCCTCGTGCGCGACGAGATCGAGCTCGTGCTGCAGGTGAACGGCAAGGTGCGCGACCGTGTGCGCGTCCCCGCCGGGCTGTCCGACGACGAGCTGATCGCGAGGGCGCGCGCCTCGGAGAAGGTGCAGGCGCACGTGAACGGTGGTAACGAGCGACGGGTGATCGTCGTGCCCGACAAGCTCGTCAACATCGTCGTCTGACTTCTTGCAGTTTCGGCACGAAGCCGTTTCCCACCCGTGACGGGTTCCCCGGCACGCTGGTCGGGTGGACTCTTTTCCGATTGCCGTGTCGACGCGCCGCCTCCTGGCGGTGGGGCTGCTCGTGCTCGCACTCGTCGCGGTCGGTCTCCGCCACCTGCGGTCCGGCCCTCGGCCCGTAACGCTCGCCGTCGCTCCGGTTCGGGCTGCGGCTCCGTCAGCCGCGGCGGCGCGGGTAGCCCGGGGCGTTGTCGTCGACGTCGAGGGCGCCGTTCGCCGGCCGGGGCTCGTGCGGCTCGAGCCGGGTTCGCGCGTCGCCGACGCGGTCGCCCGCGCGGGCGGGACGACCAGGCTCGCCGACCGCAGCGGCGTGAACTTCGCCGCGCCCGTTTCCGACGGGCAGCAAGTGCTCGTGCCGCGGCGTGGCGCGGTCGGGAGCGCGGCGGCGGGGCCTGCTTCGGGCGGCGGATCGACTGCGAGCGGACCGGTGTCGCTGACGAGCGCGACCGCCGAGCAGCTCGACGCGCTCCCTGGTGTCGGCCCGGTGACGGCGCAAAAGATCCTCGACTACCGGGCGCAGCACGGGTCGTTTCACTCCGTCGATGAGCTTGACGCGATTCCCGGGATCGGGCCCGCGCGGCTCACCGACCTGCGGGGGCTCGTCGTACCGTGAGTCGCGTCCTTCCCGCGCACGTGATCGTTGCCGCTTGCGCGGCCGGGCTCGCTGCGAGCGACGCGTTCCGCCTCCACGACCCGGCATTCCTCGCCGTCGGCGGCGTCCTCCTCTCGGCGGTGCTCGCGCCGGCAGGCTGGGAGCGGGTTGCGCTCCTGGCGGCGCTGACGCTCGCCGGTTCCTGGTGGTGGGGCAGCACGCGGCTCGACCAGCTCGACCGAAGCATTCTGACGCCACGGATTGGGACCGCGGGGCGATTCGTCGCCGTCACGACCGCCGAGGCCCGCGCCGGCGCGTTCGATCTCCGCCAGATGGCCCGTACGCGAGGTGAGCGCGTCGAGCTCGAGCTTCCGCTCGGGCGTGCACCTCCACAAGGTGCCCGCCTGAGCCTCCTCGCGGTCGTGAAGGCTCCGCGTGGACCGGCAGGCGGCTTCGACGAGCGGACCTGGCTGCGCCGACAGGGCGTGCACGTCGTCCTCCGCGTGGACGAGTGGCACGTCGTCGGGAAGCGCCGCGCGCTCGGAGGTGTCGCAGACCGGCTGCGCCGTTGGCTTCGGCGCTCGTCCTCGCCCGGGCTCACGGGAGAACGGCGCGCGCTCGTCGAAGGCGTGCTGCTCGGCGACGACGGAGGACTGTCCGACGGGTCGAAGCAGGCGTTTCGGCGCTCGGGCCTGTACCACCTGCTGGCGGTCTCCGGTCAGAACGTCGTGCTGCTCGCCGGCGGGGTACTGGGGCTCGCCGTCCCGCTCGGGATCGGCCGTGCCTGGGCTCATCTCGGCGCGCTCGCAGCGATCGGCGCCTACGTGCTTGCGGTCGGGCCGCAGCCGTCGGTGATCCGCGCTGCGATTGCGGGTGCCGCGGTGTCGCTGGCCTGGCTCGCGGGCCGGCTGCGCGACGCATGGCACCTGCTGCTCGTCGCCGCGTGCGTGTTGCTCGCCTGGAACCCGTACACGCTCTTCGATGCCGGGTTCCAGCTCTCGTTCGGTGCAGTCGCGGCGATCTTCGTCCTCGGCGGCCGGTTCCAGCACGTGCTCGAGGGTTATCCGATGCCGGGCTGGTTGCGTCCGGCGCTCGCGATCTCGGCGGCCTGCACGCTCTCCACGGGCCCGATCCTCTGGTTCGAGTTCGGGCGCGTGCCCCTTTACGGCGTGGCCGCGAACGCGCTCGTCGAACCGGCGGTGCCAGTGCTGCTCGGGCTCTCGTTCTCCGCCGCCGCGGCAGCTCCGCTCGCGCCGGTCGTCGCAGTCATGCTCGCCTGGGTGAACGGCTGGGTCGCCGTGTACATCGCGACGTGCGCTCGCGTGGTGTCGGCGCTACCCGGCGCCCAGGTGTCCGGCCGTGCCGCAGCGGTTGCGGCGGCGGCCTCGATCACGGCTGCCGCGCTTGCCTGGCGCAAACTCAGCTCGAGTCGAAGCGCCAGAGCGTGATGTCGGTCACGGGGCGGTAGCCGATTCGCTGATAGATCGAGTTCGAGGTCGGGTTCGCGAGATCGGTGAAAAGGAAGCAGAACCGCCGACGCTCGAGGAGCTTCTCGGTCAACGCCGCGGTCAGAGCCGACGCGTAACCCCGGCCGCGCAGCTCGGGCGGTGTGTAGACCGGCCCGACACGCGCGCCGTTCGGTGTCTCGCCCGCGTGCCCCGCGATCGACACCGTGCTTCCGTCGTGCTCCCACAGGACGAGCGAGCCGATGCCCGCGGCACGGTCGTCGACGAACCGTTCGATGCGCGCCTCCGGCGAGCCGGGCAGAGCCTCGTCGAAGAAGGCACGCATCCAGTTGAGCGCAAGCGGGCGATCTGTAGCCGCGTACGGCCGCATCGTCCCGGCGACGCCGTGTGGATGCACGACGCTCGTCGCCTCGTAGATCCGCTCCTCGGTCTGCACCGTCGGCACGACCCCGACCAGGCTTGCCCACCGTTCGGCGAAGGCGCGCGCCACCCCGACTGGGCCGCCTGCGGTCGGGAGCTCGGCCCCGTCCGCCGCGAGCCGCTCAGCGAGCGCGCCGACGACTGTCGGGTCGTCCACTTCCGAGAGCACGAGCCCGAACGGAGGCGTCTGGGTCGCGACCGCCCTGACGTTCCCTGCGTCGTCGATCGCCGCGTAGAGCAAAGGCTCGCCCGCGCCATACGCGTGCCGGTCGGCCTCCAGGCGCGTCCGGAAGCCGAGCTGCAGGTTGTGCTCGGGCTCCCGTCGTTCGAGGAACGGCGCAACGAGCCCAAAGAACTCGGCGGGGTCACCATGGCGCTCGATCCGCACGTCGGCCTTATCCTTGCAGCGGATGTCCGACGACCTGAAGCCGGCCTATCTGATCGCAGGCGGAGACCGCCCGAAGGTCGACCGTGCGGTCGCCAGGCTGCGTGGCCGCTTCGAGTCGGACGCGGTCGAGCTGCACGACGCGGCCGAGGCCTCCGGCGAGGACGCGGTCGCGGCGTGCAACGCGCTCGGGCTCTTCGGCTCCGGCGCGCGGCTCGTTGTCTTCGAGAACGTCGAGGCGTGGAAGGCGCCGGATGCGAAGGCGGTCGCCGACTACCTCAAGTCTCCCGCTCCGGGGACGACGCTCGCGCTCGTCGGCGGCGAGCTGAAGAAGGACGGGCCGGTCGCGAAGGCCGTGGCGGCGACCGGCGACGTCCTGATCTGGGACGTGCAGACGAGGGCGATCCACCGCTGGATCGCCGACCAGTTCGCGGTGCACGGCGCGAAGGCGGAGCCCGGTGCCTGCCGGCGGCTGTCCGAGCTCGTCGGTGACGACCTCTACGAGCTCGCGGGGGAGGTCGAGAAGCTCGCAACGTGGGCGAGCGGCGACGAGGTGACCGACGCGGACGTCGACCTGCTCGTCGCACCGCGCGCGGAATCGCCGCCGTGGAGCCTGACCGACGCGTGGGGCGCCCGCGACGTCGGTGGCGTCCTCCGCGCGGCCGAGCGCATGCTCGACCGCACAGGGGACCCGGTGTCCCGAACCATCCCGCGTCTCGTCGGCAGCCTGACGAACCATGTACGCCGTGCGCGGCAGGCCCAGCGCCTCGAGGCCGCCGGAGTCTCGTCCGCGGACGCCGCCGGGAAGATCGGGATCAAGCCTTTCCCGGCGCAGAAGCTCTACGCGCAGGTGCGCAACTTCAGCACCGACGAGCTCGATGCGGCGCTCATTCGTCTCGCGGTCCTCGACCAGGCGCTGAAGGGAGGCTCGCGGCTCGCGAACGAGCTGGAGCTCGAGCTCGCGCTCGTCGAGATCACGCAGCCGCGAGCGGCGTGAGCTAGGAGCCCGAGCCGGCGCCGGCCGCGAGCTTCGCGACCTGCGACTTCTTGCGCGCGGCGGCGTTCCGGTGCAGCGCGCCGCGGGCGGCCGCACGGTCGATCAGCTTCACGAGCTCCCGGTGCTCGCTCTCGATCGCCGCGGCATCTCCGGCTCCCGCGGTCGTTGCGAGACGCTTCGTCAGGGTCTTGACCTGAGAGCGGTAGCGGAGGTTCTCGAGACGCTCCTCGGCCGCGATCCGGACTCGTTTCTTCTGCTGTTTGATGTTCGGCATCTCAGAGAAATGCCCGCACGAGCGGGCGCAATCAGGGTACCAGAGTAACGTTCGGCCCGGTGTCCGACGAGACGACCCCCGCGTTCGCATCGATCGATCCGAGCGCGACGCCGGGCGAGACGCCGCGGCGCCGGCTCGGCATGTCGGCGCTCATCTTCGGGGTCGCTACCGCGCTCTCTCGTGTGCTCGGGCTCGTCCGCGAGATGGTCGCCGGCTACTACTTCGGTGCAGCGGGCCGCATCAACGCCTTCACCGTCGCGTTCCAGATCCCGAACCTCGTTCGCGCCCTCGTCGCCGACGCGGCGCTCTCGTCGGCCTTCGTGCCCGTGTTCAGCGAGTTGCTCGAGAAGGGCGAGCGGCAACGCGCGTGGCGGGTCGCCTCGACGCTCTTCTGGTTGATGCTGCTCGGGCTCGGCGCGCTCTCCGCGATCTTCATCCTGATCGCGCCGGTCGTGATCTCGCCGTTCCACGCCGTCGACCCGAGCCTGGCCGCCGGCCTGTCCCGCATCCTCTTCCCGATCGTCGCGCTGCTCGGCGTCTCCGGGATCGTCGTCGGGATCCTGAACAGCTACGACCACTTCACCGTCCCGGCGCTGTCGCCGGTGTTCTGGAACCTCGCGATCATCCTCGGGCTCGCGCTCGGAGTCCCTCACGTGGACGGTGAGAGTGGCAAGCTTTACGTCTACGCCGCCGCCGATCCTGGTCGCGACGCTCGTCCAGGTGTTCCTGCCGATGCCCTGGCTCCGCGGCCGCGACGGGCGGCTCCAGCTCGTGCTCGACTGGCGCGATCCCGCGGTCGCCCGCGTGTTCAAGCTGATGCTGCCTGTGACGCTCGGCCTCGGGCTGATCAACGTCAACGCGGTGATCGACACCTTTTTCGCATCACGGTTCATCGACCCGCTCGCTCGCTCCGACGGCGATCCAAAAGGCATTCCTCGTCTACATGCTGCCGCAGGGGATGTTCTCGGTCGCGGTGGCGACCGTGCTCTTCCCGTCGCTCGCGCGCTTCTCGACGCGCGGCGACATGGACGGGTTTCGCCGAACGGTTTCGATGGGCCTGCGCCAGATCGCGTTCCTGCTCATCCCTTCCGCCGTCGTCAGCGCGGTGCTCGCCGAGCCGATCATCCGGATCCTGTTCCAACGTGGCGCCTGGGAGCCGTCGCAGACCCCCGTCGTCGCGGCGAGCGCTCGCCGCCTTCAGCGCAGGGCTCGTGTTCAACGGCGCGATGCTGATGCTGAACCGCGCGTTCTTCAGCCTGCAGTCGAACTGGATCCCGACGGTCGTCGCGCTCGGCAACCTCGCGCTGAACGCGATCCTCGACGCCGTGTTCTACCGCTTCGGCACCTGGGGCATCCCGCTCTCGACCGCCGTCTGCAACGTGGCCGGAACGGTCGCGCTGCTCCTCCTTCTGCGGAGCCGGCTCGGCCGTCTCGACGGGGGCGAGATCGCCGCGTCGACCGCGCGCATCGTCGTCGCGTCCGCCGCCGTCGCGGTCGTCGCCTTCGCCGTCTGGGAGCCGCTCGACTCGGCTCTCGGCCGCTCCTTCGGCGGCGCAGGTCGTGTCGCTCGGGCTTGCGCTCGCCGCCTCCGTGGCCACGTACGCCTTCGCCTGTCGCGCGCTCTCGGGTGCGCGAGATGCAGGCGCTACTCTCCCTGCGGAGCCGCGTCCGCCGCGGTTAGACGCCAATGGACCAGCCGCAGATCCGCAACTTCTCGATCATCGCGCACATCGACCACGGCAAGTCGACGCTCGCCGACCGGATCCTCCAGCTGACCGACACCGTCGCGGAGCGCGACATGCGCGACCAGATGCTCGACTCGATGGAGCTCGAGCGCGAGCGCGGGATCACGATCAAGGCGCAGGCCGTTCGGGTGGACTGGAAGGGCCACGAGCTGAACCTGATCGACACGCCCGGTCATGTCGACTTCACCTACGAGGTCTCCCGGTCGCTGCAGGCGTGCGAGGGCGCGCTGCTCGTCGTCGATGCCGCGCAGGGAATCGAGGCGCAGACGCTCGCGAATGCGTATCTCGCGATCGAGAACAACCTCGAGATCGTCCCGGTCGTCAACAAGATCGACCTGCCGCAGGCCGACCCTGATGCGCGCCGCGACCGAGCTCGCGGACCTGATCGGCGACGATCCCGACAACGTTCTCCGCATCTCGGCGAAGACCGGGCAGGGCGTCGAGGCGGTGCTCGACGCGGTCATCGCGCGGATCCCTCCGCCGGCAGGCGACCCGGACGCGCCGCCGCGCGCGCTGATCTTCGACTCGTCCTACGACCAGTATCGCGGCGTCGTCGCGTTCGTCCGCGTCGTCGACGGCGTCTTCCGCCCGCGTGAGCATCTGCGCGCGATGGCGCTCGGCACGCGCTTCGAGGCGCAGGAGATCGGCTCGATGTCGCCGGCGATGCTCCCGCTCGAGGAGCTGGTCGCGGGGGAGGTCGGCTACGTGATCACCGGCTTGAAGGACGTCTCGGAGCTCCGCGTCGGCGACACCCTGACGGCGGAGAAGCGGGCCGCGTCCGCGCCGCTGCCCGGGTACAAGGACGTCAAGCCGATGGTGTTCGCGGGGCTCTTCCCGACCGACTCGGACGACTACCCGGAGCTCCGCGACGCGCTCGAGAAGCTGAAGCTGAACGACGCGGCGCTCTTCTACGAGCCCGAGACCTCGCAGGCGCTCGGTTTCGGCTTCCGCTGCGGCTTCCTCGGCCTGCTGCACATGGAGATCGTTCGCGAGCGGCTCGAGCGGGAGTTCGATCTCGACCTGCTCGTGACGGCGCCGAACGTCGCCTATCGCGTCAAGCCGCAGAACGAGCACGCGTGGGTCGAGGTGCACACCCCCTCCGACATGCCCGACGCGATCGACGAGGTCGAGGAGCCGTACATCAAGGCGTCGATGATCGTTCCGAAGGAGTTCGTCGGCTCGGTGATGGAGCTCTGCAACGAGCGGCGCGGGAAGTTCGACCAGCTCGAGTACCTGTCGGAGCAGCGCGTCCACCTGACCTATGAGTTGCCGCTGGCGGAGATCGTGCTCGACTACTACGACCAGCTGAAGTCACGAACGCGGGGGTACGCGAGCTTCGACTACGACTTGGTCGGCTTCCGGCCCGGCACCCTCGCGCGCGTCGACATCCTCGTCGGCGGCGAGCCCGTCGACGCGCTGTCGCTGATCCTTCACCGCGACTTCGCGTACGAGCGCGGCAAGGCGCTCGTCGAGAAGCTGCGCGAGGAGATCCCACGCCAGATGTTCGACGTCGCGATCCAGGCGGCGGTCGGCGCGCGCATCATTGCCCGCGAGACCGTCAAGGCCCGACGCAAGGACGTGCTCGCGAAGTGCTATGGCGGCGACATCACGCGCAAGCGGAAGCTGCTCGAGAAACAGAAGGCGGGCAAGAAGCGCATGAAGCAGGTCGGGGGCGTCGAGGTGCCGCAGGAGGCGTTCCTTGCCGTCCTCAACCTGAACGACGTCGCCAAGCGCTGACGTGCGCGACGGCGCCCGGCACCTCTACGTTCATCTCCCGTTCTGCGCCTCGCGCTGCGGCTACTGCGACTTCGTCACCGTCGTCGGGCACGACGACCTCCATGTCGCCTACGTCGACGCGCTCCTCGCGGAGCTCGAGCTCGAGCGGGACCTGCTCGCGCCCGAGCTCGAGAGCGTGTATCTCGGCGGGGGCACACCGACGCAGACCGCTCCCGCGGAGCTCGAACGGCTGCTCGCGGCGCTGCCGCGGGCCTGCGAACTGACGGTCGAGGCGAATCCCGAGACCGTCACCTCCTCACTCGTGGCGCTTCTGTCACGAAACGGTGTCGACCGCGTGTCAATCGGAGCACAAACGTTCAACACCGCCCTACTGGGCGTGCTCGAGCGCCGGGCGGAGCCCGACGACGTCCGTCGCGCCATGCATCGTCTTTCTGATGCCGGAATTGACAACAGGTCGCTCGATCTCATCTACGGGATCCCGGGCCAGACCCCCTCCGATCTCGCACGCGACCTCGACGAGGCACTCGCCCTGGAGCCCGAGCACCTCTCCGCGTACGAGCTGGAAGCGAAGCCGGGAACACGCTTCACGCACGCCCATGGTGCCGAGCTCGCGCGCCAGGCCGACGAGTTGGAGTCGTACATCGAGCATGTCGTCGACACGCTGACCGGCGCCGGCTACCGCTGGTACGAGACGGCGAACTTCTGCCGGCCGCCGGATCGCGCGGGCGGACGCGACCTCCGCGCGAGGCACAACCTCGGCTACTGGCTCGGGCACGACTACCTCGGCCTCGGCGTGGGCGCGGTCAGCACAATCGAGAACCGGCGCTGGCGGAACGCACCGTCGCTCCATCGCTACCTCGCGGCGCACGCACGTGGCGAGCGGCCGGCCCGCGACACAGAGACGCTGTCGGCAGACGAACGCGCGACGGAACGCCTGATGCTCGGGCTGCGGCTCGACGAGCCGCTGCGGCTCGACGACCTCCAGGACATGCTCGACGGCGCAGCGCTCCGCCGGCTGGCCGAGGGCGGGCTGGCGGTCCGCCGGGAGGGCTCCCTGACGCTCACGCGACGGGGGCGGCTCCTCGGTGGCGGAGTGACCGCACGGCTGCTCGCCTGATGCGGCGCCTACCATGAGGACGTGCGCATCCTGCTCTCCGACCGGCAGCGCGACATTCTCCGGCTCGTGGTCGAGGAATACGTCGCGACCGGCCAGCCGGTCGGCTCGAGAACGCTCGTCGAGCGGGCTGCGCTCGACGTGTCGCCCTCGACCGTCAGGAGTGAGCTCGCGGAGCTCGAGCGGATCGGGCTGCTCACCCATCCGCACACCTCCGCCGGCCGCGTGCCCACGGAGACGGGGTACCGCATCTACGTCGACGAGCTTCTCCAGCGCCCCGAGTCGCGCCCCGAGGAGTTCGCGCTCGGCCTCCCGGTTGCGCGGGCAGAGGTCGAAGAGGCGCTCCAGGCGACGACCGAGATGCTCTCGCAGGTGACGCGGCTCCTCGCACTCGTCTCCGCGCCCCCTCTCGAAGCTGCCACCGTCCGGCACGTCGAGGTGCTGCTCCTGCAGCCCGACGTCGTGCTCGTGGTCGTGATCGCTTCGACGGGCAGCGTCACCGACCTCCGCTTCGCATTCCCGGAGCCGGTCGACCCCGGGCTCGTGACGTGGGCGGCCGACTACCTGGTGGAGCGCGTCCGCGGTGCCCGAATCGGCTCGCGGGCGGTCAAGCTCGCGTTCGACGAACCGAGCCTTCGCCCGCGCGAGCGGGCGTTCCTGCAGGCGATCCGCGGCGCCTTCGAGCAGGCAGCCGACGAGAACCGTCAGCTCTTCGTGGGGGGACCGCGGGCCTGCTCGACGAGATGCGCGCGGAGGAAATCGGTGCGTACCGGAGTCTGATGGAGGCGCTCGAGAAGCGCGCCGCGCTGCTCGACGTGCTTGCGCAGCGCCTCGACCCCCGACGCTCGTTCGCGCGTGTGGGCGAGGAGCTCGTTCAGCCGGGCCTGCAGCAACTCGCCCTCGTCGGCGCCACGTACGGCGTCGCGCACCGCACGCTCGGCTCCGTGAGCCTGCTCGGGCCACTCCGCATGGATTACGAAAAGGCGCTCCGCTCGGTCCGCGCTGCCGCAGCCGAGCTGTCGCGGTTCGTCGAGGACGTGTACGGCGAGGATCGCTGATGGCCGGTGAGCGCGACTACTACGAGGTGCTCGGCGTCGCCCGCGACGCGGACGAACCGACGCTCAAGAAGGCCTTTCGCCGGCTGGCGCGACACCTTCACCCCGACGTGTCGAAGGAGCCGGACGCCGAAGCGCGTTTCCGTGACGTGACGGAGGCATACGAGGTGCTGTCGAACTCGGAGACGCGCGCGCTGTACGACCGGTACGGCCACGCGGGCCTCCGTTCCGGTGGGTTCACACCGACGCATTTCGACATCGGCGGCCTCAGCGACCTGTTCGCGGCGTTCTTCGGTGATGACCTCTTCGGAGCCGGCGTACGGGGCGGCCGAAGCGCGCGGGGCGCCGACGTCGGAGCCGAGATCGCGATCGAGCTCGTCGACTCGGCGCGTGGAACGACCGTCGCTGTGCCGTTCGAGGTCGCTGCGGCCTGCGCCCGTTGCGGCGGAGACGGCGTCGAGCCGGGGACCACACCCGTGAACTGCGACCGGTGCGGCGGCGCCGGGCGGCTCCAACAGGTCTCGCGCAGCGTCTTCGGAGAGTTCGTGCGCACGTCCGCGTGCCCGCGCTGTCACGGACGCGGCGTGATCATCGAGCACCCGTGTACGGCATGCGACGGTGCCGGCCGCACCATCGAGCGGCGCGAGCTCGACGTTGACGTTCCTGCGGGCATCCACGACGGGCAGCGCATCCGGGTCTCCGGCGAGGGGCACGCCGGCGCGCTCGGAGGGCGCGCCGGCGATGTGTACGTCCTCGTGCACGTGAAGCCCGACCCGCGGTTCGTTCGTGAGGGCAACGACATCTATACGCAGGTCGACCTCACGATCGTGCAGGCCGCGCTCGGGGTGACGATGCCGGTCGAGACTCTGGAGGGGGAGATCGAGCTCGAGCTGCCGGCCGGAGTTCAACCTGGCGAGGTTCGCGTCCTCAAAGGGAAAGGGATGCCTGTGCTGCAAGGGTTCGGCCGTGGCGACCAACGCGTCCTCGTGAACGTCTCGGTACCCCGCCACCTGAACGACGAGCAGCAGCGGCTGCTCCAGGAGTTCGATGCCGCGAGCGACGAACACACATACCGGCACGACGAGAGCTTCATCGAGAAGCTGAAGAGCGCGTTCCGCTGAGCTCGCTCCGTCGCGTCGCGATCGAGGTCGGCCACCGTCGCGCCGAGGAAGCGCGGGCGACCATGCTCGAGCTCTTCCCCACCGGCTTCGAGGAAGTCGATCGTCCGGGCGGCGTGGAGCTCGCCGCCTACACCGACGCCGCCGGCGAGGAGCGCATGTGGGCGTTCTTCGGCGGCGTCCGGGCCGCCGACGTCGACGGTGGGTGGGAGGACAAGTGGCGTGCGTTCCACCGGCCCGTGCGCGTCGGCCGCCTGTGGGTCGGGCCGCCGTGGGAGCAGCCGGACGACGACGCGCTGGCCGTCGTGATCGACCCCGGGCGCGCGTTCGGCACCGGATCGCACGCGACCACGCAGCTCTGCCTCGCGGCTCTGCAGGAGCTCGAACCGCAGTCGCTGCTCGACGTCGGCTGCGGCTCCGGCGTGCTCGCGGTGGCAGCCGCCCTGCTCGCGTTCGAGCCGGTCGTCGCCATCGACGTGGAGGCCCCCTCGGTCGAGGCGACCCGCGCGAACGCGATCGTGAACGGCGTTGACCTCGAGGTGCGGCTCGTCGGTCCGACCGACCGCTTGCCGCCTGCCAATGTCGTGCTCGCGAACATCTCGCTCGACTCCGTCGAAGCGCTCGGTGCGCGGATCGACTGCACGACGCTCGTCACCTCGGGCTATCTCGCCTCCGAGACCCCCGTGCTGCCGGGCTTCGAGCACGCCTCTCGCCGCACGCTCGAGGGCTGGGCGTGCGACGTCTTGCGCGCCACGTAACGCATACGATCCCCGCCGTGGCGACGTTCACGGTCGACTTTCTCGGCTGCAAGGTCTCGCACGTCGACGCGCATGACGTGCGCGAGGCGCTCCTGCGCGACGGGCACATCGAGAACGCAGACGGCGACGTCGCGGTGATCAGCACGTGCTGCGTCACGAACGAGGCGGTTGCGAAGAGCCGCAAGGCGGCGGCGCGTGCGGCGCGCACGCACGCGCGGGTCTATCTGACCGGCTGCGCGGCGAATCTGCCGGGCACTGCGTTTGCAGGGCTCCCCAGCAACGTCGTCGTGGTCGCGAAGCCCGCGGAACAGACGCCGGCCTTCGTCGCAGGCGACGTGGGGCCGATCGGCTGCCTGCAGGCCGACGCGCGGATCGACCGTGTGCGCGCGTTCGTGAAGATCCAGGACGGCTGCTCGTTCTCGTGCAACTTCTGCGTCATCCCGCTCGTGCGCGGCGCCTCGCGCAGCCGACGCGCCGATGCCGTTCTCGCCGAGGTGCGCCGCCGCGCCGAGCAGGGCCACCAGGAGGTCGTCCTCACCGGGATCAACCTCGGCTGCTTCCGCGACCGCGCCGCCGGCTACGACCTGGCGCGTCTAGTCCGCGAGGCGGGCGCGACGCCCGGGCTGCGCAGGCTGCGGCTGAGCTCGATCGAGATCAACCACGTCAACGACGCGCTCGTCGCCGCGCTCCGCGAGACGCCCACGGTCGCGCGCCACCTGCACGTCCCCCTCCAGTCCGGCGACGACGGCGTGCTGCAGGCGATGGGACGCCGCTACACCGTCGACACGTACCTGCGGCGGCTGGCGCCGCTCGCAGAGGAGTTCAACCTGACGAGCGACGTCATCGTCGGCTTCCCCGCGGAGGATGAAGCGGCGTTCGCGACGACGCTCGAGACCGTCGAGCGTGTCGGGATCACGAAGGTGCATGTCTTCCCTTACTCGCCGCGCCCGGGAACCGTCACCGCGGCCGAGGATCCCGTGGCCGCCGCAGGTGAAGAAGGAGCGCAGCGCGCGCCTCCGCGCGCTCTCGCACGAGCGCTGCATTGCCCGCTGGCGGACGAAGACCGAGGATGTGGTGCTGGTCGACCGGCCGGGTCGCGGCTACGGCGACGACTACACACCGTGGCTCGTCGACGCGCCCGTCGGCGAGCTCGTTCCGCGTGCGCGCGGAGCGCGTGACCGAGGAGGGGATCCTTGCCCGAGCCGCATGAGGACTGCCTTTTTTGCCAGCTCGTGCGTGAAGGAGACCACGTGCGGGCCTCCGACGGCTTCGTCGCGATCGCGGACATCCATCCGCAGGCGCCGGTGCATCTGCTCGTGCTGCCGGAGCGCCACGTCGACACCTTCCGCGACGTCGCTGCGTTCCCGCCCGACGAGGCGCACCGGATGCTGGCATTCGTGGCCGAGACCGCGGCACAATCCGGGTTGACGGACTACCGCGTGGTCGTCAACGTCGGTCCCGGCGGAGGACAGACGGTCTTCCACCTGCACTGGCACATCCTCGGGGGCCGCCCAATGGGAGAAACGCTGTGACATTGATCGAAGAGCTGGAGGACGAGGTCAAGGAAGCGATGCGTGCGGGCGATGCGGCCCGGCGCGACGCGCTGCGGCTCATCCTCTCGAGCCTCAAATCGGCGGAGAAGGACCTGCTGCGGCCGCTGCACGAGGACGAGGAGCTGCAGGTGCTCCAGCGCGAGCGCAAGAAGCGCATCGAGGCGGCCGAGGCCTTCCGCGGCGGCGGGCGCGAGGAGCAGGCGGCGAAGGAGGAGGCCGAGCTCGCGGTGCTGCGAGGAGTTCATGCCGGAGCCGCTCTCGGAGGAGGAGCTCGAACGGATCGTCGACGACGCGATCGCCGAGAACGGCGCCACGAGCATGCGCGACATGGGCCGCGTCATGAAGGACGTCATGCCGCAGATCGCGGGGCGGGCCGACGGTGCGGCCGTGAGCCAGATGCTTCGCGAGAAGCTCGCCTAGCTCGCCTCCGGCTGAGCCTGCGGCTGCGGGCCCGAGGCGACGAAGTCCTGCCGCCGGACGAGCGCAACGGCGAGTACCGCACCGATCGCAGCGACGCCCGCGCCGACGAGCAGGATGTCGTGGAGCCCGTGCACGAAGGCCTCGCGCGACTGCTGATCGCCGACCTTCGACGCAAAGATCGCGCCGAGCGCGGCGATCCCGGTAGCGATCCCGATCTGGCGGAACGTGTTGTTGATGCCGATGCCATCCCGGCGCGCTGCACGGCCGACCGTCGACACGGCCGTCGTCGCGAGCGGCGCGTTCGACGAAGCCGATCCCGACACCCGCGAGCAGGAAGCCGGGCAGCAGCACCGTCCAGTGCGAGCCGGCGTCGACACGGCTCATCGACAGCATCGCGAGCGCGTTCAGCGCGAGCCCGACGCGAGCAACGCGCGGATCGGAACGTGGCCGGTCAGACGCCCGCGAGCGGCGCCGCGAAGAAGGACACGAGCGAGAGCGGGAGGAACCGCACACCGGTCTGAAGCGGCGAGAGCCCGAGGATGTTCTGGAGGTACAGCGTGAGGTAGAGGAACATGGCGAACATCGACGACGAGATCGCGAACGCGGTCGACCTGCGCGCCGACGAACGCCGGCCGCCGGAACAGCGCGAGATCGATCATCGTCGCGCCGTCGCGCGCCTGCGACGACGACGAATAGCGGCGAGCAGGACCGTCGGCGACGACCAGGAGCGTGACGATCGAAGCCGCTCGACCAGCCGTGGTCGTTGCCCTCGATCAGCGCGAGGATCAAGCAGAACAAGCCGCACGTGAAGGTGACGAGCCCGAGCGGGTCGAGGCGGCTGTGCTCCGGATCGCTCGACTCGCGCAGCTGCCGCGTCCCGAAGAGCGATCGCAGCCGACGCCGATCGGGATGTTGACGAGGAAGATCCAGCGCCAGGAGAGCCACGACGTGAGCATCCCGCCGGCGAGCGGCCCGATCGCGACGGCGGCGCCGATCGCCGCGCCCCAGAGGCCGAAGGCGGTGCCGCGCTCCCGGCCGTGGAACTCCTGCGAGAGGAGCGCCAGCGCGGTCGCGAACATCATCGCCCCGCCGATCCCCTGCACGCCCGCGCGCGATGATCAGGAAGAGCGGATCGATCGGCGAGCCCGCACGCGGCAGAAGCCGCGGTGAAGAGCGCGATCCCGAGCAGGAACAGCCGCTTGCGGCCGAACAGGTCGGCGAGCGCGCCGGCGGTGAGGACGCACGTGGCGAGCGCCGAGCGCGTACGCGTCGACGACCCACTGCAGATCGGAGAACGACGCCGTGAGCGCGCGCTGGATCGCCGGCAGCGCGACGTTCACGATCGTGATGTCGAGCAGGAGCATGAAGGTCGCCGTGCAGACGGCGATCAGCGTCCACCACTTCCTGGCCACGTTTGCAACCTACACTGGGCATCCATGGAGCAAACGCTCGACGTCTCGAACGCCGTCGCGGCCGAGCTGGCCGGGATCTCGGACGGCGTGCTCGATGCGCTGCAAGGAGCGCCTCGACTGCACGTGCGCCTGCGCGGGAACCAGCTGACGCTGGAGGGCGACGAGCAGCACGTCGCGGACGCGCGCGCGGTGGTCGACGAGCTCGTCGAGCTCGTCGAGGGCGGCCACCAGATCGGCGTCGCACACGGTCGACGCCGTGCTCGGCGCGCTCGAGGCCGGCCAGGACGTGCGCGAGGTGTTCGACACGGTCGTCTGGCGGCACCGCGGCAAGAAGATCGCGCCGAAGACGGTCACGCAGAAGCGCTACGTCGACGCGATCCGCCGCTCCACGGTCACGTTCGGGATCGGCCCGGCCGGCACCGGCAAGACGTACCTCGCGATGGCGCTCGCGGTCGCCGCGCTGCACGAGCGCGAGGTGGCGCGGATCATCCTCACGCGCCCCGCGGTCGAGGCCGGAGAGCGGCTCGGCTTCCTGCCCGGCGACCTGATGGCGAAGGTCGACCCGTACCTGCGCCCGCTCTTCGATGCGCTCTACGACATGCTCGACCCCGACAAGGCGAACTCCTACATGGAGCGCGGCACGATCGAGGTGGCGCCGCTCGCCTTCATGCGCGGACGGACGCTGAACGACAGCTTCATCATCCTCGACGAGGCGCAGAACACCTCGCCCGAGCAGATGCAGATGTTCCTGACGCGGCTCGGCTTCGGCTCGAAGATCGTCGTCACCGGCGACATCACGCAGATCGACCTGCCGCGCGAGTCGCGCTCCGGGCTCGTCCACGTGCGGGACGTGCTGACCGGCGTCGACGGCATCCAGTTCGTCGAGTTCGGCCACAAGGACGTCGTGCGCCACAAGCTGGTGCAGCGGATCGTCGAGGCGTACAAGGAGCACGCCGAGGAGCGGAACCGATGAGCGCTGACTGACTCACGGTCGAGGTCGAGAACCGCAGCGAGCGTGGCCGTCGACGAGGCGCGAGCCGCGGTCGAGCTCGCGGGAAGGATCCTGCGCGCCGAGGGGATCGACGACGGCGAGCTCGGGCTCGCGTTCGTCGGCGCGGACGAGATGCGCGGCTCAAGCGCGAGCATCTCGGGATCGACGAGGCGACCGACGTCCTCTCGTTCCCGATCGACGGCCGCGACGCGCTGCCGACAGGGGTCGCCGCGCGCGCTCGGCGACGTCGTCCTCTGCCCGGAGGTCGTCGGCGACGAGTGGCGCTGGCCGCTCGCGCACGGCCTGCTCCACCTGCTCGGCTACGACCACGGCGACGAGATGGCGCGCGCGAGCAGGAGCTGCTCGGCGAGCAGCCAGGTGACCGCGCGCCGCGTGCCGACGATCCTCGACTCGTTCAACTACGCGTTCGAGGGGATCATCCACGTGCTCCGCACGCAGCGGAACCTGCGGATCCACTTCGCGATCGCGGTCGCCGTGCTGGTCCTGGCGCTGATCGTCGACGTGACGAAGATCGAGCTGATCGCGCTGCTCCTCTCGATCACGTTCGTGCTGATCGCCGAGATGCTGAACACCGCGATCGAGGCTGCGATCGACATCGCGACGACGTCGTTCGACCCGATGGCGAAGCTCGCGAAGGACATCGCCGCGGGCGCGGTGCTGATCGCGGCGGTCAACGCGCTCGCCGTCGGCTACCTCGTCTTCTCCGGCAAGGTCGCGGACCGCTCGGCGACCCTGCTCGACCGGCTCCGCCACGCGCCCGCGGAGCTGACGCTCGTCGCGCTCGTGCTGACGATCATCGTCGTGATCGCGACGAAGGCGTACACGGGCCGCGGCACGCCGCTGCGCGGCGGCCTGCCCTCCGGCCACGCCGCGCTCGCGTTCGCCGGCTGGATGGCGGCGACGTACGCGGCAGGCAGCGAGCCACCGCTTCCTCGTCTCGTCGATCGCGCTGATCATGGCGCTCCTCGTCGCGCAGACCCGCGTCGAGTCGGGCGTCCACTCGGCGCTCGAGGTCACGCTACGGCGCGCTCGTCGGCGCGCTCGCCACGCTCGTCGTCTTCCAGGTGTTCTCGTGAAGCGACCTGGTCGAGAAGGCGGACGCGGCGGCGGCGAGTGCGTACGCGCCGTACTCGAAGTACCTCGTCGGCGCGGTCGTGCGCACGACCGACGGCCGCGAGTTCGCGGGCGTGAACGTCGAGAACGCCGCGTACCCGCTCGGTCAGTGCGCCGAGAAGACCGCGATCGGCGCGGCCGCCGCGGCCGGCTACCGGCCCGGCGACCTCGCGGCGATCGGGATCACCGCCTCGCCGTGCGGCGGCTGCCGGCAGTGGCTCTACGAGTGGCGCATCGCCGAGGTCTCGTTCCGGCGCGACGACGGCGACGATCGCCACGTACACGCGCCGGCCGAGCTGCTGCCCGGACACGTGGGACCTGCCCGAATGAAGTCGGGCTTCGTCGCCGTCGCCGGGCGGCCGAACGTCGGCAAGTCGACGCTCGTGAACGCGCTCACCGGCGCGAAGGTCGCGATCGTCTCCGACATGCCGCACACGACCCGCCATCGCGATCCGCGGCGTCCACACGACGACGACGCGCAGCTCGTGCTCGTCGACCTGCCCGGCTGGCAGAAGCCGATCGACACGCTCACCGAGCGGATGCAGGACCGGGTCGACGACGCGATGCGCGGCGGACCTCGACGTGGTGCTGCTCGTCGTCAACGCGCGCGAGCGGATCGGCGCCGGCGACAAGTTCGTCGCGCGCCGCGTCTTCGCGCTCGGCGTCCCGGTCGTGATCGTCGTGAACAAGGTCGACCGGCTCAAGCCGGGGCACATCGCGACGCAGATGAAGACTGCCGCCGACGCTCGGCGACTTCCACGCGCTGCATCCGGTGAGCGCGAAGACGGGCGACGGGATCGACGAGCTGCGCGGCGACCTCGTCTCGCTGCTCCCCGAGGGGCCGCTGTACTACCCGCCGGACGAGGTCACCGACATGCCGCTCGAGGCGCGCATCGCCGAGCTCGTGCGCGAGCAGGCGCTGCGGCTGACGAAGGAGGAGGTGCCGCACGCGGTCACCGCCGAGGTGGTCGAGATCGACGAGACGCGCGTCCACGTCCGCCTCTACACCGAGACCGAGAGCCAGAAGCAGATCCTGATCGGCAAGGGCGGGACGATGGTGCGCGAGATCGGCCGCGGCGCGCGGCCGCACGATCGAGGCGCTGCTCGGCCACCGTGTCTATCTCGCAGCTGCAGGTGAAGGCGTCCCCGAAGTGGCGGCGCAACGAGACGATGCTCGAGCGGCTGGGCCTGTAGCGCCGTCCTGATCGGTGGGGCCGGGTGCGGCGCGACTCGGCCGGCTGCGCCTACCGTCTCGGCGCAGTGGCGTGCGAACGCGCGTCAGGTGGTGCAGCAGCTCCGCGTCGACATCGCTACCGCCGCTGTCGGCGGGACGACTCCCGCGTCGGCGGCGAAAGCGCTCCGGGACACCTCAGACCTCTACGTGCTCCTCGTCGCGTACTCGGACCTCGACGGCTGCAACGAGATGGTGGCGTCCGCAGCGCCGCCGTCGCACGTCGCCCGAGCCTTCGCCCCCGCGTGTGCACGCCTCCAGCACGCTGCCGCTCTGTTCTCGCGTGCGGCGCAGCACTCGGATGCCGCAGCGCTCGTCCGCGCCACGTACGAGACCGGCCTCGCCCAGCCTTCGCTCGTCCGCGCGATGCTGGCGATTCGCCGAGGCTGAATTAGGCTAAGTCACGTGACGTGCACGGCCTGTGGCAGCGAGAACCCCGCCGGGAAGCGGTTCTGTGGCGACTGCGGCGCGCCGCTCGGCGCGGCGTGCCCATCGTGCGGCGCCGAGAACCCGCCCGACAAGCGGTTCTGCGGCGACTGCGGCACCGAACTCGGCGCAGCCGCCTCGCCCGGCGCGCCGCAGGCTCCCCGCGAGGCGCCGGTCGCCGAACGGCGCCTCGTCACCGTCCTCTTCGCCGACCTGGTCGGGTTCACGCCGCTCTCCGAGTCGCGCGACCCCGAGGAGGTGCGTGAGCTCCTCTCGCGCTACTTCGACACGACGCGCCGGTTGATCGAGCTCTACGGCGGGACGGTCGAGAAGTTCATCGGCGACGCGGTGATGGCGGTGTGGGGGACGCCGGTGGCGACGGAGGACGACGCGGAGCGCGCAGTGCGCGCCGGGCTCGACCTCGTCGCGGCCGTCTCGGCGCTCGGCGACGAGGTCGGCGCTGCGGAGCTCCGCGCGCGTGCGGGCGTGCTGACCGGTGAGGCTGCGGTCACGCTGGGCGCGACGAGCGAGGGCATGGTCGCGGGCGACCTCGTCAACACCGCCGCGCGCATCCAGGCGGCGGCCGAGCCCGGGACGCTGCTCGTCGGCGAATCGACACGCCGCGCGTCGGAGGCGACGATCGCGTTCGAGGACGCGGGCGCCCACGAGCTGAAGGGAAAGTCGGAGCCGGTGCAGCTCTGGCGTGCCCTGCGAGTCGTCGCAGGTGCGCGCGGGCAGCTCAAGTCGATCGGGCTCGAGGCGCCGTTCGTCGGCCGAGACTCGCGAGCTTCGGCTCGTCAAGGACCTGTTCCACGCATCCGCCGACGAGCGCAAGGCGCACCTCGTCTCGGTCACCGGCATCGCCGGGATCGGCAAGTCGCGGCTCGGGTGGGAGTTCTACAAGTACTTCGACGGGATCGCGGAGACCGTGTGGTGGCATCGCGGCCGCTGCCTCGCCTACGGCGAGGGCGTGACCTACTGGGCGCTCGCGGACATGGTGCGCATGCGCTGTCGCATCGCCGAGGACGAGGGCGAGGAGACCGGCGTCGAAAAGCTCCGCGCGACCCTCGACGAGCACATCCTGGATCTCGACGACCGCGCGTTCGTCGAGCCACGGCTGTTGCAGCTCCTCGGCTGGGGTGGAACAGAGCAAGGCGAGCGGCAGCAACTGTTCGCGGCGTGGCGGCTGTTCTTCGAGCGGATGGCCGACACGAATCCGGTCGTGCTCGTCTTCGAAGACCTGCAGTGGGCGGACGAGAGCCTGCTCGACTTTGTCGAGTACCTGCTCGAGTGGTCGCGCAACCAGCGGATCTTCGTCGTCACGCTCGCCCGGCCCGAGTTGACGGAGCGGCGACAGACCTGGGGCGCAGGACAACGGGCGTTCACCTCCATCTACCTCGAGCCGCTGCCGCACGCAGCGATGGAGGAGCTGCTTGCAGGCCTGGTTCCGGGCATGCCGCCGGACGTCGTGCAGCAGATCCTCGCCCGGGCCGAGGGGATCCCGCTCTACGCGGTCGAGACGGTACGCATGCTGCTTGACCGCGGTCTGATCGCCGAAGACGGGCCCTCGTATCGCGTCGTCGGCGAGATCGGAGCGCTCGACGTGCCTGAGACGCTGCAGGCGTTGATCGCGGCCCGTCTCGACGGCCTCGACGAGGGAGAGCGGGCCCTGGTGCAGGACGCTGCCGTGCTCGGCAAGACGTTCGGCAGCACACTGCTCGCGCGGGTCGCGGGTCGCCCCGAGGAAGAGGTGGAGCAGCTGCTCACCTCGCTCGTGCGCAAGGAGGTGCTTCACTCCAGGCGGACCCCCGCTCCCCCGAGCACGGCCAGTACGGCTTCCTCCAGGACCTGGTGCGCCGGGTCGCGTACGAGACGCTCGCGCGCCGGGATCGGAAGGCGCGCCACCTCGCCGCCGCCGACCAGATTGGGGCGGCGCTCGGCGAGGAGGAGGTGCCGGAGGTGGTTGCCTCGCATCTCGTCGCAGCTCGCGACGCCGCGCCGGACGCCGACGACGCTCCGGTGATCAAGGAACGAGCAGGGCGCATGTACGTCCTTGCCGGTGAGCGCGCCGAGCGGCTCGCGGCAGCCGGCGAGGCGCAGCGGTTCTACGAGGAGGCGGCCGACCTCTCGGACGAGGCTGCCGCTCGCGCGGAGCTGATCGATCGTGCCGGCCGCATGGCCTGGATCGCGGGCCGCACGGAGGATGCGCGGGAGCTGCTCGAGCGGGCGCGGGCCGGGCACGACGCGTCGGGAGACGAGATCGCGAAGGCGCTCGTCGACTCGAAGCTCGCGGACATCGACTTCAACGACGGCCTGATCAGCGAAGCCGTCGACCGCATGACCGCGGCCCTCGAGGCGATCGGGCGTGTCGGGACTTCCGCCGACGTGGCCGCCACCTCGGCGCAGCTCGGCCGCTTCCTCGTCTTTGCGCGCGAGTACGAGCCCGCAGCGGCGCACCTCGAGCGAGCGCTCGAGCTCGCCGAGGGGCTCCACCTTCCCGAGACGCTCGCACATGCGCTGAACAGCAAGGCCGTGATGATGCTCTACCGGGGCCGTCGGCAAGAGTCACAGCTGCTCGTGCGTGGCGCGCTGGCGGTTGCTCTCGAGCACGATCTGCACGACGCGGCACTGCGCGCGTACAACAACGTGATCGCAGGTTGCTGGTACGAAGCCAGGTTCCGTGAAGCCGTTGCGCTGATCGACGAGGCGCTCGAGTACGCCAAGCGAACGGGGGAGCGGACCTGGGAGATCGTCTTCCTGATCGGCAAGATCGGTCAGCTCGAGTTCCTCGGCCGCTGGGACGAAGCGCTCGAGGCGGCAGCCGTGGCCCAGTCGTACGCTTCGACGGAGTTTCACCGCGCGCTGCTGCTCGGGGGAATCGTGATTCACGTGCGACGGGGCGATGTTCCCCTGGCGCGCGAGTGGGTCGATCGGTATACGGACGTCGGCCGGTCGGAGAACCCTGAGTTTGCGGCGGGCTTCCACGGGCTCGATGCGCACGTTCTCACGGCCGAGAAACGGTATGACGACGCATATCGGGCTGCGCTGCGCGGGTTGCCCGAGGTGGCGGAGGCCGCATGGTGGTTGTACTTCACCGTCGCCGAGGTCGCTCTCGAGCTTCCGGACGACGCCTCTGCTCGTGGCCTGCTCGAGCGTGTCGAGGAGGCAGCCCGCGGAAAGCGCTGGCCTGCCGTCGATGCTCAGCTCGCACGGCTCCGCGCGCGGTTCCCCGAACACGATCCGAGCTCCGAGTTGGAGACTGCTGAGCGCGTGTTCCGGCAGCTCGAGGCTCCGTACTACACGGCCGCCGCCCAGGCCGAGCGCGCCGAGCACCTGTTCGCAGCCGGACGCACCGAAGAGGCCCAGCTGCTCGTCGCGGACGCGCGCGACACGTTCGAGCGCCTCGGCGCCACGGTGTACCTGGCCGCGCTCGGGCGCGAGCGCGCCGTCGCCTAGACTGGATCGCCATGGCGCAGGCGCCCGCCCTTCCGCGCGGGTTCGAGCTGCCGCTCAAGCAGCGGCTGCCGCGCATCGGCGCGATCGACCAGGTCGCCGTCGAGGGGCGCGCCGCCGAGCTCGCGAAGCGCTCGATCAAGAAGGAGGCGAAGGTCTGGGCGCTCGAGCTCGCGATCCGCTGCTGCGACCTGACGACGCTCGAGGGCCAGGACACGCCCGGCAAGGTGGCGGCGCTCTGCTCGAAGGCGATCAGGCCCGATCCGAGCGATGCGAACGTGCCGTCGGTCGCAGCGATCTGCGTCTACCCGAACCTGATCCCGACCGCCAAGGAGCGCCTCGCGGGCAGCGGCGTGAGGGTCGCCACCGTCGCGACCGCGTTCCCGTCCGGCCAGAGCCCGCTCGACGTGAAGATCCGCGACGTCGAGGACGCGGTCGCGATGGGCGCCGACGAGATCGACATGGTGATCGACCGCGGCGCGTTCCTCTCGGGCCGGTACGCGAAGGTCTTCGACGAGATCGTGAAGGTGAAGGAGGCGTGCGGCGACGCGCACCTCAAGGTGATCCTCGAGGTCGCCGAGCTCGGCACCTACGACAACGTGCGCCGCGCGTCGCTGCTCGCGATGGCCGCAGGCGGCGACTTCATCAAGACGTCGACCGGCAAGCTGCCGGGCGCCGCGACGCTGCCCGTGCAGCTCGTGATGCTCGAGGCGATCCGCGACGTCCACGAGGAGACGGGCCGCAAGGTCGGCATGAAGCCGGCCGGCGGGATCCGCACGGCGAAGAACGCGATCCAGTACCTCGTGCAGGTGCACGAGACGCTCGGCCCGGACTGGCTGACGCCCGACCTGTACCGGCTCGGCGCCTCGAGCCTCGTGAACGACATCCTCATGCAGCTCCGCAAGGAGAAGACCGGCGCCTACCAGTCGAAGGACTACTTCACCAATGACTGACGTGGCGAAGCGCGGCGACCGTTCGCCGGTCCCGGCGACTGGACGTACGCGCCCGCGCCCGAGTCGACCGACATCGTCCGCCTGCAGGAGCGCTACGGCCTCTACGTCGGCGGCGAGTGGCTCGAGACCAAGGAGCGGTTCACGACGATCGCGCCGCGCGACGAGAGCCCGCTCGCGGAGGTGGCGCAGGCATCCGAGGCGGACGTGCAGAACGCGGTCGGGGCCGCGCGCGAGGCATTCGGCTCATGGTCGAAGCTGCCGGGCAGCGAGCGCGCGAAGTACCTGTTCCGGATCGCGCGCATCCTGGCCGAGCGCAGCCGCGAGTTCGCGGTGCTCGAGAGCCTGAACGGCGGCAAGCCGATCAAGGAGTCGCGCGACGTCGACCTGCCGCTCGCGGCCGCGCACTTCTTCTACTACGCCGGCTGGGCCGACAAGCTCGAGTACGCGTTCCCGAACCGGACGCCGCGGCCGCTCGGCGTCGCCGGCCAGATCATCCCGTGGAACTTCCCGCTGCTGATGCTTGCCTGGAAGATCGCGCCGGCGCTCGCCGCGGGCAACACCGTCGTGCTCAAGCCGGCCGAGACGACGCCGCTGACCGCGCTCCTCTTCTGCGACGTCGTGCGCCAGGCCGAGCTGCCGCCCGGCGTCGTCAACATCGTCACCGGCGACGGCGCGACGGGCGCCGCGCTCGTCGGAGTCGGACGTCGACAAGATCGCGTTCACCGGCTCGACCGAGGTCGGCAAGGCGATCCAGCGGCGGCTCGCCGGCACCGGCAAGAAGCTGACGCTCGAGCTCGGCGGCAAGGCGGCGAACATCGTCTTCGACGACTGCGCCCTCGACCAGGCGGTCGAGGGGATCGTCAACGGCATCTACTTCAACCAGGGCCACGTCTGCTGCGCCGGCTCGCGTCTCTTCGTGCAGGAGTCGATCTACGAGCCGGTCGTCGAGAAGCTGAAGCGGCGCATGGCGACGCTGCGCGTCGGCGATCCGCTCGACAAGAACACCGACGTCGGCGCGATCAACTCGCGCATGCAGCTCGAGAAGATCGAGGAGCTCGTCGCCGCCGGCAAGGAGGAGGGCGCCGAGATCTACCAGCCGCCGTGCCGGCTGCCCGAGAAGGGCTACTGGTTCGCGCCGACGGTCTTCACGAACGTTGCGCAGAGCTACCGCATCGCGCAGGAGGAGATCTTCGGCCCGGTGTTGACGCGTGCTCACGTTCCGCACGCCGGACGAGGCGGTCGAGAAGGCGAACAACACGCCGTACGGGCTGAGCGCCGGCGTGTGGACGGAGAAAGGCTCGCGCATCCTCTGGATGGCGGAGCGGCTCCGAGCGGGCGTCGTCTGGGCGAACACGTTCAACCGCTTCGACCCGACGAGCCCGTTCGGCGGCTACAAGGAGTCCGGCTTCGGCCGCGAGGGCGGCCTGCACGGCCTCGAGCCCTACCTCGACTTCGCAGAATGAGTCGCCTACCGGTCAAGAAGACGTACAAGCTCTTCATCGGCGGCGCGTTCCCGCGCAGCGAGTCCGGGCGCACGTACGAGGCGCAGGGCCAGAACGTCGCGCGCGCCTCGCGCAAGGACGTGCGCGACGCGGTCGTCGCGGCCGCGCGCGGCGCAGCCGAAGTGGGCGGCTGCGACCGCCTACAACCGCGGGTCAGGTCCTCTACCGGATCGCGGAGATGATGGAGGCGCGCGTTCCGGAGTTCGCGGAGCTGTGCAGCGGCGTGGACGAGGTCCATCGCGCGATCGATCGCTGGGTCTGGTATGCGGGTTTCGCCGACAAGCTCACGCAGGTGCTCGGCTCGACGAACCCCGTCGCCGGGCCGTACTTCAACTTCACGATCCCGGAGCCGACCGGCGTCGTCGCGAGCGTCGCGCCGGACGAGCCGCCGCTGCTCGGGCTCGTCTCGCGGATCGCGCCGGCGCTCACGGGAGGCAACGCCGTGATCGCGCTCGCGTCGGAGGCGAAGCCGCTTGCGGCGATCGAGCTGGCGGAGGCGATCGCGACGAGCGACGTCCCCGGCGGTGTCGTCAACCTCCTGACGGGCCACCGGGCGGAGCTCGCGCCGTGGCTCGCGAGCCACATGGACGTGAACGCGATCGATCTCACCGGCGCCGACGGCCTGCGCGCCGACCTCGAGACGCCGGCCGCGGAGAACGTGAAGCGCGTCGTCGTCGGGCGGCCGGACAGCCAGTCGCTCTACGAGATCTCCGCCTTCCTCGAGCTGAAGACGGTCTGGCACCCGATCGGTACCTAGACGCGCCCTCCGGATAGCCTTCCGCCATGACCGCCTTTGCCGAAGTCGACAAGCTGGAGCGCATCAAGATCTGGGCTGGGGTCGTGGCGCGCGCCGTCGCCGGTGCCGAAGCGACGTTCGCGCACATCGAGCTCGACCCGAACACCGCCGTCCCGGAGCACCACCACGTGAACGAGCAGACCGGGATCCTCCTGGGCGGCTCGATGAGCTTCACGATCGGCGACGAGACCAAGGAGATCCTCCCGGGAGAGATGTGGGTGATCCCGGCCGACGTGCCGCACTCCGTCGTGGCAGGCCCCGACGGAGCGACGCTGGCGGAGCTGTTCGCCCCTCCGCGCGCGGATTGGGCGGGACTCGAACGGCTTCCCGGCCGCTCCAGTTACGCTTCCCCGGTAGCAGGTGCCGACCACGCGACGTCTCAGCCAGCGCATCTCCGAGGGAGATGGGATCTCGATCATCGTTTGCGTCGACGACGCGGCCGCTGCGAATGCGGCCGAGGCGCAGGGTGCGGAGGCGGTGGCGATCACGGTCGAGATCGACGGCATCAGAGGAGCGACGAACCTCCCTCTTCTGCTGGCTCGGCGCCGGGGCGCCGAGCGACGCCGACGCGGTCCGCATCAGGCCCGACGAGGACAGCGATCACGACCACCTCGAAGCCGTCGTCGACGTTCGCGACGAGGAGGAGCTCGAGCTGGCGCTCGAACGGCTCGATCCCGAGATCTTCCTGCTGAACGCGCACGACATCGACGAGGACGTCGACCCGCTCGACGCCGTGCTCGAACTGCTCCCCGACGTGCCGGCGGGGAAGCTCGCGATCGCCCAGGTCGAGGTCACGACCCGCGACGAGGTGC
The DNA here is from genome assembly GCA_963785875.1 of uncultured Thermoleophilia bacterium. Lineage (GTDB taxonomy): Bacteria > Actinomycetota > Thermoleophilia > Gaiellales > Gaiellaceae > PALSA-600. Next base: position 4,906 of record CAWAWV010000015.1, on the reverse strand, counting down.
TGGCCCTCGAGCGGGCCGGGGTGGACGCCGTCCTTGTCCGCTCCCAGCAGGTCAGCGAGCTCGTAGGCGACCAGCCCGTTTCCGTGTAGGGCTACCATGGCGCCGATGAGAGGGCTGCTCGTCTTGTGCCTGCTCGTGGCGCTCTCCGGCGTGCTCAGCGGCTGCTGGGAGCGAGGCGAACCCCGCTGCGGCTGCGCAGGAAGCCGCGAAGCCCACGTGCCCCGATCCGGGCGCCTGGCAGAGGCTCGCGAACCGCGTCGGCGCGCCGGTGTACTGCCCCGGCTGGCTGCCCGATCCGCTCACCGGCAAGCTCGGCGCGCGAGACAACAACATCCACTCCGTGTCGGCCGACCGCAGCTACCTGCAGAGCTGGGTCTGGCAGGAGACGGGCGGTGGCGCCGCGGGCGGCGAGCTCCACGTCAACCTTCGCGGCTACCCGGGCGTGACGAAGATCCCGACGTGCCGCACCGGCGGCTCCGACAGCCGCAACGTGCCGTGCTTCGCGTCGCCCGTCGGTCGTATCTCGGCGAACGGGATCAGCTCGCGCCGTCTACACGGTCAACCAGGACGCCGACACGTGGCATTACCTGCTGCTCTGGCGGCGCTCCGGCAACCTGTACACGCTGTCCGAGCACGTGGCGCCGCCGCTCACCGGACAGCACGTGCGGCAGTACCTGAAGCGCGAGCTCGCAGCGCTCGTCCTCTTCCGCCCCAGCGCGACCTGATGAAGCTGACGCGGCGGCAGGCGGTCGTCGGCGCAGTCGCCGGCGCCGTCGGCGCCGGCGGGATCTACGAGCTCGTCGACCAGCTGACCGGCGGAACACCGCACGCGCGCCGGCACGGGGACGCCGTTCCCCGAGCAGCATCTCCTGGACGGGATCAGGATCGTCCATTCGAACGGGATCGAGGTGCTCGTGCCCCCGCTCCACCACGAGGTGGTGACGGCGCGCGTGACTGCGTCGGCGAGCGACCTGCGCGACGCGCAGGGCGAGCTCGACGCGCTGCTCGCCTCCCTCGACCACGATTACGCGCCGTCGCCCGCCGGGCTCGGCGTCACCGTCGCCGTGGGGGCTGCCCTACTTCCGGCGCCTCGTGCCCGGCCAGATGCGGCGCCTACTTCCACACGACCGTCGCGCAGGCAAGCCGGTGCTGCTCGATTCGCGGCGCTTCCCGAGCGACCCGCCCGATACGCGCCTCGAGTCGAACGACGTCGCGATCCTGCTCCGCTCCGACGTGCGCGCCCACATCCTCGACGCGGAGAAGCGTATCCGCGCCTCGAAGCTTTTCCGGTTCACCTCGATCCGTCGAGGGTTCGCCGGCGGCGGCTTCGACGGCGGCACCTCGCTGCCGAAACGGATGGCGCTCGCAGCGCAGATCCCCGGTGCCGACCTGATCCCGGACACGTCCGAGCTCTTCCTCGGCTTCACGTCCACCCAGAAGGCCGGGATGGGGCCGGGCCCGATCGCCAACTTCGAGACGCTCGGCTACGTCGACTTCCGCGGCAGCGACTACTTCCGCCACGGGACGCACATGCACCTCTCGCACATCCACGAGGACGTGGAGGCGTGGTACATCAACTTCGAGTTCGACGAGCGGGTCGCGACGGCGTTCCGGCCCAACCTACGCGTGAAGCAGGACACGCAGACGGTCAGCCAGAGGCCCGAAGGACGTGTCGAGCGCCGCGGCGGTACGGCGCGACTATCGAAGCTCGGGCCGGATCGGGCACAGCGCGTCGATCCAGACGACGTCGCGGCTGTTGGGCGACGTCGTCGCGGCGGATGGGACGGTGTATCCGAAGGGCACGGCGATCCCGGTGCGCGCCGACTTCAACTCGCTCGACAACCCGTTCGCGTGGTCGGAGCGTCCTGACGAGGTCGGCAGCGACGCCGGCGGCGGGCGTTCACTTCGTCGTCTTCAATCCGACCGCCGACGACTTTCACCGGAACCGGCTCGCGATGGACGGCATCCTGCCCGGCGGCAAGATCCCGTTCAAGCCCGCGCGCCCGCGAGCAGGGCTTCAACTCGGTGCTCTCGACGACACACCGCCAGAACTTCCTGGTGCCGCCGCGGCGGCACCGGTCGTTCCCGCTCGCTGAGTTGTAGAAGGTGTCTGGAGCCCCTAACGCAATGAGCACGGGTCGCCGGAACGCGCTGGGCACGCACGCTGACGGCGTCCTCGGTTGCGCCGATAGCTCGACTATCGGCACTCCCTGCGTCCTTGCAGCGCACGCACCCATCACGCCCCGGCAACGGCGTGGCATTACGTTAGGAGCTCCTGACACCTTTTGGTGTCAGACACCCTGTGGCTACGCCGCTGGCTGGACGATGCAGAGCGAGTTCCCGTCGGGATCGCGGAGCCAGAACATCGGCGGGATCTGGCCGCCCCAGCGGGAGACCTCGCGCGTCGACGTCGACGCCCGCCTCGCGGAGCGAGGCATGGTCGGCATCGACGTCGGTGGTGTCGAGGATGATCCCCGTTTCGGCACCGCCCGCCGACCTGCCCGGCGGCGGCGGCGCGAGCGCGACTGTCGTCGGCGTGCCTCCGACGGCGACCTCGACCCAGCGCGCGTCGGGCCCATCGGGAGGTCGACGACCTTCTCGAAGCCGAGCTTCCTGACGTAGAAGTCGATCGCCCGGTCGGTGTCCGCGACGCTGACCGCCACGCGGCCGACCTGGGTGAGGTTCAAGCGGGACATTTCAAGCCTCCTGCTCGCGGTTTGTCGAGAGTGAGACCGCGCGCGCCGCTTCAACTCATCGGCACCCGTGATGCGACCACTAGAACATCCACTTCAGCAGGAGCACGATCACGACGACGAAAGCCGCCATCATCAGGAGCGACACGAACGCGATCCCGAGCCCGCCGAGCGCGAGCTTCGTCGGGATCTGGGGCTGGCCGCCGGAGAACGCGTTCTCGAGCTGGCGCTCGACGTAGCTCTCGATGCGCTCCTCGAACCGCGCCGCCATCTCGTCCGTCCGGGACTTTTGCGGCGACGGCTTCGACGGCGGCTTGTACCCGGTTGCGCGTCCGTCGACCGCCACCTCGTAGATGTGCTCGTGCTGGATGTCCTTCAAGTGCTGCTCGCCGAGGTCGAGTACCGACACGCCGTCCGGGAGCACGTTGCCGAGGAGGGCGCGCGTCGTCTCGGAGATCAGGATCTGGCCGCCCGCACCGGCCGAGGCGATTCGGGCAGCGCGGACGACGTCGATCCCGAGATAGCCCTCGTCTCCGACGTGCGGCTCGCCCGTGTGGAGCCCCATCCGGACCCGCACCTCACGCCCGTCCGGCCACGCGTGCTCACGCAGCGAGCGCTGCGCCGCCGACCGCTGCATTGACCGCGTCACGGGCCCGCGGGAAGGAGAAGAAGAACGCGTCGCCCTGCGTGTCGATCTCGGTGCCGCCGGCCTCGCCGAACGTCTCGCGAACGATTCGCCGGTGGTCTCGGGACAACGTCCCGAACGTCTCGTCGCCGAGCTCCTGCAGGAGCTTCGTCGACCCCTCGATGTCGGTGAACCCGAACGTGACCGTGCCGGCGTGCAGTGAGCTCATGACGCGCAACCGTACTCGACTCGCGACGGATCCGAACGTACCCTTCGACACTATGCGCTGTCTCGTCTGCAGCCAGGAGAACCCTGAGGGCGCGCGCTTCTGCCTGGCGTGTGGGGCGGCGCTCGCGCAGGAGAGAGGGCCGCACGAGGAGCGGCGGATCGTGACGATCATCTTCGTCGACCTCGTCGGCTTCACCGCGCCGCGCCGAGACGCTCGATCCCGAGGACGTCCGTGCGCTCCTCGCAGCCGTACCACGAGCTCGTGCGCCGCGAGATCGAGTCCTTCGGAGGCGTGGTCGAGAAGTTCATCGGCGACGCCATCATGGGCGTATTCGGAGCTCCGCTGGCGCACGGCGACGACGCCGAGCGCGGCGTGCGCGCGGCGTTCGTCGTCCGCGACGCGGTCTGCGCCCTGCCCGACGGCGGCCTCCAGATCCGCGTCGCCGTCAACACCGGCGAGGCGGTCGTCTCGCTGAACGCGCGCGCAGCGCTCGGCGAGTCGATGGTCGCCGGGGACGTCGTCAACACCGCATCGCGGCTACAGGCGCAGGCGCCGGTGAACGGCATCGTCGTCGGCGACAAGACGTATCTCGAGACGCGCGACGTGATCGGCTACGAGCAGTCCGAACCGATCGTGGCCAAGGGCAAGGCGCAGCCGGTCAAGGCGTGGATCGCCACCCGACGCGTTGACGCGGGCGGGCGAGCGACCGACCCGCGACCGTCGCCTCGTCGGCCGGGCGCTGGAGCTCAGGCTGCTCGACGCGATCTGGAACCGCGTGCTCGTCGAGCGGCATCCGCATCTCGTCTCGATCTTCGGCCCGGCCGGCGTCGGCAAGTCGACCGTCATCGCAAAGTTCTCGTCGTCTGCCCGCAAGGGAGGCGCGCGCGTCGTCTTCGGCCGGTCGTTGCCCTACCGCGAAAGCGGCGTCTACGGCGCGCTCGCGACGCATCTGATGCGCCTCTGCGAGATCTTCGAGAGCGACTCCCCGGACGTGGTCGCCGACAAGCTGCGTGCGCGGACACGGACACTCCTCGACGGCTCGTCGGCGGCGTCCGAGACGGTCGCCGAGCATCTAGGGGCGATCGTCGGCGTCGATGCGTGGGGGAGCCGAGGCGACCGACCGCGACATCCTCTTCTCATCGACCCGTCGATTTGTCGAAGCGGCCGCGCGGGAGCAGCCGACGATCCTCGTGTTCGAGGACGTGCACTGGGCGGGGTCGAACCTGCTCGACCTGATCGACACGCTTGCGGTCGGCTCGCACGGGCTCCCGCTCCTACTCGTGACGCTCGCCCGACCGGAGTTCCTCGATACCCTGTCCGGGTGGGGTGGGCGGCTGTCGAGCTACACAAGTCTCACGT
>CAWAWV010000014.1:0-30736 GCA_963785875.1 uncultured Thermoleophilia bacterium | reverse complement strand
TCAGCAGCTTCGCGCCCTCGTCGCGGCCGATCTCGCGTGTAGCCGTGGACCCGTCGAGCGCGGCGCGGTTGATCAGCGGCCCGACGTCGGTCGCGTCGTCCCAGCCCGGCCCGAGGCGCAGCCGCTCGGCCGCGGCGACGAGCTTCGACTGCAGCTCGCCGTAGACCGCCTCGTGCACGATCACGCGCGAGGCGGCGGTGCAGCGCTGGCCGCTCGTGCCGAACGCCGACCAGACGATGCCCTCGACGGCGAGCTCGACGTCGGCGTCGTCCATGACGACGATCGCGTTCTTGCCGCCGAGCTCGAGGTGGACGTGCTTGAGCCGGTCGGCGGCCGCCTTCGTGACCGCGACGCCGGTCGCGCGCGAGCCGGTGAACGTGATCACCGGCACGTCCGGATGCCGGACGAGCGCCTCGCCGGCCTCCTCGCCGTAGCCGTGCACGACGTTGACGACGCCGGGCGGCACGCCCGCCTCGTCGAGCAGCTGCGACGAAGCGCTCGGCCAGGAACGGCGTGTCCTCGGCCGGCTTCAGCACGACCGTGTTGCCGCAGACGAGCGCCGGGCAGAGCTTCCACGACGGGATCGCGATCGGGAAGTTCCAGGGCGTGATCGCGCCGACGACGCCGACCGGCATCCGCACGCTCATCATGAACTTGTCGCGCAGCTCGCTCGGCGTCGTCTGGCCGTACAGGCGCCGGCCCTCGCCGCCCATGTAGTAGCTCATGTCGATCGCCTCCTGGACGTCGCCGCCGGCCTCCGCCGCACCTTCCCCATCTCGCGCGTCATCAGGTCGGTCAGCTCGTCCTTGTGCGCGCGAGGAGCTCGCGCGAAGCGGAAGAGGATGTTGCCGCGCTCGGGCGCCGGGACGAGGCGCCAGTCCTCGAACGCGGCCTTCGCGGCGGCGACGGCGCGGTCGACGTCGGCGGCCGCCGAGCGCGGGAAGCTGCCGAGCGCCTCGCCGGTCGCGGGGACGACGACTCGAACGTCTCGCCGCCGGCCGCGTCGACCCACTCGCCGCCGATGAAGTTCCTGAAGGTCGGCGCCGCGATCGCCATGCGGCGATCCTACCGCTCGGGCGCGGCTCAGGCGTGCCGGCGGGATCGGTCGTCGGGAACGTGCCCGGCGACGCGCGCGCGGCGGCGGTCGCGCAGCTCGCGCTGCTCCGCGAACTCGCCGTCGCGTCGCCGCGCCGTGCCGGCGGTCGGGCCCCTTGCGCCGGTCGACGATCACCGTCACGCCGGGGTTGTCGGCGTAGTAGGCGACGAGCTGTCGTACAGCTCGGCCTCGAGCTCGGGCGGGACGACGCAGTAGATCACGCGTCTCATCGTACGAGCCGGCGGGCGACCAGACTCAGAGCCGCGCGATATCGGGGACGATCCGGCCGTCGTCCTCCAGGTGCGCGTTCCACTCCGTGAACGACGCCTCGAGCTCGTCCGGGTCGTGGCCGCGCTCGGCGAGCCGCACGGGCTGGGCCGAGTCGGGCGTGACGCGGTACTGGTACCAGGAGATCTCCCAGGCGACCGTGACGACGATGTCGGGGTTGACGCCCGAGAGCGGACGATCGAGACGCGCGGCTCGCCGAGGCTCTTCGCGATCCCGCCGACCGTGCGCCGGTACTGGGAGGCGTTGAAGAGGTCGGCCGCCTCGACGATCGCGAGCTCGTGCTCGGAGAGGCGGCGCAGGATCGGCTCGTCGCGACCGGCGCCTCGGCCGGCGCGCGGCCGCGAGCCCGAGCAGCGGCGAGCGAGAAGCGCGCCGCGCCTGCGCCGTCGGCCGGCATCGTCGGCGTCGTCGGCGAGCCCTCCTTGATCCAGCCGTTCTCGACCGCCGTCTCCTGGCAGAGCGGGCAGACGTCCACGTAGTCGCTCGCCGCCGTTCGGCGAGAAGCGCACGGCCGCTCGCCCATCAGGAGCGTCCGCTCGCAGATCGCGCACGGCCGCTCGACGTCTGACCCTCGTGACGCGCATGTCCCCTGCGGAAGCGTACGCCGGCGGAGGCCGTAGGAGTAGCCCGCGTCTACGCGGGGACCGCCTCCTTGCTCCTTCTTCGCCGCCTCGATCAGCTTCTGCGCGATGTGCGCCGGCACCTCCTCGTAGCGGAGGAACTGCATGTGGTAGTCGCCGCGGCCGCCGGTCATCGAGGTCAGCGACTGCGAGTAGGTGAGCACCTCGGCCATCGGCACCTCGGCCCTGATCGTCGTCATGCCGCCCTTCGGCTCCATCCCGAGCAGGCGGCCGCGGCGCGAGTTGAGGTCGCCGTTGACGGCGCCCACCGCCTCGTCGGGAACCGTCACCTCGAGCTCCATGATCGGCTCGAGCAGCGTCGGCTGCGCCTTCTCGTACGCCGCCTTGAACGCCATCGAGCCGGCGACCTTGAACGCCATCTCGGACGAGTCGACGGTGTGGTACGAGCCGTCGACGAGCCGGCACGCGCACGCCCTGGATCGGCGCGCCGGCGAGCTCGCCGTGCGCCATCGTCTCCTGGATGCCCTTGTCGATCGCGGGCCGGAAGCCCTGCGGGATCACGCCGCCGACGATCTTGTCGACGAACTCGTAGCCGACGTGCCCCTCCATCGGCTCGATCACGATGTGGCAGTCGCCGAACTGGCCGCGGCCGCCGGTCTGCTTCTTGTAGCGGCCGTGCGCGCGCGCCTCCGCCTTGATCGTCTCGACGTACGGGACGCGCGGCTGGTGCAGCTCGACCTCGACGCCGAAGCGGCTCTTCAGCCGCGCGACCGCGACCTCGACGTGCACCTGGCTCATCCCCGAGAGCAGCTGCTCGCCGGTCTGCGGGTCGCGGCGCAGCTGCAGCGTCGGATCCTCCTCGTGCAGGCCGCCGCAGCGCCTGCGCGACCTTGTCCTCGTCGCCCTTCGTCTTCGGCGTGACCGCGAAGCTCATCACGGGCTCGGGGAAGTCGAGCTTCGGCGGCTCGACGTCGTGCTCGGCGTCGGCGAGCACGTCGCCGGTCTGCACGTCCTTCAGCTTCGCGACGGCGCCGATGTCGCCGGCGCCGAACGCGTCGGCCTTCTCGTGCTCCTTGCCCTGCGAGCGTCATCAGCGCGCCGAGCCGCTCCTTCGCGTGGTCGCGCAGGTTGACCAGCGTCGAGTCGGCCGCACCGTGCCCGCGTAGACGCGGAAGACCGAGATGCGGCCGGCGAACGGGTCGGCGACGGTCTTGAAGACGAACGCGGCGATCGCCGCTCGGTGCTCGATCGGCGAGCCCTTCTTGCGCCGGGCGACGGCACGCCCTCGACGAGCAGGTCGAGCAGCGCGTGCGTGCCGAGGTTCTTCGTCGCGACGCCGCAGGCGACCGGGTAGAGCTCGTCGTTCGTGACCGCGGTCTTCAGCGCCGCCGCGACCTCGTGCGCGGTCGAGCTCCTCGCCGCCGAGGTAGCGCTCCATCAGCGCCTCGTCGGTCTCGACGACCGCGTCGAGCAGCTTCTCGCGGTACTCCGCGGCCAGCTCGGCCATCGTCGTCCGGGATCGGCACCGGGTCGCCCTCGCGGGCGCCGCTCGGATCCATGTAGGCGCAGTTGTGCAGCAGGTCGACGACGCCCGTCAGCTCGTGCTCGGCGCCGATCGGCAGCTGGATCGCGACGCAGCGCTCGGAGAGCTGCTCCTGCGACGGCGGCGAGCGCGCGGAAGAAGTCGGCGCGCTCGCGGTCGAGCATGTTCACGAAGACGACGCGCGAGAGCTCGAGCTCCTCGGCGCGGTTCCACACGCGCGACGTGTTCACCTCGACGCCCATCACGCCGGAGACGACGACGAGCGCGCCCTCGACGACGCGCAGGCCGCGATCGTGTCGGCCTGGAAGCCCGAGTCGCCCGGCGTGTCGATCAGGTTGATCTTGCGCCCCTGCCACTCGAGGTGCGAGCGAGGCGGCGAGCGACATCTGGCGCTGCTGCTCGTCCTCGTCCCAGTCGGAGACCGTGGTGCCTGCCTCGACCGTGCCGAGCCGGTTCATCTTGCCCGCCTGGAAGAGCATCGCCTCGACGAGTGAGGTCTTGCCCGTCCCGCGATGGCCGACGACGGCGACGTTGCGGATCTTCCCGGCTTCGATGGGCATCGAGTCCTCCTGGGCGGTGGCTGGCGGTCGCCGCGAATCCTACGCCCGCACCGGCGAGAGGTCCTCACATGGTGGGGCTTCGTTGCCCGTGCGCAGCCGGGCGACACAAGCCTCACCGTGTGAGGGCCTCTGACACGGAGAAGCGTGCGAACGCGGCGATCGCAACCGTCGCGAATGATCCGGCCGCGAGTGCCGCGAACCACGGGTCGTGGGCATCGGTCCCGGCGAGCACGACATGCAGGCTCGCGAGCAGCCAGGCCGGCAAGGTCAGGTAGTGCAGCTTGCGCCACAGCGCATGCGGCAGGCGTCCGCGAAGCGCATTGGTGATCGCGACTGCGGCGATCAGCTCCATTGCGCACACGCCGAGCCCGACCGCGACCGGCCGGTACGGCGACGTGAACGGAACAAGCTCCTGGGCGAGCGAGATCGGAACAACCCGGTCGAGGAGCAGCGAGCCCCCGTGCAGCACGATGAACACGCCGGTGAGGATCGCGAGGAAGCGGTGCACCTCCTCGACCGCGAAGCGCGGCCAGGTGAAAGTCGCCCGGCCGGCCATGAGCACGCCGAGCAGCACCGACGACGAGAGCAGTAGGTACGCAACGATCCCCGCCGAGCGGGCGAAGTACCAAACCCCTGGGCTCATTTCCCGCTCCGGCGCCGCGCAGGTCGGCGCCTCCGCTCCTTGGTGAGCTCCGTCGAGCCTACGCTCACGCCGCGACCGCTTCGGGCGCGCGCGCCGACCAGGTGTCGTTCAGCGACACCCGGCCGTCGTGCGAGACGAACCGGCCGGCGAGGCCGCGGGCGTCGAGCCACGCCGGGCCGTCAAGCCCGAGCAGCAGCGCCGCCTTCGCAGCGACGTCCGCGACGAGGCAGCTGCGAGCGGCAACGGTCACGTCCCGCCACGGCCCGTCGCTCGACCGGCCGGTGCGGGGGTCGATCAAATGGTTCTGGGGCACGCCGGCCGCCAGCCAGCGGCGCTTCGCGACGCTCGAGGTGGCGAGCCCGCCCTGGTGGAGGGCGATGCTGCCGCCGCCCGGGAGCCCGACGACGACCGGGTCGAGCGCGGCGACGTCGCCGCCGGCGGAGATCCAGCCCCGCCCTGCGACCGCGAGCGCGTCGTCGATCGTCCGGCCCTTGACGACGCCGTTCAGGTCGAGCTGCACCGTCTCGGTCCGGAGCAGCCCGCCCCCGTGCAGCGAGATGGACTGCCATGACGGAACCGCCGCGGGCACGACCGCGCCGACGTCCGAGGGCAGTCGGGCGAAGTCGCGGTCGTACCCGGCGGCGACGATCGCGCCCCCGACGGTCGGCGTCACGATCCCGTCGGTGGCGCAAGCCGCGTCGAGCGAGAGGGAGAGCATCGACGCGAACTCCCCCGAGACGAGCGTCAAGCCCAGGGGCAAGGCATTGACGCGCGAGAGCTCGGAGGAAGGGAGAAATCTGCTGAAGCGCGCGTCGCGCGCCTCGAAGAGCGTCCGCACGGGCTCGAGCGGCATCCCGAACGGGAGCACCACCTCGCAGCCCATGGAGCGGAACGCGTTCACGACGCCCCCGACTGGACCTGCGGCGTCGCGCTGCCGGCGGGGCCGATGTTGAAGAACGAGTCCGAGCCGTCGCCGTCGAAGGTCGAGTCGTCGGAGGCAGTGGCGGTCGTGACGCTCGTCCTGGCCGTCGCGACGCGGTGGGTACCGGGATGCGAGACCCGGGCGACCGCTGCGAACGCTGCGAGCGCGGCGGCGGAGACGATTCCGATCGCGTAGCGCGTGACCGTGACGCGGCGGCGGGCTCGTTCGATCCGGGTCATGCCTGAAGCGTCGAGGACCCGCCTAAGGCCGTTCTAAGACCAGCGTTGCGGTTTTGTTCAGACTCGGGCTGCGGCGCCCGCGAGCCGTGCCTTCAGACGCAGGATCGCCTTCGTATGCAGCTGGGAGACCCGCGACTCGGTGACACCGAGCACCTCGCCGATCTCTCGCAGGGTCAGCTCCTCGTAGTAGTAGAGGGTGACGACGAGCTTCTCGCGCTCCGGCAGGCGCGCGATCGCCTCGGCGAGCGCTTCGCGCGTTTCGGTCTCGTCGAGAACTTCGGCCGGCCGGGGGCCGGTCGTGTCCTCGATCGTGTCCATCAGTGACACCTGGTCGCCGTCGCCCGACACCGACCACAGCTCGTCGAGCGCGGCGATCGAGGAGCGCGAGATGTCCGTGAGCGAGTCCTCGAGCTCCTTGACGGTGATCCCGATCTTCTTGGCGATCTCCTCGTCGGTCGGGGCGGTGCCGAGCTTCGCCTCGAGCTCGGCGATCGTGCGTTCGATCTCGCGCGCCCGCGACCTGACGCTCCGGGGCACCCAGTCGAGCGCGCGCAGCTCGTCGATGATCGCGCCCTTGATGCGGGCGATCGCGTACGTCTCGAACTTGATGTCCCGCTCCGGGTCGTAGCGCTCGATCGCGCCGATCAGCCCGAGGAGGCCGTAGGAGACGAGGTCGTTCTCGTCGACGTGGGCCGGCAGCCCGGACCCGAGCCGTCCGGCGACGTACTTCACGAGCGGCGCGTACGTGAGGATCAGGCGGTCGCGCAATGCCTGGTCCCCCGATTGCCGGAACTCGATCCAGAGGGCCTGCGTGTCCTCTCCCGCCACGAATGGAGAATACGCCCTAGGAACGGCTTTTCCTTAGTGCGGCCCAGGCGAGGGATGCCATCCAGGCCGCCAGCGCCGCCGCAGCGACCGCAATCGGCCACCGCGAAGCCTCTGCGCTCCACAGCGCGATCGCGGCGAATCCGGCCGTAATGAAGGAGAACAGCACCGCGAGCGGCACGGAGTGAGCGTACTCGGGCGCGGATACAATCCGTGCCGCAGCCCAGGGGCGTGGCGCAATTGGTAGCGCACCGGTCTCCAAAACCGGGGGTTGCAGGTTCGAGTCCTGTCGCCCCTGTCACTGTGGTGAAGCCGAAACCCTGGCGCTTGCTGGGGTTTCGGCGCAGACTCACCCAGGTGGGACGGCGGCACGAAGACGGCGAAGGATATTACGAGCAGCTCGACATCGACTCCTGGGTCGCCGAGCTCGCCGTGCGCCTCGACCGCGGTGAGCCCCAGGCGATCGACGCGGCCCTCACCTTCCTCGAGCGTGATCCCTATTTCTTCCGTTCCGGCTACGCTCGCGAACGGGTGGCGCGACGGCTCGCCCGCGTCCAACTGACCGGAGCGCAGAAAGTCCGAGCTCGCGCCCTCGTGTTGAGCAGCGTCGATGGGCAACGCCACTGCCCCCACCCCGGCCTCGGCCGGCTGGCCAGGGCTGTCTCGGACAATCCTTTGCGGCGGGAGCTGCGGGCACGACTCCACGGTGACGCCGAGGTGGCGCGGAGAGCGCTGCGGACGGTCGTGAACGTGCGCCATCCCGGACTGACGCCCGACGACATCGAAGCAGCACGAGCACTCGTGCTCACCGACGCGGCACGCGGCCAGTGGCTGTCGCCGACGATCGCACGGCTCGCCATCTATCTGTGGTCGGACAAATGGGAGGCTGAGCTACGAGCTCTTCTTCCGCACCACGGCCCTGACCGTGCGGCCGCCAAACGGCTGCTCGACGAGGTCGATCGGCGGAGGCGGCGACCGCGGCCCTGACGACTCTGCTCAGAGTCGCTGCGAACGGAGCCACGGGTTCGCCACAGGGAACCTACCCTGCCCCGGCTCCCGTTGGTCGAGCGCGGACCGACTCGCTCGCCCAGGCGGCGAGTTGACCTCCGGGGAACGACACATAGGATTCACGAAGGTAAGTCTGGCGGAGCCTGCTGAAAATGGAGACAAAACCCGACCCGTCTGCGTGGTTCGATGAGAACGAGCTCCAGCTCTGCCCGGAATGCGGCGCACGCAGAATCGTGCCGCCGACAGACCACGCGACGAACGACTTCCTGCTCTGCTTCGACTGCGGCGTGATTCCCAACCCGACCGCTGAGCAGACGGCGCGCTAAGAGGTCCTCACACAATGGGGCTTCGTTGCCCGGGTGCGATCGGCGAGTGCGATGCAAGGACGCAGGTCTCGCTCGTATGCAGGCATACGGGCGAGACCGAGGACGCGGCAGCGCGCCGCCGAGCGCGGCCGGGCGACACAAGCTTCATTGTGTGAGGGCCTCTAAGAGTTCATCGCCACCGAGGCGCGCTTCGCTAGTGAACGACGAACGCGTACTCGAGAACGCCGGCGTCCGGCGTCAGGATTCGCAGCGTGTAGAAGCCGCGATGCGACGGGCGAAAGGTCACCCTCCACCGCCCGACGGCGTCGGTGGCGGGAGTGGCGACGACATAACGGGCGCCGTGGTTCCACCGCGCAGTCGCGAAGACGTGGCCCTTCACATGCTGTCCAGGCCGGGAGCCCAAGGTCTGGCCCGAGAGCGTCACGCGAGTGTGGAACGGCAAGGACAAGCTTCGCCGCGTCCCAGCCGCCGACGGCGATACGACGACCAGAGGGATCAGAACGGCGACGAAGCAACCCACCCTGATCACCCGCCGCATGCGCTCGGTTCTAGCAAAGGCAGACCAGCTTTGAAACCACGACGTCACCGCATCGGGCGGCCCGGCCAGAGCCCGACCCGCGGTATACCCTGGGCGTCACCCGGTTCGTCCCGCGGAAGAACGTTCGACCTCTGGGAATGAAGGGAATGGTCGCAACGTATACCCCGACGAGCCCAACTTGACCGTGCCCATGAGCTCGCAGAGCCGCCTGCCCCAGCTGCAGGCGCTCACGGACGCCGCGCTCGCACACCTCGAGCTGGGGGCGCTCCTGGACGCGTTGCTCGAGCGCACGAAGCAGATGCTCGAGGTCGACACGTGCGCCGTCCTCCTCCTCGACCACGACACGAACGAGCTCGTCGCGCGAGCAGCAGTCGGGATCGAGGAGGAGGTCGAGCGGGGCATCCGCGTCCCGGTCGGCAAGGGATTCGCGGGCCGGATCGCGGCAACCCGCGCCCCGGTCGTGCTCGACGACCTCGATTACGCGGAAGTCGTCAATCCGATCCTGCGCGAGACGGGCATCCGGTCGATGCTCGGCGTGCCTCTCGTGGTCGAGGCCCGTGTCCTCGGCGTGCTCCACGTCGGCAGCCTCACGCCGCGGAGCTTCCGCGACGCGGACATCGAGCTGCTGCAGCTCGCCGCCGAACGCACCGCGATCGCAATCGAGCACGCACGCCTCTTCCAGGCGGAGCAGAGCGCGCGCCGCCGGATGGAGCGCGTGCAGGCGGTCACCGACACCGCGTTGACCGTCCTCGACGTCGAGGAGCTGCTCGCCGCCCTCCTCCCTCGCGTCAGGGACATCCTGGACGCCGACACGTGCGCAGTGCTGCTGCACGACGCCGAGACGGATGAGCTCGTGGCCCGGGCTGCGGTCGGCATCGAGGAGGAGGTCGAGCAGGGCATCCGCGTCCCGGTCGGCAAGGGGTTCGCGGGCCGGATCGCCTCCGAGCGCCGGCCGGTGATCCTCGACGACGTCGACCACGCGGAGATCCTGAACCCGATCCTGCGCCAGAAGGGGATCAAGTCGATGGCCGGCGTGCCGCTCGTCGCGGCGGGCGAGGTGATCGGGGTGTTGCACGTCGGGACGCTGCACCACCGCACGTTCACCTCCGACGACGTCGAGGTGCTTCAGGTCGCCGCCGACCGTGCGGCGATCGCGATCGAGCACGCCCGCGTGTTCGAGGCGGAGCGGCTGGCGCGCACTCGGATCGAGCACGTTCAGGCGGTCACGGATGCGGCGCTCGCACACCTCGACGTGGACGACCTCCTCGCCGTGCTTCTGCCTCGCATCCGCGACATCCTCAAGGCCGACACGTGCGCCGTGCTGCTGCGCGACGAGCAGACCGACGAGCTCGCTGCGCGCGCCGCGGTCGGCATCGAGGAAGAGGTCGAGCAAGGCGTGCGCATCCCGATGGGCAGAGGCTTCGCCGGCCATATCGCCGCCGATCGCCGGCCGGTCATCCTCGACGACCTCGACCAGGCCGACATCTTCAACCCGATTCTCCGCGAGAAGCACATCAAGTCGATGCTCGGAGTGCCGCTCCTCGTCCGCGACCACGCGATCGGTGTCCTCCACGTCGGCACGCTTCTCCCGCGCCGGTTCACGAGCGAGGACGTCGACCTGCTCCAACTCGTCGCCGAACGCGTCGCGCTCGCGATCGAGCGTGCGCAGCTGCATGAGGAGACCCTGCGCCTGGACCAGCTGAAGCTCAACTTCGTCGCGATCGCCTCGCACGAGCTGCGCACGCCCGCCACCTCGGTCTACGGCGTCTTCGCGACGCTCGTCGAGCGCGGGGCGACACTCTCGGAGGAGACCCGCCGGCAGCTCCTCGACGTCGGCTACGAACAGGCGATCCGCCTGCGGCGGCTGCTCGAAGAGCTTCTCGACTTCTCGCGGCTCGACTCGCACGCAATCGCCGTCGACCCGCGGCCGATCGTGCTCCGGAGAGCGCTCACCCACATCATCGAACAGGCGGGCGTCGACGTCACTCTCGACGTCCCCGACGATCTCGCCGTCGTCGTCGACCCGCTCGTGCTCGACCGGGTCGTCTCGAACCTCGTCATCAATGCCGAGCGCTACGGCGCACCGCCGATCCTCGTCGAGGCCGAGCAGCGCGACCGGCGCCTTCGCATCACCGTCGAGGACGCTGGCCCCGGCGTGACCGACGAGGTGCGACCACGGCTCTTCGAACGCTTCGCCCGTGGCAGCGCGGCGACGGGCAGCGGCCTCGGCCTCGCGATCGCGCGGTCGTACGCCCGGGCGCACGGAGGCGACCTCATCTACGCGCCCGGCCCGCGAGGAGCGCGTTTCGAGCTCTTGCTGCCTCAGCAGACCTGAGCGACCCGGCCCGTGCGCACGTCGTAAACGAAGCCGCCGACCTCGAGGCCTGCGAGAAACGGCGACGCACGGATCTTGCCCACGTCCTTGCTCAGCGTCTCCTCCAGATCGGCGGTCACGCGGAACTCGAGGCTCCTCGTGTCGGGCCCGCCGCTCGCGGCGATCGCCTCGTGCACGTCCTCGTCGGTGCCACCGACCATGCGGCAGTCGGTGTGCGCAATCACCATCACACGCCCCACGTTCAGGAGGTACGCCGCGAGCACGAGTGTCCGCACGACGTCGTCGGTGGCTCGCGCGCCCGCGTTGCGGAGGACCTTCGCGTCGCCCGGTCGGAGGCCGAGCATGCCGAGCGGATCGATCCGCGTGTCGATGCAGGTCAGGACGGCGAGGCCCTTCGCGGCGAGGCCGGTCAGCCCGTCGCCGTCGAACTGCGCTACGTACTCGTCGTTCGCACGGAGGACATCGCTGAACGGCACTGCGGCATCCTAGGAAACGGCCAGGACCGGCGAGACAGAGACAGCGACCCGCGCGATCCGTGACGGTGACACGGCAGGGCCGACACGCGCCGAGAACCTGGCTGCCTTCCTGGGCGCGATCCTCCGTGCCGAGAACGTGACGTTCTTCAGCCGGTCACCACCGATCACCTTGCCGGCGCCGTCGTAGTACACCGCGTACAACCGCGTGCCGTGCGTCACGATCGCCCGCTTGTAGTGGTTTCCGACCGTTCCGCGGATGCGGCCCGCGGCCGGCGGTCTGGCGGTTGCAGGCGGCAGCGAGCCCGTGGCCCTCTGGGTCCCGCCGACCGAGATCACGGCGCGCACGCCGGTCGCACGCTGAACGGTGCTCATCGTGGCAGGCTCGTTCCCGAGGTAGAACGTCGTCCCCGCGGGGATGAACGGGATCGTCGTGACGTAGACGCCGACAAGCCCGGCGTCTCCGAGCACGAACACCCGCACCTTCACCCCGAACGCATCCTTCGTCGCGGACCGGTTGCGGAGAACGACGCCGTAGCTGAAGTACTGCGCCGTGCCGCTGATCCGGCCGGACGACCCAGTGTGAACCACGCCCACGATCGGTTTCGCACCGCTGCGGGCGGCCGCCGGCAATGGGACAGCCAGCACCGTGACGACAAGAGCGATCCCTAGCAGGCGCACCCTCTTAGGATTCGGCGACCGGCTCGGGGCCCCTGCCGGTCGCGAGCACGGAGCCGGCGAGGATCAGGGCGAAGCCGACGAGCATTCCGGCGCTCAGGCGTTCGCTCAGGATCGCAACTCCGAGCACTGCGGCTACGGCAGGGTTGACATACGTGATCACGGTCGCCCGTACCGGCCCCACCTCGGCGATGAGCGCGAAGAACACGAGGAACGCGAGGGCCGTGCAGACGACGGAGAGACCGAGCACCGACTCGACCACGTGCGCGGACGGCATCGACGACGGCCACGCGCGAAGCGACGAACGGCGCATACAGAAGCGCAGCGATCACGAGTGAGGCGGCGACGACGCCGAGCGCCGGGACGTCACTCAGCCGGCGCGACAGGATGATCGGCCCGATCGCGTAGCAGACCGCCACGCAGCCGATCTCGGCGACGGAGAGCACGTCGACCTGGCCGACGTCGAGCCCGACGAGCGCAGCCACGCCGCCGATTCCGACGAGCAGCCCGACCCACCGACGCCCACCCTGCCGCTCGCGCGAGCCGGTGAGCCCCACCACGACGGCACCGACGAGCGGCACCGCCGCGATCAGCAGGCCGGTGAGCGAGCTCGTCAGCTGCGTCTCGGCGTGGGCGAGCAGCACCCACGGGATCACGACCTCGATGACCGTGTAGGCGAGGAGCGGCCACCAGCGGGCGAGGAGCGGGCGCAGCTCGCCGCGCCACGCCGCGAACGGTGCGAGCAGCGCCGCGCCGAGGGCCGTGCGAAAGAAGACGAGCGTGACCGGCGCGAGCTCCCGCACCGCCACCCTGATCATCAGGTACGGCATGCCCCAGATCACGCACATCGCTGCGAAGAGCAGCGCGCCCCGCCGACTCATGCACTGGGCTCGGTCAGCATCCTCACCACGTACAACGTCGCAACGACGGCGATCGTGAGGTCGTTCCCGAGGCACCACTGGCAAATCGCGCCGATCGGGCCGAGCTGCGCCCAGAGCAGGTAGCCGCTGAACACGACCCCGATGAGAGCGACGAAGACCCCGGCGAGAGCGCCGGTCACGCCGCGGACGAATGCGAGCGCGAAGAGCACGACGTAGCTGCCGAGGCCGAGCAGCGCGACGGGGACGCCTCCGAGCTCGGCGTACTTCGACTTCTGCACCGTCTCGCAGCCGCCCGTCGTGCAGATCGGCGCCGTGTGCGCGTAGTGGACGTAGGTGAGGTATGCGGCGATCGCCGCCCCGATCACGCAGGCCGCGGCGATCAGGGGACGCAGGCTCACCGCAGTGCCTGGTCGAGCGCCGACGTGAAGCCGGCCGCCTCGAGACTGCTGACCTGCAGCTGCTGCAGCGTCCCGAGCTGCTTCTGGATTGCGAACGTGGGTGTGCCGTTGATGCCGAGGCTGCGTGCCTCGTTCGCGCTCTGCTGGATCGCCGACGCCACCGCGGCGGACTTCATCGCCGCGACGATCTTCGCCGGGGACAGCCCGATCTCCCCGGCCGCGTCGCGCACGACGGCGGGCGTGAGCCAGCCGCTGTTCTCGTCGCCTTGGCGCTCGTACAGCGCCTCGACCATCTGCCAGAGCTTGTTCTGCTGCCCCGCCGCGTACTCGGCCGCGAGCCCGACGAGGCTGTTCTCGCTGATCACGACGATGCCGCGGTACACGATCTTGATCCGGCCTGTGCGGACGTAGTTCTCGACGACCGTCGGGAGGGTGTCGATGTTCCACTGCCTGCAGAACGGGCACTGCGGGTCCTCGAACACGGTCAGCGTCGCAGGCGCGCTCGCCTTGCCCAGCGTGTCGCCGAGTTGGGCGACACCGGCGAAGGTCGACGACGCCTCCGTGCCGCCGCCCGAGGTGCCTGTCGTGGTTGCGGAGGTCGTGGTCGCGGACGGCGAACTCGAGCCTCCGCCGGCCACGACGACCACGACGACGGTCGCGACGACCGCGGCCGCAATCGCGCCGCCGAGCATGAGCAGACGGTTCCTGGCCACACAGAAAGGATGCCCGATGCGGTCGGCCGCGCCTCCGTGGAACGCCGCAGAACGAGAGAGGCCCGGTTTCCCGGGCCTCTCCACGTCATACGTTCCGAGCCCGAGTCAGCAGCCCGTAGCGGGAGCGCGGAAGCCCGGGAACGGGTTCAGGTCGCCCATCAGCGTGTACCGGCCGATGTTCGTCGACGGCGACTGCGTCGGCTCCGAGATGGTGTTCGGCGACGAGCGCATGAACCACGGCAGGAACGCCTCGTCCTCCGGGTGGTAGAACCCGTCGGCGCTGTAGCTGGCGTTCGGGTTCGGCCCCTGCAGATAGGTGTTCGTACCCATGGCGAAGCCGATGTCGACCACCGGGTCGCCGGTCTCGAGGATGTTCGTGCACCCGTACTGAGGCGCGGTCGGCGTCAGCCAGGGCTCGACCAGGTTGTTCACGAACGGGTCGTCGCCCCACTCGGCGATCTCGTGACTGAGCCCGTGGATGTCCTGCAGCGCCCAGTTCACGCCGCCGTTCGGCCGCGCGTAGATCCCGGGCGAGATGTAGGAGGCCCAGGCGAACGTCTGCACCTTTGCATTGCCCTTCGAATGGTTGCTGCCGCCGCCCTCGGCCTGCGTTCCGTGATAACCCAGGACGCAGCAGTTGAAGACATCCTGGCCCTGGAAGAGCAAGACGTCCTTCGTGAGAAAGAGCGTGAGATGCGTCGGATCGGTCTGAGCCTGGAGGTTCTTGATGTGCGATGACCACCAGCTGATGTTGACGTCACCGAAGATGACGCCGCGACCACTCTGCAACAGCACGCCTTGTTTCTGCGGCACGTCGATCGTCTCGGACGGCATCACGTTGGCATGGAGTCTCACGTGGTAGTTGCTGGCGCCCGTCTTGTTGAACTGCGCCCGCATCGTGGCGTCCTCCAACTGCAGGAGGTTGCCGGCGTCGTCCTGCGAGAGGGCGCCGCCGGGGCCCCTGGCGAACCCCGTATTCGTGGCCGCGGGCGTCGTCGCGTAGTCGTTCAACGCGAACTGCGGCGAGCTCAACGTCGGTGTGACGACTTCGTTGCCATCGAAGGTGAGCCCGCCGACGTTGACGACGAGCGGGATCACGTCGACTTCGACGGTCGTATCGCAGGTCGAGCCCGAGCATGTGTTCGGATCGGAACCGACCATGTTGTACCCATAGGTGACCCCGTTGTTCGTATCGAGCGTCGAGCCCCACCAGTGGGGGATCGTGCGCGTGCTCGGCAGCACATCCGCACCGCCCATCGTGGTGAAGCTCGCCTTCAGCTGCGAGTCCTGGATGACGGGAACCGTGCCGTTGCCCTTGCCGCCCCCGGCGAACGCCGCCGCCACGATCGAGACCGAGACCGCGGCGAAGACCGCCAAGGCAAGCAGTAGCTTGCGACTCATCAACTCTCCCTCCCCTTTGTCCAATTGCGATTTGCCCACATAGCCGCTAGCCGTACCCATGGGGGCTGGAATCTAGACGCGGTCCTCCTTTCTTATCCACCTCCACCGTTAGGGTCCCCGCGATGGCGCTGCTGACGAGCCGGATCGAGCGAACGGACGATTTCGGGCGCCGCACGCAGCGGATGCAGGCGCTCGTCGCGGAACTGCGCGAAGCGAACGGCTCAGGTGGCCGTGGGCGGAGGCGAGCGCGCCGTCGAGCGCCACCGCGCACGCGGGAAGCTGCTTGCGCGCGAGCGGATCGACCGGCTCGTCGACCCCGGCACCGCATTTCTGGAGCTGAACGCGCTCGCTGCGTGGGATGTCTACGACGGCCAGGCGCCGAGCGCCGGCATCGTCACCGGGATCGGCGTCGTCGAGGGGCGCGAGTGCGTGATCGTCGCGAACGACGCCACCGTCAAGGGCGGCTCCTACTTCCCGCTCACCGTCAAGAAGCACCTGCGCGCGCAGGAGGTGGCAGAGCAGAACCGCCTGCCCTGCCTCTACCTCGTCGACTCGGGCGGCGCATTCCTGCCGCTCCAGGCGGAGGTGTTCCCCGACCGTGAGCACTTCGGCCGGATCTTCTTCAACCAGGCGCGGATGTCGGCGAAGGGAATCCCGCAGATCGCGGTCGTGATGGGCTCGTGCACGGCAGGCGGCGCGTACGTGCCGGCGATGAGCGACGAGACCGTGATCGTGCGCGGCACCGGCACGATCTTCATCGGCGGCCCGCCGCTCGTGAAAGCCGCCACGGGCCAGGACGTGACGGCGGAGGAGCTCGGCGGCGCCGACGTCCACGCCCGTCAGTCCGGGGTCGCCGACCACTACGCGACCTCGGACGAGCACGCGCTCGCGATCGCGCGACGCATCGTCGCGAACGCGCACGCCGCGCGGCCGGTGCCGCCCTGGGACGCGCGCCGACGCCCGAGCCGCCCGCGGTCGACCCGTCGGATCTCTACGGGCTGATCCCCGACGACCACCGCACGCAGATCGATGCGCGCGAGGTGATCGCGCGCATCGTCGACGGCTCGCGGTTCGACGAGTTCAAGGCGCTCTACGGCGAGACGCTCGTCTGCGGCTGGGCGCACATCGAGGGCTACCCGGTCGGGATCCTCGCGAACAACGGCGTCCTCTTCGCGGAGAGCGTCGCAGAAGGGCGCGCACTTCATCGAGCTCGCGTGCGAGCGACGCGTGCCGCTCGTCTTCCTGCAGAACATCACCGGCTTCATGGTCGGCAAGGAGTACGAGGCCGGCGGCATCGCGCGCGACGGCGCGAAGCTCGTCATGGCGGTGGCGTGCGCCGACGTGCCGAAGTTCACCGTCGTCATCGGCGGCTCGTTCGGCGCCGGCAACTACGGCGATGTGCGGGCGCGCGTACGGCCCGCGCCAGCTCTGGATGTGGCCGAACGCGCGCATCTCGGTGATGGGCGGCGAACAGGCGGCGACCGTGCTGACGATGGTCGGCGACGCCGACCCCGACGAGATCCGCGCCAAGTACGAGGCGGAGGGCAATCCGTACTACTCGACGGCGCGTCTCTGGGACGACGGGATCATCGACCCGCTCGACACGCGGCGGGTGCTCGCGCTCGGGATCGCTGCGTCCCTGAACGCACCGATTCCCGAATCGAGTTTCGGCATCTTCCGCATGTAGGTAGTTTCGCGGTTTCTCGATGTTTGTCGTCCGCTTCGTCCTCTGGAACCTCGCGGACACCGCAACCTCGGTCGAGGAGTTGCGGCCGTTACCTTGCGAGACGAAGCAGTCGAGGCGTTCTCGACCGTGCCGGGAATCCTCTTCAAGGGCTGGATCTCGGATGCCGGGAGCGAGCGGTGGGGCGCGATCTACGTGTTCGAATCGCGCGGAGGCGGCCGAGCAGCCGCTGCCGTCACGGGCGCGCGAGCTGATCGGGAAGGATCCGGAGATCGCCGAGGTCTTCGATCTCGAGGCGTCGGTCTCCGTCGCCGACCAGCTCGCGCGACTTGGGTCTCGTCTTCGAGTAGGGGCCCTGAGCCGGCCTGAGGAGATCGTGCGCCTTGACCGCTTTGAGGATCGAGCGCGAGGCCGCGTGCTCCGGGTCGCGATGGCGCGGCCCGAACGGCGCAACGCGTTCGACGCGGCGCTGATCGACGAGCTGGCGGCGGCGTTCGCGGATGTCGGCGACGCCCGTGCCGTCGTGCTCTCCGGGGACGGGCCGTCGTTCTCGGCAGGCGCCGACGTCGAGTGGATGCGCTCTTCGGTCGACCTCTCCTTCGACGAGAACGTCGCCGATGCGCTGCGCTTGCGCGCGATGCTCGACGCGATCGACACCTGCCCCGCGCCGGTCGATCGGGCGGGTTCAGGGTCATGCGCTCGGCGGCGGCTGCGGCCTCGTCGCCTGCTGCGACATCGTCGTCGCGGAGCCCGCAGCGGAGTTTGCGTTCAGCGAGGTGAAGCTCGGCATCGTCCCCGCGGTGATCTCACCGTTCGCGCTCGCGAAGATCGGCCCGGCGCGGCGCGCCGGTACTTCGTCACCGGCGAGCGGTTCTCGGCTGCCGAGGCGTTGCGCATCGGATTCGTCCACGAGCTGGCCGACGATCTCGACGCGGCCGTGGAGCAGATCACGGGGGAGGTGCTCAGCGCGGGGCCGACGGCGGCGCGGGCTGCGAAGGAGCTGGCGCGAGCGCCGCTTCCGGCCGACGAGACGGCGCGCCGGATCGCAGCGCACCGCACGAGCCCGGAGGGCCAGGACGGCCTGCGGGCATTCCTCGAGAAGCGCAGACCGACCTGGAACGAGTAGGTGTCTGACACCTGGCACCGTTTCGCAGTGGTTGGCGGGCGCCGGAGCCGCTCCGGCGCCCGCCGCGGCCCGCCGCCGCTACTTGGTGTTGCTCTTGGTCGAGACGCACTTCCCGAGTGCGTCCCGGCCGGTCCCGTACAGCGTTGCAAACGCAGCCTTGTCCGCCTTCAGCGCCGCCTTGCAGGACTTGAGCCCCGCCTTCGACGCCTTCGCCTGCGCCGCGACGGTCGACCGCACCGCCTGCGAGACACACTTGCCCATCGCGTTCTGCGGCGAGCCCTTGCCGTTCTTCGTGCTGCCGTAGAACTGTGCGAACGTCTTGCCGCCGTGATCTGTCGCGAAGTTGGCATCCGACTGCTCCGCCTTGCACGACTTCGAAGCGTTGCTGACCGCAGCCTTCGCAGCCTTGGCGTGCGAGGAGACGCACTTACCGAACGCGTTCGCCTTCGAGGCGTTCGTGCCGTACGTCGTCGCGAAGGAAGCGCCCATCGCGGTCTTGTCCGCGGCGCACATGGCATTCGCCGTCTGTGCCGGTGACGGCGGGGCGTCCGCGAACGCCGCGATCGGAGCTGCGAGTGCGACCAGGGAGAGCAGGAGCATGAATTTCCGCATTTGACGTGACCTCTCTTCGGGGGAAATCAGTTCCGAACATCTCCCATCCTGGCCCGGAATGTCAGCGAAACGCCCCGGCCGGGTAAGCCGAACGTAAGACGCTCCGGAGTTCCCCCTTCAGGATTAGGCCGAGCGGACCGCGACCGGCGCCGAGGTCTCGCCCACGTACTTGGAGCTCCCACGCACGCTCACCCGGTAGCTGCCGGGGCGCAGACTGCGATCGAAGACGCCGCGGCCGCTCGCGACCGCGCGCCACTGCCGGTTCGTCAGACGCTCCACCTGGAGCGGTAGCGCCGGGAACACCCGCGCGCGGAGGCGGGAGCCGTCCGCCGAGACGACCACCTGCGGCGAGACCTGGAGACGGACGGGCTCGCCCGCGAGCCCGTTGTAGGCGAGCCGGAACTCGGTCGTGCGCACGGCGCGAAGCGCCACGTCGAACCGTCCCGCGGGACTCACGTGCACGTGCCGCACCGTGATCCAGCCGACCTCCGTGAGCTCCTGCAGCCGCGCCCGGCCCAGGCCGCGCACGAAGCCGGTCACGTGCACGGTCTTGCCGAAGAGCACGCGCCCCGGGTCCTCGAGCTCCATCGCATGGAGGTCGAAGTCCATCGAGCCGAGGTGGAACTTCGTCAGCACTACGGCGACCGGGACGACACGCCACCCGCGCGCGGTGAGCACCCGCACGGCGCGCGCACGGCCCGAGGAGTTGTGGACGACCTGGATGTCGCGCACGCCCGCGATGCCGAGGGCCGATGCCACCTTCGCTGCTGTCAGCACCTCGGTCGGCCAGACGTGGTGCGGCGAGAGGTAGTCGTACGGATCGCTGACGGAGACGAGGTACGGGACCTGGTGCGCGCGCGGCCACGCGTCGTGGACGGATGATGTGCGACCGCCCGACGACGAGAAGTAATACGCCGGAACGATCCGGTCGCGCCAGACGAGCACCTGCCCCGCCGTCGCGCCGAGCGCGAGGTTCGTCTCCGTCCGCTCGGCTGCGATGCCGCCGTACACCTGCGAACGCTCGATCCGGGTAGAGGTCGAAGTCCTCGCCCGGGCTGGAGGGTCGCGAGCGTGTATGACCGCGCCGCCACCGCCTGCGCCTCGTAGGTCTGCTCGTGCCATCCCTTCGGCGCCTCCCACGGAACGACCCCGCGGAGGTAGCGGTCGAGCGGCAGAACATTGACGGCCATGAGGCCGTCGGGCTTCGCCTTCACGACGACGTCGCCGCGGTAGGCGACGAGATCGACCTGGAGCGGGTGCGCCCCGGCGACGAAGCGCAGCGGCTGGGTGACGAGGACGTGCTGGAGCATGAACCGCTCGTTCACCACGACCGCCCGCGCCGGCAGGTGCAGCTTGCGCCCATGCGCGTCGACGACGAGGAACGGCGCGGTCGACCCGATCCCGGACCGCCGGCCGCGACTGGACGAGCAGCACGCGGACGTCGCGCGGCTGCGCGACACCGATCTGCGTCTCCGGGTAATAGTGCGCGAGGATTCGTCGGTAGTCGTAGCCGTGCCGGGCGTAGCCCTCCGCCCCCCACTGGCTCATGCCGACGCCGTGTCCCCAGCCACGGCCTTCGAGCAGGAAGACGGTGCCTGCGGAGGCGACGGCGGGGATCGCGAGCGCAACGGCTACGGCGGCGATCCAGACCCTCATGCGAGGTCGGAGGGTACCGTCGCAGGCCGTGCAGCGCATCCTCCTTTTGGCGGGCACCGTCGTGTTCGTCGACATGCTCTTCTTCTCCGCGCTCACGCCGCTGCTGCCGCACTACGCCCACACGCTCGGGCTCGGGAAGACCGGTGCCGGTGTGCTCACGGCCGCGTACCCGGCGGGTGTGCTCATCGGCGCGATCCCCAGCGGCGCTGTCGCGGCACGGCTCGGTGTCAAGCCGACGGTGGTGATCGGGCTCAGCACCGTCGCCGTGTGCATCGTCACCTTCGGGCTGGCCGATCGCGCCTGGGAGCTCTTCGCCGCGCGGTTCGTGCAGGGTCTTGCGAGCGCGTTCTCCTGGACGGGCGCGCTCGCCTGGCTCATCGCCGCCGCGCCGGAGGGTCGCCGCGGGACGTTGATCGGCACCGCATTCGCGGCGGCGGTCGGCGGAACGCTGTTCGGGCCGGTGCTCGGGGGCGCGGCGTCGCTCGAGGAACAGGCTGGACGTTCACCGTGGTCGGGGTGGCGTCGCTCGCACTGGTCGGGTTCGCGGCTACGACTCCGGCGGCGCCGCCGGAGCAGCCCCAACCGATGGCGGCGCTGCTCGGAGCGTTCCGGGACCCACGGCTCCTCGCGTGCTTCTGGTTCGTCGCCCTGCCGGGCCTCCTCTTCGGGAACCTGTCGGTGCTTGTGCCACTCCGCCTGTCGACGCTCGGCTTCGGCGGCGCCGCGATCGGCGCGGTGTTTCTTTGCTCCGCCGCGCTCGAGGCCGGGAACAACGTCCTGATCGGCCGCGTCTCCGATCGGCACGGCACCGCGGTGCCGATCCTCACCGGCCTCGCCGGGTCGGCGGTGCTCGCCGCCGTTCTCCCCTGGCCGGGCTCGGCCGTGCTCCTCGCCGTCGTGGTGGTCCTCGCGAGCCTCGCGTTCGGAGCGTTCTTCACACCGGCGCTCACCCTCCTCACCCACGTCTCGGAAGCGCGCGGTCTCGGCTATGTCTATGCGTTCGCGCTCGTCAACCTGGCGTGGGCGCCGGGCGAGACGATCGGCGCTGCGGGCGGCGGCGCGCTCGCGCACGCAACGGCGGATGCCGTGCCCTACCTGTCGCTGTCGGTGATCTGCGTCGCGTCGCTCGTGTTCCTCGGGCGACTAACGTCCCGCGCGTGAAGAAGGTGCTCGTCGCGAACCGCGGGGAGATCGCGCTGCGCGTGTTCCGCGCCGCGCGCGAGCTCGGGCTCGGCACGGTCGCGGTCGTCGCGCCGGACGACACAGGATCGCTGCATGCGCGCTCCGCCGACGAAACGGTTGCCGTCCGCTCGTACCTCGACTCGGAGGAGCACATCCGCGCCGCGAACCATGCCGGCGCGGATGCGATCCATCCCGGCTACGGGTTCCTGGCGGAGAGCGGCGACTTCGCCGAGGCGGTGGAAGCGGCCGGCCTCATCTGGATCGGGCCGCCGCCGGACGCCCTCCGAGCGGGCGGCGACAAGCTGGCGGCGAAGCGGGTTGCCGCCGAGTCAGGGGTGCCGACGATCCCTGAGGCGTCCGACCCGCCGCTGATCGTGAAGGCGGCCGCCGGCGGCGGGGGCCGCGGGATGCGCGTCGTGCGGGCACGCGCCGAGCTCGAGGATGCGCTCGACGCGGCACGCCGCGAGGCGAAAGCGGCGTTCGGCGACGACCGCGTGTACCTCGAGCGCTACCTCGAACGACCGCGGCACGTGGAGATCCAGCTCCTCGCGGACGGCACGGCACCGTGCTCGCGCTCGGCGAGCGCGACTGCTCGGTGCAGCGGCGCCACCAGAAGGTGCTCGAAGAGTCGCCGTCACCTGCACTCGACGCCGACCTCCGAGCGCAGATGAGCGACGCGGCGATCCGCTTCGCGCGCGCGATCGGCTATCGCTCCGCCGGCACCGCGGAGTTCGTCGTCGAGGGTCGCGAGTTCTTCTTCCTCGAGCTGAACGGCCGCATTCAGGTGGAGCACCCGGTGACCGAGGCTGTCACCGGCGTCGATCTCGTCGAGTGGCAACTCAGGATCGCGCGCGGTGAGCGCCTCGACGCGGTCCCGGCGCTACGCGGCCACGCGGTCGAGGTGAGGCTCTACGCCGAGGATCCGCTGACCTTCCTTCCCCAGGCGGGGCGCATCGAGCGACTGCGGCTCCCCACCTCGGTGCGCGTCGACGTCGGCGTGGCGGAGGGAGACGAGATCGGTACCGGGTACGACCCGATGATCGCGAAGCTGATCGCGAGCGGCGACACGCGCGCCGAGGCGCTCGACCGCCTCGCGGACGCACTCGCGGCGACGGAGGTCGCCGGGGTGACCACGAACCTCCCGTTCCTGCGCTGGCTCGTCGCGCATCCGGTGCTTCGCGCCGGCGAGGCGACGACCGCGTTCCTCGTGGACTACCCCCCGCTCTCCGCGCCGCCGGCGCGGCTTCCCGATTCCGTCTGGCGCGACGGCTTCCGCCTGAACTTGCCCGCCGCCGCCGCGCAACCGCCGCCCGACGTCGACGCCGCCGGCCACGAGCACGGCCCGGGCGAAGCGTCGAGCAGCGTCGTCGCGCCGATGCCGGGCACGGTGATCAAGGTGCTGGTCGCCGCCGGCGACCACGTCGAGGCACGCGAGCCGCTCGTCGTGCTCGAGGCGATGAAGATGGAGACGCCGCTCACGTCGCCGTACGCCGCGACGGTCGGCGCGGTCCATGTGCAGGAGGGGGATCGCGTGGCCGGTGGGACGCTGCTCGTCGAACTGGAGGAGTGAGCCGAACCTGGTTGCACCGGCGAAGCCGGTGAACCAGGTTCACGTCTTCACGCGCGTCGAAGGTCAGCAACTCGGTTCTCCGAACCGAGTTGCCTGTTTTAGAGGGCGTCGAGCCCTCTAAAACAGCTTCTGCAGCTTCATGGCGGCGCCCAGGTCGCCTTTGATCTTCAGCTTGCCCGTCATGTAGGCCGTCGTCGGGTTCTGTTCGCCCGCGACGATCTGGCCGAACGTCTCGCCGGTCGCCGTGATCGTCGCGTCGGCGTCGCCGCCGCCTTCCGCGACGCTGATCTTCCCGTCCGCGACCGTGACGAGCCACTGACCCTCGTCTTCGATGTCGAAGAGGTACGAGTTCGACATGCCGGCGAGCTTCGCCGCATCGGCGCGCGACTCGAGGCCGTCGAAGAAATCCTTTGCCGCCACGACGCCAACCGTACCTGACCCACCCCAGGGGCCAAACGGTAGAGTCGCGCACCGTGCGCGTCGAGACCAGGGAGGCCGCGGCGACCGACGTCCGGGCGCGACTCGACCCGGCTCTCGACCCCGGCGACGTCCGGCGCGGCGACGGCGAGCTCCGCGTCGGCGCACCCGATCTGCCCGGCCACGACGGCCTTCGTAGCGCTGCCGCGCTCGCAGCACGGACGCTTCGCCGTGAGGGCGGGTCGGTCGCCTGGCAGACGGGCAGCGCCGACGAGGTGCGGGCGGTCGTCGAAGGCACGGCCTACGGCGCCTACGACCCAGGCCTCTTCAAGCACCGCTATGCCGAGCGCCCCGAGCTGACGCTCGTCGTCGACGCCCCCGCCGAGCTCCAGTCCCTTGCCCGGCGCCAAGGGGTGGTCGTGCGGCATCTCGACGCGGCTCGCGACCTCGCGAACCGCCCGCCGAACGACCTGACGCCGGACGCACTCGCACAACACGCGCATGGGCTCGCGGGCGACCACCTGACCGTCGAGGCACACGGGCGGGACTGGATCGAGGCACACGGCATGGGAGCCTTCGCCGGCGTGGCCGCCGGCAGCCCCCGCGACCCGCAGCTCATCTGCATGCGCTACGACCCGCCGAACGCCCACGGCGACGTGACGCTCGGCCTCGTCGGCAAGGCGATCACGTTCGACTCAGGCGGCGTCTCGCTGAAGCCCGCGCTCAGGATGCAGGACCTGAAAGGCGACATGTGCGGCGGCGCTGCAGTGATCGAGGCGACCGGCGCGATCGCCGAGCTCGGCCTGCCGATCCGCGTGCTTGCGGTGGTCGCCGCGACCGAGAACGTTCAAGGCGGTGGCGCGTTCAAGCCGGGCGACATCCTCCGCGCGTCGAACGGCAAGACGATCGAGATCGTCAACACGGACGCGGAAGGGCGCCTCGTCCTCGCCGACGCGCTTCATTACGCACGCTCGCACGGCGCGACCCACGTCGCCGACTTCGCGACGCTCACCGGTGCAATGAGCCTCGCGCTCGGCGACCTCTACGCGGGCTGGTTCTGCAACGACGACGTGTTTGCCGGCGCGATCGAACGAGCCTCGGAGCGAAGCGGCGAGCTCCTCTGCCGCTTCCCGCTCCACCCTCGGTACCGTCGGTACATCGACTCCGACTTCGCCGACCTGAAGAACGCCTCCGAGCTGCGCGAGGGCTCGCCGATCCTCGCGGCCGAGTTCCTCCACGAGTTCGCGGGTGACGGCGCCTGGGCGCACTTCGACCTCAGCCCTGCCTACCTCCAACGGCGCCGGCCCGACTATGCGCTCGACCAGGGCGGCACCGGCTACGGCGTGCGCCTGATCGTCGAGCTGGCCGAGGAGCTCCTGTGAGCCTCGACTTCGACCTCGCCGAGGAGCACGTGCTGCTCCGCGACACCGTCCGGCAATTCGCGCTCGACAAGGTCGCGCCGGTCGCAGAGGAGCTCGACCGCGAGAAGCGCTTCCCGTACGACCTCGTCTCCGCTCTGGCCGAGCTCGGGCTCATGGGCATGACGATCCCGGAGGAGTACGGAGGCGGCGGCACCGACACGCTGGCGTACGCGATCGCGGTCGAGGAGCTGACGCGCATCGACTCATCGGTCGCGATCACCGTCGCCGCGCACCACTCGCTCGGCACGCTCCCGATCTACTACTTCGGGAGCGAAGAACAGAAGCGGCGGTGGCTCCCCGACCTCGCGTCGGGCAGGAAGCTCGCGGCCTTCGGGTTGACCGAGCCGAACGCGGGCTCCGACGCAGGCGCGACGCGCACCACCGCCCGCCTCGACGCGGGCGAATGGGTGATCGACGGCACGAAGATGTTCATCACGAACGCCGGCACCGACATCACGGCGTGCGTCACGATCACCGCGGTCACCGGCGAGGGCGAGATCTCGAACATCGTCGTCCCGAACGGCACGCCCGGCTACGTCATCTCGGCGCCGATGGAGAAGCTCGGCTGGCGCGCCTCCGACACCCGTGAGCTGTCGTTCCAGGGGGCGCGCGTGCCGGAGGATCATCTGCTCGGCCCGCGCGGCGCAGGGCTTCCAGCAGTTCCTCGAGATCCTCGACGGCGGGCGCATCTCCGTCGCGGCGATGGGCGTCGGGCTCGCACAGGGCGCGTATGACCTCGCCTACGCGTACGCGAAGGAGCGCGAGCAGTTCGGGAAGCCGATCGCGACGTTCCAGGCGGTGCAGACGAAGCTCGTCGACATGGCGACCGAGATCGAAGCCGCGCGCCAGCTCGTGTGGAAGGCAGCCTGGGAGAAGGACCAGGGCCGCGACTTCCGCCGCTCGGCGGCGATGGCCAAGCTCTTCTCCGGCGAGCTCTCGCACCGCGCCGCGAACTGGGCGCTGCAGATCCACGGCGGCTACGGCTTCATGGACGAGTACGCGATCTCGCGGCTGTACCGCGACCAGAAGATCCTCGAGATCGGAGAGGGGACGAATGAGGTTCAGCGCATGGTCATTGCGCGCCATCTCGGTCTGTAGCGCGCTCGTCTTCGTCCCCTCCGCGTGGGCGCACCTCTCGGTCTCCCCCACCCGCGTCAGCGTCGGCGAAGCGGTCGACCTGACGTTCTCGGCGCCGAACGAGGACGACCCCGTCGGGATCGACCACGTGACCCTGCGCGTCCCGGCCGGGTTCGACCTCGACGACGCCGAGGCGAAGCCGGGCTGGACGCAGTCCCGTTCGGGCGACGCGGTCACCTGGAGCGGCGGCCGGATCCCCGCGGGTGAGTACGCGACGTTCGGGATCCGGGGCACGGCGCCGAAGGCGCCCGGGACCGTCACCTTCAATCTCCTGGTCGGCGACCGCACCGGCAAGTCGATCACCTACCGGGTCGGGCTCGAGGTCGCGAAGAGCACCGACGCGTGACAACGGCGCGCGGCACGCTCGGGAAGGCCGCGATCGGGCTCGCACTCGTCGCCGCCGCGCTCGCGCTGGCAGGCGCGTCTTCGCCGGGATCTACCTCTGGCTCAGGCCGCCTCCGGTCGCGTGACGCACTAAGCTCGCCTGGCCGTGCTCGTGTTCCGGCAGTTCGTCGACGACGACCTCGGGTGCGCTTCGTACCTGGTCGGAGACCGCGACGCCGCCGTCGCGGTGGTCGTCGACCCGGCACTCGCGATCGAGCAGTACGTCGAGGCGGCGGCCGAGGAGCAGGTGCGGATCGAGCGTGTCCTCGAGACGCACACCCACGCCGACCACGTGTCCGGGCCACGGCCGTCTTGCGCTCGAGCACGGCGCTGCCCGTCGCGATCCACTCGCTCGCGCGAGCCCGAGTACCC
Source organism: uncultured Thermoleophilia bacterium (assembly GCA_963785875.1). Lineage (GTDB taxonomy): Bacteria > Actinomycetota > Thermoleophilia > Gaiellales > Gaiellaceae > PALSA-600. The sequence goes on along the minus strand of CAWAWV010000014.1, from coordinate 3,727 downwards.
GCTACGAGCCGCTGGCGGACGGCGAGGTCGTTCGCGTGGGCGCCACGGAGATCCGCGTCCTGCACACGCCGGGCCACCGGCCGGAGCACTGCTCGTTCGTGGTCGACGGCAAGCTCGTGCTGACCGGCGACTCGCTGTTCGTCGGCGATGCCGCACGGCCCGACCTCGCGATTGCAGCCCGCGAGGGCGCGCAGGACCTGTTCGCCTCGCTCGAGCGGCTCGCGGCGCTCGGGGACGACGTCGAGGTGTACCCGGGACACGTCGCAGGCTCGCTCTGCGGCGGCAACATGTCCAGCGAGCGCTCGTCGACGATCGGCCGCGAGCGCGAGACGAACGACGCGCTCTCGTACCGTGAGGTGCAGGAGTTCGTCCTCGTCAGCGCGTCGTTGTCCACGCCGCGCCCGCCGACGACGGAGCACGTCGTCGCGCTGAACCGCGGCCCGTGGCTGGCCCTGCCGCCCGGAGCCGGCAGAGCTGCCGGCCGCCGGCGAGGCACGGTGCTCGACGTGCGTCCGTTCGCCGACTACGTCTCCGGGCACGTGCCCGGGGTCGATCAGCGTGCCGGTCAGCGGCGAGTCGTTCTCGACGAAAGCGGGGTTCGTCCTCGTCGCCGGAGAGCGCCTCGTGCTCCATGCACGAACGAGGGACGAGGCGATGGCTGCGACGCTCGGACTCTGGAAGGTCGGCATCCTCGATCTCGCCGGCTATGTCCTCGAGCCGAACGCCGACGAGACGCTTGCGACCGTGGACGTGGTCGAGCTGAAGCAGCTCCTCGACGACGCCGCCGACGTCCAGGTCGTCGACGTGCGCGAGGCTTCCGAGCGCGACGTCGGCTACATCCCCGGCTCGCGCAACATCCCGTACCGCCTGCTCCGCAAGCTCGGCTGCGGAGCGCTCGACCGGTCGAAGCCGGTCGTCACCGTGTGCGAAAGCGGACCGCGCGCGGCGATCGCCGCATCCCTGCTCGCCCGCGAGGGGTTCGACGCCCGCGCGGTCTCGCCCGGCGGCGTCGCGACGTTCGACGGCGACGTCGTCTCGTTCAGGCGCTGCGGCGGTTGACCGACTCGATCCGGTAGCCGTCCCGCTCGAGCGCGCCGACGAGCTCGCGGCAGTGCTCATCGTTCCGCGTCACGATCGTCAGCTCCACGCCCGGTCTCGGCGACGTCGATGCCCGAATCCCTCGCGGCGATGGTTGACCTCGAGCAGGTTGCCCCGCTCCGCGGCGACCAGCTCGAGCAGCTTCACGAGCTCGCCCGGGCGGTCGGGCACGCGGGTGCGGAGCACGAGGTAGCGCCCGGCTCGTGTCAGCCCGTGGCGGACGACCGAGACGAGCAGCGTGGCGTCGATGTTCCCGCCGGAGAGGAGCGCGCACACGCCGTCGCCGGCCGCCGCGCCGTGCAGCAGCGCCGCGACCGAGGCCGCGCCGGCGCCCTCGACGACGAGCTTCGACCGCTCGAGCAGGAGCGTGATCGCCTCGGCGATCGCATCGTCGTCGACGTGGACGATGTCGTCGAGCAGGTCGTCGAGGATCGCCATCGTCAGCTCACCCGGGTGCTTCACGAGGATCCCGTCGGCGATCGTGCCGCGGCCGGTCTTCCCGGCCTGCACGCCGACGATCCGGACGCCCGGCCGCAGCGCGCGCAGCACGGTCGCGATCCCGGCGGCCAGGCCGCCGCCGCCGATCGGCAGCAGGAACGTCGTCGCGTCCGGCACCTGGTCGACGAGCTCGAGCCCGATCGTCCCCTGGCCGGCGATCACGAGCGGATCCTCGAACGCGTGCACGAACGTCGCGCCGGTCTCGTCGGCGCGCGCGGTCGCCGCCGCCAGCGCGTCGTCGAACATCGCGCCGGTGAGCACCGTCTCCGCGCCGTAGCCCTGCGTCGCCTCGACCTTCGCCATCGGCGCGTCCTGCGGCATGAACACGGTGGCGGCGATCCCCAGCTCGCGCGCCGCCCACGCGACCGCCTGGCCGTGGTTGCCGGCGCTGGCCGCGATCACGCCCGCTGCGCGCTCGGCGTCGTCGAGCGTCGCGAGCTTGTTGACGGCGCCGCGAATCTTGAACGAGCCGGTGCGCTGCAGGTTCTCGGCCTTGAGCCAGACCCGGCCGCCGGTCAGCTTCGAGAGCGTCTCCGAGCCGTAGACCGGCGTGACGCGCGCGCGGCCGGCGAGCCGTTCCCGCGCCGCCTCGACGTCAGCGAGCGTCGGTGCCGTCGTCGGCGCCAATCCTGAACACCTTGTCGAGAATCTCACGGACCGCGGTCAGCGGGTCGAGCCGCCGCGCTTGCACGTCCTCGAGGAGGCGCCGCAGCTCGGCGTCTTCCTGCACCTCGTCCTCGAGGTGACGCCGCGCCCGCGCAGACGCGACCTGGAACACCTCCGTCGCGAGGTTCCGGCGACGGCGCTCGTCGAGCACGCCTTCCGCCTCGAGCCACGCGCGGTGCTCCTCGATCTTCTCCCAGAGCGTCGTCGACGCCCTCGCCGCGGATCGCCTCGGTGAGGATGATCGGCGGGCGCCAGCCGTCGCGCCGGCCCGAGCGAGAGCACCTGGCGCACCTCGTTCAGCATCGCCTTCGCCATCGGGTGATCCATCTTGTTGATCGCGATCACGTCGGGGATCTCCATGATCCCCGCCTTCAGCGCCTGGATCGAGTCGCCCGAGCCGGGCATCAGCACGAGCACGACGGTGTCGGCGATCGAGATGATCCCGACCTCGCTCTGGCCGGCGCCGACCGTCTCGAGGAAGACGACGTCCTTCCCGGCGGCGTCGAGGACGCAGCAGCGCCTGCAGCGTCGTCTCGGCGAGCCCGCCGAGGTGGCCGCGCGTCCCCATCGAGCGGATGAAGACGCCGGGATCGAGGAAGTGGTCGGTGAGCCGGATCCGGTCGCCGAGCAGCGCGCCGTGCGTGAACGGGCTCGACGGGTCGACCGAGACGACGCCGACCGTCGCGCCCGTCGCGCGCGCACGTGACGGACGAGCGACGAGACGAGGCTCGACTTGCCGACGCCGGGCGGCCCGGTGATCCCGACGGCGTACGCGCCGCCCGTCGCCGGATAGACGTCGCTGACGACCTCGTAGGCGAGCGGGTCGCCGTTCTCGACCAGCGTGATCGCGCGCGCGAGCGCTCGCCGGTCGCCGGCACGGAGCGCGTCGACGAGGCGCTCCCGGGTCCACTCGCGGCGGCCGGCCACGGCGCGATGCATGCCGCCTCGCGCGTGACCGCCGCGCGCGGGCTGAGGCCGCGGCGAGAGCGCGATGACGACGAGCCCGCTGCCGGCCGTGCAGCATGCAGCTGCGAGGTAGGTCCAGCGCGGCGCCGTCGAGCTCCGTGAGCGCACTGGAAGCGACCATCGCGAGCGCGAGCAGGGTGTTGTGGACGCTGATGATCACCGTGAACGCACGCCCGCGGATGCCGGTCGGACGTATAGCGCTGCACGATCAGCACCGTCATCGGGAACGCGAGACCGTTCCCGAACCCCGTCACGACCATCGCGACCGCCGCGAGCCAGATGGTCGGCGCCGCAGCGGCGCCGATGATGCCGGCCGTCAGCGGCACGAAGGCGAAGACGTAGGTGTCGAGCACGTTGCGGCGCTCGAGGAGCGCGCCCGTGAAGATGCTTCCCGCCACAAGCCCGATCCCCGAGCCCGTCCAGAGCAGCCCGAACCCGAACGTGCCCGCATGGAGCGACCGGGTCGCGAGGAAGATCTCGCTGACGTTGAACAGACCCG
>CAWAWV010000013.1:0-124590 GCA_963785875.1 uncultured Thermoleophilia bacterium | reverse complement strand
GTTCGACCTCGAGAAGCTTCGTTACCACCGCGTGATCGTGATGACGGACGCCGACGTCGACGGTTCGCACATCCGCACGCTGATCCTCACGTTCCTCTACCGGCAGATGCCGGACCTGATCAACGCCGGCCACGTGTACATCGCCGTGCCCCCGTTGTACAAGGTGAAGCTCGGGAACCAGGAGTTCTACTTCGAGAAGGACGCGCAGCTCGAGGATCTCCTCGCCCGCGAACGCGTCCCTGCTGTCGAGCTCACGACCGGGACGGGTCACAGCTCAAGCTCACCGAGGCGAAGTGGCACCGGTTCGCGAAGGACATCCATCAGTACGAGGGCTACCACGCCCGCCTCCGCTCGGACTTCGGCGCGGCGGCGACCGAGCTGATGATCCTGCACCGCCTCGTCGAGCACGACATCGACGCCCCGCGCGACCTCGCGAAGGCGCTGGCGGCGATCGGCGAGAACGGCTACGCGCTCTCGCTCCTCGACTCGGCCGCCGAGGAGGAGTTCCGCATCCGCGTGGTCGAGACCGAGACCTCGGCGGCACGCAACATCACGGTGCCGGTCGAGCTGCTCGCCTCGCCGATCTACCGGGGGCTGCGCAACGCCTACGCCAAGCTGGCCGACCAGCTCGGCGCGCCGCCGTTCACCGTGACCGTCGGCAAGGAACAGGTCGTCGCCGAGTCCTACGAAGACCTGCGGGCGACCGTTCTCGACGCCGCCAAGCAAGGCATTCAGCTGTCCCGCTTCAAGGGCCTCGGCGAGATGAACGCGGATCAGCTGTGGGAGACGACCATGGACCCGGCGAAGCGGCTGCTCGTGCGCGTCGACGTGGAGGACGCCGCCGCCGCCGACCAGGTGTTCTCGATGCTCATGGGCGACGCGGTCGAGCCGCGCCGCATCTTCATCGAGGAGAACGCCACGAACGTGAAGTTCCTGGACGTCTGATGTCCGAGCTGGAAACAGGCGCGCTCGGCCCCGGCCGGATCGAGCCGCGCGAGCTCGAGCAGGAGATGCGCTCGAGCTTCCTCGACTACGCGATGTCGGTCATCGTCTCGCGTGCCCTGCCGGACGTCCGCGACGGGCTCAAGCCGGTACACCGGCGCGTCCTCTACTCGATGTGGACGAACGGCAACCGCCCCGGCCGGCCGTACGTGAAGAGCGCGAACATCGTCGGGTATGTGATGGGGAACTTCCATCCTCACGGCGACAGCGCGATCTACGACACGCTCGCCCGGATGGCGCAGCCGTTCTCGCTGCGCTACCCGCTCGTCGACGGCCAGGGCAACTTCGGCTCGATCGACGACGATCCGCCAGCGGCCATGCGCTACACGGAGGCCCGCCTTGCGCGGCTCGCGGAGGAGATGCTGCGCGAGCTCGACTCGGACACGGTCGACTTCGAGCCGAACTACGACGAGTCGAAGCAGATCGCGAAGGTCCTGCCGGCGCGGTTCCCGAACCTGCTCGTGAACGGCAGCTCCGGCATTGCCGTCGGGATGGCGACGAACATTCCGCCGCACAACCTCGGCGAGGTGATCGACGCCGTCGTGACGCTGATCGACAAGCCGGACGCGAACGTCGAGGATCTGATGAAGCATGTGAAGGGCCCCGACTTCCCGACCGGCGCGATCATCGTCGGCCGCTCCGGCATCCGGGACGCCTTCCGCAGCGGCCGCGGCCGCGTCGTCATGCGGGCGCGCGCCCACATCGAGGAGCTCCGCGGCGGCAAGAGCGCGATCATCGTCACCGAGCTCCCGTACGGCGTGAAGAAGGGTGGCGACAGCGGCGTGATCGCAAAGATCGCGGAGCTCGTCAACGACAAGGTCCTCACGGAGATCTCCGACCTGCAGGATCACTCCGACCGGTCGGGGATGCGCATCCAGATCGAGTTGAAGCGCGATGCCGTCCCGCAGGTCGCGCTCAACAAGCTGTTCAAGCACACGCCGCTCCAAACGACGTTCGGAGTCAACACCGTCGCGCTCGTGAACGGCGTCCCGAAGACGCTCTCGCTGCTCGAGCTGCTGACGCACTACCTCGACTTCCAGCGCGAGATCGTCGTCCGCCGCTCCAAGCACGAGCTGCGCCAGAAGGAGAAGCGCGCACACATCCTGCAGGGCTATCTGATCGCGCTCGACCACCTCGACGCGGTGATCGCGCTCATCCGCGCGTCGGCCGACACCGACGCGGCGAAGACAGGGCTCATGCAGCAGTTCGACCTGTCGGAGCGCCAGGCGGTCGCGATCCTCGAGTTGCGCCTCCGCGCGCTGACCGCGCTCGAGCGCAAGGGCGTCGAGGACGAGTTCAAGGACATCCGCGAGCGCATCGACGAGCTGCGTGACCTCCTCGGCTCGGAGGAGAAGATCGACGCGCTGATCAAGGACGAGCTGGCGGAGCTGAGGGGCATCTACGGGCGAAGCGACGACCGCCGCACGGAGATCGTCGCGGCCGAGGAGGAGCTCGAGCTCGAGGACCTGATCGCGGAAGAGGACATGGTGATCGCGATCACGCAGTCCGGCTACATCAAGCGGCTGCCGGTGACGACGTATCGCGAGCAGCGCCGCGGCGGCATCGGCGTGATGGGGATGGACTTGAAGGACGAGGACTACATCGAGCATCTCTTCGTCGCGTCGACGCACGACTACATCCTGTTCTTCACGAGCGTCGGCAAGGTCTACCGGCTGAAGGTGCACGAGCTGCCGCTCGGCTCGCGCCAGTCGAAGGGCCGCGCGATCGTCAACCTGTTGCCGTTCCGCCAGGGCGAGACGGTGCGCGCCGTCATCCAGACGCGCAGCTTCGAAGAGGCGAAGTACCTGCTGTTCGCGACGAAGAACGGCATCGTCAAGAAGACCGAGCTCGCCGCGTACAACACGTCCCTGAAGGCGGACGGGATCATCGCGATCAAGATGCGCGAAGGCGACGAGTTGATCGGCGTCCGTCACTCGACCGGTGACGACGACGTGCTGATGGTGTCCCGTCTCGGCCAGGCGATCCGCTTCTCCGAGCGCGACGTGCGGGCTATGGGCAGAGACGCCTCGGGTGTCCAGGGGATGAAGCTGCGCGGCGACGACGAGGTGATCTCCGTCGCGATCGCGGCGGACGACGCCGACCTGCTCGTCGTGACCGAGAACGGCTACGGCAAACGCACGCGCGTGTCCGAGTACCCGAAGAAGGGTCGCGGCGGCATGGGCGTGAAGACAGTGAAGCTGACCGAGGCGCGCGGCCATCTCGCCGGCGCTCGCGTCGTGCGCGACGGGTACCAGGTGATGCTGATCTCCACCGGCGGCACCGTGATCCGCATGCAGGTGGAAGAGGTCAAGCGGCTCGGCCGCTCGACGCAGGGCGTCATCGTGATGCGCCTCCGTGAAGGGGAGCTCGTCTCGTCGCTCGCGCCGGTCGTCGAGTCCGGCGACGACGAGTAACGGACCACGATCGTATTCCTGCGTCCGGCGCTTCCCTTTTGAAAGGGATAGTGGTAGAAGTCGGCGCCAGGGGTCGCGGCCGAAAAGAGGAAGCCCAGCATGGCGTACTCCACAAACGTCGACCTGCTCGAGCCGATCGACCTGGCCGAGCACCTCGACAAGATCGAGCTCTACCTCGGCCAGGTCTGCGCCATCGCCGGCATCTCGAAGATGCAGCTCGACTACTGGACGAACAAGGCCCAGATCCCCACGAAGGGCAAGAAGCAGCGGATCTACGACATGGATGCCGTCGAGACCGTCATGCTGATCAAGCAGGCGAAGGACAAGGGGCTGAACCTCGGCGCCGCGATCGACGCAGCCCGCCGGTTTCGTGAGCTGAAGGCCGGCGCCTAGGAGCCCGAGCTCTTCTTGCCGGCGGCGCTGAGCGCCTGCAGCATCTCGATCGGCACCGGGAACGCGATCGTCGTCGACTGCGACGACCCGAGCTCGAGCAGCGTCTGCAGGTAGCGGAGCTGCAGCGCGATCGGGTGCTCCTCGATCACCTGCGCCGCGTCCTTCAGCCGCTCCGACGCCTGGTACTCACCTTCGGCGTTGATCACCTTCGCGCGGCGCTCACGCTCGGCCTCCGCCTGGCGCGCCATCGCCCGCTGCATGCCCTGCGGGATCTCGACGTCCTTCACCTCGACGATCGACACCTTGATGCCCCACGGCGCCGTCGCCTCGTCGATGATCCCCTGCAGGATCGCGTTGATCTTCTCGCGCTCGGACAGGAGCTCGTCGAGCTGGTGCTGACCGAGCACGGAGCGAAGGGTTGTCTGGGCGATCTGAGAGGTCGCGACCATGAAGTTCTCGATCTGAACGATCGCCTCCTGCGGCTGCACGATCCGGAAGTAGGCGACCGCGTTCACGCGCACCGGCACGTTGTCCTTCGTGATCACTTCCTGCGGCGGAATGGTCAGGGTGATCGTTCGCAGATCGACTCGCACCATGCGGTCGACGATCGGAATCAGGAAGATGAGCCCCGGCCCCTTCGGCTGCGGGAACAGCCGGCCGAGGCGAAACACGATGCCGCGCTCGTACTCGCGCAGCACCTTGACGGCTGCGATCGCGTACAGCACCGCGAAGAACACGACGATCACGAGGACGACGAAGGCGGCGGTCATGACGTGATCCTATGCACGGCGAGCGTCAAGCCGTCGAGCGCGTCCACCGCCACGCGGTCGCCCTCGTGCAGCGGTTCCTCCGAGGCGGCCCGCCAGAGCTCGCCGCGGACGAACACGTTCCCACCCGCCCGGACGATGCCCTCGAGACCGACGATCTGCTCAGGCCCGACGGTGATCGGTGCGCGCCGCGCCGCGATCGACTTGCTGACCGCGAACGCCCAGAAGCCGCCGATGAGCGCCGTCACCGTGACGACCACCCAGACGTGCATGTGGTAGGGCGTGCCCTTGTCGTGGAACAGGGTCACGAGGCCGATCGCCATCGCGACGAGCCCCGAGAGCGACAGGGCTCCGTGCGAGGTCACGTGCGCGTCGATCACGAGCAGCGCCGCCCCGAGCAGGACGAGCATCAGCCCGCCCCACGAGAGCGGTAGGACCGAGAAACCGAAGAGCGCGCACACCATGCAGATGGCGCCGAAGGCGCCGGGGATGACGACGCCCGGATGGAAGAGCTCGAAGCCGAGCCCCGCCAGCCCCGCCAGGAAGAGCAGCGAGACGATGTTCGGGTCGATCAGGGTGGACAAGAAGCGGGTGAAGAAGCCGGGCCCCACCTCGACGATCTGCGCCCCGGCGGTGTGCATGGTCAGGTGGCGCGGCGTCGTCACGCGACCGTCGATCGTGCGGAGGAGCGCCGGTAATGAGGGGGAGACGACGTCGATCACGTTCATCCGGAGCGCCTCGGCCGCGGTCAGGTTCGATGCCTTGCGCACGGCCGAATCCGCCCACTGGGCGTTCCGTCCGTGGGTCTTCGCGAGCCCGCGGAGCGAGGCGGCGGCGTCGTTCACGACCTTGCGCCGTAGGTCGCTGCCGATGTTCGTCCCGTTACCCTCGATCGGAGTCGACGAGCCGATGTTCGTCGACGGAGACATCGCCAGTACATCCGCCGCCTCGGAGATCCAGACGCCGGCCGAGGCGGCGCGCGCTCCCTCGGGTGACACGTAGACGATCACCGGGATCTTCAGCGCGAGCTCCTTCTGCACGATCTTGCGCATCGACTCCTCGAGCCCGCCCGGTGTGTCGAGAACGATCACCGCTGCGCTGTAGCCGTGCGACTCGGCGTGAGACAGCTGCCCGTTCAGCCAGTCCTGGGTGACCGGGTTCACGTCCTGCGTGAAGTGGATCGCGAGCACCTTCGGCGTCGTCGCGGCGTGCGCCGGCGTCGCGACCGCGACGAAGAGGAATGCCGCAAGCAGCAGGCGTTTCACGCTTCCGGAAGCGTACTGGCAGCGCTGACCCAGCCGTCGTAGCCGCGCTCGAGCCGGTCGAGGACGCCGACGAGCAGATCGAGCCGGTCGGCCGGCACGAAGCCGGCGCCGGGCCAATCCGATCGGCCGACGTTGATGCCGATCCCGAGCACGACGCGCTCGCCCGCCTCGGCGAGGATCCCGGCCGCCTTCCGCCCGTCGACGAGCACGTCGTTCGGGTCCTTGATCGTCGCGCCGACGCCGATGGCGCCGGCGACTGCTCGCGCTGCGACGAGGGTCAGCTCGGGCCAACGAGCGACCGGCTGCGGGGGATAGAGCGCCACCGAGAACATCAACGCCGAATCGGTCCACGTGCGGCCGAGGCGCCCGCGGCCCTCGGTCTGGCGCTCCGCGAGCGCCACAGCACCATGCGCGGCGTCAGCCGGCAGCATGCGTTGCGTCGTCGCCGCCTCGGCCGCCCAGTGGTACTCGCGGCCGAACGAGCCGCGGAGGCGCGGCAGCACGATCGCGGGTTCGAGCAGCACCACCTTTAAGGTAGTCCCGTGCACCTTTCGCCGCCCGACGGACCACTCGTCTACGAGAGGCTCTCCGACCCCATCCTCGTGCGGCGTGCCAGAGACGGCGACCGGAACGCGCTGCGCGCGCTGTGTGAGCGGCATGCCCCGCGTGTCGAGCGGATCGCTCTGCACATGCTGCGCGATCCCGAGGACGCGCGCGACGCGGCGCAGGAGTCGCTCGTGAAGCTCGTGCGCCGGATCGGGCAGTTTCGCGGCCAGTCGGAGTTCGCCACCTGGCTGCACCGCCTTGTCGTCAACACGTGTAAGGACGTCGCGCAGGCGCGCTGGATCGCCGAACGCCGCACGGAGCCGCTCGCCGAGGATCGCCGCGTCGCTCGCGACGGTGACCCCGGCCGCGCACTCGACGCCTCCGAGACTGCGCCGCGAGCTCGGCCGGTGCCTCGCCGCTTTGCCGGCCGCGCAGGCGGCCGTCGTCGCGCTGAAAGACGCCTTCGACGTGCCGTTCCACGAGATCTCGGTGGCGACGGGTCTTCCGGTCGGTACGGCAAAGTGCTACGCCCACCGTGGCCGCAACAGCCTCCGGGCGCGGCTGGCGGACGTAGGCTCGACGGAGCGGAAGACTGCATGATGGACAGGGCGGCGATCGAGGCGGTGCTGCCCCACCGCGACCCGATGCTCCTCATCGACGAGGTCATCGAGCTCGTCGCGGGCGAGCGCGTCGTCGCCCGCAAGACGGTCACGGAGGAAGACTGCGCCGGCCATTTCCCCGGGAACCCGATCATGCCGGGCGTCAAGATGGTCGAGGCGCTCGCACAATGTGGTGCGGTCGCAGTTCTCTCACAGCCCGAGAACCGAGGGAAGCTCGCGCTGTTCGCGGGTATCGACGACGTCCGCTTCAAGCGAGTTGTGCGCCCCGGGGACGTGCTGACGCTCGAGTGCCGGGTCGAGACGGTGCGCGGCCCGATCGGGCGCGGCAAGGTGAAGGCGACGGTCGACGGCCAGCTCGCCGTGCGCGGGACGCTCACGTTCGCCGTGGGAGCAGAAGAATGATCGCCCGGACGAACGGCCGCCCGATCTCGATCACGGGGCTCGGCTGCCACGTACCCGAGCGGGTGCTGGGAAACGACGAGCTGTCCACGATCGTCGACACGAACGACGCCTGGATCGTCGAGCGGACCGGGATCCGCGAGCGACGGATTGCAGCGGACGACGAAGCGCTGACGGACATCTGTCTGCCGGCGGCGCGCCGCGCGCTCGAAATGGCGCACGCCGACCCGGCATCGATCGATCTTCTGATCGTTGCCACCGTGACGCCGGACATGGCATTCCCCTCGTCGAGCGCGCTCATGGCCGACACGCTCGGGATGCCGCACGCCGCGGCGTACGACCTCTCGGCCGGGTGCACCGGCTTCGTCTACGCAGTCGCGCAGGCGCACGCGATGCTCTCCGCCGGCCTCGCGAAGCGGGCGCTCGTCGTCGGAGGCGACGTCCTCTCGAGCATTCTCGACTGGACCGACCGATCGACGCTCGTGCTCTTCGGCGACGGCGCGGGCGCCGTCGTCATGGAGCCGGTCGAGGACGGCGGCTTCCTCGGTTTCGAGCTGGGCGCCGACGGGGGCGGCGGGTCGAACCTCTGGCTGCCCGGCAGCGGGTCGCGGAAGTTCACCGAGCCGGAGAAGTTCGTGAAGATGAACGGGCGCGAGGTCTTCAAGTTCGCGACGCGGGTGATGGTGAGCTCCGCGCAGGCGATTCTCGGCGAGTGCGGCAGGACGGTGGACGACATCGACGTATACGTCCCGCACCAAGCGAATGTCCGCATTATCGATCACGCTGTCAGGAAGCTCGGCATCCCGCAGGAGAAGACCGTCGTGAACGTGGAGAAGTACGGCAACACCTCGTCCGGCTCGATTCCGCTCGCCCTCGCGGACGCGGCCGACGACGGACGCCTCAAGCCTGGCAAGCTGGTGCTCCTCACGGGTATGGGCGCAGGCCTGACGTGGGGATCTGCGTTGATCGAGTGGACACATCCGACGACTGGAGCAGCCGCATGACCAAGACCGCGTTCATGTTCCCCGGCCAGGGCTCGATGGAGGCCGGGATGGGCCGCGAGGTCGCGGAGGCGATTCCCGAGGCGATGGCCGTCTTCGACGAGGCGTCCGCCGCCGCGGGGATGGATCTGAAGGAGCTGTGTTTCGACCGTCCGGTCGAGGATCTCGTCGACACCGAGGTCCAGCAGCCCGCGCTCGTCACCACGTGTCTCTCGCTCGACGCCGCGCTTCGGCAGCGCGGCATCCGCCCGGACGTCGTCGTCGGCCACTCGGTCGGGGAGTTCTCCGCTCTCGGCTCGGCCGACACGCTCAGCGTGCGCGACGCGATCGCGCTCGTGCGCGAGCGGGGGCTCGCGATGGCGGAGGCCGCGAGGGCGCATCCCGGCTCGATGGCGGCGATCCTCGGGCTCGCAGACGAGGCGGTCGAGGCGCTGTGCCACAAGATCCACAACGTGTGGCCGGCGAACTACAACTGCCCCGGGCAGCTCGTCATCTCCGGCGAGACGCCGTCGGTCGACGAGGCGATCGACGAAGCGACGCGCGAAGGAGCGCGGCGCGCGATCAAGCTGCGCGTCTCCGGCGCGTTCCACTCGCCGCTCGTCGCACGTGCGGCGGAGCGGCTCCGTCCCGCGGTCGAGCGGGTGCATCTCGCCGAGAGCACGGCGTCGTTCATGTCGACCGTGACCGCGCGGATGGAGGAGGCGCAGCGCTACCGCGAAGGGCTCGTCGAGCAACTGACTGCGCCGGTCCGGTTCACGCAGGCGGCGCGCGAGTTGATCGCCGACGGCGTGACCACGTTCGTGGAGGTCGGCCCCGGCAATGTGCTCGGCGGTTTACTGAAGAGGATCGACAAGTCCGTGCGCACGTTCTCCGTAAGCGACCTCCGGACGCTCGACGAGGTCACCGACGCGCTTGGGTAGTGCGGCACCCTTCGCGTCGCTCGACGGAAAGCTCGCGCTCGTCACCGGTGCCTCGCGCGGGATCGGCCGCGCGATCGCAGAAGAGCTCGCGCGAGCGGGTGCATCCGTCGTCCTCGGCTACCGCTCGGGCAAGGACGAGGCAGAAGAGCTCGCGTCGGCGATCGGCGGTCGTGCGGTACGGGCGGACGTCTCGTCGCCTGACGATGCACGCCGGCTCGTCGAGGAGGCGGGCGACATCGACGTCCTCGTCAACAACGCCGGCTTGACTCGCGATGGACTGCTGGCGCGCATGTCCGACGACGATTGGCGCACCGTGATCGAGACGAACCTGAGCTCGGTCTTCTACACCTGCCGCGCGGTGACGCGCCCGATGATGAAGAAGCGGAGAGGGTCGATCGTCAACATCAGCTCGATCGTCGGCGTCCACGGGAACTGGGGTCAGACGAACTACGCCGCCTCGAAGGCGGGGATCATCGGATTCACCAAGTCGCTCGCTCGGGAGCTCGGCTCGCGGAACATTCGCGCGAACGTCGTCGCGCCCGGGTACGTGAAGACGGCGCTCACGGATGTGCTGCCCGACGAGGCGACCGCTGCGATGGTGCAGCAGACACCGCTCGGCCGCGTCGCCGATCCGGAAGAGATTGCGGGCGCGGTACGCTTCCTCGCCTCCGACCAGGCGTCGTTCATCACCGGTGACGTGCTCCTGGTCGACGGCGGATTGGGGATGTGATGAGAGAGAGTCGGAGGCGGGTCGTGATCACCGGCCTCGGGATGGTGAGCCCGCTTGGCAATGACGTGAAGTCGTCGTGGTCGCGGCTGCTCGCCGGGGAGCCGGGCGCGGCGGAGATCACCGCGTTCGACCACTCCGACTACAACGTGCATTTCGCCTGCGAGCTGAAGGATTTCGATCCCACCGTGTGGGTCGATCGGAAAGCCGCGCGCCGGATGGATCGCTTCGCGCAGATGATCATCGCGGCGGCGCGCCAGGCGGAGCAGGACTCCGGCGTCGACATCTCGGAGGCGCCCGACCGCTACGGCGCGTCGATCGCAACGGGCATCGGAGGGCTCCAGAGCTATCAGGAGTGCTACCACGTGCTGCTCACCAAGGGCCCGGATCGTGTAAGTCCGTTTTCTATCCCGTCGATCATCCCGAACATGGGCGCCGGATGGGTGTCGATCGAGCTCGGCACGAAAGGCCCGCTGATGAGCGAGTGCACAGCGTGCGCCGCCTCGAACATGGCGATCGGCGACGCGCTCGACATGATCCGCGCCGGCCGCGTCGACGTGATGTTCGCCGGCGGGACCGAGGCGCCGATCACGCAGGTCGGGATCGCCGGGTTCGACGCGATGCGGGCGCTCTCCCGGCGCAATGACGATCCGACTCGCGCGTCGCGGCCGTTCGACAACGAACGAGACGGGCTCGTGATGGGGGAGGCGGCCGCGGTGCTCGTCCTCGAGGAGCTCGGGCGTGCCCAGGCGCGCGGTGCGCGCATCTACGCTGAGCTGGTCGGCTACGGCATGTCCTCCGATGCGGCGCACATGACCGAACCTGACCCGACGGGTGTGAGCCCGGCTCGGGCGATGACGATGGCGCTCGACGATGGCGGCGTCGATCCGTCGGAGATCGGCTACGTCAACGCGCACGCGACATCGACCCCGCTCGGCGACGCGGCCGAGACGCGTGTGATCAAGAACGCATTCGGAGCGCACGCGCAGAACGGGCTGGCAGTGTCCTCGACGAAGGGCGCGACGGGGCACTGCTTCGGCGCAGCCGGCGCGGTCGAGGCAGTCTTCACCACCCTTGCGGTCGTCGACAAGAAGGCGCCGCCGACGATCAACTACGAGGAGCGCGATCCCGAGTGCGACCTCGATTACGTGCCGAACGAGGCGCGGGATCTGCCCGACTTGAAGGCCGCGATGTCGAACTCCTTCGGCTTCGGCGGCCACAACGCCTCACTCGTCGTCCGCGCATTCGAGTAGGAGAACGTCCGACGGAGCGCGAATCATTCGCGCGTGGAAGACGTTGCCGTGGTGGACATCGAAGGCAGACAGATCGAGTTGCAAGTGCGACGGTCGAACCGTGTCCGCGGGCATCGCATGGTTGTGCGCCACGGCCTGCCGCCCGAGCTGGTCGTGCGCCCGCGCGCAACCGCGGCGCAGATCGACGAGGCGATCGACTTCCATCGTTCATGGCTCGAACGTCAGCTCGCGAAGGCGATCGAGCCGCGGCTCGCTCTCGACCGCCTGCGACTCACCGAGGAACAGGGACGGAGGGAGGCGCGCGCTCGGATCTCGCTGCTCGCGCAGTCGGAGGCGGCCGCGCTCGGCGTGTCGTACACGCGGCTCACGCTGCGTGACCAGCGGAGCCGCTGGGGCTCGTGCTCGAGCTCGCGCGCGCTGAGCTTCAACTGGCGGCTCGTGCTTGCCCCGCACGACGTCCTCGACTACGTCGTCGTGCACGAGGTCTGCCACCTGGTCGAACTGCACCACGGCCCGGCGTTCTGGCGGCTCGTCGAGCAGCGCCGCCCCGCGTACGCGGAGTCGAAGCGCTGGCTCGACGACCACGGCTGGGAGATCCTCGCCTACCAGCCGCCGGTCGAAGTCGCTGCGTAGACTCGGCCCGTGGAGCGCTGGGCGAGCTTCGACTGCTACGGCACGCTGATCGACTGGGACGGCGGCGTGCGTGTGGAGCTCGCGCGCGTGTTCGGCGACGACCGCGCCGACGCGCTGCTCGCGCAGTACCACGAGATCGAGCCCGAGCTCCAAGCGTCGGGCGAGCGCACCTATCGGGAGGTGCTGACGGAGGCGATGCGCCGGCTCGGCGCCCCGGCCGGCGACGAGCACGGCCTCGCCGAGTCGCTTCCCGATTGGCGCGCGTTCCCGGAAGTCCGTGCCGCACTCGACGAGCTCCGTCGCCGCGGCTGGAAGCTCGCGATCCTCTCCAACACGGACGACGACTTCGTTGCCGCGTCTCAGGTGCAGATCGGTGTCGTGTTCGATGAAGTTGTCGTCGCGCAGGAGATCGGCTCGTACAAGCCCGCACACCGCCACTGGGAGGTGTTCTTCCAGCGCACGAACGCCCCGCGGCAGGGCCACGTCCATGTCGCCGCATCGCTCTTCCATGACATCGCGCCCGCGAACGAGCTCGGTCTCACGAGCGTGTGGATCAACCGGCTCGCCGAGACAGCGGCGGTCACGCCGACGCGTGAGCTTCCTGACCTGTTCGCGCTGCCGGAGACGATCGACGATCTCGTCGCAGCTCTGTGAGCGCGCTTCGCGCGCGCTGCCCCGACTGCCGAACGCTGACCGCTGTCGCGATCGGCGACGAGTTCCAATGCCATGCCTGCGGCAGGGAGTTCGCGGCCGGGATCGTGCGCGTTCCGACGGCGTGGGGTACCGGCGGCGAGGCCATGGCCGACGCGGCGTACATGCAGGCGCCGTGGCCGGAAGCCGCCGTTGTCGACGAGGCGACCCTCGACGCCGAGATAGCTCGGGTCGCGCGCGAGTTGCCGACGCGGCCGGTCGTCCTCGGCGGGTCGTGCTGCGCGCACGTGGGCGCCGTACGCGAGCTCGCTCGCCGCGAGGGACGCATCGGCGTCGTCTGGATCGACGCCCACGGCGACCTCAACACGCCCGAGTCGTCTCCGTCCGGGAACGCATGGGGGATGCCGCTCCGGATGCTGCTCGACGCCGGCGACGTCGCGCCGGAGGACGTGATCCTGCTCGGCGCGCGCAACCTCGACCCGCCCGAGGCCGAGTTCATCGCCGGCGCGGGGATCAGGCAGGAGCCGGGGCCCCTGCCTGACGCCGTCTACGTCGCGCTCGACCTCGACGTGATCCGGCCGGGCGACCTCGACGTGTTCATGCCGGAGCCCGGCGGTCCCACATTCGGTGAGCTGGAGCGGTTGCTCGGCACACTGCCGACCCCGATCGGAGCGGGGTTCACCGGCGGTCTTCGCTCCGAGCGCAACGAGCTGCTCCTGCCCCGGCTCGGCGCTGCGCTCGGCCTGTAACCGGCCGCTACGCAGCAGGGGTCTAAGCTCTGCACGATGTCCGACGCGCGCATCGACGTGCAGGTCGAGCACCGAGACGCTCCCCCGCCTGCCGACAAGAGCCATCCCAACACCTGCCCGAAGTGCGGGTCTCACTATCGCGACGACGAGCTCGACGCGGCGCTCTGGGTGTGCGCCCACTGCGGCCACCACTATCCGATGCGCGCGCGGACGCGGATCGCGTGGTATGCCGATCCGGGCTCGTTCCAGGAAGAGGCGGCGGACGTTCGCTCCGAGGACCCACTCGACTTCTTCGACCTGCGTCCATACACCGAGCGACTGAGCGAGGCCGAGCTCAACACGGGTGAGAGCGAAGCCATCATCACCGGGCAGGCGACACTCGACGGCCATCCGTTCGAGCTTGCGGTGATGGACTTCTCGTTCATGGGCGGCTCGATGGGGAGCGCGGTCGGTGAGAAATTCTCGCGTGCGTGCGACGCTGCCGCCGAGCGCGGCATCCCGCTCGTCTCCGTTCCGAGCTCGGGTGGTGCTCGCATGCAGGAGGGGATCCTGTCGCTGATGCAACTCCCGAAGACCGTGTGTGCGGTGGAGGAGTTGCACGACGCGCGTGTGCCGCTGATCACGGTGATGTCGCATCCAACGACCGCGGGCGTGCTCGCATCGTTCGCGTCGCTCGGCGACGTGACGGTCGCGGAGCCCGGCGCGCTGATCGCGTTCACCGGACCGCGGGTCGTCCAGCAGACGACGCGCGAGAAGCTCCCCGACGACTTCGGGCTCGCGGAGCAGAACATGCGCTTCGGCCACGTCGACGCGATCGTCCCGCGTCCCGAGCAGCGGCCGTACCTGGCGCGCGTGCTGAGGCTGTTCAGATGAGCGAGAGAGATCAGGAAGTCAATCTTCGCCGGCGCCTTTCGGGGCTCTCGCGGCTGCCGCTCTTGCGCGGCGCGCGCGTCGACGGCGAGGCGAGGCGGCTCGAGGAGCAGCTCGAGCGGTTGCACGAGGACACGAGCGATGAGGCGATCTGGCGGTCGGTCGAGCTCGCGCGCCATCCTGAGCGCCCGTACACGCTGGACTACGTGGAGCGATTCGTCGATGACTGGGTGGAGCTGCACGGCGACCGCGGCCGCGCGGACGACGGCGCGCTCGTCACCGGCCTCGGCAAGATCGACGGCCGCACGATCGCGCTGGTCGGCCACCAGAAGGGACGCGACGTCAAGGAGCGGCTCGACCGGCAGTTCGGGATGGCCTACCCGGAGGGCTACCACAAGGCGATGCGGCTCATGGAGATCGCCGAGCGCTTCCAGTTCCCGTTCGTCTCGCTCGTCGACACGCCCGGCGCGTATCCGGGTGTCGCCGCGGAACAGCACGGCCAGGGCGGCGCGATCGCGCGCTCACAGGCCGAGATGGCACGGCTCACAGTCCCGACCGTCGCCTGCATCATCGGGGAGGGTGGCTCCGGTGGCGCCGTGGCGATCGCCGTCTCCGACCGGGTCCTCATGCAGGAGAATGCGATCTACTCCGTCATCACCCCGGAAGGCTGCGCCGCGATCCTCTGGCGGGACGCGGGCGAGGCGAAGAAGGCAGCGGCAGCGTTCAAGCCCGACGCCCTCCACTGCCTCGATCTCGGAGTGATCGACGGAATCGTCGCCGAGCCGCCGGGCGGCGCCCAGACCGACCACGACGGCGCGGCCCGCCTGCTGAAGGCGGCGCTCGTCGAGGCGCTCGAGGAGCTCGAGGAGACGCCCGGGGAGGAGCTGCGCCGCCGCCGGCGAGCGAAGTTCCGCGGCATGGGCGTCTTCGCGTAGCGCAGCGGGTTTCCACATCATCCACAGGGTTTTCAACGGGGAACAATCTCCTTACAAACGCGTCGAGGCCCGCACGAATGCGGGCCTCGCAGCGCCTAACCCCCCGTCAGGCAGACAAGCTTCGAGCAGTTCTTTCCCCTGCGGCGGGCCGTAAACCTCGTTGTGAATAGGACAGGGCCGTGACTCTCGACGACTACCGCAAGAAACGGCGTGCAACCAAGACTCCGGAGCCGATGCCTTCCAGTGCGGAGCGAAGCTCCGCACTGCCTGTCTTCGTCATCCAGCGCCACGACGCTCGGCGGCTCCACTACGACTTCCGCCTCGAGCGGAACGGTGCGCTTGCCTCGTGGGCGGTGCCGAAGGGCGTGCCGCTCGAACCGGGCGCGAGGGCGCTCGCCGTCCACGTCGAGGACCACCCGCTCGAGTACGCAACCTTCCACGGTGAGATTCCACACGGCGAGTACGGCGCCGGCTCGGTCGAGATCTGGGACTCCGGCATCTACGAGCTCCTCGAGGAGAAGCGAAACGGCCAGCTGACCGTCGAGCTCCACGGCACCCGCCTGAACGGCCGTTGGACACTCGTGCCGGCTCGGCTTGACGGGAAAGAGCAGAACTGGCTCTTGATCAAGGGCCACGACGACCAGGCCGACGAGGTCGTTCAGGGGGAGTACCGGCCGATGCTCGCAACCCAGGATGAGCGCATTCCGCGCAGCCCCGGCTGGACGTTCGAAGTCAAGTTCGACGGGTACCGCGCGATCGCGTACCTGCGCGGCGGCGAGTGCCGACTCGTCTCGCGAAACGGCAACGATCTGACGGGACGCTTCCCCGACGTTGCGAAGGCGCTCGTCAAGGCTGTTCGCAGCCCGAACGCGGTCGTCGACGGTGAGGTCGCGAGGATCGACACGACGGGACGCACGAGCTTCTCCGAGCTGCAGCAGGGCTCCGGGCGGCTCGTGTACTACGCGTTCGACCTGCTCGAGCTCGACGGCAAGCCGCTCGTCGATCGCCCGCTGCACGAGCGCAAGGACCTGCTGCGAGAGCTCATCGACCTGCGCGCCGGCTCGGTCGCGGTCTCCGAAGGGTTCGACGACGGCGACGCGCTGTTCGAGGTCGCCCGCGAGCAGCACCTCGAAGGGATCATCGCCAAGCGGCTCGACTCCACGTACAAACCCGGCCGCCGCACGCGCGACTGGCTGAAGCTGAAGACGGAGCTGAGCGACGAGTTCCTCGTGGTCGGGTTCACCCGCGGCTCGGGCCGCCGCGCCGGCACATTCGGCGCGCTGGTGCTTGCCGTGCGCGACGGTGGTGGGCTGCGCTACGTCGGAAACGTCGGCACCGGGTTCGACGACGGCGAGATCCGCCGGCTGCTCCAGCTCATGAAGCCGCTGCACCGCGACACGCCTCCCTTCACCGAGGCACCGAAGATGCCGCGAGTGCGGAAAGGGGACGTGCAGTGGGTCGAGCCCGGGCTCGTCGCCCAGGTGAAATACGGCGAGTGGACGCATGACGGCCACCTGCGGCACCCCGCCTACCTGGGGCTCCGCGACGACAAGGAGGCGGCCGAGGTCACGGCCCCGCCCACGGCGCCGGCGCCGCTCGAGAACGTGATCCGGATCGGGAAGCGCGAGCTGCGCCTCTCGAATCTCGCCAAGCCGTTCTGGCCGGAGGAAGGGATCACGAAGGGCGACCTGCTCCGGTACTACCGCGAGGTAGCGCCGGTGCTCGTGCCGCATCTGAAGGACCGGCCGTTCACGATGCGCCGCTACCCGCACGGGGCGTACAGCGAGGCGTTCTTCCAGAAGGACGCGCCGAAGCACATGCCCGAGTGGATCCCGACGTTCCACGCGCGTGTCTCGTCGCGCGACAGCGAGCGGTCGAAGAGGTGGATCGACTTCCCGCTCGTGAACGACGAGCTCGCCTTGCTCTGGATGGTGAACATGGGCTGCATCGACATGAACGCCTGGTATTCGCGCATCGACAAGCCGGACCGGCCGGACTTCGTCCTCTTCGACCTCGACCCGACGCCCGAGGTCCCGTGGCAGCAGACGATCGAGGTCGCGCTGATCCTGAAGCAGCTGCTCGACGCGCTCGAGCTCCTGTCGTTCCCGAAGACGAGCGGAGGCAAGGGCTTCCACGTGCTCGTTCCGCTCGACCGCCGCTCGACGTACAGCGACTCGCGGGAGTTCGCGGAGATCATCGCAGGCACGATCGCCCGCGCGCACCCGAAGCTCGCGACCACCGAGTGGTCGAAGGCACGACGCCGCGGGGTGCTGATCGACGCGAACCAGAACGGCGAAGGGAAGACCATTGCCTCGGTCTACTCGGTGCGACCGAAGCCGAACGCGCCCGTCTCGACTCCGCTGCGCTGGGACGAGGTCGACGACAAGATGAACCCGTCCGAGTACACGATGGCTGCCGTGCTCGAGCGGGTCCGCGCGCACGGTGACCTCTACTCGGGTGTGCTCAAGACGCGCCAGTCACTTGCAAAAGCGCTATCGCGCTTTCGCTAGTCAGACATGGGTGCGCGCCGCCTGCTTCGCGACGCTCAGCTCCTTCCCGTCGATCACCGCATAGCGCAGCGCGATGGCGCTCAGCTCGTCGGACGCCTCTTTGGCGGCGCGGCCGAGCTTCGCATCGAGGGTGGCTCCGTCATCGAGGTAGAGCAGCCGGGTCCAGAACGTCGTCAACACGATCGAGACCCACGGCATGAAGATCGCGTTGCGCTCGAGAGCGGCTGAGGGTCGCTGCACGAAGAACGCGACGAAGATCCCGACCGTGAGGCCGGCCAGGCCGACCGCCGACACGGCCTCGCCGAGGCTCGACGCCGTGATGCCCTTCACGAACGCCGCGACGATCGCCGTGACACCGAAGATCATCATCGCCACGTAGCCGATGAACACCACTCGGTAGGAGCGCCGCAGATACGCCGTCGTGCGTGCGAGTGTCTGAACGTCGTCCTGGAGGATCGCGGCCGCAAGCGCGCGTAGGTCCTCCGTGGTCTGCAAGGGATCCCCGTGCCGCGGGCGGGGCAGCTGCTTCGTCGCCACGCTGCCTCCTGGTCGGTTTGTCGGGCGAATCTACGCCAGCGGCTCCACGCCGTCCACCGAGACCGGCACCGGGGAGCGGAACCGGTCGCTCCGCACCTCGACGTCCGTGTGCTCGACCGGGCTGCCCCTCGGGCTGACGAGGTGCGTTCCCACGACTTCGTACCCGAGCTTGCGCGAGACGCCGAGCGACTGGGGGTTCCCGGCGATCGCACCGGATCGCGCCACCGGCGCGCGCCTCACGTCGAACGCGTAGGTGAGCACCGCAGCGCGCATCTCGGTGCCGAGCCCGCGGCCCTGATAGGTCTGGCCGAGCCAGGAGCCGGTGCTGACCCACTCCGGATGGACGTCCACCGCCTGGACGCCGATCGGCGCGCCGTCCAGGAAGGCGACGAACCGGATCGAGTCGGCCGTGCTCCCCGTCACGTGCGAGACGAAGTCTTCTTCGTCCAGCTCGTCCGTCCAGGGAACCTCGAAGGGCATGGCCGTGGGATCGTGAATGCCGGCCTCGGCGACCCGGAAGAGGCGCCGCGCTTCCGCTCGAGTCGCGATGTGGAGCTCGAGTCGCGGCGTCCGAAGCCGAAGGCGCGACAGTGGATCCGGAAGGCGGGTGTAGACGTCGAGGCGGTCGACCGCGACGAAGCCGAGCTTGGCGTACAGCTCCCGCGGCCAGTCGTCGGCGAGCGCCTCGAGGAACACGAGGTCTGCGTCACGTCGCGCCTCGTCGAGCGCGTGCTGGACGAGGGCCCGACCGAGGCCTCGCCCCCGGAACTCGGCGGCCACTTCGACGTTCTCGATCTGCGCGACGCCGTTACGTGCATAGACCTCGCAGGCGCCGGCGATCTCGTCGCCGACCCGAGCGGCGAAGTACCGCGTCGGCGTCGCGGCTGAGATGAGCCGTGCGGCGCCGTTCAGCTGCCGCGCGATCTCCTCGTCTCCCCAGGGCTCACGCAGGGTCGAGAGCGTACGCAGCGGCAGCAGCTCCTCGAGCCCGACTTCAGCGATCAGCGCCGTGTCGACGCGGCGATCGGGTGCGCGTTGCTGGGCGAGTACGAGGTGCGTCGAGAGCCCGAAGCCGAGCGAGGCGAACTCGCCGGTCAGTCCCGGTGATCCGTCGGATACGACGACCCGTCGGTGGAAGCAGTGCTCGAGCGCGGTGTCGGCCGCGCGGCCGAGCTCCGCGGCGCCGACCGTCGGCGACTCGACCCACAGGAAGTTCTCGTCGTAGACCTGCGGATAGGACGGCATCACCAGGCCGAGACCGTGCTCCACCGGCACGACGCGCTCGGCGACGTCCTGCTGGAAGCGGCGGCGGAATTCCCGGATCGCGTCGACCATGACGCGTCCTATCTTGGCGATGTCACCTCGAGCTTCCGCGCGAGGAACCGCCGCTCGGGGCCTTCGGGTGTCAACTCGAGGGCGCGCCGGTAGGCGGCATGTGCGTCTGCGGGGCGATCGAGGCGGCGGAGCAGCTCGCCGCGGGTCGCGTGGAAGTACCGATAGCCGTCGAGGGCGAGTGCATCGACGAGCTCGAGCGCCGCCGCCGGGCCGTCGGTCTCTGCGATCGCGACTGCGCGGTTCAGCTCGACGACCGGCGACGCGGTCACCCGCGCAAGCTCGGCGTAGAGCGCCGCGATCTCGTGCCAGTCGGTCGGAGTGTCGGCATGCAGCGAAGCGATCGCGGCTTGCAGGACATACGGGCCGCGTCCGCGCAGCGCGAGCCCGCGTAGGAGCGTCTCGCGGCCGGCCTCGAGCTTGGCGCCGTCGTACAGGGACCGGTCCTGGTCGGCGAGGAGCACGAGCTCGCCGTCGGCGAAGCGCGCTGCCCGTCGTGCGTCGTGGAGCAGCATGAGGGCGAGCAAGCCGTGCGTTTCGGGCTCGTCCGGCATCAGTTCTGCGAGCGCCGAACCGAGCCTGATCGCGTCGGCTGCGAGGTCGCGCCGGCCCCCGTACCCCTCGTTGAACACGAGGTAGACGACGGCGAGCACCGCGGTGAGCCGCTCGGGCAGCAGGTGCGACGGCGGCACGCGAAACGGGATACCGGCAGTCCGGATCTTGTTCTTCGCACGGACCAGCCGTTGCGCCATCGTCGGCTCCGGAACGAGGAATGCCCGAGCGATCTCTTCCGTCTGCAGCCCGCCGAGCGCCCGCAGGGTCAATGCGACCTGTGTGTCGAGTGCGAGCGCCGGGTGGCAGCACGTGAAGAGCAGCTCGAGCCGCTCGTCACGGAAGGTCGTTTCGTCGTCCACCTCGTCCTCTACGGCATCCGGTGACGCGATGAGGTGCGCCTTCGCGGCGAACGTCCGCTCGCGACGAAGTCGGTCGATCGCGCGGTTGCGGGCGGTCGTCGTGAGCCAGGCGCCGGGATTCGACGGGCTGCCCTCACGCGGCCACCGTTCTGCCGCGATCGCGAATGCCTCCTGCGCGGCGTCTTCGGCGAGATCGAAGTCGCCGAGGAAGCCGACCAGGTTCGCAACGACGCGACCCCACTCGTCACGGAAGACCTCCTCGATCAGCGTTCCACCAGGGGACGGATTTCGACGGCGCCGCTCCGCGCCGCTGGGACGGTCGCCGCGAACTCGAGCGCGTCGTCGAGGTTCGGGACGTCGATCAGGTAGAAGCCTCCGAACGCCTCTTTGGTCTCGACGAACGGGCCGTCTGTAGTGAGCGCCTCGCCGTCCTGCACCCGCACCGTGGTGGCCGTCGCGACGGGCTGCAGCTGCGCGCCGCCGATCGTCGTCCCACGCCCGGAGAGCTCCATGTACACCGCGTGGTCGGCGGGGTCGGCGGGGCCTTCGTCGGTGCTGTAGATCAGGATCGCGTACTTCACTTCACCCTCCTTCTTCGCTGTCGTCCTACGACGATCGAGCGCCGGCGAAATCGACAGCCCGCCGGAGAAACGTCAGCGCGCCGGCCTTGTCGAGCATGTCGTTCAGGTTCCCGCACTTCGGGCTCTGGACGCACGACGGGCAGCCGCCCGGGCAGGGGCAGCCCGCCAGCAGCTCGGCGGTGTCCCGCACCCAGCCCTCGAACTGCTCGAACCCACGCTCGGCGATCCCGACTCCGCCCGCGTGGCCGTCGTAGATGAACACCGTCGGCCGGCCGGTCTGTGGGTGGATGTTCGTCGAGAGGCCGCCGATGTCCCAGCGGTCGCACATCGCCCAGAGCGGCAGGAGCGCGATCATCGCGTGCTCCGCGGCGTGCAGGGTCCCGAGCAGCCGCGGCAGCTCGTCGAGCCCGTCGAGGTGATGCGCCTCCGGCAGGTACCAGACCGCCTCGGTCGAGAACGTCGTCTCCGGCAGCTCGAGCTGCGACGAGCTCGATCCGCTCCTGGCCGGCGAGCGTCCGTCGCTCGTATGCGACCACCTGCTCGGTCACCTCGATCTCGCCGAAGGCCAGCTCCATGCCGAGGCGCCACTCCACGCGCCGCGGCTCGACGATCGACGTCATCGTCTCCTTCTTCGCCTGCGTGTACCAGTTGCCCGCGAACGGCTCGACGACCGCGTGCAGGGTCGTGAGATCGAGCTCGCGGACGAGATACGACTCGCCGCGATGCAGGTAGACCGCGCCCTCGTGCACGGTCGAGTAGGCGCGCGAGCGCTCGACGAGACCGAGCACGTCACCCGTCGTGGCGTCGACGATCGTGAAGGCATCGGGGTCGGTCGCGCGCAGAGCGATCCGGGCCGCTGGATGCTCGCGGCCGGCCCAAACGATGCCGCGCCGGTGTGGCCTTCAGCTCCGGGTCGCGTCGCGCGGCGGCGAGGTACTCGGGCCGGATCGCCGGCGCCGAGCGGCGCCTCGTACGCCGCCGCACGCACGTGGCCTGTCGAGCACGCGCGGGTTGGCGTGATCGAGGATCGCCGCCTCGACGCGCCGCCCGAGCAGCTTGTCGGGCTCACGCATGAAGAACTGGTCGAGCCCGTCCTCGCTCGCGACCAGCACCGCGATCCCGCTGCCGCGCCGGCCCGCCCGCCCCCACTGCTGGCGCAGCGACGCGACAGTGCCGGGGAAGCCGACGCTGATCACGGCATCCAGCAGGCCGACATCGATCCCGAGCTCGAGCGCGTTCGTCGCCGAAACGCCGAGCAGGTCGCCTTCCAGGAGCCGCCGCTCGATCGTGCGGCGCTCCCCCGCCGTATACCCGGCGCGGTACGGCGAGAGGCGGGCGTCGTCGCCGAGGCGTTCCGCCGTGAACCGGTGAATCAGCTCGGCCGCCTTACGGCTCTTCGCGAACGTCAGCGTGCGCAGGCCGCGCTCGACGAATGTCGCCTGGAGCTTCGCCGCCTCGGCGAGCGCTGAGCCGCGCAGGCCGAGCTCGGCATCTTGGAGCGGCGGGTTCCAGAAAACGATCGTCCGCTCGGCCCTGGGCGCGCCGTCGTCGCTGACGACAGTCACTCGCTCGGCGAGGAGGGACGTTCCCAGCTCGCCCGGATTCGCGATCGTCGCGGACGCGAGCAGGAACTGCGGCTCGGAGCCATAGATGCGTGCGAGCCGCTTCAGCCGTCGCAGCACGTTTGCGACGTGCGATCCGAAGACGCCGCGATACACGTGCGCCTCGTCGATCACCACGTACCGAAGGTTGGCGAGCACATCGCCCCAGCGGTCGTGATTGGGAAGAAGACCGACGTGGACCATGTCGGGGTTCGTCAGGATCAGGTTCGCGTAGCGCGCGGATCTGACGGCGCTGCTCGGTTGGCGTGTCGCCGTCGTAGATCGCCGGGCGGAGCCTCGGCACCCCGTACGCCGTGAGTGCCCGGAACTGGTCCTGGGCGAGGGCCTTCGTCGGATAGAGGTAGAGCGCACGCACCTTCGGATCGCCGGCGATCGCGTCGAGGACGGGCAAGTTGAATGCGAGCGTCTTCCCCGAGGCGGTGCCCGTGGCGACGAGCACGTGCTCCCCGCGCTGCGCCGCGTCCCAGACCGCGCGTTGGTGCGTGAACAGCCGGTCGACGCCGAGCGACGCCCGCAGGTCGCCGGGCAGCGGCGCGAACCGCGCTTCCCGTGCGGGCTCGGTGGTGAGGTGCGCGAGCTCCTCGCCGTCCAGTAACCCTTCCCAGCGGAGCACGTCCACCACCACCGGGCCGATGCTAGCCTCGGATTGCCGGGGTGCCCCGTCCGGGGCTGAGATCACACCCGTCGAACCTGATCCGGTTAGGACCGGCGAAGGGAGCATGGATGTTACCGAGAGCGTTGACGATCGCAGGCTCCGACAGCGGCGGCGGCGCCGGCATCCAGGCCGACCTGAAGGCGTTTGCGGCCGCCGGAGCCCACGGCACCTCCGTGCTCGTCGCGCTGACCGCGCAGAACACGGTCGGCGTGACCGCCGTA
Organism: uncultured Thermoleophilia bacterium; assembly: GCA_963785875.1. Taxonomy (GTDB): domain Bacteria; phylum Actinomycetota; class Thermoleophilia; order Gaiellales; family Gaiellaceae; genus PALSA-600. The sequence continues at coordinate 101,073 of CAWAWV010000013.1, read as the reverse complement.
CACGAGCTTCCGGCCGACTTCGTCGTCGCGCAGCTCGACGCGGTGTTCTCCGACATCGGGGTGGACGCCGCGAAGACCGGGATGCTCTTCTCGCGGCACGTGATCGAGGCGGTCGCCGCGTATCTCGCCGAGCATCCGGTGCCGCTCGTCGTCGACCCGGTGATGATCGCGGCGTCCGGCGCGCAGCTCCTGCAGGAGGATGCCGTCGGCGCGCTCGTCGCGCGGCTCTTTCCGCTCGCCACCGTTGTCACACCGAACCTCGTCGAGGCGCGTGCCCTCGTCGGCGACGGCTCGCGGCGCGAGCTGGCCGCGCGGCTGGTCGGCCTCGGCACGAGCGCCGCGCTCGTCACCGGCGGTCACGGCGACGAGGCTGTCGACCATCTCTTCGATGGACGCGAGCATCTGGAGATCCCAGTCGAGCGGCTCGACGTACCGGCGACGCACGGGGCAGGTTGCACGCACTCGGCCACGCTCGCCGCGCTGCTCGCCCGTGGCCTGTCGCTCGCCGACGCGGCGCGCGGGGCCGCACGGGCGGCCGCTGACGCGGTCCGCCATGGTTTGACCGAGATCGGCGCGGGCGACGGTCCCGTCGACGTCCTCAACCTGAAAGGGAGACTGTGACCCCAGGAGCCTCCTTGCGCCTCGTGCGCGAGCGCAAGCCGCTCGTCCACCAGATCACGAACTACGTCGTCATGAACGAGACGGCGAACGCGACCCTCGCCCTCGGAGCGCTGCCGGTCATGGCACACGCGCGCGAAGAGGTCGCCGAGATGGTGCGCATCGCGGGCGCGCTCGTGCTGAACATCGGCACGCTGTCGCCGCACTGGGTGGAGGCGATGCTCATCGCCGGCACCACGGCGAACGAGGTCGGTGTGCCGGTCGTTCTCGACCCGGTTGGTGCCGGCGCGACCACGTACCGCACGGAGACGGCAAAGCGGATCCTCGACCAGGTTGACATTGCGGTACTGCGCGGCAACGCGGGCGAGGTGGCGACGCTCGTCGGCGTCGACGCCGAGGTACGCGGCGTCGAGTCGATCGCGGCAGGTGACGACGCGGCCGCCATCGCCCGCGCCGCGGCAGCGACTCTGGGCGTCGTCGCGTCGGTGACCGGCCCCGTCGACCGTGTTTCGGACGGCGAGCGGGTCACCTCGATCGCGAACGGGGATCCGCTGCTCGCGGCCGTCACCGGCACCGGCTGCATGTCGAGCGCGATCACGGGCTGCTTCCTCGCGGTCGCCGAGCCCTACGACGCCGCCGTCGCCGCACTGGTTGCGTTCGGCGTTGCCGGCGAGGACGCCGCGCGAGGGGCGAAAGGCCCGGGCTCGTTCCACGTTGGGCTCTACGACGCGCTGGCCGCGCTCGATCCGGAGTCGCTCGACGGAAGGGCGCGGGTCACGTGAAGGTGCACGCAATCGTGGCGGACCTGGCGACCGCGCGACGCGCAATCGCAGCCGGTGCGACGGTGGTGCAGTTGCGCGTGAAGGCGCCGACGCAGGTCGTCATCGAGCGTGGAGCCGGTTTTGGCGATCTCGGCGTGACGTTCGTCGTCAACGACGACCTCGACGCGGCCGTCGCTCTCGGCGCCGACGGCGTCCATCTCGGCCGGTCCGACCGGGGAGCCGAGCGCGCCCGGGAGCTCGGCCTGCTGCTCGGCCGCTCGGTCACCACTGTCGAGCAGGCGCTCGCAGCCGACGCCGACTACCTCGGCGCCGGCCCCGTGTGGGCGACACCGTCGAAGGACGACGCAGAGCCGCCGATCGGGCTCGAAGGGCTCCGACAGATCTGCGTCGCCGTGGACGTTCCCGTGGTCGCGATCGGCGGCGTCGACGCCGCCAACGCCGCGGCCTGCATCGAGTCCGGCGCCGCCGGAGTCGCGGTCATCCGCGCCGCAGCCGACCCGGCACTGAGGAGGGCCGTTGACGAAGCTGTCGGAGACCGGTGAGCTGGGCCTGCTCGCCGAGCTCGAGCGGCGGCGGCTGGTCGTCGGCGTCGAGCACGACGCGGCGGTCGTGGGCGGGCTCGTCGTCACGCAGGACGCGCTCGTCGAAGGCGTGCACTTCCTGCTCGACCGGCTCACGTGGCGTGAGCTCGGCTTCCGCGCGGCGGCGGTGAACATCAGCGACCTCGCCGCCTCCGGCGCCCTACCGGAAGCGCTGCTCGTCAGCCTCGCGCTGCCGCCGGAGACCGGGATCGACGACGCCGTTGCGCTGTACGAAGGGATCGCCGAGGCCGGTGTTCCCGTCGTCGGCGGGGACACGACGTCGGCTCCTGTTGTCTGCGTCAGCGTCACGGCGCTCGGTCGCAGCGCGCGCGTGCCGGGACGGGCGGGTGCACGGCCGGGCGACACGCTCGTCCTCACCGGCCCACTGGGCGCGGCCGGAGCCGCATTTCGCGGTGGTGGCTACGTGCGCCCGCCGACTGCGCGTCGAGGAGGGACGCGAGCTCGCACGGAGCGCGCACGCGCAGCTGGACGTCTCGGACGGGATCGCGGTCGATCTCGGCCACATCGCGCGCCGCTCGGGCGTTCGTTGCGTCGTGGAGCTCGAGCGTGTTCCGCTCGCAGGTGGTGCGACGCTCGACGACGTGGGCTTCGGCGAGGACTTCGAGTTGCTTGCGGCTGTGCCCGAAGCGGGTCGCTTCGCGGCGATCGGGCGCGTCGAGGAAGGAGAAGGCGTCGAGCTTCTCTTGCACGGCAAGCCCTTCGCACTCGGCGGCTGGGAGCACTTCACTCGGGTGAAGCATGACCCCGCGTTGCGGGGGTGTCTGACACCGGGAGTGTCAGACACCTCTTAGGTACACAGCGAACGCCTTCTCGAAGTGCTTCCTCGGCCGTGCGCCGTGCACCGTCTCGCGCGGCTCGCCGCCCGCGAACAGGATCACCGTCGGGAGCGTCAGCACGCCGTAGCGCGCCGCGGTGGACGGGTTCGCGTCGATGTCGAGCTTGACGACCTCGAGCGGCAGCTCCTCGAGCGCCGGCTCGATCGCCTTGCACGGCCCGCACCACGGCGCCCAGAAGTCGACGACGATGGGCTGCTCGGCCGCCAGCACCTCGTCGGCGAAGGTCGCGTCGGTCACCTCGCGCACGCCGCCTATGATCGCCGACGTGAGCGCCCTACCGCGGAACGACCTCGCTCGCGGAGCAGTTCGACCTGCTCGCCGACCTGATGGAGCTCGAAGGGGCCGACTCATTCCGCATCGGCGCCTATCGCAGGGCGGCGGCGAGGATCCGCGAGACCCCGTCCTCGGTCGCGCAACTCGCGCTCGACGGGAAGGCGAAGCTGCTGCAGGACATCGGCAAGACGATCGAGGGCAAGATCGTCGAGGTCGTCGACGACGGCGAGATCCACGCGCTGACGAAGCGGAAAGCCGAGGTGCCCGGCAGAAGTGGCGACGTTCATGCGGCTACCCGGTCTCGGCCCGAAGACGGCGCGGCGGATCTGGAAGGAGCTCGGGATCACCACGGTCGACGGCTTGAAGGTGGCGGCCGAGGCGCAGCAGCTGCGCGGCCACGCCGGGATCGGCGCCGGCACCGAGGAGAAGATCGCGGTCGCGCTGGCGCGGCCGCAGGCGGCCCAGGGGCCGCGCCGGTCGCTGCTGGGCACGACGCTGCCGAAGCTTCGCGCCGTCGTCGAGGAGCTACGCGAGCATCCCGCGTCGGTCGAGGTCTCGCTCGCCGGCTCGGCCCGGCGGATGCGCGAGACGGTGCGCGACCTCGACATCATCGCGACGGCGACCGATCCTCAGGCGCTCGTCGACCACTTCTGCACGCTGCCGTGGGTGGTCGACGTCGTGGCGAAGGGGTCGACGAAGGCGACGGTCGTCTCACACGACGGCTCCGGTTCGATCTTCGGGTCGTACCGCCGGAGAGCTACGGGAACCTGCTGCAGCACTTCACCGGCTCGAAGAACCACAACGTCGCGCTCCGGGAGGACGCCGTACGCCGCGGTTTCTCGGTCTCCGAGTACGCGGTCACCGTCGTCGAGACCGGCGAGGAGCACCGGTTTGCGACGCGAGGAAGACGTCTATCGCTTCCTCGGCTACGACTGGATCCCGCCCGAGCTGCGCGAGGACGGCGGTGAGCTCGCCGCGGCACGGAAGGATGGACTGCCGCGACTCGTCGAGCTCGATGATCTCCGCGGCGACCTGCACACGCACACGACGTGGTCGGACGGCAAGGACCCGCTCGAGGCGATGATCGATGCTGCGATCACGCGCGGATACGCCTACTACGCGATCTGCGATCACTCGCAGCGGCTGCGCGGCGACCTGTTGCAGCGCCAGGCCGACCAGATCGACGCGCTTGAACGAGATCGTGAAGCCGTTCCGGATCCTGAAGGGGATCGAGGTCAACATCCGGCCCGACGGCACCCTCGACGTCTCCGACGAGGAGCTCGCGACGCGCGACTGGGTCGTCGCCTCGGTGCACTCGCGCTTCGACCATGACGCCGACCGAGCGCGTCTTCGCGGCGATGGAGTCGCCCGCATGTCGATTGCATCGGGCACCTCACGAACCGGAAGATCGGCCGTCGCGTCGCCGTCCCCGGTCGAGATCGAGCGCGTCGTCGAGAAAGCGCTCGAGACGGGAACGTTCCTCGAGATCAACTCGCAGCCCGATCGGCTCGACCTGACCGACGTCCATGCGCGCGCCGCGCGCGAGGCGGGTCTGAAGCTGGCGATCGACTCCGACGGGCACTCGGTCGGCGCGCTCGACTACGTCGAGCTCGGCGTCGGCCAGGCGCGCCGAGCATGGCTCACGCAAGGCGGACGTGCTGAACACGCACACGTGGGCCCAGATCGCAGAAGCTGAAGAAGAAGCGGTGACGTTCCGCGACGACCTCGACCGCGCCGCGGACTGGGCGGACGCGTACCTGCAGCGCGTCGGCGAGCTGCCGGTCGCGTCGCGTGTCGCCCCGGGCGAGGTGCGCGCGTCGCTTCCCGGCGCTCCCGCCCGAGCACGGCGAGCCGTTCGAGGCGATGCTGCGCGACCTCGACGAGCTGATCCTCCCGGGGCTCACGCACTGGAACCACCCGCGTTTCTTCGCGTGGTTCGCGAACACCGGCTCGGAGCCCGGCATCCTCGCCGAGCTGCTGATCGCGACGCTGAACGTGAACGGGTTCACCTGGGCGTCCTCGCCGGCCGTCACCGAGCTCGAAGTGACGGTGATGGACTGGCTCGCCCAGCTGCTCGGCCTGCCCCGCGGCTGGCACGGGCACATCGAGGACACGGCGTCGACGGCCACGATCGCTGCGCTTGCAGCAGCGCGGACACGCCGGCCGGGAGGCGTCGTGATCGCGTCGGAGCAGGCGAACTTCAGCGTCGAGAAGGCCGCGCGCCTCGTCGGCCTTTCCTTACCGTCAAGCTCCTGTCGACGACGCCTTCCGCATGCTCCCTGAGCTCGACCTCGACGGGGTGACGGCCGTCGTCGCGACCGTGGGAACGACCGCCACGACCTCGGTCGATCCGGTGCCGGAGCTCGCGCGCCGCTGCGCCGACGCCGGTGTGTGGCTGCACGTCGATGCCGCCTACGCCGGATCGGCGGCCGTCTGTCCCGAGCTTCGCTGGTGTCTCGACGGCGTCGAGCGGGCGGATTCGGTCGTCGTCAACCCGCACAAGTGGCTGTTCACTCCCATGGACTTCTCGGCCCTGTGGACGAGGCGCCCGGAGGCGTTTCACGAGGCGTTTGCGTTCGTGCCCGACTACCTCGCCTCGACCCCGGAGGCGATCGACATCAAGGACTACGGCCCGGCTCTCGGCCGCCGGTTCCGGGCGCTCAAGCTCTGGCTCGTCCTCCGCTGGTACGGCGCCGAAGGCCTGCGCGCATTGATCCGTGAGCACGTCCGCCTCGCGCAGCTCTTTGCGTCGCTCGTCGAGGCGGAGCCCGGCTGGGAGGTGGTTGCGCCGCATCCGTTCTCCACCGTGTGCTTCCGCCACCTCGAGGCGGACAATGAGCGGATCGCGCGCAGCGCGACCGCGACGGGAGAGTTGTTCGTCGCGACGACCAAGCTGCGTGGCGACACGATCATCCGTCTCGCGATCGGGAACGAGCGGACGACCGAGGCCGACATTCGCCGCTCCTGGGAGGTGCTTCGGCAATCCGCGCGGTGATCTTCGACCTCTGGGAAACGCTGATCGACTGGGACCGCGACGCGAACGCGCTCATGCACGCGCGCGTCCGCGAGCGGGTCGGCTTCGACTTCCACGAACGGTGGAACCGCGCGGCCGAGCGGCTACACGGCACCCGTTCGCACAGTGCTTGCCGGTGTCGGGGTGCCCGCCGACGCGATCGACGACGTGCTCTCCTACCGCGCCGACTTCGTGCGCCACTGCCTCGTTCCGCGCGCCGGCGCCGTCGAGACGCTCGCGGAGCTTCGCGCACGTGGCACAAGGTCGGGCTGATCACGGTCTGCACCGAGGACGTCGAGCTGCTCTGGCCGGAGTCGGCGTTCGCCGGCCTCTTCGACGCCGAGGTCTTCTCGAATCGCCGTCGGCCTGACGAAGCCGGACCCGCGCATCTACCGCGCGTGCTGCGACGCTGCTCGGCGTCGAGCCGCACGAGGCTGTATTCGTCGGCGACGGCGCGAACGACGAGCTCGACGGCGCGCGACGCGTCGGGCTGCGCGCGATCCTGATCCACAAGCCGGGCCAGGACCCGGTGTGGCCCGAGCTGCGGACGTGGGATGGTTTGCGCGTGACGTCCATACCCGAGGTGCTGGAGGTGCTGGAGCGATGCTGATCACGACGATGAACGACGTACCCGGGACACGAGATCACGGACGTCTACGGAGAGGTGTTCGGCCTGACGGTGCGGTCGCGGAACATCGGCTCGCAGATCGGCGCCGGGCTGAAGTCGATCTTCGGCGGCGAGCTGAAAGGGATGACGAAGGCGCTCGCGGACAGTCGCACCGAGGTGATCCAGCGCATGACCGAGGAGGCCGAGGCGAAAGGCGCGAACGCCGTTCTCGCGATGCGGTTCGACACCTCGGAGATGGGCGAGACCTGGACGGAGATCTGCGCGTACGGCACGGCCGTGAAGATCGCGCGCGCGTGAGCCATCAGACGCTCCGGGCGCAGGCGAGGCGGAGACGCACCTCGCGATCCAGCGCGAGGCGTGCCTGGCCGCCCTCGGGCACATTTTCCCACCCGACCTGTACCCGTTCCCCGACGAGGAGGTGCTGCGCCGGTGGCGCAAATTCGCGGGAACGGTCGTCGCCGCGGAGCGCGACGGCGCCGTGGTCGGGATCGCCGGTGTGGAGGCATGCTGGCTGCACGGTTTCTACGTCCTCCCCGGGTGGTGGGGCACGGGCGTCGCGGACGACCTCCACGGCGCGGCGCTCGACGCAATGCCGGATTGCCCGGAGCTCCGGCTGTGGGTGCTCGAGGAGAACCACCGCGCCCGCCGGTTCTACGAGAAGCGTGGCTGGCGGCTGAACGGCGAGACGCGAGTCGTCCCGTTCCCACCGAGCCCGCTCGACGTCGGCTACTCGTACGTGCGCGAGGAATCCGTGAGGAGGCGCCGCCGCGTTCCGGCGCTCGAGCTTCTCGACGCGACCCTGCCCGAGCTTCGCCACGGGCTGACGGAGCGCGCCGCGCGCAGCGTCGCCTACGAGCTGTTCGAGAAGCTCGGCTACGGCGCGGTCGCCGTCACCGACCGGCACGAGGTGCTCGCGTTCGTCGGCGCAGGTGCCGACCACCACGGCGCCGGCGACCGGCCGATCCGGCCCGGTGTACGAGGCGACTCGCGCGTGACTCGCCGCTGCTCGCGCCGCTCGGCATCCGAACCGAGTGCGACCACCCGGCGTGCCCGCTCGGCGCGGCCGCGGTTGTGCCGCTCCGCTCTGCACGACGGCCCGGTCGGCGCCATCGTCGCGTACGCGCACGGCCGGTTCGCCGCTCGACGAGGCAGCTGTGGAGACGCTCGAGCAGATCGGCCGCCACCTGTCGACGCAGCTCCAGCTGTCCGAGCTTCACACTGCGACGACGACCGCGCTGCAGGCGCAGATGGAGCCGCACTTCGTCTTCAACGCGCTCAACACGATCGCGTCGTTCATCCGCACCGAGCCGGAACGAGCGCGCCGGCTCGTGCTCGCGTTCGCCGATCATCTGCGCAGTCGGCTTCGCGCGGCCGGGCGAGCTCGTCACGCTCGAAGAGGAGCTGCGACACGTGCAGAGCTACCTCGAGCTCGAGCAGGCACGCTTCGGCCCGCAGCTCCGCGTGACGGTCGACGCCGCACCGGACACGCTCGGCGTGCGCCTGCCGCCGCTGCTCGTCCAGCCCCTGGTCGAGAACGCGATCAAGCATGGAAAGACCGACCGACCGCTGAACCTGCTCGTGCGGGCGCGCATGCGTCGTGGCCGCCTGCGCGTGACCGTTCGGGACGACGGCCGCGGCATCGCGCGCGAGGCGATCGAACGCGTGCTCGAGCCCGGCGTTGGGGAAGGCACCGGGCTCGGGCTCGCCAACGTGAATCTCCGCCTCACGGCGCACTACGGCGAGGGAGTGCGGCTGCGCTCGTTCCCGTTCGGCACGGTCGTGCGGCTCGAGGTTCCCGAGTGACGGTGCGCGCGCTGATCGTCGACGACGAGGCGCCGGCGAGGTCGGAGCTTCGCTACCTGCTCCACGCGCATCCCGATGTGAAGGTGGTCGGCGAGGCGACGAGCGCGGCCGAGGCGATCGAGCTGACGCGGGAGCACGCCTACGACGTCGTCTTCCTCGACGTTGAGATGCCGGGCGCGTCCGGCCTCGAGACGGCGCCCCACATCCGCGAGCGGCGCGACGCCGCCGGCGGTCGTGTTCGTGACGGCTCATGCGGAGTACGCGGTCGATGCGTTCGCGGTCGAGGCGTTCGACTACCTGCTCAAGCCGGTCGATCCGGATCGGCTGGCACGGGTCGTCGAGCGCCTCCGCGAGCGCTCGCAGGAGAACGCGGCGCCGGTCGACAAGGTGCCGGTTGTCGCCGGCGGCGGCACCGAGCTGCTCGACCCCGACCAGATCCATTACGCGCAGGCGGAAGGCGACTACAGCCGTGTGCATACCTACGACCGCGCGTACCTCTGCACGGCGTCGCTCGGCGAGCTCGAGGACCGGCTCGGGCCGCGCTTTGCGCGCATCCATCGCTCGTACCTCGTGAACCTCGCCAAGGTCGCCGGCGTTCGCCGCGCCGGCGATCGCTTCCGGCTGCAGCTCGCCGACGAGGCACGAACAGAGCTCGACGTCTCGCGCCGCCAGTCGCGCGAGGTTCGCGAGCGCCTGGGGCTCTAGATTCGCCGGAGCAACTCGAGGAACGCCTCGGTCGAGGCGACGACCATGTCTGCGAGCTCGCCGAGCTCCGTCGGCCCCTCCGCCGAGGCGACCGCGACCCGCACGGCGAGCTCGAGCGCCGTCGAGCGCGCGGAAGCCGTCGAGGTCGGTGACGTCGTCGCCGGCGTAGAGCGCGCGCCGAAGGCCTGTTTCCGCGAGGAGCAGGTGCACGGCCGTTCCCTTCGACGCGTCGACCGGCGGCACGACCTCCAGCACGAACCGGCCCCATTTCGTCCGGAAACCCTCTGCGAGCGCGGCGGCGGCGACCGTCTCGAGGCGCTCGCGGGCAGCTTCTCGGTCCTCGGCGCGGCGGTAGTGGAACGCCGCCGTCAGCGGCTTTAGCTCCAGGTCGGGCCAGCCGGCTGCGCGCGCGAAGGCATGGATCCGCCCTGCCGACTCCTCCGCGGCGGGCTCGAGCTCGAGCCCGTGCTGGCCGACGTAGCGGAGCCCGCCGACGCCGACGATCTCGCGCGCGAGCGCTCCCCGTACGTCCCGTCACGCAAGCGACGAGGCCGTACGAGCCGGCAAGCCGCTCGAGCTCCATTCGTGTCTCGCGCGGCACGCGCGCATCCTCGGGCCGCTCGACGATCGGTGCGAGCACGCCGTCGACGTCGAGAAAGAGTGCCGCCCGCGTGGGCTCGGCGGCGAGCGTGCAAGCGCGTTCACCGCGGCGATTCTGGCGGACACGGCGGAGATCGGGAACACTTCCCAGACCGTGAGCGAGCAGATCTGGATCCCACTCGTCGACGAGCCGATCGGCTCGATCGTGGACCAGTTGCAGCGGGAGAACCCCGACATCGACGCCCTGGTCTCGGGCCCACGCAAGATTCTCGCGTTTCGCACGTTCGCGTACATCCGGGTGGGCGTCCTCCTCGGGCAGCTGCTCGTCGACAACAACGTCCCCGACTACGACGGGACCGAGACGTGGATCGAGACGTTGCTTCGCGACGAACATCACCGCGCCGCCGTGGTCGCGGAGGTACGCGCCGTCGCTGAAGAAGTCGCCGCCGACCCGCGCTACGCGGGTGATGAAGAGCTTGGGCCGGCCGACGACGCCCGCGCCCGCTTCCGTGATTTCGCCCGGAAACAGCTCGGCTAGCAGGCTTCACTGGCATCATCACGCACAGTGCGCTGCCGCCGCTTCGCGCTTCCGCTCCTGCTCGCAGCCCTCGCGTTCGTCTCGACGAGCGCCGGTGAGGGCGCGGGCTCGGCGGGCGCCTCGGCGAGCGCGTACGCGATCCGGATCGCGGCGCCGAACCAGCCGGTGACCGCGACCGCGACGTCCGCGTCGCCGCCGGCTGCGCAGCCGGTGACCACCGCCGGGTTCGCCTTCCCGGCCGACGGGTCGATCGTCGGTGCCGCTTCGACGACCGCGACCGCGACGACCGCCGTCACGAAGAACGCAGCGGCGAAAGCTGAGGCCGACGTCACCCAGCTGTCGCTCTTCAAGGGCGAGATCACCGCCGACGCGGTCACCGCGCGCGTCTCGGCCGGCACCGGCCCTTCGGGTGCCGGCGGGAACACGAACGGCACGACGGTCGTGAACCTCCGGGTGGAGGGCCAGCCGGCGAGCGGAGGCAAGCTGCACGGTCGGCGACTGGGGCGAGTTGTCCATCGGCGCCTCGACCGTCGACACGAGCGCGCCGGCCGGAGCGAAGGGGTACCGGACCGCGGTGACCGAGCTCGACCTGCGCCTGACGGCCGACCACGGCGGGCTGCCGGCCGGCACTGAGATCCAGATCGGGACCGCGAGTGCAGCTGTTCAGACGGCGCCGCCCTCGACCTCGACCACGACCACCACGCCTGGAACCACGACCGACGAGACAGGCCCGGCCGAAGGCCCATCGGTCGGGGACTCGCCGAGCCTACGCGCCGGGGGCAAGACCAAGCCAGAGCCGCTGAAGGTGCAGCCGAAGCTCACCGCCGGCCGCTACGTCTTCCCGGTCTACGGCCCCACGTCGTACATCGACACGTTCGGTGCCAAGCGACCCGACGTCACCTATCACCACGGCGACGATATCTTCGGGTCGCTCGGACAGCCGCTCGTCGCGTGCACCGACGGGATCGTCTTCTCGGTCGGCTTCAACAAGATCGGCGGCAACCGGCTCTGGATCGTCGACAAGGCCGGCAACCAGTTCTACTACGCGCACCTCTCCGCGTTCTCGATCACGGCCGCGAACGGGTCACGGGTCAAGGCCGGGCAAGTGGTGGGGTTCATGGGGAACACCGGCGACGCCGAGGGCACGCCCTACCACCTCCACTTCGAGATCCACCCGGTGTCGTTCCTCTACCTCGGCTACGACGGTGCTGTCGACCCGACGCCGTACTTGGACGCCTGGCAGCACCAGCAAGACCTGCCGTTCCCGATCGCAGGCGGCTGGGTGCCGCCGATCCCCGGCTACGGCCCCGCCGCGCCCGAGCCCGGAGCGATCCTGCTCGGGATGCACGACATCTCGACCGCCGATGGGCTCGATCCGAGCTCGCTCGAGCGGGCGCTCGGACCGGTCGACCGCTCGTCGTTGATGCAGACGCTCGTGCCGACCGCGGTCGCGCCGACCGGCGACCTCGGCCGGGCCTAACGGCCCCGCCGTTCGACGACGGGAAGTCGTCTCCGAAGTCGTCGCCGCCGCCGCTCAGCATGTCCTTCAGCCACCGCCGCGTCTCCGGGCCTGTGACCGGGTTGAAGAGAATGCCGAGCGCGATGCCGGCGACCAGCAGGCCGGTGTGGCTCTTGCCGCTCTTCCGCCCCTGCAGGCGGTCGGCGGCGCTCCGGAGGTCGTCGACCGCGGCGCGAAGCTTGTCGCGCACCTCGTCGTCGGTCGCGACCCGCTGCGCGAGTGTGACGGCGCTGCGGCCGCCGATCAGCTCGTTGTAGAGCTCCTTCGCGGTCGCGAACGCGCTCATCACGTCCTCGCGCAGCTTTTCGTCCTGCATCGCGCGCTGGACGTACGGCTTGACGTTGTCAGCTGCGTCGTAGACCTTGTCTGTCGTCTTGGCCATCGTTACCCGATCCTTTCGCCTCGTTGCCGTGCGCCTCATACCCCGGCCGGTCCGAAGCAAACAGGCGCTCCTTCTGGCTGTGCTCATCCTCGCAGGCTGCGGCGGCGGCGGCCAGTCGAAGGAGCAATGGCAGACCGTGAATCGTCCGGGCTTCCACTTCCGTGCCCCTGCCGCGTGGACTGTCACCGCCACGAAAGCCCGGACGACCGCCAGAGCGGGAGCGTCGTTCGTGCAGGTCGCCACCTTCCCACTCGTGCGGCCGTACACCCGGGCGCTCTTCGGCAAGGTGCAGTCGGAGCTCGCGATCCGCATGGCCGAGGTCGCCCGGCAGGGCGGCGGGACCGTGCGAGGGCACAGCGTGGTCACCGTCGACGGCGACAAGTCCCATTCGTACGAGGTCGCGCTCGGCGACCGGACCGACCGTTACACCTTCTTGTTGCGCGGCAAGCGGGAGTTCCTACTCGTCTGCTCGGCAGGTGCGGCTGTCTGCGACGAGCTCGCAGCGAGCTTCGCGCCTGCCTGAGGGCCGCTTCGCGCGACGCGCTGCTTCCCGTCGAACGCGGCCGCGAAGACGTCCTCGATCGTGTCGGCCGGGATGAACTGCAATGCGTCGCGGGTCTCCTGTGGCAGCTCGGCCAGATCGGGCTCGTTGTCGCGCGGAAAAACGACTCGCTTGAGGCCGGCCCGTTGCGCCGCGAGCGACTTCTCGCGCAGCCCGCCGATCGGCAGCACCTGGCCCGTAAGGGTGATCTCGCCGGTCATCCCGATGTCGTTCGCGACGGGTGTGTCGCGGACGAGCGATGCGATCGCGGTCGCCATCGTCACACCCGCGGACGGGCCGTCCTTGGGCACCGCTCCCGCCGGCACGTGGATGTGCACGTCATGACCTGCAAACCAGTCGTCGGGGAGACCCACCTCGGCGGCGTGCGCGCGGACCCATGAGAGCGCGGCCTGCGCCGATTCCTGCATCACCTCGCCGAGCTGGCCGGTGATCGTGAGCCGCCCCTGGCCCGGGTAGGCGGTCGCCTCGATGAAGAGCACGTCGCCGCCGACCGTCGTGTACGCGAGGCCCGTCGCGACGCCGGGCCCTGATGTGCGCTTTCGCACCTCGCCGGCGAACCGTCGCGCGCCGAGCCAGTCGCGCAGTTGTGCGTCGTTGACGCGGACCTTCTCGAGCCGGCCCGTCGCCACCTCGGTTGCCGCCTTGCGGCACAGGTCGGCGAGCCGGCGCTCGAGCCCGCGCACACCTGCCTCGCGCGTGTACTCGCGAATCACCGTGCGCAGCAGCTTGTCGGTGAGCGTCAACTGGGCGCGCTGCAGGCCGTGCGCTGCGAGCTGCTTCGGGAGCAGATAGCGCTTTGCGATCCCGAGCTTCTCGTCCTCGGTGTACCCGGAGAGCTGGATCACGTCCATGCGGTCGAGCAACGGGCTGGGAATCGTGTCGAGCGTGTTCGCCGTGCAGATGAACAGCACCTTCGACAGGTCGAACGGGAGGTCGAGGTAGTGGTCGCGGAAGGTGCGGTTCTGCTCCGGGTCGAGCACCTCGAGCATCGCGCTCGCCGGGTCGCCTCGCCAGTCGGCGCCCATCTTGTCGATCTCGTCGATCAGGAGCAGCGGGTTTGCCGACTCGGCGTCGCGAATCGAGCGGATGATCGAGCCGGGCATCGAGCCGATGTACGTGCGGCGGTGGCCGCGGATCTCGGATTCGTCGCGGACGCCGCCGACCGACAGGCGGACGAACTTCCGCCCGAGCGCATTCGCGATCGAGTGGCCGAGCGACGTCTTGCCGACGCCGGGCGGCCCGACGAAGCAGAGGATCTGACCGGAGACCTGGTTCCGCAGCTTTGCCACGGCGAGGTACTCGATGATCCGGCCCTTCACCTTCTCGAGGTCGAAGTGGTCGGCGTCGAGCACCCCACGCGCGTGCTCGAGATCGAGGTTGTCGTCGGTGAAGGTACGCCAGGGTAGCGTCAGGATCCACTCCAGGTACGTGCGGATGACGCCGTACTCCGCTGCCGCCGACGGCAGCTTCTCGAGGCGTGAGAGCTCGCGGTCGGCCGCCTTGCGCACTTCCTCCGGGAGCTCGCCGAGCGCCTCGAGCCGCTCGCGTAGCTCTGCGACCTCCGCCTGCTCCGGGTCGGACTCGCCGAGCTCTTGCTGGATCGCCTTGAGCTGCTGGCGGAGGAAGTACTCGCGCTGGCCGCGCTCCATCTCGGACTGGACCTGCGACTGGATCTTCGAGCCGAGCTCGAACACCTCGAGCTCACGGGAAAGGATCGCGGAGACGGTGCGCAGGCGCTGCTCGACGTTCACCTCCTCGAGGATCTCCTGGCGCTCCTCCGTCTTGATCGTCCGGAGTGTCGAGGCGACGAGGTGGCAGAGCGCGCTCGGGTCGTCGACGTTCGCCGCGGCGAGCTGCAGCTCCTCGGGGAGGTAGGGCGCGAGCCCGATGATGCGCCCGAACAGGCCTTGAACGTTGCGCGTCAGAGCTTCCAGCTCGGGCGTCTCCTCGAGCACGTCGGGGAGCTCGCTGAACTCGCCGAGCAGGTACGGATCGGTGTCGAGCCGCGCCTCGAGCTTCACGCGGTCGAGCCCTTGGACGAGGATCCGGAGCGTGCCGTCGGGGACCTTGATCATCTTGTGGACGAGCGCCACCGTTCCGACGTCGTAGACGTCGTCCCAGCCTGGGGACTCGAGCGACCCGTCGCGCGAGGCGACGAGCGCCAGCAGGCGCTCTCCCGCGACCACGTCGTCGATCAGCCGCACCGAGCGCTCCTGGCCGATCGCGAGCGGCGTCATCGACTGGGGGAAGACGACCATCTCCTTCAGCGGCAGCACGGGCAGTGCCGCCGGGTACACGAGCTGCAGCTCGTCCGGCTGTTCGAAGCCGACGTCAGTCAAGTCTCTCCACCGTGATCCGATAGCGGCCTTGCGCCGGGGTCTGCTCGACCACGGGCAGCTCGACCGTGAGGACGCCGTGCTCGAACCGCGCCACCGCGTCCTTCGGGTCGACGTCCTCGGCGAGATGCACCTGGCGCTGGAACGACCCGTACTCGATCTCCATCTGCTGGTAGACCCGACCGGGCACGCGGGGTCGCTTCCGCTCGCCCGCGACGACGAGGAGCCGCTCACCGGCGACGACGCGCACCGACTGCGGGTCGACGCCCGGCAGCTCGACGACCACGGTGAGCGCATGTGGGTCGTCGGTGTGGAAGCAGTCGACGTTCGGCCGGAACCCGTGCCGCATGCCCGAGAAGCGGGGCACCTGCCACAGGTCCGCGAACAGTTCCTCGATCTCCTCCTGCAGCTTGTCGACGTCGCGTCGCGTCATCCCGGCGAACGGTACCCCTCTCGCTCGTCTTGATGCGTGCGTGCGAGGATCGCCTCGGCCATGCGGCGATTCGCCTCGTCGACCATCTCGCCGTCGAGCCGCGCGACGCCTTCGAGGCCGAGAATCCGGCGTGCGCGCTCCACCTCTTCTGCCGTGGGCGTGTACACCTCGTTGCACATCTCCACCTGTGCGGGGTGGATGCACCACTTGCCGTCGTAGCCGAGCGCGCGCGAGCGCATCGCCGCGCGACGCAGGCCGGCGGGATCATCCAGCCGGACATACGGTCCATCGACCGCGGCGACCCCGAACGCACGCGCTGCGACGAGGAGGCGGAGAAGCGCATGCTCGACGTGCGCGCCCTCGCCGATCGTCAGCTCCGGAACACCGAGTGACGCCGCGAGATCGCCGGGGCCGAGCACGAGCGCCTCGAGCCCGGGCGCCGCTGCGATCCGCTCGCACTCGATCAGCCCGCGGGCCGTCTCGATCTGGGCCTCAGCCGGGACGGGCAGTCCGGCGAGCTCGTCGGGCGACTCGACCTTCGGCAGAACCACCACGTTGGGTCGCGCCGCCCGGATCAGCGCGAGGTCGTCGTTCGAGCCGCGGTTGACTCGGATCGCGACTGTCGCCGCGGCGAACCGCAGGTCGTGCAGTGCGCGCTCGACCAGCTCGCGCGCCGCGTCCTTGCGCGCCGGTGCGACGGCGTCCTCGAGGTCGAGGATCACCTCGTCGGCCGGTACCGCCGCGGCGCGGGTGAGCTTTCGCTCGTCGTCGCCGGGCACGGTCAAGCAGGAACGGCGTGCGCGAGGCATCCGCGCATCCTTCCGGAACGCGCCGCGGGCCGGAGTCGCTAGCCTCGAAAACGCCCAGTTATGACGCTCTTCGCTCGTCTGTTCCGCCTCGTGTGGGGTGGCGACGTGGACCGCGCCCTGCGGCCCGTGCTCGCCGTCAGCCTGGTCGGCTCGATCGCCGGCTCGTCCGCCTATCCCTTCTTGGGGATCTGGGCGATCAAGGAGCTCGGCGCGCCCCAGGCGACCCTTGCCTTCTCGTACCTCGCAGGTGCCGCCCTCGCGGGGCTGACCGGGTACGTCGGCGGGCACTGGTCGGACCGCCTCGGCCGCCGGCCGCTGATCTTGCTCGGCTGGGGCTTTCAGGCGCTCGTGCCGCTGGCGCTGCTCGCCGTCGGCCACCACGTCTACCTCGGGCTCGGCCTGCTGGCGCTGATGCCCGTCTTCGGGTCGCTCGGCGGCGCCGCCGATACCGCGATGGTCGCCGACCTCGTAGCGCCCGAGCGGCACGAGGCGGCATACGCGTCGGTGCGCGTCGCGGCCAACCTCGGCGTCACGATCGGGCCGCCGATCGGCGGCCTCCTCCTCGTCGGTGGGCACTGGTCGCACCTCTGGCTCGGGACGCTCCTTCTGTCTGCGGTCGGGTTTGCGATCGCGTACCGCTACATCCCGCGCGGCGGCGCGTACGCGCCGGCAGGCCCGCCGGGACGCGGCTCGTTCGCGGTGATCATCCGCGACTCGCCGTTCTTGCTCTTCATGCTCGCGTCGGTGTTCGCGACGATGACCTACGTTGCGACCGAGACGCTTCTGCCGATCTCGGTGACGACGACGCACCATCTCTCGCCGGCTCTCTGGGGATTCCTGATGATCCTGAACCCGCTGTTCGTGACCGTGTTCCAGCTGCGCCTGACGCGCCGCGTCGCTCACATTCCGGCGTCGGTGAAGCTGGGCCTCGCCATGCCGATGATGGGCGTGCCGTTCCTGCTCCTCAACTGGAACGGGTCGGCGGCCGTGATCGCGCTCGTGATCATGATCTTCGTCACCGGCGAGATGCTGTGGGTGCCGACCTCGCAGGCGGTCGTCGCCGCGCTTGCGCCCGCGGACATCCGAGGCGCGTACATGGGCGCGTTCGGCGGCACCTGGTCGGTCGGGTGGGCGGCGACACCCTTCCTCGGGTTGCAGGTGCGTCACACCTACGGCGACGCGACGATGTGGATGTGCGTGGCCTGCGTCGGGGTGATCGCGGGCATCCTCGGGCTCGCCGCAGCCCGCGGTCACGACGCCGAGGCCGCTATAGCATCCACCGCGTGAAGGGCCTCATCGCCGCCGGTGGACGCGCGACGCGGCTCGCCGAGCTCACCCGCGTCACGAACAAGCACCTGCTGCCGGTGGGGCGGTGGCCGATGGTCTACTACCCGCTCCAGCTGCTGCAGCGGGTCGGCGTCCGCGAGGTGCTGCTCGTGACGGGACAGCAGCACGCGGGCCAGTTCATCGACCTGCTCGGCAACGGGCGCGTCGTCTCGCGGGGCGGCGACGAGGTGCTGTTCGACCTCGATCTCTCGTACAAGGTGCAGGTCGAGGCCGGCGGGATCGCGCAGGTCGTCGGCATGGCGCGCGACTTCGCCGCGGGCGACAAGCTCGTCGTCTGTCTCGGCGACAACATCTTCGAGCACGCACACGCCGAGGCGATCGGTGCCTGGGACGACGGTGCGCTCGTGTTCGCGAAGGACGTCCCGGACCCGGAGAACTTCGGCGTCGTCGTCTACGGCGACGCCGGTGGTGTCGTCGACGTCGTCGAGAAGGCAGGCTTCGTCGACACGCGCTACGACGCCCCGCCGTCGAACGATGCGATCGTCGGTCTCTATGGCTACCCGCCGGATGTGTTCGACATCATCGACGGCCTCACGCCGTCGAATCGTGGCGAGCTCGAGATCACGGACGTGAACCGTGCGTACGCGCAGCAGGGGCGGCTCAGGGTCGAGCGCGTCGAAGGCTGGTGGCACGACGGCGGCAAGCACTGGGCCGACCTCGCCGACGTCGGCCGCCTGATCGAAGAGACCGGAGCGAACAAGTAGTCACGCGCATCCCATTGCGTCGCTTCGAGGACGAGCGCGGCTTCTTCATGGAGCTGATGCGTGCGAGCGGGCTGCCGAAGCCCGTGCGGCAGGCGAACCTCGCGCGGTCGCGCCGGGGTGTGATCCGCGCGCTCCACTACCACGAGCGCGGCCAGGACGACCTGTTCTGCTGCTTGCAGGGGATGGTGCGCGTCGTCGTGCTCGACCGCGATACCGGTGAGGTGTTCACGGAGGACATCGGTGACGACAACCCGGTCGCGATCTACGTCCCCGGCACATTCGCGCACGGCTATGAGGCACTGACGGACTGTCTGTTCTGTTACTTCGTCACCGAGGAGTACGACGCGGCCGATCCCGACGAGCACGGTGTGCCGTGGAACGACCCGCGCGTCGCGCACCTGTGGCAGACGACGGAGCCGATTCTCTCCGCCCGTGATTCGGTGTGATCGTCACCGGCGCAGGTGGCCAGCTTGGGCAGGCGCTGCTGGAGGCGTTTCCGCAGGCGCGCGGCCTCACCCGCGAGGACTGGGACGTGACGCTCCCTCCGCCGCCGGGCCTCGAGGCCGAGCTCGTCCTGCACGCGGCAGCGTGGACGAACGTCGACGGAGCCGAGGACGACCCGCAATCCGCGACGGCCGTCAACGTCGGCGGCGTGCAGCACGCCGCGGAGCTCGGGGCGCCGCTCGTCGTCTGGTCGAGCGACTACGTCTTCGACGGGCGGAAGCGCACGCCGTATGTCGAATCGGACGCGCCGGCGCCCTTGTCCGTGTACGGCCGGTCGAAGCTGCACGGCGAGGCGGTGGCCGGCGAACAGGCGTGGGTCGTGCGCAGCTCGTGGCTCTTCGGCTGGACGTCCCACAACTTCGTCCGCACGATGCTGCGCCTCGGCGCGGACCGTGACGAGGTGGCGGTCGTCGACGACCAGCGTGGTTCCCCGACCTACGTCGGCCACCTCGCCGAGGCGACGAATTCGGTGCTCGAGCTGCCCTACGGCACCTACCACGTCGCTGCGTCGGGTGACTGCACGTGGGCCGAGTTCGCGGAGGCGATCTTCGCCGAGGCGGGGCTCGGCACGCGGGTGCGGCGCATCACGACCGCCGAGTTCGGCGCGCGTGCTCCGCGGCCCGCCTATTCGGTCATGCGCAGCGAACGCGGCGGGCCCAAGCTGCCGCACTGGCGCGAGGGGCTCGCGGAGTGCCTCGCTAGGCTGGGCGCATGAACGATCCTCGTCACCGGCGGCGCCGGGTTCATCGGCTCGCACTTCGCGCGGCGGCTCGCGGCGGAGGGCGAGGGGGTGGTCGTTCTCGACAAGCTCACCTACGCGGGCAATCGAGCGAACCTCGACGGCGTCGACCACGAGTTCCACCACGGCGACATCGCCGATCCCGAGGCGGTCGCACGGGCGGCCAACGGGGTCGATGCGATCGTCAACTTCGCGGCCGAGACCCACGTCGACCGCTCGATCCTCGGGCCGGCCGAGTTCATCCTCACCGACGTCCTCGGCACGCAGGTGCTGCTCGACCACGCGCGCCACCACGGCAAGCGGTTCGTCCAGGTGTCGACCGACGAGGTGTACGGCGATATCCCGCTCGGCTCACCGGCGTGCACGGAGGATGCACCGCTGCGCGCGTCCAGCCCGTACTCGGCGTCGAAGGCCGGCGGCGAGCTCCAGGTGTTCGCGTACGTCCGCACCTACGGCGTCGACGCGCTCGTCACGCGCGGTGCGAACACCTACGGCCCGCGCCAGTACCCGGAGAAGTTCCTGCCGCTGTTCGTCACGAACGCCCTCGACGGTGAGCCGCTGCCGGTCTACGGTGACGGCAAGCAGCGACGCGAGTGGTTGCAGGTCGACGACCACTGCGCGGGCATCGAGCTCGCACTGCGCAAGGGCGAGGCCGGCCATGCGTACAACATCGGCGGCCAGGAGCGCGAGAACCTCGACGTCGTCAGGCGCATCCTCGACTTGACCGGCGCGCGACCCGACCTGGTGCGCCACGTCGAGGATCGACCCGGGCACGACCGGCGCTATGCGGTCGACTCCTCGAAGCTCCGCGAGCTCGGCTGGAGCCCGGAGCACTCGTTCGATGCGGGCGGGCTCGAGGAGACGGTCGCCTGGTACCGCTTGAACCGCGAGTGGTGGGAGCCGATCAAGTCGGGCGACTACCGCCGGTACTACGAGACGCAGTACGCGGCGCGCCTCGGCGGCTGATCACCCCTCCGCGAGCGCGGGCTCCGAGCCGTGGGCCGGCGCCGTGTGCGTGCGGAGAAGCGAAGCGCCGATCGCCGCCGCAGCCAGCGCGAACAGCGCGCCGACCACGAACGCGAGGTGATAGCCGCCGGTCAAGGCGGAGGCGGTCGACTGGCCCGCCGACTCGAGCCGCGAGGTCCGCGACGCCGCCACGCTCGCGAGCACGGCGAGGCCGAGCGCGCCGCCCATCATGAACGAGGTGTTGACGATCCCCGATGCGAGACCCGACTCCTCGGGCTTCACCTCGCTCATCGCGGCGAAGAGCACCGGGTTGAACGCGATGCCGGCGCCGAAGCCGAGCAGGATCATCCCGGGCAGCACGTCGACGATGTAGCCGCCGTGCACGGGCGCGCGTGCGAACAGCAGTAGCCCGATCCCTGCGAAGACGAGCCCGACTGCGAGCGGCTTGCGGACGCCGTACCGCAGCACGAGCTTCGCCGAGACCGCGATCGAGAGGAAGCCCATGACGAGGTTGCCCGGCAGGAAGCCGAGCCCGACCTGGAGCGGCGAGTAGCCGAGCACGAGCTGCAGGTACAGCGCCGACAGGAAGAACCACGCGAACATCGCGCCCGCCCAGAGCACGCCGGCGACGCTCGCGGTCGAGAGGTTGCGCCGACGGAACAGGCCGAGCGGCATGAGCGGCGAAGACACGCGCGTCTCGATGACGAGGAACGCAGCGAAGAGCACGAGGGCCACGGCGAAGCGACCGAGCGTCGAGCCCGACGTCCAGCCGTCGTTGTTCCCGTTCACGATTGCGTACACGGCGACCATCAACGCGGCGGTGACTGTGATCGCGCCGCCGACGTCGAGCCCGCGGCCCTGCGCGGCGGTGCCCTCGGTGCCCGGGATCAGCCGGAACGTCAGGAACACGACGGCGATCCCGATCGGGAGATTGACCAGGAAGATCCAGTGCCAGTTGATCGTGTCCGTGAGGACGCCCCCGAGTACCACGCCGATGCTGCCGCCGCCGGAGGCGACGAACCCGAAGAGACCCATTGCCTTGGCGCGGTCGGCCGGCTCGGTGAAGAGGGCGAGCATCAGCGAGAGCGACACGGCCGAGGCGACTGCGCCGCCGACGCCCTGCACGGCGCGTGCGGTGACGAGCATGCCCTGCGAGGTCGAGAGGCCGCAGAGGAGCGAGGCGAGCGTGAAGAGCCCGATCCCGAACAGGAACAGGCGGCGCGGGCCGTACAGGTCGCCGAGGCGCCCGCCGAGGAGCAGGAGACCGCCGAAGGTCAGCGTGTATGCGTTCACGACCCAGGCGAGCGACGACTCGTTGAACCCGAGGTCGTCGCGGATCGACGGCAGCGCGACGTTCACGATCGTCGCGTCGAGCACGATCATGAGGCTTGCGGCGCAGAGCGTGTAGAGGGCGAGCCAGCGGGTGCGATCGTCGGTGATGGTCATACCCCTTTCGACTTCGGCCGCGGCCGAAACTCATTGGTCGTTCTGGCAGCTCTTGCGTGCCTCGTGCCGAAGGTGGTCGATCTCCTTCCGATGTCCCTGGATCCGCTGCGACTCGTCCAGGAGGCTGAGGACGTCGGTGCAGTCGCCGAGCGCGAAGCGGGTGTACGCGAGGTTGTAGTCGGCGTAGGCCTCATCGAGCGATCCGCTGCCCTGCAACCCGTTGACGGCCTGCTCGAGGAGCGGCAACGCGCCGCCGTAGTCGCCGGCCTGCATCTTCGCGAACCCTGCGTTGTTGAGGTCGGCGCCGTTCGTCGACGGAGTCGTGGGCGGCGGCGAGGCTGTGACCGTGCGTTGGACGGTGGTGCCGGGCCGGGTCACCGTGCTCACGACGCCGTCGTGTGTAGCGTCGCCGCGTGTTGCGATCACCGCCGCAGAGATGCCACCGGCAGCGGCGAGGATGACGAGGAGGAGTGCGATTGGCGGCCGCCGTCTCGGCGCCGGCGCCGGCGTGGGAACGATCCACGTGTCGCCGGCGTCCTCGTCCAGCGCGCGATGCAGCTCGCCGACGAACTCCGCGCCGGTCGGAAATCGCGCGCCGGGTCCTTCGCGAGCGCTCGCTCGAAGATCGAGTCGTAGGCACGTGGCAGTTCGCGGTTCGCGGCCGAGATCGACGGTACGGGCGCCTGGACATGTGCCGCCGCCTCGGCAGCCGGCGTCTGGGCCTCGAACGGCCGCCGCCCGGCAAGGAGCTCCCACGCGACGACCGCGAGGGCGTAGCGGTCGCTCGCCGGCCCCGCGCGCTCGCCGCGCGCCTGCTCGGGAGAGAGATAACCGGCCGTTCCGAGGATCGTCCCGGTCCGCGTGAACGAGTCGAGCCCCGCCGCGCTCGCGATCCCGAAGTCCGCCACCTTGATGCGTCCACGCTCGTCGAGGAGCAGGTTCCCGGGCTTGACGTCGCGGTGGACGATGCCGGCCGCGTGCGCGGCGTCGATCGCCGCCGCGGCGTCGTCGAGCCAGTCGAGCACCTGCCGCGGCGCGCACGGCACGCCCGGCGTGAGGCGCTCCCCGAGCGATCCGCCGGAGGCGAGCTCCATGACGATCAGCGGCCGGCCGTCGTGCTCCGCGACATCGAAGATCGTCACGATGTGGGGGTTGCTCGGAGAGCCGCGCCGCCGCGAGCGCTTCGCGGCTGAAGCGGCGCCGGAGCGACTCGTCCTCTGCGTAGCGGTCCGCCAGCACCTTGACCGCGACCTCGCGGCCGAGCTCCTCGTCGGTTGCCTGGTAGACGTCGGCCATGCCGCCGCGCGCGAGCAGCCGTGGCTCGCGGTAGCGCGGGGGAGGTGCGTGTCGGTGGGAGGCATGCCTAGGCGGGCAACGAAGAGGTTGCCGGGTCGGGCGCTATGGAAACGTTCGGTAAAGCCTTGCTGAGGCCCTGACGGTGCCTCGGCTACCGTGACTCGCGTGGGTCGGCTCGCCCTCCTGGCCTGCGCGGCCGCGCTGCTCCTGGGCGGCGGGGCCGCCGCAGCGCTGCTCGCGCCCGGCTCCGACGCCGCCGACACCACGGGCTCGACGACCACGGCGCCCGCGACGCCTCCGCCGCCCGCGACCGAGATCAGCACGGCTGCGTCGGTGGTCGGCTTCTCTGGGCGTGGCTGGGGACACGGCCTCGGCCTCAGCCAATGGGGCGCCTACGGCTACGCGGCGCACGGCCTCGCCTACGACAAGATCCTCGCCCATTACTACCCAGGAACCACGATCGGAGCAGCACGCATCGCGACGGTCAGGGTCATCGTCGCCTCGCGGCAGAAGGTGACGCTCGCCTCGACAACACCGTGGACGGTCGTCGACGCGACCGGCGCGAAGACGAGCCTCGAGGCGGGAGAGCTCGTACTCGACTCGACGCTCACCGTCGGCGGAGCCCAGCTCGCGCCGCCGCTGCGGTTCGTCGCGAAAGCTCCGGTGTCCGTCGTCAGGTCGCCCGTACCGGGGCAGGCTCGCGGTCACACTCGACGGCAAGCTCCTGGACGTCGTCGACACCGTCGGGCTCGAGCAGTACCTGAAGAGCGTCGTTCCGTCCGAGATGCCCTCGAAGTGGCCGCCGGCCGCACTGGAAGCGCAGGCCGTCGCCGCCCGCTCCTACGCGCTCGCGAACCTCACGAAGGGACGCCCCTTCGATCTCTACGGCGACGCCCGCAGCCAGGTGTACGGCGGCATCGACGCCGAGTCGGCCGCTGCGAGCGCGGCCGTCGACGCGACGAAGGGCCGCGTCGTCCTCTATAACGGCAAGGTCGCGGACACGCTCTTCTTCTCGACCTCGGGCGGCCGCACCGTGTCGGCGCTCGAGGCCACGGGTGTGGACGTGCCGTACCTCGTCTCGGTCGCGGATCCGTACGACACCCTTTCGCCCTACCATGAGTGGGGCCCCGTGTTGTACGACGCCAAGGCGGTCGCGACCGCAGCTGAAGCTGCCGGCGCCGGTCGCGAGCGTGTCAGTCGTGACCGGAGCGTCCGGCCGCGTGAAGAGCGTCGTTGCCGCGGCGGCCGACGACACGCAGGTGACGCTCACCGGCAACCAGGTACGGCAGCAGCTCGGTCTCCGCTCGACGTGGTTCTCGCCGGCGCTGCTGCAGCTTTCGCCGGCCGCACGCACGATCACGTACGGTGGCGCGCTCTCGCTGCGCGGGGCGGTTCACGGCGCCGCAGAGGTGTCGCTCGAGGCGAAGCCGTCGGGCGGCGACTGGGTCGGCGCCGGCCCGCTGCCGATTGCGCCGGACGGGACCTATGCGCTCGTCGTCAAGCCGCAGGTGTCGACGTGGTATCGGCTCGCGTGGGGCGACGCGCGCGCCGGGCTTGCGAAAGTCGGTGTGGCCGCGCGCGTGTCGGCGGTCGTGACCCCACAGGGTGTCCAGGGGACGCTCCGCCCGATCGCTCCCAGTGCACCGGTACAGCTCCAGGAGCGGCAGGACGACGGGACGTGGACGACGCTCACCTCGACGAGTGCCGACACGGCGTCGGCGTGGTCCTTCCCCGGCTCACTCACGGCGGGCGCCTACCGCGTCCGGGCCGCACCGGGCCGCGGCGTCACCGCCGGCGTGTCCGCGCCGTTCACCG
Source organism: uncultured Thermoleophilia bacterium (assembly GCA_963785875.1). Taxonomy (GTDB): domain Bacteria; phylum Actinomycetota; class Thermoleophilia; order Gaiellales; family Gaiellaceae; genus PALSA-600. The sequence goes on along the minus strand of CAWAWV010000013.1, from coordinate 75,817 downwards.
TCCAGTGAGACGACTCGCGCTTCTCGCCGTGCTTGCGGCGCTGGCGGTTCCGGCGGTGGCAGCGGCGTTCGGCAACACCGAGCCGTACGCGGCCAAGGAGTGGTACCTCGACCAGGATCAGGCGTGGTCGTTCTGGCCGACGATGCCGAGTCTCGCTCCCGTCAAGGTTGCGATCATCGATTCCGGCATCGACGGCACCCATCCCGATCTCATCGGCCGTGTCGTCGCAGCGCGATCGTTCGTCGGCGGCTCGGCGTATCGCGACGAACAGGGCCACGGGACGTTCGTCGCGGGAGAGATCGCCGCCAACCCGACGAACGCCCTGGGGATGGCCGGCCTGGCGTTCAACGCCCGCCTGATCGTCGCGAAGGTGGTCGCTGCCGACGGCGAGGTCTCACTTCCCGCCGAGGTGGCGGGGATCCGGTGGGCGGCCGACCAGGGCGCGCGCGTCATCAATCTCAGCCTCGGCGGTGTGCGCGATCCCCTCAACCCGTCGCTCGACACGTACTCGCCGCTCGAGCGGGCCGCGGTGGAGTATGCGTACTCGAAGGGCGCGGTCGTCGTCGCCGCGGTCGGGAACGGCACGCAGTCGCCTTCGACGCCGTGGCGCTACGCGGCGTATCCAGCGGCGCTACCGCACGTGATCGGCGTCTCCGCGGTGCGTCGCGGCGGGTCCGTGCCGGACTACTCGAACCGCGATGCGGTGTATGTGGACGTTGCAGCACCTGGTGACAACATGTTCTCGACCATTCCCGCGAATCTCGTCGCCGGCGATTCGGGCTGCACGGACGCGTACTCCGACTGCGGCCCGATCGAGCTCCGCGACGCGATCGGCACGTCGTTCGCGGCGCCGCAGGTCGCCGCCGCCGCTGCCCTGATCCTCGGCGTCGACCCGTTGCTGACACCCGACCAGGTGGGGTACGTCATCGAGCGGAGTGCCGATGACTCCTCGACGCTCTCCGGCTGCGGTGCCTGTGCGACCGGCCGTGACGCGCTGACTGGTTGGGGGACGCTCGACGTGGCAAGCGCCCTCGCGCGGGTCACGTCGACGCTGTCGCTGCCACGACCCGACCGCTACGAGCCGAATGACGACGCCGGGCCGTGGGCGCATACGCTCACGTTGCGGCAGCAGTCCGTCGATGCGTCACTCGACTACTGGGACGACAACCTCGACGTCTACCGCATCCGGCTTGCGCGCGGACAGCGGTTGTTCGCACGCTTGTCGCCGGCGACAACTGCGAAGGTGCGGCTCCAGCTGTGGGCTCCGGGCACAGACCACGTCGACGGCCTCGACGTGCGAGCGGGCCGCCTTGCCGATTCGCATCAGGCTGGGCGCCAGGTGCGGCTCTCGTACCGGGCGCGGGCCCGGGGCGTGTACTACCTGGCGGCGAAGGTCGTGTCGCGGACGCCCGAGCCCGTGCAGTACCACCTCGCGCTCGCCGTCAGCCGCCGTTCTCCCTGAGCTCGACCGGATCGACCTCCCGCAGGACGCGTGCCGGCGAGCCGACCACGACGACACGCGGTGGGACGTCCTTCGTGACGACCGCTCCGGCGCCGACGAACGCCTCCTCGCCGATCTCGACGCCGGGACAGAGAATCGCCCCGCCGCCGACTCGAGCGCCTCGGCGTATGGTCGGTCCTTTCATCAGCCCCTTGCGGCGTTCGGTGCGCCCCATGAAGTCGTCGTTCGTCGTCACGACGCACGGCGCGATGAACACATCCTCCTCGAGCGTCGAGTAGGCGGTCACGTATGCGTTCGCCTGAATGCGTGTTCCGGCGCCGACCGTCGTGTCGTTCTCGATCAGCGAGCCGCGACCGACGATGCAGTCGTCTCCGAGGTCGACGCGCTCCCTGATGCACGCCTGGTCGCCGACGATGCACCGTGCGCCGATGCGCGCGCCCGCGAACACGATCGCGCCGGTCGAGACGATCGTCCCGTCTCCGACAACCGCCGGGGGCAGCGGCGCGCGCTTCGCCGTCGAACGCGCGCCGAGCGACGGCTGTTTGCCGACGACGGCGTGCTCGAGGACGCGGACGTCCTCGCCGAGCACCGTACCGTCGTAGACGATCGCGGTCGGATGGATCTCGGCGATCTCAGCCATTGTTGAGCGAGTTCGTGAGCATCTCGAGCGCCCGCACGACGCGGGCGCCGTCACGCGCAACCTGGTCGCGATCGTGCTTTCCGTCGATCAGCTCGAGGAAGTACGTGCATTCGAGCTTGAGCGGCTCAGCTGTTGCGATCTTTGGGATGTGGATGTCCCCCGAGAAAAGCTCGCCGCCGGCGCCGGCGCTCTTTTCGTAGACCGTCACTTTCCGCTCCGGCTCCATGTCGTCGAAGACCGCCATCTTCTCGCGGCCGACGACGGTCATCTTCCGCATCTTGTGTGGGTCGAGCCACGAAAGATGCATGTGCGCGATCTTGCCGCTCGGGAAGCGCAGGAAGCAGAAAACGACGTCCTGGATACCCGGGTGGATCGACGCGCTGCCTTGTGCGGTCGCCAGATCGGGGTCCTCGTCGAGCAGGTACAGGATCACCGACAGGTCGTGGACGCCGAGCGACCAGAGCGCGTTCTCGTTCGAGCGGACGATCCCCAGGTTCACGCGGTTGCCGTACACGCAGAGCACGTCGCCGAGCTCGCCGCTCGAGACGAGCTCCTTCAGCTTCACGACGGCGGGGTGGTAGAGGAGCAAGTGCCCCGGCATCAACACCCGCTCGCGCTCGGCTGCGATGCGCACGAGCTCGTCCATCTCGGCCGCGCGCATCGCAGGCGGCTTCTCGACGAAGACGTGCTTGTCCGCTTCGAGTGCCTGTTTCGCGAGCGCGTAGTGGGTCGGAACCGGGGTTGCGACGACGACCGCGTCGACCGAGTCGTCGGCGAGCAGCTCGTCGAACGACTGGGTCGTGTGAGCCCGCGGATGCCGCGTCGAGACCGCGGCGAGACGGGGTTCGTCGAGATCGCACAGCCACGCGAGGTCTGCGAGGTCGGCGAAGTTGCGAACGAGGTTCGGCCCCCAATAGTTCAGGCCGACGACACCGACCCGGGTCAAAGCTTCCAGACCTTGCCGTCCGCCTCGTGCCCTTTGGTGGCGTTCCGGAAGTCGACCACGACACGGCTGCGCCGCACGAGATCCGCGTAGTCGATCGAGGAGTGGTTGGTCACGATCGCGATGCAGTCGTACGCCTCGGGCTCGAGCGGGACCGACCGCATGCCATCAAACTCCGGCACAAACGGGTCGTGATAGGCCACGTCGGCGCCTGCGTTGCGGAGCAGGTGGATCAGCTTCTCGGCCGGGGTTTCGCGGTAGTCGCCGATGTCGGGCTTGTAGGCGACGCCGAGGATCAGGATCTTCGCCCCCGCGACGGACTTGCGCGCGCCGTGGTTCAACGCCTGCGAGATCAGCGACCGGCAGAAGTACGGCATGTTGTTGTTGACCTCGCCGGCGAGCTCGATGAAGCGCGTCGAGAAGTCGTACTCGCGCGCTTTCCAGGTGAGGTAGAAGGGGTCGATCGGGATGCAGTGCCCCCCGAGCCCCGGGCCCGGCTTGAAGGACGCGAACCCGAACGGCTTCGTCGACGCCGCCTCGACCACTTCCCAGACGTCGATCTCCATCCGGTCGCAGAGCTGCGCGAGCTCGTTCACGAGGGCGATGTTGACTGCGCGGTAGATGTTCTCGAGCAGCTTCGTCAGCTCGGCCGCGTCGGGTGTCGAGACCTCGTGCACCGTGTCGATGGCGGCGCGATAGACGTCGGCGGCTGCCTTCGTGGATGCCGCGTCGATGCCGCCGACGACCTTTGGGGTCGTCTTCGTCGTCCAGTCCTCGCGGCCGGGATCGACGCGCTCGGGCGACATGGCGAGGCGGAAGTCCTCGCCGGCCTTCAGGCCGGAGCCCTCCTCGAGGATCGGCTGCAGGATCTCGCGCGTCGTGCCCGGCCAGGTCGTCGACTCGAGCACGACCACCTGGTCGCGCTGCAGGACTGGAGCGAGGCTACGCGCCACAGCCTCGATCGCCGACAGATCTGGCTCACGCTGCTTGGAGAGCGGCGTGCCCACCGCGATCAAGATCGCGTGAGCCTGCTTCACCTGGTCGTAGTCGGTCGTTGCGACGAAGCGGCCGCTGCTCGACGAGTGGTGCGAGCCGCTCGTCCGAGACGTCCTCGATGTGGCTCTCGCCGCGGTTCAGTGCCTCGATGACGTCCGCGCTGACGTCGACGACGAGGGCGCGCTGCCCGGCTTCGCCGAACGTGACGGCCAGCGGCACGCCGACGTATCCCGCGCCGATGACGGCGACGTCGTAGAGGGGGGTCGTGCTCAAGCGGCTCAAGAGTACAGGGCTGCTGTGATGCGTTCGGCGGCGTGTCCGTCGCCGTACAGCGGCGGCGCCTGGTCCGGAAACCGCGCTGCAGCCAGCGCCTGCACGAGACCGGCCGGCTCCGTGAGCGCGTTTGCACCTGCCGCGACGGTGTCCACCCACTCCGTGTTCGGACGCAGCGTGACGCAGGGGACGCCGCAGCCAGTACGACTCCTTCTGGAGACCGCCCGAGTCGGTGACGACGATGTCGGCGCCCTCGACCAGCGCCAGCATCTCCAGATAGCCGAGCGGCTCGATCGCCTCGACGTTCGACGGCAGCGCGATCCCGTTTGCGGCGAGGGCGTGACGTGTCCGTGGATGGACCGGGAACACGAACCGTCGGCCGGCGGCAGCGAGCGCCGCTGCGATCTCGCGCAGCCGGCCGGGCTCCGTGTTCGCCTGCCGGTGGATCGTCAGCGCGGTGTAGTCGCCGTCGCGCGAGACGGTGTGCGTCCGCGCGATCGGCGCGAAGATCCGCGTCGCGTCGGCCATCACGTCCCCGACGACGTCGGTTTGGCCTGGGACGCCTTCCGAGGTGAGCTGGGCCGCGGACCGCTCGTCGGGGCAGAGCAGGAGCGCCGCGAGCCGGTCGACCTCGATCCGGTTTCGCTCCTCCGGCATCGAGAGGTCGAAGCTCCGTAGGCCGGCTTCGACGTGGGCGATCCTGACGTCGCCCGCGGCGCGCGCACCGGCGAGCGTCGAATTCGTGTCGCCGAAGACGAGCACCCAGTCTGGCCGCTCGTCCCGCACGATCGACGTCGAGCGCGGTCGTCATCGCGGCGGTGTCGGCGGTACGGAGATCGAGCCGGTGGGCCGGCTCCGGGATCCCGAGCTCGTCGAAGAAGACCTGCGACATGCCGGGGTCCCAGTGCTGGCCGGTGTGCAGGACGATCTCGTCGATCCCGGCGGCGCGAAGCGCGAGCGTGAGCGGAGCCGACTTGATGAACTGCGGCCGGTTGCCGACGACGGAGAGGACGCGCACCGGCGCTACGATAGGCCCTCGCCCGGGCCGTTAGCTCAGCTGGTAGAGCAGGGGACTCTTAATCCCAAGGTCGGAGGTTCGATCCCTCCACGGCCCATTTCGCAACGCCTGATTCCGCAAGCACGGTCGTCGGGGTCCGGCGAGCTGTTGCTACGGGCGGTACCGCGATCTAGCCTCCTAGCCGTGCTGGTCTGTGCGAGTTGTGGGCACGAGAACGGCCAGGACGCCAAGTTCTGTGAGGAGTGCGGGTTTTCGTTCGCCGCGGCGGTGGGGCCGACGAAGGAACACCGCAAGACGGTCACCGTCCTCTTTTGCGACATCACCGGTTCGACCGCCCTCGGCGAGGCGATCGACCCCGAGCGGCTGCGCGCGCTGCTCGCGCGCTACTTCGAACGAATGAAGTCGATCGTCGAGGGTCATGGCGGCAGCGTGGAGAAGTTCATCGGCGATGCCGTGATGGCCGTGTTCGGCGTCCCGGTGCTGCACGAGGATGATGCGCTGCGGGCCGCGCGGGCGGCGATTGAGATGCACGAGGCGCTGCCCGAGCTGGGCCTGCAAGGACGGATCGGGCTCACGACGGGCGAGGTCGTGACCGGGACTGAGGAGCGTCTCGCAACGGGCGACGCGGTCAACGTCGCGTCACGGCTCGAGAAGGCGGCGCAGCCGGGAGAGGTGCTCATCGGGCAACCGACGCTCGCGCTCGTCGAGGTGCCGTCGATGTCGATCCGGTTGAGCCGCTCCTGCTGAAGGGAAAAGCCCGGCCGGTCCCCGCCTACCGGCTTCTGCGGGTGCGCGACGCGCCCGAGCGGCGGCACCAGACGCGGCTCGTCGGTCGCGAGCGTGAACTTGCGACGGTCCGGGCGGCCTGGGCGCGCGTGCAGGCCGAGCAGAGCTGCGAGATGTTGACCCTCGTCGGCGACGCGGGCGTCGGCAAGTCCAGGCTCGCCGCGGAACTGCTCGCGTCGGTCGAAGCGACGGTCGTGCGTGGACGCTGTCTGCCCTACGGCGAGGGGATCACGTACTGGCCCGTGGTCGAGGTGCTGAAGCAGCTCGACGTGCTGCCGTCCGACGAGAACGCCGTAGCGTCGATTCGCTCGCTGCTCGGCGAGACCGAGGCAACCACCTCGGCGGAGGAGCTCGCCTGGGCATTCCGCAAGACACTCGAGCAGGCTGCGGCCGATCGGCCGCTGCTCGTCGTCTTCGACGACATCCAGTGGGGTGAGGAGACGTTCCTCGACCTGATCGAGCACGTCGCGCTCCTCTCCTCGGGCGCGGCGATCTTGCTGCTCTGCATCGCGCGCCCGGATCTGACGGGCCGGCGCCCGGGCTGGCCGCTCACCCTGCGGCTCGACCCGCTCGGTCGCGACGACGTCGCCGAGCTGATCCCCGAGCGCATCCCGGCGGAGCTGCGCGAGAAGATCGAGCGCGCGGCGGGCGGCAATCCGCTCTTCATCGAGGAGATGGTGGCTATGGCGCAAGAGGCGTCGGGCGAGGTGGTTGTCCCTCCCACCCTGCGGGCGCTTCTTGCCGCCCGCCTCGACCAGCTCGACACGGCCGAGCGAAGCGTGCTCGAGCGGGGCGCGATCGAGGGCGAGATCTTCCACCGCGGGGCCGTGCAGGCGCTCTCGCCCGAGGAGACGCAGGTGACGCCGCGCCTAGCCGCGCTCGTCCGTCAACAACTGGTCCGGCCCGACAAGACCCAGCTTCCCGGTGAGGATGCATTCCGCTTCCGCCACGTCCTGTTCCGAGACGCGGCGTACGACGGTCTGCCGAAGGCCGTGCGGGCGGAGCTCCACGAGCGCTTTGCTGCCTGGCTCGAAGAGCACGGCACGTCTCTCGTCGAGCTCGACGAGCTGCTCGGCTACCACCTCGAGCAGGCCGTCCGCTATCAGCATGAGCTCGGCGCGCTCGACCCGATCCTGGCCGAGCGCGCCGGTGAGCGGCTCGCGGCCGCCGGTAGCGGAGCCGTCTGGCGCGGCGACACGAGGTCTGCGACGGCGTTCTACGAGCGGGCCCTCGAGCTGACGCGACCCACCCGCCTCGACGTCATGCTCGAACTCGACCTGGCCGACGCGCTCAGTTCACGGGACCTTCCGCGGGCCGCAACTATCGCCGATGACGCTGCAGACCGCGCGGCGGTCGCCGGGGACACGACCGGAGAGCTACTCGCCCGGGTCGGCGCCGCCTCCTACCGGCTGACGCTCGAGATTGAGCCAGACGTCGACGACCTGGAGGAGCTGGTGCGAAGAGCGCTACCGCTCCTCGAGCAGGCAGAGAACCACGCCGGCCTCGCGTACGTCTGGGCTGCGCTTGGACTCGGAGTGGCGAACTCCCGTGGCCGTTTCGAAGACTGGGCGCACGCGGCCGAGGAGGCCATCCGTTGTTCCCGTCTGTCTGGGCGGGGCAGCGCGGATCTGCGGTCGCTCCCTGACGCGCTCACCTTCGGCCCACGGCCGGCCGAGGAGGCGTTGCGCACCCTCGACGCCCACCTGCCCGGCAACGTGCATCCGTGGCCCCTCTTGTGTCGCGCCTGGCTGCTCACGATGCTCGCCCGATTCGACGAGGCAGACGAGATCGCACGCGAGGCTGGCAACCGACTTCACGACCTGACCGGCGACGCACGGGCAGATTGCTTGCTCGGCCTAATCGCGGGCACCGCGGGTCGCCACGAGGACGCGGCCGCCCACCTCCGTCTCTTCTGCGACATGCTCGAGGCCCGTGGGCAGCGAGGCTTCCTCTCTGTCTTCGCGCCGTTGCTCGGCCGTTCGCTCTGCGCGCTCGGACGCTACGACGAAGCGGAACCCTTCGCCCAACTGGGTCGCGAGCTTATCGCCGACGAGAAGGACCCGGCGGGGCAGATGGTCTGGAGGCAGGTGCTGGCACTGGTGGAGGCCCACCGGGGCAACTACGCCGAGGCTGAACGACTCGCCCGCGAAGCGGTTGCGATCGGCGACGACATCGACGGGCTGAATGCGCAAGGCGATGCACTCTGCGACCTCGCCGAGGTCCTCCACGCCGCCGGCCGGGCCGACGAGGCTGACGCCACCTTCGCTGAGGCGCTCGAACGGTACGAGCGCAAGGAGAACTTCGCCCAGGCCGCGCAGGTCCGCGACCGCCTGGCCGAGCTCAACGACGCGGCACGAACGTAGCCCCCCGGCTCACGCGACCGGCGGGCAACACGGGGGCAACCAGAACTACCGAGACCAGCCGAGACTCGACGCCCGTCGAACGGCCGATAACCCGCTTCGATCCAGCCCGGCCGAGACCCACCGAGGCCGCGCTCGGGTTCTCTTAATCCCAAGGTCGAAGGTTCGATCCCTTCACGGCCCATCCGCCACGACGTAGCCACGCGGAACCCGCATCGCTGCGTGCGTCCACCGTGTCGTGGGTGTCGCCGAGCGTCGGGTGGTGCAGACCCCGGTGGAACCTCGATCGCGGACGCCAACCCACGGGCACGAGTTCGCGATGAACGGGTGGGCATCGCCGCGAGTTGCAGCGCCGAACTATGGTCGGTAGAAGGTGTCTTCAACCGCTCCGGCCTGGCGCAGCAGCATCACAGCGCGCTCGTACTCATCGTCAGTCAAGCCGATGTGTGCTTGCTGGCGGATCGAAGTGCGAAGATCGCGGCCGCCGACCGAGACGTCGCTAAGCGTGGGCGCACCCTCGTAGCCCATTGCCAGGACCGGCCGTGTCTCGACCTGCCATTTGTCCCATTTGTTCGGTCCCTCGATTGGGTACGGCCGCCCGAATATCTCGACAATCGCAAAGACGCGGTCGTGTCCCAACGCGTAGAGCGCCATCTTGTCGCCAACAGCGAGACGAGGGCGCTTCGGGAAACGCAGCTCGCGAAGGACCCTCGGGACGAGGGACTCGTCCATGCGTCCGGAGCCACTCCCGAGCAGCTTTAGCCAACGCGCCACTAGATCGAGAGCGTATGCAAATCGAGCCCGCGTATCGTCGTCCTTTGCTCTTCTAGGGCGGCGCCCAGACGGAGAGCAGAAGACTGGCCGATCGTCGGTGCGGCCGACACCCTGAGCACGTCACTATGGAATCGGATGAGGAGACTCACGATCGCCGCGGTGACGGTCGCCGCAGCCGTTGCGTCGTCTGCCACGGCCGGTCAGCCGTTGGTCTCACGCTTCCAGATCACTCCTGCCCCGTTTCGTAGCGACGAGCCACGCATGATCGTCACATTCACCACCGCCCGGCCCGCGCCCGCCGGCGAGCTCTACTACGTGTGGTGGGCGACAAGGGCGCCCGAGTCGACGCTCCCGGCTGGCTGCGCCGTCGCCAGCAAGATCGACAGCGTCGGCTTCAAGGGCGGCACGAACGCGCGGGTCAAGACGGCGCTGTCGCCTGAGCCGATCTTCGGCGATGCGTTCTGCCCTGGGCCGTCGCTGCTCCAGGTCTCGTTGCATCGTGCGAAGCCGAACCGGCTGCGCACAGACAGCGGCCACGCCCAGCTAGTCGGCAAGTTCTACTTCCGCGTGCTTCGGCCCTAGAGCGGCTCGACCTCGAGCACACCGCCAGCAGGCTCGTCAACGAACTCCGACATCCGCTCGGCAGGGATCACCGACACCACCTTGTAGCGGCGGTTGCCGTGCGCGATCACCGTGTCACCGGTCGCCCAGTGTTTGCTCGGCTGTCTGGAACGTCTCGAGGATCTCGCCGTCGGTGCTGATCAACTGGAACTCGTACATGCTCCCTCCCGGTTTTCGCGGTTGGGGGCCGGACGGCCGATCGAGTCTACCGCGACCCTCAAGGCGGCCTAGTAGTCCGCGAGCGTTATCAGGTCGTCGGTCGTGAGCTCCTCGAGCACGTCGCCACCGGTTTGCAATGCTGGGCGCCCAGTCGACGAGCAAGACGGAGGAATGCCATGCGGATCACGGTGAAGACCGAGAGCGGCAGCACGCACACCGTGCTGTTGCCAACAGGTTCCGGCACGAGCAAGCAGGAAGCCATGATGATGCTGACCGCCGCGAACGTCAGGGAAGGCCGAGAAGGCTCCTACTACGCTGGCTGGCTCGAGGTAGAAGCACGGTCGGAAACCGACAGCCTATGGATCCGGCACGACACCATCGTCGAGGTGCTGCTCGAACCGATGGACGACAGCCCGACGCTCACCACCTAGCGGCCAGCACAGTCACCACTGGCGCGACGTCCTCCGCACACCCTGCTCCCACCTGACCCGAGCCGTCTCCGCGCTCGATTGCGCGCTGGTAGATCGCCCGCGGGTGGTCGGTGTGCTGTCGCGGTCCCTTCCGTTTCCGTTGGGGCCGGACGGGTCATTTCAGCGTAACGGCTAACCGGCAGAGCAGGCGCGGTTCGAACCTTGGGGGTTGCCGAACGTTGCGTGGGCCGGGAACTGGCCCGACGACCACCCAGCGGCGCCCGTAGAGCTCGAATTCCTGACCGGGCTCCAGGACCTGGTCCAACGCGACCTCATGGTTACGGCCATTCGGGTACTGAAGGGAGAGACGCGTTGCCACGTCGCGCAAATCGGCAGAGCTGGGGCACGACATTAGTGTTTGGCCCTGCGCGCGCGCCCGGCGCAGGGTGAGGTTTGCGGCCGTCAGCTGACCCTCTCCATCCCGCTCAGGCGTCAGCTGCGACTCAGACGCCGAGCGAAGGTTGGGCTAACCGACGGCCGCGCCAACGACCTTAAGCGGAAGCAGCGGCGCAGGCTGACGTCTCTAGGGAACGTGGGCCAAGAGAACCCGCCGCAGCGGTTCCGACCCACTGACGCTTGCCTGCGCCGCACCTCTAATCTCGCGCATCCCACGATTCAGTGACCCGGACGGCCGTCTAGCTTCGCCTCACCCGGCAGGGTGTTCAGATTTCGCAACGCCCTCGCTCAGGATCGCTCCAACCTTCCGCCGCCCACGCTCGGCGTGCCGCAGGAGACTCAGCGATCGGCGTGAAAAGTTCGACTGCACCTCCAGTAACCCGTCACCGGAAGGGGGCCAGCGCTCTCCATCCTGCTGATCATCCTGATCGTCATCCTGGTGCTGGCAGTTCTCGGCTTCTTCGGCCGCGGCCGCTTCGGCCGCTAGATGAGTAGTTCCACGGCTTTGGCAGTGATGTAGGGACCAGGAGCAGCCGGTCGAAGTCGGCGTTGTCTCGTTCGCGCCGTCGACCCAAGGGGGCCACGATGCTCGCCGACCTCGACCTGCTGCTGATTGCGGTGTTCTGCGCCGCTGACGATCTCCTGCCCAAACGGGCCGGCAACGGCAAACGGATCCTGACCGACGCGGAGGTCGTCACGCTCGCCGTGGCGCAGGCGATCATGGGTATCCCTTCCGATGCGCGCTTCCTCAGGGCGGCGCGTAAGCAGCTCACGCATCTGTTTCCGTTGCTGCTCAAACGACCCGGCTATTACAAGCGACGCGAGCGGCTCTCGGACGCGATCGAATCGCTGATCGCTGTCTTTGCGCGCGACAGCCCCGGTTTCCACGACGATCTGGTGTTGGTCGACTCGACACCGGTCGAGTGCGCCCGCTCGATCGAGACGACCAAACGAAGCCGACTCGCCGACGCCGCCGACTACGGCTACAGCGCCGCCCACAGCCGCTACTTCTGGGGCTTCCGACTGCACGGCCTGTTCGCACTGGCCGGCACCCCGCGCGCACTGCGGCTCACCTCGCCGAAAGCGAAAGCGCGAGGTCTGCCTGCAGCTGCTCGCCAGCGTCGACCGCGACGGCCCGCTCACCGTGATCGGCGACAAGGGCTACGCCGGCTGCGAGTTCGAGCGCAGCGCCAGCGAACTCGAGGCGACGATCATCCGCCCTCGCCGCCGAGACGAACCCGGTCGCGGCCCTCACCTCGCGCCGATCCGACAACGAATCGAATCGATCTTCCAGACCTGCAAAGACCTGCTCAGCCTCGAGCGCCACGGCGCCCGCAGCCTGCACGGCCTCCGCACCCGCATCTGCAGCCGCTTCCTCGCCCTCGCTGCCGCGATCAGCCTCAACCACCGACTCGGCCGACCACCACGCGCACTCACCGACTACACCGCCTGAAACGGTGGAACTACTCATCTAGAACGCAAGCAGAACTTTGCCCAGGCCGGGCAGGTCCGCGACCGCTTGGCCGAGCTCGACGACGCACGACCGTAGCCCTCTCTCGTTTGTCGTCTTCGGACCGTTGCTCGGACGGGGCCTAGTCGGCCCCAGGGTCGTCCGGGACCGTGTCAGGGTTCGGCAGCGTTCCTTCGTCGGGCGGAGGGCTCGGAGGGGTGCCCTCGTCGGGTGGTGGGGACGGTTCCGGCACGAGTCCTGGTCATCGATTCCGGTCATCGCCCGTCCGTACCCCGCACTGTGTCTCCTGAATCGTCGCCCGATCACCGGGCCTCATTCTGCCTCTGGATCCCAAGGTCGCGTAACCGTGATCGGTTTCCAGCCGTTGTGACGCCGGGGTCTGCAATGCGGCAGTTGAACCATGTCCGACGAACAGCGCTGGCGGCACTCGTCGTCGCTCTCTCCGCCCTGCTTGTGATCGGCCTCGCCGCCGCACATCGGGGCGAGGCCCACCAACGGTGCACGCACGGCACGTCATCCATCGGCCCGGTGTTCATCGAGAACGGAAAGGTCGTCGGTGGCGACACGACTCCTCACACCGAAGCCTGCTTGCCCTAGCAGTCGGGGGGAGGGCGGCTTCGGCCGTCCTCCCCCTCTGTGCCTCGTCCTTGTTCGGTGCTGCCGGGAACAGTGCCGCGGCGAGCATCAGAAGACGTTGCGATGCGGCTTCGCCCAGGCGACGCGGATCAGCTCCGCCTCGGCTTCGACGAGCCCCATCTCCTCGGGGCGGGGCTGCGGTGCGCGCTTGCCGGAAGGGCGGCGGGGCGCGGTCGTATCCCACGAAAGACGGTTCATGCGTGCACCTCCTGGGTGTCTGCGGGCGCTGGCGCCCTGGTGATCCTGATGTCGCCGGAGACGGTCTTCGCGCGGATCTCCACGAGCGGTCCTTCACCTGCGGGTGCGTCACTGGTCAGCTCGAGCTCGGACGTCGTGTCACCGCTGACCGTCGTGCAGTCGAGGAAGGCCTTCGAGCCGCGGCGGACAGCGATCGTGACGTCACCCGACACGGAGTGGGCGGCGACGACTCCCTGCATGACGGCACCGTGGTCCTGGTCGCCGCTCACAGAGTTGGCGTTCACGTTGTCGTACGCCTCTCCGATCGAGATGTCGCCCGACACCGACGTGACGTTGATCGGGCCGCGGGCGACCGAGATGTCGATGTCGCCGGAAGCCGTCTGGATGCTCACGCCGCCCGCGATCTCGCGTGCGCTGAAGTCGGAGCTCGCGCTCTTCACGCTGGCGCCGCCGGAGACCCGGTCGACGTCGATGTCGCCGGACGCTGTCGCGACGTTCAGGCCGCCGAGCGTGCCGCGCGCAGAGACGTCGGCCGACTTGGTGCGGACCGACAGCCCCGAGTCGTGCGGGCAGCGGATGCGGCATTCGATGCCGCCTCGACCGAACAGGTTGATGCTGAAGCCGCGCTTCTGCGGGACGTCGACGACGATCGTCGGCCGGTGGCCGTGGGGGCTCAGCTCGATCCGGGCGTCGTCGACGAGCCGCTGCGACTCCTCGTCGTGTGCGATCAGGTCGATCTCGACGCGCCCATCGGCGGTCGGGTCGACTTCGATCTCGCCGCTCGCGAGCCGCAGGTCGAGCTCCACTGGGCCCTGGACTTCGAATGTTTTCTGCATCTGCGACTCCTCTAGCTCTGGGCGTAGCCCTGAAGGCGCTTGCCGGTGACGTGGACGGGACGGGATTCGGCGGCCCGTGCGATCGCCCGCACAAGCCAGGTGTTCGCGGAGATCCCCTCGCGCTCGGCCGCCTTCTCGACGGACGCCTTCAGCGATTCGGGGAGGCGGAGGCTGATCCGCGCCGAGAGCTCCTCGCCGGCGACGCCGGCGGCCTCGCCGGGGGCGTCGACGAACACGAGCTCGGGCTCCTGGCCGGCGAGGCGGACCTCGATGTGGCCGGAGGGGAGCTTCGAGGAGAGCTCCACCGCCACCTGCGAGAGCAGGTCGAACAGTTTCAGCCGCAGGTTCGAGGCGAGCGCATCGCTGAGCCGCTGTGCGACCTGGACCGAGCGCTCGTCCCCCAGCTCCGAGAGCCGCTGGAGATCCTGCTGGAGCCCCTCGAGGACGATGGTCAAGTTCATTGTGACATCACTATGACATCACTTATGGCGTCTGTCAAGCAGCAATCGGCTGTCGGCCACGACATCGCCCTGATTGCAGCCCTTTTCCCTTGTACGCTGCGGCGATTGGGGCCTTCGCATCCGCCCGCTGTGCCGGTCGAGGTGCTCGAGCACGTGCTCGGCGCGCTCCTCGAGGGCGTGCTCGTCGTCGACGCGGCCGGCCGCCGCATCTACGCCAACGAGGAAGCGGCGCGGCTCACCGGCTACCCGTCGGCGGCCGCCCTCCTCGAGGCGCCGCCGGAGGAGGCGGCCGCCCGCTTCGACATCCGCGACCGGGCCGGGAGGCCGATCGCGCCGGCCGAGCTTCCCGGGCGCCGGGTCCTCGCAGGCGAGGAGACGAGCCCGATGCTCGTCCGTTTCCGCTCCGGCGACGGCCCGGAGCGCATCTCGGAGATCCGGAGCGTCGCCGTCCGCGGCGACGACGGATCAAGCTCCTACGTGATCACATACTTCCGCGAGGTGACCGAGCAGGTCGTCGAGGCGGACCAGGTGGAGGCTCTCTACCTCCACGCCGAGCAGACGACGGCGCTCCTCGACGCCCTCTACGGGAGCGCGCCGGTCGGGCTCGGCTTCTGGGACCGGGAGCTCCGCTACGTGCGCGTCAACGAGGCGCTCGCGCGGATCAACGAGCGCGCCGCCGAGGACCACATCGGCCGGACGTTCCACGAGGTCGTGCCGCACCTCGCCGACGAGCTCGTGCCGATCGCACGTGGCGTGCTCGAGACAGGCGAGGCCGTGATCGGGCTGGAGATCGACGCGGGCACGCCGACGAACCCGACACTGCTCCGGCACTGGTCGGCCAGCTACTACCCGGTGGTGGGCCCCGACGGCGAGGCGATCGGCGTCGGGGCGGTTATGGAGGAGACGACCGAGCGCCGCCGGGCCGAGCAGCGGGAGCGGGCGGCGCGCGCCGAGGCGGAGGCGGCTGCCGCGACCCTACGGAAGCTCGAGCGGGTCTCGCGGGTCGCCCTCGAGCATCTGTCGCTGCAGAACTTGCTCGATGCCCTGCTCGGACGCATCGTCGAGGTGCTCGAGGCCGACACCGCGGCAATCCTGCTCGTCGAGGCCGACGAGAAGTTGCACGTGCGGGCGACCGCCGGCGGCCTCGGCGGCGACAGCTCCGTCGGGATCCCGATCGGCGCCGGGATGGCCGGCCGGGTCGCTGCCACCCGGGCGCCCCTGCTCGTGCCCGACCTGTCGAAGATCGAGCTCTACCGCTCGACCCTGCGCGACCGGCGCATCAACTCCATCGTCGCGATCCCGCTCGTCGTCGAAGACCGCGTGATCGGGGTCGTCCACGCAGGCTCGGAGGCGTACGCCCAGTTCGTCGACGACGACGCTCGGCTCCTCGAGCTGATCGCCGACCGGATCGCGCTTGCGATCAACCAGGCGTCGCTCTACGAGGCGGAGCACGCGGCGCAGCAGCGGCTCCGCTTCCTCGGCGAGGCCGGCGCGCTTCTCGGTTCGTCGCTCGATGTCGAGAAGACGCTCGAACAGCTCGGCGCGCTCGTCGCGGGCCGGATCGCCGACTGGTGCAGCATCCACCTCGTCGCCGAGGCGACCGGCGTGCGGCTCGTCTCGCTCGCGCACCGCGACGGCGCGCAGACGGTCGCGGTTCGCGCCGCGCTGTCCGAGCGGGCCGCCGAGGATCGCATCGGTGGGGTGGTTCGGAGCGGCCGCCCGGCGAGCGGGCCCCAGTCGCTCGTGGTGCCGCTGAACGCTCGCGGCCGGACGTTCGGCGCCATGAGCCTCGGCTGGGACAACGCGGCCGGACGCCGTGACGATGACGAGGTCGAGTTCGCCCTCGACATCGCACGCCGCGCTGCGATCGCGATCGACAACGCCCAGCTCTACGGCGCCGCAGCCGAGCGCGCCCAGGCGGTGCGTGTGCTCGCGTCCGTCGGCGACGGCGTGTTCCTCGTGGACAGCGCGGGGGTCATCCGGACGTGGAACCGCGCGGCTGCGATCGCGACAGGCCTGCCCGCGTCGGCTGTCGTCGACCGTCTCGCCGTCGAGGCGATTCCAGGCTGGCCGACGATCGCGTCACGGATCGCGATCGCGACCGTGGGCAGCAACACCGCGCCGCGGCCCGAGTCGCTACCGCTCGATCTCGGCGGCCGTGAGCTGTGGCTGTCGATTCACGGCGTCGCCGTCCCCGACGGTGTCGTCTATGCGTTCCGCGACCTCACGGAAGAGCGCGCGCTCGAGCGGATGCGTACCGAGTTCGTCTCGACCGTGTCACACGAGCTACGTACGCCGCTCGCCGCGATCTACGGCGCGGCGATGACCCTCCGGCGGAGCGACGTCTTGCTCGACGACGAGCAGCGCACGCGACTGCTCGACATCGTCTCCGGGGAGGCTGACCGGCTCGCACGCACGGTCAACGACATCCTCTGGGCGAGCCGCCTGGACACGGACGCCCTCAGCGTCACGATCCAGAATTGCGATCCGCTGGCCCTCGTCGAAGGGGTGGTCACGGCGCAGGAGGTGCATCTCGACCGCGCGCATCGCTTGCGCATCGACTCGCCGGGCGCTGTGCCGCTCGTCGCGGGCGACCCCGACAAGGTCGGGCGGGTGCTGATCAACCTCGTCGACAACGCCGTCAAGTACTCACCGGACGGCGGAAGCGTGACGGTGCGGATCGAGAGTGCAGGGTCGCACGTCCGGTTCGCCGTCGCCGACGAGGGCCTCGGGATTCCGCCCACCGAGCAGCGCCGCGTCTTCGAGAAGTTCTACCGGCTCGATCCGAACATGACCCGCGGAGTGGGCGGCACCGGGCTCGGCCTCTACATCTGCCGCGAGCTCGTCCGCCGGATGGACGGTCGGATCTGGGTCGAGTCCCCCGGGTTGGGGCGAGGCTCGACGTTCGTGGTCGAGCTCCCGGCAGCGTCCGGGTACTAGCGAAACGGGCGGCCCGAAGGCCGCCCGTTTCGCAGGAGCTACGGGTGGTCGCTCAATAAGGACCTGGACCGTCTTCGACGTACGTCGTGCGGCGGTGTGCGCCGCCGACGCCGCCCCAGCTCGACCAGAACATGAGGGACAGGACGAGGCCGATCGCACCGACCACGAGCAGGATGACTCCGACCGTGTTGATGTCGAGACCCGAGACGGTCGCGTTGACCGCCCAGGTGAGGATCGCGCCCGCTGCGATGAGAATGAGGCTGACTCCAACGCCCATCTGATGGACCTCCTTGATTTGCTCTCCTGACGAGGGCCGCCCGCATTTGGGGCACAGGTTGAACGCACGAGCGGGACAAACGGTTACGGCTCGGCTCTCCTCCTCATCCACTAGGCTTCGCGCGGGTGCGTAGGGGCTCTGTTCTGCAGCTGCTCGGTCTCGGCGCGGTCGCGGCTGCGATCACGACTCTCGTCGCGGTCCTGATCCCGTGGCTCCCGGAGTCGGCGAGCAAGGAGTCGACGCGAATCCATTTCGTCTACTGGTTCACGACGGCGATCGCGATCGCCGTGTTCTCGGCCGTCGCGGCGGTGATGGCGTACTCGGTCCTGCACTTCCGGGCCCGGCCCGACGACGATTCCGACGGCCCGCCGACGCACGGTCACACGATGCTCGAGATCGTGTGGACGGCCATCCCGGCGGTGCTCGTGACCGCGATCTCGATCGTGAGCGCCGTCGTGCTCGCGCAGAACGGCCACGCCGGCTCGAACCCGCTGATCGTGAAGGTGAAGGCACAGCAGTTCGCCTGGTCGTTCACCTATCCGAACGGCAAGACCTACGGCTACCTGACCCTTCCGAAAGGTAGGCACGCGAAGCTCGACATCACGGCGCTCGACGTCCTCCATTCGTTCTGGGTGCCGGAGTTCTCGCAGAAGCAGGACGCGGTGCCCGGCCAGCACAACTCGATCGTCGTCACGCCGACGCATCTCGGCTCGTTCCCGGTCATCTGCACGGAGCTCTGCGGGCTCGGGCACGCCCTGATGCGAAGTCACGCCGACGTCGTCACGCCCGCCAAGTTCGCCTCGTTCCTGAAGAACGGCGCGAGCTCTGGACCGCCCGGGCTGGCGGTCTTCCAGCAGAACGGCTGCGGCAGCTGCCACACGTTCAAGCCGGCGAACGCGACGGCGACGATCGGGCCGGACCTCGGCAACCTGAAAGCGGAGGCGGCGAAGGCGAACCGCGGAGCGCTCGCTGCGTTCATCGAGGAGTCGATCGTCGACCCGGCCGCGTACATCCAGCCGGGCTACTCGGATCTCATGCCGCATATCTTCAAGCAGCAGATCCCGCCGGACCAGTTGCAGCAGCTCGTGCAGTATCTGAGCCAGGGAGCGAAGTAGCCCGTTGACCGAAGTCGCCCACGCCCACGCGCATCACTCCGCTCCGGCGCCTCCCGCCGGCTGGCGGCGGCTGACGGCGCCCGGGTGGCTGCGCGTCCTGTGGGTGACGCCGATCGGCTTCGGGCTCGGAATCGGACTCCCCGTCCTCATCCGGTGGCTCGCCGACTGGCATCCGCTCTGGAAGGGGTCGGTGCTCGTGACGATCGAGCTCGTCACGACTCCGCTCTTCTTCCTCGTCGGCCTCGGCGGCTTCGACTACTGGGCGCACTACGCGTCGGGGCGCCCGACGCGGCCCGAGGACCACTCCGGGCACGGGGCGCACTCCTGGCGCGACTACTTCCGGGTCAACACCGACCACAAAGTGATCGGGATCCAGTACGTCGTCACGACGATCGTCTTCTTCATGATCGGCGGCCTGCTCGCGATGCTCTTCCGTGCCGAGCTCGCGCAGCCGGGCGACCAGTTCTTCAACCCGCAGACGTTCAACGTGCTCGTTTCGAACCACGCGGCGCTGATGATCTTCCTGTTCATCATCCCGGCGTTCGCGGGCCTCGGGAACTACGTGATCCCGCTGATGATCGGTGCCGCCGACATGGCGTTCCCGCGCCTCAACGCGCTCTCCTTCTGGCTGCTGCCGATCGCCGGGACCATCCTGATTGCCGGCATGGCGACGCCGGGCGGCGGGCCGTCGGCGGGCTGGACCTGCTACGCGCCGCTCTGCTCACACCAGCCGCTCGGCCAGGTCTTCTTCAACATGGGCGTCCAGTGGGCGGGCGCAAGCTCGATCATGACCGCCCTCAACTTCCTGGTCACGATCATCACGATGCGCGCGCCGGGAATGACCTTCTGGCGCATGCCGCTGCTCGTCTGGGCGAACTTCACCACCTCGCTGCTCGTCGTCATCGCCACGCCGTTCATCGCGGGCTCGCAGTTCTTCGTGATGTTCGACCGCGTCATGCACACGAACTTCTTCGAGGCGGGCGGCGGCGGCTACGTGCTCGGCTACCAGCACATCTTCTGGTTCTACTCGCACCCGGCCGTCTACATCATGATGCTGCCCGGGTTCGGGATCATCAGCGAAGTGATCTCGGTGATGAGCCGCAAGCCGATCTTCGGCTACCGCTTGATGGCGCTGTCGCTGATGGCGATCCTCGTGCTCGGCTTCTCTGTGTGGGCGCACCACATGTTCGTCGCCGGCATGGCCGGCTGGCTGCGCGTCCCGATGATGGTCACCTCGATGGTGATCGCGGTGCCGACCGGCATCAAGATCTTCTCCTGGTTAGCCACGATGTGGGAAGGGCGCTTGCATTTCACTACGCCCATGTTGTTTGCGCTCGGCTTTCTGTCGATGTTCGTGATCGGCGGCCTCTCGGGGATCTACCTCGCATCGGTGCCGATCGACATCCACGCGTCGGACACGTACTTCATCGTCGCGCACATCCATTACGTGCTCTTCGGCGGGTCGGTGTTCACGATCTTCGCCGGTATCTACTACTGGTTCCCGAAGATGACCGGCCGAATGTACGACGAGCGGCTCGGCAAGCTTCATTTCTGGCTCACCTTCGTCGGCTTCAACCTGACGTTCTTCCCGATGCACTACATCGGCTTGCAGGGCATGCCTCGCCGCGTCGCCGACTACGCCGACCGCTTCGCCGACATCAATCTGTTCATCTCGATCGCGTCGTTCGGCCTCGGCGCCTCGACGCTCGTGTTCCTCTACAACATGGTCCACTCGTGGGCGCACGGCGAGGTGGCCGAGGGGAACCCGTGGCGTGCGCTCACGCTCGAGTGGCAGGTCAGCTCGCCGCCGCCCATCTTCAACTTCGACGAGATCCCGCAGGTCGTCGGTAACCCATACGAGTACGGCGTTCCCGGCGCGCGTCACGCGATCTTCGGTGCGCCGCATCCCGAGCCGGTGGGAGCCGACTGATGCCACACGTCCTGGTTATTGCGAACGAGACCGCGGCGTCCAAGGGGCTGCTCGACGCGTTGCGCGACCAGGATCCCGCCGGCTCCCGCTTCACGGTGATCGCTCCGGTCAACGAGCCTGCCCGGGGCTATGTCGTGTACGAGGACACCCGCCGCGCGTCGGCCGGCCGGCGCCTCGAGAAGACACTGCGGGCGCTCCGCGAGGCGGGGTTCGCAGCCCAGGGCTTCGTGGTCGAGACCGGCCCGGTACAGGCGGCGAAGGACGCGATCGCCCAGCTCGAGCCGAAGGTCGACGAGATCGTGGTCTCGACACATCCGGCGGAGCGGTCTGGCTGGATGCGCCGGAACGTCGTCGAGGACGTCGAGCGTGCCGCCGGCGAGCTCCCCGTGACGCATGTCGTCGCGGGCGAGCACGAAGGCGGCCGCAACATCCTCGTGATCGCGAACCAGACGGTCGTCTCACCTGAGCTGCTCGACCGGATCAGGGCGCGCGCTGCCCGGGGCGAGGCGAGCTTCCTGATCGTCTCCCCCCAGGGCGACGGCCTCGAGCACGAAGACGCCGATCGTCGCCTCCGCCGTGCGCTCAGCGAGCTGCGGGGCGAAGGGATCGACGCGCACGGACAGGTCGTTCATCCGGATCCGTATACCGCCGCCCGGCAGGCGGTGCACGACGAGCGCGTCGACGAGATCATCGTCTCGACCTTCCCGGGCGAGCGCTCGGGCTGGCTGCGCAGGGATCTCGTCGAGCGCCTGCGCAAGGACACGGGTCTGCCCGTCGAGCACGTCGTCTCCGCGAACAATCCGGTGCCTGCATGACCGCGGTTGCCGAAGAGCACCACGGCCCGCCGCCGATCCACTACAGCTCGCGCGTATCGCCGAGCGTGCTCGGCATGTTCCTCTTCATCGCGTCGGAGATCATGCTCTTCGGCTCGTTCTTCACGGTCTACTTTTTCGACCGGGTCGTGAACCACGCGTTCGGCGGCCAGTGGCCGCCTCCCGGCTTTCACCGTCCCGCGTTCGTCGCCGGCGTGAACACGCTGATCCTCGTCACGTCGAGCTTCACGATGCACTGGGCCGATTCATCGATCAAGAAAGGGAACCGCGCCGGTCTGCAGGCGGGGCTCATGCTGACGGTGCTACTCGGCCTCGCGTTCCTTCTGACCCAGGTGATCGAGTACCACCGCATCGGCTTCAACACCTCCGACACGTCGTTCGCGGCGACGTTCTTCGGGCTCACCGGCCTGCACGGCGCGCATGTGTTCGTCGGTCTGACGATCCTTTCGGTGATGACGGTCCGGGCTTTCCGGGGCCACTTCTCGCCTGAGCACCACCACGGCGTCGAGATCGGCGGCATCTACTGGCACTTCGTCGACGTGATGTGGATCGTCGTGTACGTGACCGTCTACCTTCTCTAGGGGCACGAATGCGCAACCCGATCCGGAGCGAGGCTGACGCCTTCCGCTTCGTCCTTCTGACGATCGGCTACTTCGCGCTGATCGTGGTCGGGTCGGTGATCAACGTGTGGCTCGGTGTCGCGGTCTTCGTCGTGCTCACGGCCGGTGTCCTCTGGTGGTTCCTCATGCGGCGCACCGACACCGAGGCGCCGCTGCGGCAGGCCCCGGCGCCGCACGCGCCCGAGCACTACCGCGTGCTCGTGGTTGCGAACGAGACCGTTGGTGGCGCGCAGCTGCTCGACACGATCCGCGAGCGGATCGCCGGGCGCACCGCACGGGTGCTCGTCGTGTGCCCTGCGCTCAACTCGCCGTTGCGCCACTGGGCCTCCGACGAGGACGACGCGCGGACCAGGGCCCAGGAGCGGCTGGACGCGAGCCTTGCGACGATGCAGGGCGCGGGCATTCAAGCGGCGGGTGAGATCGGCGACGGCGATCCGATCCAGGCGATCGAGGACGCGCTTCGCACGTTCCGTCCGGACGAGCTGATCGTCTCGACGCATCCGCCGGGGCGGTCGCACTGGCTCGAACGCGGCGTCGTCGAAAAGGCGCGCGAGCGTTTCGCGCTACCGGTCACCCACGTCGTCGTCGATCGCCTCTGATCGAGATCGACCAGGCCGATCCGCTGCCGCTGCGGGCGGAGCTTCGTGACGTGCACCGCGCCGCGCTCGGCGCGGGCGCGCTCTCCGACGAGTGGGCGAGCAAGCGGCTGCCGCGGCATGCCGACCGCGACGGCTTCGTGTTCCTCGCGGCGCGGTTCGGCGATGTGCTCGTGGGGTTCGGCTACGGCTACACGGGCGCATACGGCCAGTGGTGGACCGACAACGTCGCCAAGGCGCTCACGCCGGCCCAACGTCTCCAGTGGCTCGATCCGCCGCACTTCGAGATCGTCGAGCTGCACGTGCGCCCGGCGTATCAGCGTGCGGGGATCGGCTCCCGGCTGCTTGCGCAGCTGCTCACGCGGCAGCCGCACGACCGGGCGCTTCTCTCGACGCAGCGCAGCTCCCGCAAGGCGCGTGGGTTCTACGCGAAGAACGACTGGCGCGAGCTTGCCGAGGTCGATTTCGGAGTGGGGTATCCGCCCTACTTGGTCCTCGGCAAGCGACTGGTGTCTGACACCTGAAGGTGTCAGACACCCTTTCGTCCGGAGCTACTTCCCGGCGCTGGCCGACACGAACTCGGCCACGGCCGCGATCTCCGCGGGACTCAGCTGCCCCTTGAACGCGGGCATGACAGCGCCGCCGACCTCGACCTGGTGGGCGACCCTGCTCTTGGACGGCTTCAGTTGGTCGAGGTTCGGGCCGACGTTGCCGCTCGCGCCCGCGGCCTTCAGCGTGTGGCAGCCGCCGCAGCCGGCCGAGGCGAAGATCGCCTTGCCGTCGGGCTTCGACGAGGTGGTCGTGGTGGTGCCCGTCGTCGTGGGTGGCGCGGCCGTCTCCGCGGTCACGCCGCAGTTCGCGTTGCCGGAGCATTTCGCGACGTAGAGCGCGATGTCACGGGCGTCCTGGCCACGGTAGATGTTCGCCGGCATCGGCTCCTCCGGGTAGGCGATCTGCCCACGGACGATGTCGGCCATCGTCTGCTCGGAGAACCCTTGCGCCTTGTCTGACGAGAAAGCGTCGTCGAGGTTCGGGCCTAGCGTTCCCGTGGACTTCGCGTCCGCGAGCGTGTGGCACGAGGCGCATGATCCCTTGCTCGTCGTCTTGAGGAACAGTTCCTTGCCGTGTGCGGGGTCGCCCTGTCCGACCCGGCCGACTGCGCCGCAGCCGGCGGCGGCGAGCGCCACCAAGACGAGCGAGGCCGATATCGCAAGGACGTGACGCAGGGCTACGCGCTTGGTTGGGAGACGCCGTCGAGCTTCGAGACCGCCTCGTCGCGCGTGGCGTAGATCGCGAAGACGCGGTCGAGCCCGGTGATTTCGAAGATCTTCGTGATGTTGCGATCGCTGCAGACCAGGGAGAGCTGACCGTCGTTCGTGCGCAGGCGCTTGACTCCGCCGACGAGGACGCCGAGCGTCGTCGAGTCGATGAACGTCGTCGAGGTGAAATCGACGATCACCGACTTGCCTCCCTGCCCGATCACCTCGAGCAGCTGCTGCTTGAACTCGGGGGCCGTGTAGAGGTCGACCTCGCCCGCGAGCGAGATGACGTAGGCGTCGTCGGAGATCTGCTCGGTCTTGATGTCGAAGTTCATCTCGTTCCCCCCGGGTTGGGATGCCGCGCCGCGCGAGAGTCTACTTCTTGGCCGCCGGCGTCAGCGCCTTGAGGCGCTGCTCGGCGTCGGCCCGCAACGGATCCGTTTTCGCAGGCACGAGCTTGATCACGGCCTTGTACGCGGCGACCGCGACCTTCGTGTCGCCGGCCGCGTCGGCGCTCTGGGCGAGCTGGTACTGCGCATTCGGGTCGTTCGGCTTCAGCTTCGCGAGCTTCTGGTAGGCCTGCTCGGCGTTGCTCTGGGCCGTCTGGTAGTTCGAGAGAGCCGTCTGCTGTGCCGTCTGGGCCTGTGCCCGCAGCGTTGCCGAGATCGGGTCCTGGAGCGCCTTCGGGTCCTGGAGCGCCTTCCCGAACGGTGAGGACGCCGCCGGCGGGAAGGCGGCGAAGGGCGGTGTGAGGACGGAGGCGGTCTGCAGGGTCGCCTGGTAGTCCTGCGCGTACTGGTTCGCCTGCTGGCCGTACTCGCTGGCGAGCTCCGCCAGAGCGTCCGCGTCCTTCGAGCGCAGGCCGACATATTGCGAGAGCGCGACGATCGCGTCGCTCGTGCGCTGCTTCGTCTCGTAGGCGGTTGCGAGGTCGCGCCACGCCTTTGCGTCCAGCGGGTTCTTTTGCGTCTTGTGCTCGAGGCTCGAGATCGAGGTGCCGCCGCCCGACTTCCCGAAGTTGAAGGCGTTCTGGAGCGCGTCACTGATCCCGTTCGAGCCGGAGCCGATGCCGAGGAAGACGAAGCCGAGCCCGAACACGAGGGCGAGCAGCACGAAAGCCCACTTGGCGTGCACGCGGAGTCGCTGGAAGAACAGCTGTTCCTGCCACTCCGGCGGGCGCTGTTTCCGGGTCGCCGCTACCGAGGGGGCGGTTGCGGCCTTCCGAGCATTCGGGCCCGTGCGGCGCTTGCGGTGCTGCGTACCTCTCGCCACTGTCTCTCTTCGGCCTTCCGGTAGCGGGTCTGTCCGTCGACGATCGTCTCGAGCACTCGGTCCGGCGAGCCGCCGAAGACGACCGCCGCCGCCGGGTCCTCTACCGGATGGTACGGGCTCCGCGCGAGCGAGACGACCGTCAGGTCGGCGCGCTTTCCGGGCGTCAGGGTACCCACCTCCGCGTCGAGTCGCAGTGCGCGGGCCGAGTCGATCGTCGCCAGACGCAGCGCGTCCGCAGCCGTCAGGGCGTCCGCGCGCCGCTCGCGGGCACGGGCGGCGTAGATCGCGGCGCGGAGCTCCTCGAACATGTCGAAGGACGGCGTCGATGCCGGAGAGTCGGTGCCGAGACCCACGGTCACGCCCCGTTCGCGGAGCTCCGTGAGCGGGGCGACCCCGCAGCCGAGGAGCGCGTTCGAGCGGGGGCAGTGCGCGACCGGCACGCCCCGATCGGCGAGGAGCGCGAGCTCGTCAGGCTCGAGGTCGACACAGTGGGCGCAGAGGAGATCGGGTCCGAGCACCGGCTCGAGCGTCGATACAGCGCGCTTCCCGCTTGGCGGCACCACGATCGAGAAGCCCGCGAACGGGCCCGTCCCGTGTGCCAGCCACTCGTTTTCGTTGGCGCTCTCGGACAGATGTGTCCCGACCGGTATCCCCAGCCCCAGGCACCACTCATAGACGTCTACGGAGCACGTGTACGGGGCATGGGGCGAGATGCCGATCCGCACGAGCTCGGACTCGGCAAGCCGCCGGCGTTTCCGTTCGAACTGTTCCTCGGCCGAGGCGGGGTCGTGCGCGAACACTTCGAGGTAGACGATCGCTCGGAGCCCGAGCTCGGCGGCCGCGACTGCAGCATCGCCGGAGAAGCTGTAGTCGGCGGTGGTCGTGATGCCGGATCGGAGCGAGTCCGCCGCACCGAGGCGCGCGATCGCAAGCATCCCGGGCGGATCGAGCATCGCCTTGCGGCGCGTGTGCAGCACGATCCACGGCCCGAACGCGAAGCCGTCCCCGAAGCCGGCATACATCGCGTACTCGAGGTGCGAGTGCGCGTTGACGAATCCCGGCAGGACGACCGCGTCCGCGAAGTGCCGGTCGGCGCGGCCGGTCGTGATCTCGAGGAGCCGCCCTTCCTCGAAGTGAACGAGCCCGTTCTCGATTGGGGGCCCGTCGACGGGCAGCACCCAGTCGGCGGAGATGGATGTCACGTGCCGACGGGATACGTGGCGCGGCGGTCGGCGCGGCGCTCGAGCAGGACCGAGGCCCAGATCGATGCCTCGTAGAGCACGAGCAGCGGGACCGTCTCGAGCGTCGTGGTCACCGGGTCGACGCCCGGCAGCAGGACACCGACGCAACAGACGATGAAGTAGCCGATCCGGCGCGAGCGGCGCAGCGTTCGTGTCTGGACGATCCCGATGCGCGTCAGCCCGACGACGAAGAGCGGCAGCTCGAAGACGATCGCCATCGCGACGAGGACCTTCGCGGCGAAGCCGATGTAGTCGCGGGCGCGGATGAACGACTGGTACTGCGACTTGTCGTAGTTCGCGAGGAAGTGCGACGCCTTCGGCAACGCGATCCAGTAGCCGAACGCGACGCCGATCGCGAGCATCAGCGTTGCGATGAAGACGAACACGCGCAGCAGGCGTTCGTGCGAGGCGTCGAAGGCGGGGAGGAAGAACGCCCAGGCCTGCCAGATGACGACCGGCAAGGCGAGCAGGAATCCGGCGTAGACCGAGAGCCAGAGCGACGTCATGAACGGCTCGCCGATCGTCAGCGTCGTCAGCTTGCGGTCGCCCTTCGGCAGGGCCAGCTCGAGCCAGTGGATCAGCCGTTGATGGAAGACGTACGCGACGACGAAGCCGACGAGGAGAGCACCGAGGCACACGAACAGCCGCTGTCGCAACTCCTCGAGATGCTCGACGAGCGTCGCCTCCTCGCCGTGCCCGAGCCGGCGCGGTGGGCGGACGCGCATCTGCATTGGCCTACCGAACGGTTTCGTTTTCGCGCTGCGGCGTGGGACTCGTGTCCTGCGTCCCCGCCGGGAGTTGCGTCGTTTCCGTGTGGCTCGGCGTGTTGCCGGTCACGGAGTCCTTGAACTCGCGCATCCCACTTCCGAGCGACCGCCCGATCTCGGGCAGGCGCTTTGCGCCGAAGAGCAGCAGGGCAACGAGGAGGAGCAGGACGATCTCAGGCGCACCGATGTTTCCCATAGCCAGAGGGTATCAGCGTTTCCAGCGGGTTCCAGGTCCGGGCTTGCCTGCGCCCTGGGCTACTCTAGGACCGTTGTGGCGACACTCGAATTGAAGAACCTGCACGTCGCGCTCGAGGACGGCACCGAGATCGTCAAGGGTGTCGACCTCCGAGTCTCCTCCGGCGAGGTGCACGCGATCATGGGCCCGAACGGCTCAGGCAAGTCGACGCTCGCCTACGCGATCGCAGGCCACCCCGCCTACGAGGTCACGGATGGGCAGATCCTGCTCGACGGCGTCGACATGACCGAGGCCGAGGCGGACGACCGCGCGAAGGCCGGGCTGTTCCTCGCGTTCCAGTACCCGCACGCGATCCCGGGGGTCACCGTGACGAACTTCCTCCGCCAGGCGATCAACGCCACCCGCAAGTCGCGAAACGGCGGGGTCGAGGATCCGATGCCGGTGCCGGCGTTTCGCACGGAGCTGCTCGCCCAGATGGACCGGCTGAAGGTGTCGCGCGAGCTCGCTTCGCGCTACCTGAACGACGGCTTCTCGGGCGGCGAGAAGAAGCGGGTCGAGATCCTGCAGATGGCGATGCTGCGCCCCAAGATCGCGGTGCTCGACGAGACCGACTCCGGTCTCGACATCGACGCGCTGAAGATCGTCGCCGGTGGCGTGAAGGAGCTCGTCGGCCCGGACATGGGCGCGCTCGTGATCACGCACTACCAACGGATCCTCAACTACATCGAGCCCGACTTCGTGCACGTGTTCGTCGGCGGCCGGATCGTGGAAGAGGGAGGCAAAGAGCTCGCCGAGAAGCTCGAGGCAACCGGGTACGAGCAGTGGGAAGGACGTGAGGCGGCATGAGCCAGACCGAGAGCGAGATCGTCCAGGAGATCGGCTCCGACTACCTGTCGAAGTACGGCTTCTCGAACCCGGACGAGGCGAAGGACTACTTCTTCAAGTCAGGTCGTGGTCTCTCGCACGAGCTGGTCGACGCGATCTCGATGCACAAGAGCGAGCCGGAGTGGATGCGAAAGTTCCGCCACAAGTCGCTCGACTACTTCCTGGCGCGGCCGATGCCGACGTGGGGCGGCATGCCCAGCCTGCACGAGATCGATTTCGACTCGATCTTCTACTACATCAAGCCGACCGAGAATCAGGCCGAGGCGTGGGAGGATCTGCCGCCGGAGATCAAGGACACCTGGGACAAGCTCGGGATCCCGGAGGCGGAGAAGAAGTACCTCGCCGGTGTCGGCGCGCAGTACGAGAGCGAGGTCGTCTACCACAAGCTCCAGGAGAAGCTCACCGCGCAGGGGGTCATCTTCCTCGACACAGACAGCGCGCTGCGCGAGCACGAGGACGTCTTCAAGCGCTACTTCGGCACGATCATCCCGCAGAACGACAACAAGTTCGCGGCGCTGAACTCGGCCGTCTGGTCGGGCGGCTCCTTCATCTACGTGCCGCCGGGCGTCCGCATCGAGCTGCCGCTGCAGGCCTACTTCCGCATCAACGCGGCGAACATGGGCCAGTTCGAGCGCACGCTGATCATCGTCGACGAGGACGCCTACGTGCACTACGTCGAGGGCTGCACTGCCCCGATCTACTCGAGCGACTCGCTGCACTCGGCGGTCGTCGAGATCGTCGTCAAGAAGGGCGGGCGCTGCCGCTACACGACGATCCAGAACTGGTCGACGAACGTCTACAACCTCGTCACGAAGCGCGCGGTCGCCGAGGAGAACGCGACGATGGAGTGGGTCGACGGGAACCTCGGCTCGAAGCTGACGATGAAGTACCCGGCGATCTGGCTGACGGGCAAGGGCGCGCACGGCGAGGTGCTCTCGATCGCGTTCGCCGGCAAGGGGCAGCACCAGGACGCGGGCGGCAAGTGCGTGCACGTCGCGCCGAAGACCTCGAGCGTCATCACCTCGAAGTCGATCTCGAAGAACGGCGGCCGTGCCGGCTACCGCGGCCTGCTCGAGGTGGCGAAGGGTGCTACGGGCGCCAAGTCGAAGGTTGTCTGCGACGCGCTGATCCTCGACGACGAGTCGCGCTCCGACACCTATCCCTACATCCGCGTCGACGAGAACGACGTCGACATCGGCCACGAGGCGACCGTCTCGAAGATCGGCGAGGAGCAGCTCTTCTACCTCATGTCACGCGGGCTGTCCGAGGCGGAGGCGTCGGCGATGGTCGTCAGCGGTTTCGTCGAGCCGATCACGAAGGAGCTGCCACTCGAGTACGCGGTCGAGATGAACCGCTTGATCCAGCTGCAGATGGAGGGGTCGGTAGGTTGATCGTCGAGCGGACCGACTTCATCTCCGTCCCGGTGACGGACATGGAGCGGGCGAAGGCCTTCTACCGCGACACGCTCGGGCTCCACCCGGTCGACGAGCGCGGGTTCCCGGAGTACCAGCTCGGCGAGAACGTCAGCGTCTACCTGATCAAGATGGAATCGGTCGGGTCGACGTTCACGAGCCCGAACACGGCCGGCTTCGCGTTGCGCGTACCGGACGTTGCGGAGGCGCGGCAAGAGCTGGAGGCGAGGGGCGTCGCATTCGACGGGGAGACCCTCGACACCGGTGTCTGCCACATGGCGTTCCTGCGTGACCCGGACGGGAACGCGATCACGCTGCACCGCCGGTACGCACCCCGCGACTGATGCCGACGCTGACCCGGCAAGAGGCCGCGAAGCGGTTCGAAGAGTTGCCGCTGCCGACGACCGCGGACGAGCACTGGCGCTTCACCGACCTGCGGGGCTTCGCACCCGACACCATCGTCTCGAACGGCCGTGTCCAGGGACAGTCCCTGGCCATGCTGGATCTCGACGTGGCCGGCAGAGCGGTCGTGACCGAGACGGGGATCGAGATCGTCTCCGCGCCGGACGGCATCACGTTCGAGCCGCTGCCGGCCGACTACGCCGCCGAGATCGTCCCCGACGACGACAAGTTCGCGGTCGAGAACCTCGCCCGCTGGCAGCACGGCCTGCTCGTCCACGTGCCGAAAGGTGTCGAGCTCGAGCAGCCTCTGTACGTCCAGGTGATCTCGAACGGCGGCCCGCTCTACTGGCGCATGGTCGTGCGCGCCGACGAAGGCGCCCGGTTCACGCTGATCGAAGATCTCTCGTCGGCCGCCGAGGACACGGTTGCGTACACGAATGCCGTCGTCGAGCTCTTCGTCGAGCCGGCCTCGAAGATCGAGTACGTCTCGCTTCAGAACCTCTCGAAGGAGACCTGGCACTTCGGCCGCCACCGCGCCCGCCTGCAGCGCGACAGCGAGCTCGACTGGGTGCTCGGCGGGTTCGGCTCGAAGCGCGGCAAGGTGTGGATCGAGAACGACCTCGTCGGGCCCGGCGCAACCTCGCGCGTCACCGGCGCCTACTTCGCCGACGGGGAGCAGCACCTCGACTATGACACCTTCCAGGAGCACGCAGCTCCGAACACCGAGAGCGACTTCGCGTTCAAGGGTGCGCTCCGCGAGAAGGCGACCGCGGTGTGGCGCGGGATGATCCGTGTCGAGGAGAACGCGCAGAAGACGAACGCCTACCAGGAGAACCGCAACCTGCTCCTCTCGAGCGAGGCGCACGCCGACTCGATCCCCGGCCTCGAGATCATGGCCAACGACGTGCGCTGCACGCACGGCGCGACGCTCGGCAGGATCGACCGCGAGGAGCTCTTCTACCTGATGGCCCGCGGGCTCTCGCGCGCCGAGGCGGAGCGGCTGATCGTGCGCGGCTTCTTCCAGGACGTGCTCGACCGGATCGAGCTCGAGCCGGTGCGCGACGCGCTCGGCGCCGCCCTCGAGGCGCGCATCCCGCAGCCTAGCTAGGGCACGGTCTTGCGCATCACGCAGTTCCGCTTGCCCTTGGCGCGGACGTAGCTGAAACCGGCCCGCTCGTAGAGGGCTCGCGTGGAGTTGTAGAGGACGGACACCTTCTTGCCGTCCTCCGTGTCGTGCGGGTACCCCTCGACGACTCCGCCGCCTGCCTTCGCGATCAGGTCGACGGCACCGTTCAGGGCGATTGCGGTCACGCCTTTCCGCCGGTAGCGCTTGTCGACGAAGATGCAGGTGATTCGGTAGTCGGGTAGCAGGTCGAGGGTCTCCTCGTACTCCTTGCGGTGGTGGATGTTCGGGAGCTCGTCCGGCGGCCCGAACTGGGCCCACGCGATCGCCTCGTGATCGTCGAACACCAGTGCCGCGTGTGCCCGGTCCTCCTCGACGAGCCGCTCTTTCAGAGAGTGGTTGCCCTCGGCGGTGAACGTCTTCTCGGCATGGAAGGTGTGGAACCAGGTGCACCAGCAGCCACCGAAGACGCCGTTGTGCCGTTCCACGAGCTGGGCGAACGCGTCCCACGTGTCCGGGCCGAGCGGCTTGACCTTGTAGTCGCTCACGAGCCGTAGACTACGCGGCATGCTCCGTCAGAAGCTCGTCCTCGCCGTTGCAGTGGGCGCGGTCTCGTTCGGTGGCGGCGCGGCGCTCGCCGCGACGCACGGCGCTTCGCATCCGGCCAAGAAGCCGCCGGTGCGCTCGCACCGCCTGCAATCGAACGTGCACCTCCCCTGCCACAACCACGGCGCGAAGATCACCGCGGCGCAGCTCTAGCCCGGTAGCTGCTCCGGAACGCGCCGCGAGGCGTTCGAGAAGACGTCCTTGCGGAGGATCCTCCCGTTCTTGAACGGAAAGATGTCGACGCCCTCCCAGGTCAGTTCCGTGCCGGACGGATGCGTCGCGTGCGCTGTCCATTCCTGCACCACGAAGTCGCCGCCGACGTAGAGCGACCGGCCG
The DNA here is from genome assembly GCA_963785875.1 of uncultured Thermoleophilia bacterium. Taxonomy (GTDB): domain Bacteria; phylum Actinomycetota; class Thermoleophilia; order Gaiellales; family Gaiellaceae; genus PALSA-600. Next base: position 43,507 of record CAWAWV010000013.1, on the reverse strand, counting down.
GTGAAGCGAATGTCGGGCCAGTTCGCGAAGATCTGCGCAATGTGCTCGCGGACTGCTGCGCCTTCGGCACGCTCGCCCGCGTTCCAGTTCTCGAACACCATCTCCGGCGCATGGAGCGCAACGATGCCGTCGAGGTCGTGGCGGTTCCACGCCTCGTTGTAGGCGTCGATCACGTCTTCGAGAGTCGGCTCCGGGCGCTCCTCGCCGGCGAGGAGATGCATCCACCGCGTCTCACGTTGGCCCGTCTCGCGCGGGAGCTCGCGCACGAGCTCCGTCTCGGCGAGGCCCGCGAGCGTCGCCGCGACCTCCGCGTTGTCGGCGAAGGCATGCGCCCGAGAGGTTCGTGTCCGGAGCTCGTTGACCGTCTGCGGGCCGCGGAGGAACAGCATCGCCAGGAGCGACGACTCGGACGGCACCAGGTCGAGCGATTCGTCGAAGAGCTGGCGGTACTTCGCCGCCCGCGATCCGGCGCCCGACGCGAGCCGCACCCAGCCCGCGGCCGAGAGGCTGTGGACCGCGTCGCGCACCTCGTCTTCCCCGAGTGCCATCACCGGCTCCCGGTTCGTCGCCTGGTTGCACGCGAGTCGCAGGGAATTCAGTGAGAGCGGGTACTGGTCAGGCGTCGTCCGCTGCTTCTCGAGCAGGCAGCCCAGGATGCGAAGCTCGGTGGGGTTCAGGCGGTGCTGGGTTGGGTTCGCCACGGCGCTAGCTTAGGGGCCGGAGAGGTGTCTGACACCTTTTGGTGTCAGACACCCTTAGGCGCGCACGAATGGCTTGTACTTGATCCGATGAGGCTCGAGGGCCTCGGGGCCGCGCGTCTCCCGCACCCAGTCGGCGTACTCGGCGAAGTCGCCTTCGAACCACGTCACCTGGGAGTCGCCCTCGAACGCGAGGATGTGGGTCGCAACACGATCGAGGAACCAGCGGTCGTGCGTGATCACGACGGCGCACCCGGCGAAGTCGAGGAGCGCGTCTTCGAGTGCGCGGAGCGTGTCGACGTCGAGGTCGTTCGTCGGCTCGTCGAGCAGGAGCACGTTGCCGCCGCTCTTCAAGAGCTTCGCGAGGTGCACGCGGTTGCGCTCGCCGCCCGACAGCTGCCTGACCGGCTTCTGCTGGTCGGGGCCCCTGAAGTTGAACCACGACGTGTACTGGCGCGAGTTGATCTCCTTCTTGCCGAGCAGCACGATGTCCTGGCCGCCCGAGATCTCCTTCCAGACGGTGCTCTTGGGGTCGAGGTCGCCGCGAGCCTGGTCGACGTAGGCGAGTTGGACGGTGTCGCCGACCCGCAGGTCGCCGGCATCCGGCGCCTCCTCGCCCGCGATCATGCGGAACAGCGTCGTCTTGCCGGCGCCGTTCGGGCCGATCACCCCGACGATCCCGGCCGGCGGCAGCGAGAACTCGAGGTTCTCGAACAGCAGCCGGTCGCCGAAGCCCTTCGCGACCCCGTTCGCTTCGATCACGACGTCGCCGAGCCGCGGGCCCGGCGGGATGTGGATCTCGACGCGGTCGAGCCTCACGGACTCCTCGTCGGCGAGCAGGCGCTCGTAGGCGCCGAGGCGCGCCTTCGACTTCGCGTGCCTCGCTCGCGGCGCCAGGCGGACCCACTCGAGCTCGCGCTGCAGCGTCCGCTGCCTGGCCGAGCTCTGCTTCTCTTCCTGTGCGAGCCGTGCCTGCTTCTGCTCGAGCCAGCCGGAGTAGTTCCCCTGGTAGGGGATGCCGCGCCCGCGGTCGAGCTCGAGGATCCAGCCGGCGACGTTGTCGAGGAAGTAGCGGTCGTGCGTGACGGCGACGACGGTTCCCTTGTAGTCGGCGAGGAACCGCTCGAGCCACAGCACCGACTCCGCATCCAGGTGGTTCGTGGGCTCGTCGAGGAGCAGCAGATCGGGCGCGGCGAGGAGCAGTCGGCACAGCGCGACGCGCCGGCGCTCTCCACCCGAGAGGGACGTCACGTCGCGGTCTCCGTCGGGAACGCGCAGCGCGTCCATCGCGTGGTCGAGCTGGGCCTCGAGCTGCCAGGCGTCGCGCCGGTCGATCTGATCCTGGACGGCGGCCTGTTCGGCCAGCAGCGCCTCGAAGTCGGCGTCGGGCTCGGCGAACTGCGCCGAGATCGCGGTGAACCGGTCGAGCAGATCGCGCAGCTCCCGCACTCCGTCCTCGACGTTCTCGCGAACGGTCTTCGCGTCGTCGAGCTCGGGCTCTTGCTCGAGCAGCCCGACGGTCGCTCCCGGCGCGAGCTCGGCGACACCCGACGAGGTCTCCTCCGCGCCGGCCATGATTCGGAGCAGCGTCGACTTGCCCGACCCGTTCGGCCCCAACACGCCGATCTTCGCGCCCGGCAGGAACGAGAGCGAGATGTTCGCGAGCACCTGGCGGTCGGCGCCGTAGAACTTGTCCGCGCGGTACATCGTGAAGACATAGTCAGTGCTCACGGGCGGCCACGATAGCGTGGGTAACCTTGTCCTCGATGGCCGTCACATCTGCTGCCAAGCTCGATGCGCGGAAGCTGCGTGCGGACTTCGCCGTCTTCGACGAGGTTGTGAACGGGAAGCCGGTCGCCTACCTCGACTCGGCGTCGTCGACCCAGAAGCCGCGGCAGGTCCTCGACGCGATGCGGGAGTTCTACGAGCACTCCTATGCGAACGTGCACCGGGGCGTCTACACGCTCGCCGAGCGCGCGACCGCCGGGTACGAGGGCGCGCGCGAGAAGGTGCGCGCCTACGTGAACGCGCCGTCCAGTCGCGAGGTGATCTTCACGCGCAGCGCGACGGAGGCCTTGAACCTCGTTGCTTACGCATGGGGCCTCGACAACCTCGGCCCGGGCGACGTCGTCGTGATCACCGAGCTCGAGCACCACGCGAACTTCGTCCCCTGGCAGTTCATCGCGAAGAAGACCGGCGCCGAGTTCGCGCACATCCCGATCGACGACCTGGGCGAGCTGCAACTCGACTCGCTCGACGAGATCGCTTCGCGGGGCAACGTGAAGGTCGTCGCGAACAACCTGGTCTCGAACACGCTCGGAACGATCAACCCGGTCGAGAAGCTGGCGGCGTGGGCGCACGAACAGGGCGCGATCATGGTCGTGGACGCCGCGCAGGCGGCGCCGCACAAGAAGATCGACGTGCAGGCGCTCGGCTGCGACTTCCTCGCGTTCTCGTCGCACAAGCTCTGCGGGCCGAGCGGTGTCGGCGCGCTCTGGGGGCGGCGTGAGCTGCTCGACGAGATGCAGCCGTTCAACTTCGGCGGCGAGATGATCCGCTCGGTCTCGCTCGAGCGCACGAGCTGGAACGAGCTGCCGTACAAGTTCGAGGCGGGCACGCCGGCGATCGCCGAGGCATATGGGTTCGGTGTCGCGCTCGACTACGTCACCGGGGTCGGGCTTGACGCGATCGAGGCGCACGAGCACGAGCTGGTCGTGCAGACGATGGACGCTCTCGCCGAGATCGACGGCATCCGCGTGTTCGGCCCGCCCGCCGACCGGCGTACCGGCATCGTCAGCTTCGAGCTCGAGAACGTGCATCCGCATGACGTCGCGCAGATCCTCAACTGGGAGAACGTCGCGGTCCGCGCCGGCCACCACTGCACGCAGCCGCTGATGACGCGGCTCGGTGTCGCCGCGACGACCCGCGCGAGCTTCTACGTCTATTCACTGCCGGAGGACGTCGACCGCCTCATCGGGGGCTTGCACAAGGTGAAGGAGACCTTCGGCGTATGAGTGAGCTCGACCAGCAGCTGTATCGCGAGGTGATCCTCGACCACTACAAGAACCCGCGCGGGCACGGCGCCCTCGAGCCTGCCGACGCCTACGCGGAGGGCCAGAACCCGCTGTGCGGTGACGAGGTCTCGATCTTCGTGCGCTTCGGCGCGGACGGCGACACGATCGACGAGATCGGCTTCGAGGGGCGCGGCTGCGCGATCTCGCAGGCTGCGACGTCCATGCTCACCGAGATGGTGAAGGGCCGGAAGGCGTCCGAGGTGGCCGTTCTCCCGAAGGACGAGCTCCTCGACGAGATCGGGATCCCGCTCACGCCGATCCGGCTCAAGTGCGCGATCCTCGGCCTCGGTGTCCTCAAGGTGGCGCTGCACCGCGCGAAGGGCACGCCGCTCCCCGAGGAGTGGCAGGGGCTCGAGAACGAGCTCCGGCTCGGCGACGGGTAGTCGCCGTGCCGAAGATCCACGTCGCGCCGCTCCAGGAGTTCGGGCCCGGCTCCTGCAAGATCGTGACGGTCGGCTGGACGTCGATCGGCGTCTACAACTGCAACGGCAAGCTCTACGCGCTCGAGGACCGCTGCTCACACGACGACGGGCCGTTGTGCGAGGGCGAGTGGGACGAGGACATGTGCCGCGTGATCTGTCCGCGGCACGGCTCGGCGTTCGACCTCGAGACCGGCAAGCCGCTGTCTCTGCCCGCCTACGAGCCGGTCGAGACGTACGAGGTCACCGTCGAGGACGGTGTCGTCCAGGTCGAGGTCGCGGAGTGATTCGCTGCTGGGAGTCGAGCGACCCGCTCTACAACACCTACCACGACGAGGAGTGGGGGCGCCCTGTGCGGGACGAGCAGGGGCTCTTCGAGCGGCTGTGCCTGGAGGGGTTCCAGTCGGGTCTGTCGTGGCTCACGATCCTGCGCAAGCGCGAGGGCTTCCGCACCGCTTTCGCCGGCTTCGATCCCGACCGTGTCGCGCGCTTTGGCGAGCGGGACGTGAAGCGGCTGCTCGGGGATGCCGCGATCGTCCGCCACCGCGGCAAGATCGAGGCGGCGATCGCGAACGCTCGCGCAACGCTTGCGCTTCGCGACTCGACGCCGCTGCACGAGCTGCTCTGGTCGTATCAACCGGAACAGCACGTGGTGCCGCAGACGCAGGCGGACTGGCAGCCGTCGACACCCGAGTCGACGGCGCTCGCGAAAGCGCTTCGCAAGGCAGGGTTCCGCTTCGTCGGTCCGACGACCGTGCACGCCACGATGCAGGCCTGCGGGCTCGTCGACGACCACCTCGCGACGTGCTTCGTGCGGACGAGTCGTCTGTCCTGACCTCCTTGCTATGGTGCTGATATCCGCGGAAAGGAGGTGGTCCGGCGTTGGAGACTTCAAGTACGGGCAGTGGAGGTACCAGCTCGTAGAGGCGTGTCCCCGGGACCTGACGGGGAATCGTCTAGCCAGCGTGGGGGACTCGCGTTACGCGCCGCCTTAACGGCCGGAAGCGCCTCTACGAAAAACAAGCTGGTATCCGAAATTTGGGCTCCCGAGAGGGAGCCCAAATTTTTCTTACAGACACCTCGCGCGTCACGGCTTGAAGCGCCAGATGTCCTTGCCCTTCCAGCTCGGCACCCACGCCTCTCCGCGGATCGTGGTGATCACGAAGGGGCCGACGCCCGCCTTGATCGTCTGGGTGACGGTGTTCGACGCCGGGTCGACGATCGCAATCGAGTTCTTGCGAATCTGCGGTACCCACACGAGCCCGTTCACGACATCGGGATCGCCGAGCGCCGGCGCCCCGGGCAGCGCAACGGTTGTTACGACTGCGTTCGTGTTCGGGTCGATCCGTGCCACTCCGGTCAGCGTGGTCACCCAGACCGCGTCGTCGGAGGCGGCGGTCCAGCCGGCGCCGCGGTCGATCGGGATCCGGGCGAGCACCTTGTGCGACACCGGATCGACGCGGATCACCCCGTCGCTCCCGGTTGCCCAGACCGAGCCGAACGCGCCGACGGCACCGGTCGCCATCGGCAGCTTCCACCGGTTCGCGACCTTGTTCCGTGCGGGGTCGATGCGCTCGAGCTCACCCTGGGTGAACGCCGTCGTCCACGCAGAGCCGTACGCGAACATCGTGTCGTACGGCGTGAACCCCACCTTGATCGCCTTCGTCCGCTTGCCGGTCGTCACGGAGACGCGGCTGACCGTCGACGTGTTCGTGTCCTCGATCCACATCGATCCGGCGCCGTAGCCGAGCCCGCACGAGCCGGTGCCGATCCCGGTCTTCGAGACGACCTTGTTGGTGGCTGGATCGATCTTGAGGAGATACGGCTGGCCGTACTCGCTGACCCAGATCCACTTGCCGCCGGCGGCGGCGGCGCACGGCGCGGCGTACGGAGCAACCCGGATCTTCGCGACGACGCTGGGGGCGGCGGCGGTCGTGACCGTGGCCGCGATGAGGGCGATGAGTGTGCGCATCATGGCCTCGAACATAGTCCGGGCCCGAAGGAGATGCTACGAACCCGTATTAATCGTCGGTTAACGCCCGGTCGAATGCACCGTCGAGCGTCGTGAGCGCGATCCGCATTTCCTCGAAGTCGACGTCCTGCGCGAGGTGCTCGTTGATGCGCTGGAGCGCTCCCCACCCGCGGCGCCATTCGCGGTCTCCGCGAGCGGTCAGCTCGAACAGGAACGAGCGTCCGTCGTCCGGGTTCGGCCGTCGCCGCACGTGCCCGCGGCTCTCGAGACGTCGGACGACGTCGGACATCGTCGTCAGCGGCAGACCGAGCTCGCGCGCGAAGTCGGTCAGGCGGACCGAGCCGCGTGCACCGAGCAGGCTGAGGACGGCGTAGGTGTCCGACTCGACGCCGTCGGCGGAAAGCTCGCGGCCGACCAGCTGGACCATGCGCTGATGCGCTGCGAAGAGCAGCAGCAGCAACGAGAGCCTCGGCGGTTCAGGCGATCCGCCGGATCTGCTCTTCGAGCGGGACGAGTGGGAGCTGGAACGTATGGACGGCATCGCTGTTCGTGGCGACGTTGTCGCCCGCTTCGATCATCGTGATCTGGTCGGTCGTGAGCGGCGCGCCGGGGATCCACTGGCTGAGCCGCGCTCCGGTACGTGCCAGCCCTGCCGGAATGTGCGCCAGGCCGCGGCGCTTGCCGAGCACCTTCGCGATCGTCCGGTACAGCTCGTCCCAGGTGACGATGTCCGGGCCGCCGATCTCGAATGTCTTGTTCGCGGCGGCGGGTGTGTCGAGTGCGCGGGCGAAGTGTGCAGCGACGTCGTCGATCCAGATCGGCTGGATCCGCTGCTTGCCCGATCCGATCACCGTCACGACGGGCGAGTACCTGACCTGCTTCATGAACGTCGGGAGGGCGCCGCCCCGGCCGAACACGAAGCTCGGCCGGAAGATCGTGTATTCCAGCCCCGAGCCGATCGTCTCCTGCTCCATCTCCCACTTGGCGCCGAAGTAGGGGACAGCGTCCTTCGTCGTCGCCGTCGTTCCGAGCGCACTCATCAGCACGAACCGCTCGACGCCGGCGACCTTCGCGGCGGCGATCAGGTTGCGAGTGCCCACGGCCATCACGTGCTCGAAGTCCTGCGGCCGCCCTTTGATGATCGCGACGAGGTGCACGACGTGGGTGCAGCCCTCGAGCGCCGCGGTCAGGCTCGGCGGATCGGTGACGTCGCCCGTCGCGAGCTCGGCTCCGAGACTCGCGAGCTGCGTGCCGCGTTCCGGTCGGCGGACGAGCGCCCGCACGTCCCGCTGCTCCGTCCGGAGCGCGTGGACGATTCGCGGGCCGACGAAGCCTGTGCCGCCGGTGACGAGGATCTTCACGACGGGAAGTTCTGCCAGTAGCGGGACGGCGTCGGGCCGCGCTGGCCCTGGTACTTGGAGCCGATCGTGTCAGTGCCGTACGGCTTGCTCGCGGGCTCGGTCATCTGCATGAAGGAGATCTGCCCGATCTTCATCGTGTAATAGATCGTGATCGGGAGATTCGCGACGTTCGAGAGCTCGAGCGTCACGTGCCCGTCGAAGCCGGGGTCGATGAATCCCGCGGTCGAGTGGATGAGCAGGCCGAGGCGGCCAAGCGACGACTTCCCCTCCAATCGGGCAACGAGGTCGTTTGGCAGCGTGATGCGCTCGAGCGTCGAGCCGAGCACGAACTCGCCGGGGTGGAGGATGAACGGCTCGTCGCCGTCGATCTCGACGATTTCGGTCAGAGCCTCCTGGGCCTGCTTGACGTCGATGTACGGGTACCGCGCGTTGTGGAACACGCGAAACGTCCGGTCGACCCGGACGTCCACGCTCGACGGCTGAAGCAGCGCGGCGTCATACGGGTCGATCCCGATGCGGCCGTCGGCGATGGCCGTGGCGATGGTGCGGTCGGACAGGACCATGCGCCGATTCTTCCATCAGGGCGTCCGCCAGCGCGGCAAGTCCCTTCAGGAACGCATCCTGCTCGGTCGGTGTCAAGGCGGCCAGCGCCTGCTCGAGCGGGCGCGAACGCGCTGTGAGCCAGGCACGAACGGCCGCCTCGGTCGCCGGCGCGAGGCCGACGACCGTGCGGCGCCGGTCGGCCGGGTCCTCGTGGCGCTCCAGCAGGCCGTGCTCTTCGAGCTCCCGCGCGAGCGTCGAGGTGGCGGGGAGCGAGAGGCCGAGCTCGCGGGCGAGCTCGCCGATCGAGCGCCCATCCTCCGTCCCGACCTGGGCGAGGACCGCAACATGCCGTCGCCCGAGCGACGCTCCCTCGACGAGCGCAAGTAGCTCCGGCGTCGGGCGCCGGCGTGCCCAGAGGCCGCGCGTCACGCGCCGAAGCTGCTGCCGCAGCTCGGCCACTCGGTCCTTGTTGGTTACCATGTAATAACTATTATCGTCGATGAAGCGAAAGGAGGTGAGCGCATATGTGTGGAGGACATCATCATCGCCGGCGCGGCTTCCGCGGCTACCCGAGCCGGGAGCAGTGGGCCGACCGGCTGCAGGCCTACCGCGAGCACCTCGAAGAGGAGCTGAAGAACGTGCAGGAGCTGATCGAGCGCCTGGGCGAGAAGCCCGCCCGGGCCGAGACCGTCTAGGAGACCGACGCGCGCGCGCGCCGGCACGTAGTACCGGTCGGCGTACTCGATCACGGTTCGCTGCATCGAGAAGCGGGGTGCGAGCTCCGCGATCGAGCTCTTCATCGACTCGAGCCAGGCGTCCCGCGCGTGGTACCGCGGGACGACCTGCTGCTCGAGCAGCGTGTAGAGCTGCTCGGCGTCTTCCTCGTCCGAGCCGCCGTCGATCGCCCAGCCGTAGGCGGGGTCGTAGGCCTCGGCCCACCAGCCGTCGAGCACGGAGAGGTTGAGCACGCCGTTCACGGCCGCCTTCATCCCGCTCGTCCCGGACGCCTCGTACGGCCGACGCGGCGTGTTCAGCCAGATGTCGCAGCCCGGGATGATCATGCGGGCGAGGTCGATGTCGTAGTCCTCGAGGAACACGACCCGTCCCGCCGCGGCGCCGCGGCGCAGCTCGATGATCGACTGCATCACGTCCTTGCCGGGGGCGTCCTGCGGGTGCGCCTTGCCGGCGACGACGATCTGAACCGGCAGCGCGAGCAGACGCTCGAGGTTCGCGTAGACGAGCGCCGGCTCGCTTGTAGGTCGCGAAGCGGCGTGCGAAGCCGATCGTCAGCCGGTCCGGGTCGAGCCCCGCGTGCTCGACGAGCCGACGCTTGAGCGACTCGTGTGTCCGCCAGAGCGCGTCCGGCGTCGAGGTCGCTGCGTCGCCGGCCAGTTCGCCCACTCGGGCGGCGCGTCCGGCTTCACGCCGACGCCGCGCAGGAGGTCGGCGAGCTCCGGTGCGAGCCACGTGCCGAGATGCACGCCGTTCGTGATCGCGTCGATCGGCGGGTCCTCGTCCGGCCAGAGCGCACGCCACATGTCGCGGGCGACGCCGCCGTGAAGCTCCGAAACGCCGTTCCGGTGCGCAGACAGGCGGAGCGCGAGCGGCGTCAGGCCGAAGCCGTCGGTGTCGGGGCTGCGTCCAAGGTCGAGCAGTCGGTCGTCGGAGATCCCGGCGCTTCGCGCGAGGTCGCCGACGTACCGGAGCACGAGGTCGTCACCGAACACCTCGTTGCCCGCCGGCACCGGCGTGTGCGTGGTGAAAACGGTCGTGCGCCGAATCTGCTCGAGCGCGTCCTCCGGAGCCGCTCCTGCCTCGACGAGCACGCGGGCGCGCTCGATGGTGAGGAACGCCGAGTGGCCCTCGTTGACGTGGTAGACGGTCGGCTGATCCCGAGCGCCTGCAGCGCGCGGATGCCGCCGACGCCGAGCAGAAGCTCCTGGCGGATCCGGTGCTCGCGGTCGCCCGCGTAGAGCGCGTCCGTCACCCAGGGCGACGTCAGCAGGTAGAGCGGCACCGTGCCGACGTCGTAGCGCCAGACGGCGGCGTTGACGAGTCTCGCCTCCGAGGTCGACCTCGACGTCGACCGGCTCGCGGACAAGTCCGACCGCCTCCGGGTCGAGCTCCTGGTAGCGCTCCGTCTGGCGCCCGTCGTCGGAGACCCCCTGGACGAAGTAGCCGCCGCGGTAGAAGAGACCGACCCCGACGAGCGGCACGCCGAGCTCGGCAGCCGCCTTCAGATGGTCGCCGGCGAGGACGCCGAGCCCGCCGGAGTAGATCGGCAGCCGTGTGTCGACGCCGAACTCCATGCTGAAGTACGCGACGAGGACGTCGCCGTCCTCTGCATGCGCCTCCGCCCACCAGGTGGCGGTCTCGTTCACGCGTTCCGCTCATGAAGCCCCGGCGGAAGCTACCGAACCAGCTACGGCCGTGCGCGTGAAGGTCGACGATCGGTGAGACGGAGACCGTGCCGTCGAGCGCCGCGGGCGACCGCGACGGCGTCGACTTCGCTCGCGCTTTGCCGTAACCGAAGCGGGTCGACGAAGGCGCGGTAGGCGCGGAGTCGTCGACCGCGACCTTCTGCCAGCCGCCGCCCTTGCGGCGGATCGCGAACGTGACACTGACACCGGCGCGCCGGCGACCTTCGCAGTCAGGCAGGTACGTACGACGTGAGCGGGTCGGGCTGACTCCTTCAGCTGCGGTCGCGCGGGCGCCGCCTTCGGCATCGCCGCCGCCGGCACCGCGACGAGCGCCGAGACCGGGCGGGACCGTCAGTCGAGACGTCAATCCCGGCCGGTCACGGTGCCGCGTGCCGAAGACGACCTGCCAGCGTCGCTGCTCGGTGTCGCGGTCGGAACGGTCACCGTTCGCCGCGGTCGTGCCGTTGTTGAACGCCGACGACGACCTCGTGCCCGGTCGCGGTCGATGCGCGAGACGACGAGCACCGCCTCCTTCGCGTAGCCGACGACCGAGGCGCCGGTCGACGAGGGCAGGGTAGGCGTCGCGGAGGCCGGCGAGCTGCTTCAGCTGCGCTCGAGCGGGTTGGCGGTGACGTCGAACGACGAGCCTCTTGCCGATCGGCGGCGCGCCGACCCGCGCTGCGTCTGCCAGTCCGCGACCTGGGTCGGGAACATGTCCTCGCGCGCGGCCCGGTCGCCGCCGGAGCCGATCATCCCGACCTCGTCCCCCCACTGCACGACGCGGCGCGCCGCGGAGCAGGTAGAGGAGGTCCCACCCGAGCACGACGTGCCGGAGCAGCGCGGCGCCGCGCGAGACCGGGCGCCTGGGTGACGATCTGTTGAGCCGCCGCGGCCCATGTCGTGGTTGCCGAGGAACGTCGCGAACATCGGGTCGACGCCGTTCGGCGATTCGGAAGTAGTCGTCGTCGTCGAGGCGCCGGCCGACGCCGCGCGCCCGATCGCACCGGAGGCGTACCCCGTCGCCACCTGCTGGAACGGGAAGTCGAGCACCTGCGGCAGGCCGCGGTGCGAACGAACGCCGGCCAGGTCGACCGCGTCGTTCAGCGTCACCTCGCCGAAGATCGGGAAGTCGGCGATCCCCGCCGGCGCGCGGCCGCGCGGATCTTCGGCACCCACAGCCGGAAGAACGCGCGTTCACGTGCTTCGCCGTGTCGACGCGGAACCGTCGACGTGGAAGCGGGTGATCCAGGACGAGTAGATCTGCGGCGAGCCCGTTCACCACCTTCGGCTTCTCCGTGAAGAGATCGTCGAGGCCGAAGAAGTCGCCCTGCTCGAAGCACTGCTGGCTGCACGAGCCGAAGTCGATGTTGCCGCGGTCGTGGTAGTTGAGCGGGTCGTTCAGCCACGCGGGCTTCTTCAGGTGCTGTCGGCCTTCAGGACGAACGGCACGCGCGGCATCGTCGTCGCCCTCAGGCACGGGAACACCTTGGCGGCGACGTAGCGCGCCGGGTTGAAGCGCTTGCCGTGGCAGTCGCGGATAGGGCGCGTCGCTGTAGGTGCGAGCCGTCGTAGCTGCACGACGTCGGCGGTGTGGTTGACGACGACGTCCAGGTACACCTTGAGCCCGAGGCGCGTGCGCCGCAGCGGAGAAGTTCGCGAAGTCCTGGTCGGTGCCGAGGTGCGGATCGACCGTCGTGAAGTCGAGGCCCCAGTAGCCGTGGTAGGCGGCGCTGCCGTTCTCGACCGGCTCCTGCTTCAGCACCGGCGTCACCCAGAGCGCGGTGAAGCCGAGGTCCTTGATCCGCTGCAGGTTCGCGGCGAGGCCCTTCAGGTCGCCGCCGTGGTAGTAGCCGGTGTCGGTCGGATCGAAGCCGGTCACGCCGCTCGGGCCCGCTCAGCCCGCCGGTGTCGTTCGCCGGGTCGCCGTTCGCGTAGCGGTCCGGCATGACGAAGTAGATGCGCTGCGAGGCGAGGCTGCTTTGCATCGGCGGTCGAGAAAGGGCGGCGAGAGCAGCACCGGATGGGTGGAGCCGCCGACGCTAGTCGCGCTACCGGCGCAGCGCAACGCAGCGCAATCGCGACAGCGATTGCGCCCGAGCTAGCGAAGCGGAGCGCCCGACGCCTCATCGAAGAAGTGGAGGTTCTTCGTGTCGACCGCGACGGCACCTCGTCGCCGAGCTTCAGCTGGACGTGTGGCGGGAACGACGCGACGAGGTTGGGCCGCGAGCCGACGACGGTCTCGCCGCGCCGTCGCTCGCAGGACCTCCTCCTCCTCGGCGGCCTCGCCTTGATCTGCCGGGCGTCGACCCTGAAATACGCCATCGACTCGCCGCCGAGCGACTCGACGATCTCGACGCGTGGCGTGGATCTGCGGCAGGTCGTCGCGTCCCTGGGCGGGGTGGAGGTCGCCGGCGCGCAGGCCGACGATCACCGGCCGCCCGCCGTACTCGCGGAGGCGCGGGTAGCTGCTGAGCGCCTCGTCGCGATCGGGAGCATGTTCCCGCCGAGCTCGACGGACACGCCGCCGTTGACGCCCGCCGTCGCCTCGAGCAGGTTCATCGGCGGCGTGCCGATGAAGCCGGCCACGAACAGGTTCTCCGGCCGGTCGTAGAGCCGCTGCGGCGCATCGACCTGCTGCAGGACGCCCGTTGCTCATGACCGCGACGCGGTCGCCCATCGTCATCGCCTCGACCTGGTCGTGGGTGACGTAGATCGTCGTCGTCCCGCAGCTCCGTCTGGAGCTTTGCGATGTCGGCGCGCATCTGCACGCGCAGCTTCGCGTCGAGGTTCGACAGCGGCTCGTCCATCAGGAACACCTGGGGCTGGCGCACGATCGCGCGCCCCATCGCGACGCGCTGGCGCTGGCCGCCGGAGAGCTCCTTCGGCTGCGGTCGAGGTAGGGCGTCAGGTCGAGCATCTTCGCCGCCCATGTGACGCGCTCGTTGATCATCGCTCTTCGGCTCCTTCCGGAGCCGCAAGCCGAACGCGATGTTCTCGGCGACCGACAGGTGCGGGTACAGCGCGTAGTTCTGGAAGACCATCGCGATGTCGCGCTCCTTCGGCGACACATCGTTGACGACGCGGCCGCCGATCGAGACCGTGCCGGCGGAGATCTCCTCGAGGCCGGCGACCATGCGCAGTGCGGTCGTCTTGCCGCAGCCGGACGGCCCGACGAGGACGAGGAACTCGCCGTCGTTGATTCCGAGCGTCAGGTCGAACACGGCCTGGACGCCGTTCTCGTACATCTTGTCGACTTCGTCGAACGCGACGTCAGCCATGGATCCTCCAGATTGGAACTGCGGGGCCGTCGTGACGGAAGCGGCACCGTCCGGAGCAGTCTTCGCCGTACAGCGTCTCGAGGCGTGCGGGAACGGAGTCCGGATCGGATCGTGGAGCGCGCGACGCGACGCAGAGCAGGCGCTCGTCGCGCGTCTCGCGCAGGAACGCGATCGTGTCGCGCCGACGTGCACCCAGCGGATCCCGCCGCGTGCCAGCGCGTGCGAGTCGACGGCGCAGGCGCGACGAGCGTCGCGGAACGCATCGAGGAAGGCCGTGTCCCACGTCTCCGCGGCTCGCCCCACGGCATCGTGCGGCGCGCGTCCTCGCCCCACTGCGCCCTCGAGCCCGAGCTCGTCGCCGGCGAACACCATCGGCACGCCGGGCAGCGTCATCTGCAGCCCGACGCCGACGAGGTGCCGTTCCGGCGTGCCGGCGATCGTTCGGAAGCGCGCCGTGTCGTGGCTGTCGAGCAGGTTCCACGAGTTGAGCACCGCCTCCCACGGCACGCCGGCCCGGAACTGGCGCAGCGCGGCGACCGCGGCCGTCGCCGTCGAGCTGCGGGACGCCCGACCGGGATGCCCCAGAACTGCCGCTGCTGTTCCGGTTCAGGATCGTCGCGCAGAAGCCACGTCCAGAGCGGGCGCAGGAAGCCGGAGTAGTTCATGACGCCGTGCCAGCCGCGCACCCGAGGTCGGGGCGGAAGTCGTGGCCGTGCTCGGCGACGAGCAGGCGTCGCCGACCTGCTCGCGCATCCACCGCGAGACTTCGCGGTTGACGTCGACGTCACGGTAGCGGCCGACCATGTTCGCGACGTCGACGCGCCAGCCGTCGAGGCCGAGGTCGAGGTAGCGCGCGCAGGACCTGCGCAAAGCGCTCGTGCAGCTCTGCGCTCCGCCAGTCGAGCTTCGGCAGCGTTCGCGATGCCCGAGCCACGACTCGTATCCGCGCGGGATCGAGTCGTCGAAGTAGTAGAAGCCGCGCTCGGGCTGCGTCCGCCGCGCAGCGCCGCGCTCGAACCACTCGTGCCTGTCGCCCGTGTGATTCGAGCGTGATGTCGCCGATGATGCGGATGCCGCGCGCGTGCGCCGCGGCGCAAGCGACTGCAGAGCGCTCGTCGCCGCCGAGCAGCGGGTCGACGTGCTCGAACGTCGTCGCGTCGTAGCGGTGGGTCGACCCGGCCGGGAAGAATGGCGTCAGGTAGATGAGGTTCGCGCCGAGTCGACTCGATGTGGTCGAGGTGCTGCTCGACGCCCGCGCAGGTCGCCGCCGAAGAGCTCGTGCGGGGTCGCCCGCCCGCGTCCCGTCGGCAGCTCGTCCCAGTCGCGCCGGACCGCCCAGCCGGGCGGCTCGACGGTGAGGCCGCGACGAGGCGAAGCGGTCGGGGAAGATCTGGTAGCCGACGGACCCGAGATGCCAGTCCGGGCCGGAGGCGCCGGCCGTGACCACGAAGTCGTCGGCGTCCGCCACCTCGTGCGAGGTCAGGCCGAGGGCGTTCACCCACGCGTAGCCGACGTCGCCGCCGGCGAGCAGGAAGCGGTAGCGCACGACCGGGTTCCGCACCGGGAACGTCGGCGCGCCACCAGACGTCGGTCGTCGGTTTCCTCGTCGACGCACGCCTCGACGTTGCGCGGCTCGCCGTCGCGCTCGTAGCGGAGCACCACGCGGTCGGCGACGAGCCGCGCGGCACGCGCAGCCGGACGACGGCCGTGCCTCCGAGCTCGTCCGGCCGCTCGACGACATACAGCTCCGAGCCGTCGTGGTGCGGCTCGGCGAGCAGTCGTCTCGAGCCTCGTCGATCTCGAGCGAGCTCATCCCTTGACGGAGCCGGCGGTCAGCCCGCTGACGATCCAGCGCTGCAGGAACATGAAGAGCGCCGCCACGGGAATCGCCGCGAGGAGCGCGCCCGCCGCGAACGGCCCCCAGACCTTGTCGTACGAGTTGCTGATGAAGAGCTGCATGCCGACGGGCAGTGTCTTGTGGCTCGTCGTCTGGAGGATCGTCGACGCGATCACGAACTCGTTGAGCGTGAAGACGAACGAGATCAGGGCCACGACCGCCGAGCACCGGCGCCGCGAGCGGCAGCACGACGCCCCAGAAGATCTGTGCGGCGGTCGCGCCGTCGACGCGCGCCGACTCGTCGAGCTCGGTCGGGATCGTGTCGAAGAAGCCCTTCATCAGCCACGCCTGGACGCCCATCGCGCCGCCGAGGTAGACGATCACCACCGCGGCGAGCTTGTCGAGCCCGATCGCGGGAAGACGTCTCCCGAGGTTGAGCACGATCAGGTAGATCGCCGCGACGGCGACGAACTGCGGGAACATCTGGATCAGCAGCAGCCCCATCATCCCGCCTGCGGCGGCCCTTGAACCGGAAGCGGCTGAATGCGTAGGCCGCGAGCGCGCCGAGCACGTGGTCGCGAGAGCGCCGTCAGGAGCCGAGATCAGCATCGAGTTGAGGAACCAGTGCGGATAGGGCGCGTCCTGTTTGGCGCCGGTGTTCCGCTTGACGTTGTTGTGCAGCAGGTTCGCCGAAGTTGTGCAGCGTCACGTGTGAGCGGGATCACCTGCGCGCTCTGCAGCGAGTTGTTGCTGTTGAATGCCGACGACACGATGTAGACGACCGGGAAGAGCGCGGCGACATCGCGATGCACGCCGACGGCATGCCGCCACCACGTGTCCTTGAGCTTCGGGCGTGGGCCGCGGCCGCGCGCGACCGCGGTGTGCCTGCGACGGCGACGTCGGCCCGGTCGTCGATGCAGCTCAGCTTGCGCTCATTATGACGTTCTCCAGTGACTTGGTCCGCCAGAACGAAATGCCCGAGATCGCCGGCGACGATGAAGAAGATGATGATCGCGACCGCGCTCGCGAGGCCGTAGTCCGATCCCTTGCCGGTCGCGATCGCGAGCTTGTACGTGTAGCTGATCAGGATGTCCGTGTTGCCTGCGACCGAGGAGGAGCCGTTGTACGGGCCGCCGCCGGTCAGCAGGTAGACGTTGTTGAAGTTGTTGAAGTTGAAGGCGAACGACGCGATCATCAGCGGCGCGACCGCGACGAGGAGCAGCGGCAGCGTCACGCGGCGGAAGATCTGCCAGGCGCCGCCGCCGTCGACGCGCGCGGCCTCGGTCAGCTCGTCCGGGATCGACTGGAGCGCGCCCATCGAGACGAGGAAGAAGTACGGCGTCGTCAGCCAGACGCTGACGAGCACGACCGCGATCCGCGGCCAGCTGATGAACGGCAGCCACGAGAAGACGTTGCCGCCGAACAGCCAGGGCACGTGGATGCCGAAGACCCGGTTGACGACGCCGAAGTCGTCGTTCAGGAGGCCCGCCCAGACGAGCAGCGAGAGGAAGCCCGGGATCGCGTACGGGATCACGAGCACCGAGCGGTAGAGCTGCTGGAAGCGCAGCCCGCGCTTGTCGAGGGCGATCGCGAGGAACAGGCCGACGGCGAACGAGAAGAAGACGGTCGCGGCGGCGAACGACGAACGTCCAGACGAAGATCGACAGAACGGCTTGCGGACGAGCGGGTCGTGGATGATCCGGCTGAAGTTGCGGAAGCCGATGTACGTCTTCCAGCCAGGCTCGAGCTCGTTCGCGGCCGGCGACGAACGAGCCGAGCCCGTTGTCGTGGAACACCTTGCCGTCGGTGATCCGCACGAAGACGTTGTGCTTCGACGTCGTAGCGCAGCGTCGGTTCCAGCTCGACGCCGATCGCGGTGCCCTGCGGCTGGATCGCCGCGCCGCCGGTCGTCGGCACCTTGTAGTCGCGGAGCTGCTGGTCGAGCGTGAAGAGCTCGGCGCCCGTGATCAGCTTGTAGCCCTTGGCGGCGGTCGGCTGGCCGGTCGCGCCGATCGTGACGTCGCTCTTCGGTCAGCTCGGTCAGGCCCTTCGGCGTGCCGACGTAGACCTTGCCGCCCGTCTCGTCGCGCATGATCAGGACGAGCTGGCCGGACGAGTCGCGCGCGGGGGCGATGTCGTACTGCCGGCCGTTCGCCGGCGGCTGCAGCGAGTTGATCTTGATCGCGGCGATCGCCTGGCCCTGCGTGAGGATGTGCCCGGTCGAGTAGTTCGAGAAGCGCGACGTTGATCGTGAAGACGATCGGGACGATCTGGAACCCGACCAGGAAGACCGTGCCGGGGATGAGGAACTTCGCGGGCAGCGTCCAGCGGCGCGGCACGAGGTAGATCCAGTCGATCAGCAGCGTCGCGGCGACGAGCACGGCGAGCGCGGGCCAGCGGTGGTGCGTGATCAGCACGTAGACCGCCCAGACCGCGAGCGCGTTCGACGCCGCGAGGAGCGCGATCTTGATCCCGAAGCCGACGCTGCCCGAGAAGAACGCGATCGCGCGGGCGATCAGCCCCGGCTGGAAGGCCGGCGTGGCTCGGCGGCGGTGGTCGGGCGCGGTGGCGGTGCTCACGGCCGGGGAGGAGAAGCGGGAGCGGGCGCCCGTGGGCGCCCGCTCCGGTGCGTCCTTCGTGCTAGCCGATCTTGTCCGCGATCGCGCGGGCCGCGCCCTTGAACGAACGCGCGGCCGGCATTGCGCCTGCGCCCTTCGTCGAGCGGACCCACGCCTGGCCGAGATCGCTCCAGACGCTGCTCATCTGGGGGATGTTCGGCATCGGCACGCCGCCCTTCCGGCCTTGCCGAACTGGGCCAGGATCGGGTCGGTCGCCTTCGCCTTGATGTTCGCCGGTGCGCGGCCGCCTGCAGCTGCGAGCTGCGTCTGGGCCGAAGGCGTCGTGAAGTAGTTCATCGACGAGATCCTTCGCTGCCGCGTCGACGTCGTGGGTCGTCGCGAACTTCGTGACCATGATGCCGTTGACGCCGAGGAACGGCACCGACGCCTTCAGATCGCCGGCACCTGGATGACCTTGAACTTGAACGCCGGCCTTCTGGACGTGTCGGAGTCGCCCACGGGCCGGTGATCCAGAACGGGGTCTGGCCCTTGGTGAACGCGGTGTCGCAGACGCGAGTAGTCGGTCTTCGAGTTGATCAGGCCTTCCTTGTTCCACTTGTCGATCAGCTTCGCGTTCTTGATGAACGTCGGGTTCGCGACGCCGATGTCCTACGGGTCCAGGTTTCCGGCCTTGTTGGTGCCGAAGACGTAGCCGCCGAGCCCGGAGAAGAACGGGTACATGTGGTACGCGTCTCCGCCGGAGCCCTGCTGGACGCAGATGCCGAAGCACGAGGTGCGCCTTCTTCTTGCTGCGCGAGCGCCTCGGTCTCGAGCTGCGCGAAGGTCGTCGGCACTTGGCGAGCTTCGTGTTCACGAGCAGGCCGATGTTCTCGACCTGCACCGGGATGCCGTAGAGCTTCTTGACGGCGGTGCCGTACGAGAACGCGTTCGAGCGTGTACTACGGGAACTGCGCCGACACGGCCTTGCTCGGGTAGAGCGGCTCGACGAGGCCGTTCGCGGCCAGCTGGCCGGTCCAGTCGTGCGCTGCGACGACGACGTCCGGGGCGTCGGCCGCCGCGACGGTGCCGAGGTCGTCTCGGATCGAGCCGAAGTCCTTCGTTACGACCTGGATCGTCGCGCCGTTCGACGCGGCCCAGGCGTTCGCGACCTTGGTGACGGCGGCCGCGCGATTCGCATCGGTCCAGATGACGATCGTCGGCCCCGCCTTGTGGGACGCGACGGCGGACGAGGCGGCAACGGCGGCAACCGCCGTGACCACGCCGAGCAGCGCCCACATGCGCTTGAAGTTCTGCATCAGAAGCCCTTCCATGCTTGGGGACGGAACATGACACGGAGCCACTGGGGGTAGGCACCGGCTGCGAGTCTAGAACGGTCTGATGGAGACTGGCAATGGGCCGCATCTACCGGTTTCGACACCGTAGGTCCTACGGATGCTCGTGACGCAGGACCACGCGTAGCGGGCGAATCCGGCGGCTGCGCTACGCTCGCGTCGTGGCTGCCACACGCACGATCGAGCTTAGGACCGAGGTCCCGGGCCCGCGCTCGCGGGAGGTCCTCGAGCGGCTCCGCGCGAGCGTTGCGGCGCCGCTCGCGATCACCTTTCCGATCGCAGCCGCCGAGGCGCGGGGCGCCACTCTGACCGACGTCGACGGGAACACGTTCGTCGATTTCGCCGGCGGCGTCGGCTGCCTGAACGTCGGCCACGCGCACCCGCACGTCGTCCAGGCGGCGCAGGAGCAGCTGGAGCGCTTCTCGCACACCGACTTCACGGTCGTGCCGTACGAGGTCTACGCCACGCTGTCCGAGCGCCTGCTCCGGCTCGCGCCGCTCGGCGGTCCCGCGAAGGCGGCGTTCTTCAACGCAGGCACCGAGGCGGTCGAGAACGCGGTCAAGTTCGCGCGCGCGTACACCGGCCGCTCGGCCGTGATCGGCTTCGAAGGGGCCTTCCACGGTCGCACCTACCTCTCGCTCGCACTTACATCGAAGACGCGGCCGTACAAGGAGGGCCTGGGGCCGTTCGCGCCGGAGGTCTACCGTGTCCCGTTCAACGACGTCGACGCCATCCGCCGGGCGTTTCGGACGCTTGTCGCGGCCGAGGACGTGGCGGCGATCGTATTCGAGCCCGTGCAGGGCGAGGGAGGCTTCGTGCCGGCGACGCAGGAGTTCGTCGCCGGCGTTCGTGAGCTCTGCGACGAGCACGGCATCGTCATGGTCTGCGACGAGGTGCAGAGCGGGTTCGCCCGCACCGGGCGCTTCTTCGCGATCGAGCACTTCGGGATCGAGCCCGACCTGATCACCGTCGCGAAGTCGATCGCGATGGGCATCCCGCTCTCCGGCGTCCTCGGCAAGGCAGCGATCATGGACGCGCCTCAGGAGGGAGGCGTCGGCGGCACGTATGTCGGCAACCCGGTCGCCCAGGCGGCGGCGCTCGCCGTCCTCGACGTGATCGAGGATGAAGGCCTCATCGAACGGTCGGCTGCGATCGGGGAGACGATCCGGTCGCGCATGCTCTCCTGGCAGGAGCGCTGGCGGGGGATCCGCGAGGTGCGCGGGCTCGGCTCGATGCTCGCGATCGAGCTGCCGGACGCCGACGTCGCATCGGCCGTCGTCCAGGCTGCGTTCGAGCGAGGGCTGCTCCTGCTCAAGGCGGGTGTCACGGGGGACGCGATCCGTGTGCTCGTCCCGCTCGTGATCGCCGACGCCGAGCTCGACGAGGCGCTCGATGCCTGGGAACAGGCCCTCGAGAGCGCGCTTTAGGGCGAAGCGGCGAGGGTAGGCTCGCCCCGATGGTTGGGGAGGTTCTCGCCGATCGGTACGAGCTCGAGGAGCTTGTCGGCACAGGAGGGATGTCGAGCGTCTTTCGCGCGCACGACCGGCTGCTCGATCGCAAGGTCGCGCTGAAGATCCTCCATCAGCAGTTCTCCGGCGATGACGACTATGTCGAGCGCTTCCGTCGCGAAGCACGCTCCGTTGCCGCGCTCTCGCATCCGAACATCGTCACCGTGATCGACCGCGGCGAGCACGCAGAGCGCCAGTTCATCGTCTTCGAGTACGTCGAAGGTGAGAACCTGAAGCGGCTGATCGAGCGGCGCGGCCCGTCTCCGGTGCCGGAGGCGCTCGAGCTCGGCATCCAGATCGCGAGCGGGCTCTCGTTCGCGCACCAGCAGGGCCTGATCCACCGCGACGTGAAGCCGCAGAACGTGCTGCTGAACGGGGACGGCCGAGCGAAGGTGACCGACTTCGGGATCGCGCGATCGCTCGACGTGCAGCACGGGATGACGCAGACGGGCACCGTGCTCGGGACGTCCGACTACATCGCGCCCGAGCAGGCGCAGGGGCAACGGGTTGATGAGCACACCGACGTCTACTCGCTCGGCATCGTGCTGTACGAGCTCCTGACGAGCGAGGTCCCGTTCCCGGGCGAGAACTTCGTCGCAGTCGCGATGCGGCACATCAATGAAGAGCCCCCTCTCGTCGGCGACAAGCGCCCCGACGTCTCGGCGCGCGTCGAGGACGCGATCCGAACGGCGATGGCGAAGCGGCCCGAGGACCGCTTCCCGACGATGGAGGCGTTCTGTGCGGAGCTCGAGGCGTGCCTCGCCGAGCTGCAGGCGGCGGGCACGCGCGTCGCCCGGCCGGTCGCCCGACGGCCGCAGCACCGGCGGCATCGGCCGCGCATGTCACCGTGGCCGGTTCTCTCCGCTCTCGCTGTGCTCGCCGCCGCGGCGGCGGTCGCCGCGGTCTTCCTGTTCCGGCACTCGAACGGCGGGACGCCCGCCGGCGGAGGGTCCGGCGGCGCCGTGCAGATCCATGCGGTGAGCGCGTACGACCCGTACGGCGGGGACGGCGAGCACGACGCCGAGGCAGGGAACGCGACTGATTCGAACCCGAACACGTACTGGCCGACGGAGAGCTATCGCACCGCGCCGGGGCTCGGCAAGCCGGGCGTCGGTCTCGTCCTGGACGCCGGCGCGCCCGTGCAGCTCCACAAGCTCGGCTTCTCGACGTCGACGCCCGGGCTGACGGCCGAGATCCTCGCCGGCGACTCGCCCGACGGCCCCTTCGACGCCGTCGTCGGCACTTCACAGACGGTCGGCTCGGACGGCCGCGTCGAATACACGATCGCGGGCGGTGAGCACCGGTACTACGTGATCTGGATCACCCGCCTCGGCGACGGCTACCGGAGCGCGCACGTCAACGAGGTTCAGGCGGACTAGCGGAATCGCAGTGCGTGCCGGATCGCAACCCGCCGGACCGACTCGCCGCGGCGGAAGCTGATCGTCCGCTCGCGGAGCGGGAAGTCGGTCGGCGATACCGGCACGCGAAGGCGGGGACGGACCGAGACGAAGCTGACGAGCTCGCGGGTCGAGGGCGTCGGCGCGAACGTCTCGCGCGGGAGCGCGTACACCGACCCGTCCGTCCACGACGGCTCGCCTTCCAGCGCGAACAGGTAGCGAGCCGCGGCGCCGGTGTGCTCGCACCAGTTGATCAGTCCGCGACGCCCGCCGTTGCGGTCGGCGGTTGCGAAGTAGATCGGCCAGATCGCGTCGTCCGACGCGAACACACCCTCCACGTGGCGCACGTTGTGTGCGTCGAAGTTCCCGCGTGGCTCGAACTCTTCGATCTCGCTGTTGTTCGAGCCGTGAAGGACGAAGCCGTGCTGCGCGAGGTGGTGGAGGAACCACCACCTGGGCGCGGCCGGGGTGTAGGTCACCGCCATGCCGCTCGGAGTCGCGTCGATCAACGCGTCGAATGCGTCCTCGTGCGCGGAGACGTCGGGGAACGGGATCCTGTGGAGCCGCCAGAGGTTCACTCCTCGGAGACCACCTGGATCCCGAGCGCCTGCGCGAAGAGCGGCGCGTTCTCGAGGATGTCTCCCCACGGCATGCGGGCGCCGCGCAGCGCCTCGACGCCGACGAGCCCGGTCAGGTCGCAGCCGGCGAGCTGCAGCCGTTCGCTGCGGCAGCCGGCGAACGACGCGCCGGGAAGCTCGCACCGTTCGAACGCGACGTCGGTGAGCGTCGCGCCGCCGAAGTCAGCCTCTTCGAGCCGGCAGTCGCGGAACACCACGCGCTGCAACTTCGACTGCCGGAAGCCGGCGAAGTCGGCGCGGCACTCGGTCAGGACGACATCGTTCCAGGTCGCTTCGGCCAACTCGATGCCGGTCAGCCGGCAGAGGTGAAGCTCGACGCGGCGAATCGATGACCCGAGGGCTCGTGTGTTCGAGAAGTCGCGGTTCTCGACGCGGGTGTCGACGACGTCGTCGAGGCGCGTAGGCGGCTCAGCGTCCGGGTCGATATCGGGCGGATGGGGGGTCTTTGGGGCCGGCAAGGTGTCTGACACCAATGGTGTCAGACACCCTTAG
This sequence comes from uncultured Thermoleophilia bacterium, assembly GCA_963785875.1. GTDB lineage: Bacteria > Actinomycetota > Thermoleophilia > Gaiellales > Gaiellaceae > PALSA-600. The sequence continues at coordinate 19,960 of CAWAWV010000013.1, read as the reverse complement.
TAGCGCAGCGCGCGTCTCCGCTCGAACCGCTCGACCGCGAGGTCGGCGAGCCGCTGCAGGAGCTCGGGGTACGGAATCCCGGATGCTTCGAAGAGCCGCGCGTAGACGCTCGTCGACGTAAAGCCCGGGATCGTGTTCAGCTCGTTCACGAGCACCTCGCCGTCCTCGCGCACGAAGAGGTCCGCGCGCGCCATCCCCTCGCAGTCGGTCGCGACGAACGCGCGCACCGCGAGCTCCTGTGCGCGCTCGATCTGCGTGTCGGAGATGCGCGCGGGGACGAGGAGGTCCATCTCTCCCTCGTCGTACTTCGCCTCGAAGTCGTACCACTCATTGTGCGTGACGACGATCTCGCCCGGGAGCGACGCGAACGGCGTGAGGTTTCCGAGCACGCCGACCTCCACCTCGACGCCCGTGACGAACCGCTCCACCAGCACCTTCTCGTCGTGCTCGAACGCCAGTGCGACGCCACGCCGAAGCTCGGCGTCATCGTGAGCCTTCGTGATCCCCACGCTCGAGCCGAGCCGCGCCGGCTTCACGAAGCACGGGTAGCCGAACGGGTTCCGAGCCTCGTCGCCGAGGCGGAGCGTGATGTTCTCGGTCACGGGTATCCCGTGGTCGCGGAGCACCGCTTTGAACACGTCCTTGTCCATGCACAGCGCGGACGCGAGGACGCCGGCGCCGACATACGGCACACCCGCGAGCTCGAGCAGTCCCTGCACGGTGCCGTCCTCGCCGAACGGGCCGTGCAACACCGGGAAGACGACGTCGACGTCGGAGAGCGTCGTCGCCACGTCCTTGCCCGGAAGCCGCGCCGGAAGCTCAGGCCGTGCTGTGCCGAGCTGCCAGCGGCCGTCACGGCCGACCTCGATCGCGAGGACGTCGTCGCCGCTCGACTCGAGCGCGCGCACGACACTCTCGGCCGATGCGATCGAGATCGGGTTCTCACTCGACCGGCCGCCGAGGATCACCGCGATGCGGCGACTCACGGCGTCGGTGTCGTGGTGGTCGTCGTGCCGCCGTCGCCCGACTGCAGCTGGCCGATGTGGATGATCACGACGTCGCCCGACTTCGCATCCGAGTTCGGCGCGGGATCGGTGGAGATGACGACGCCGTCCTGGGCCGGATCGGTGACCGGGTCGTAGACGACAGACGGAGTGAGCCCGGCGCCGGTCAGCAGCGACTCGGCCGTCGACTGGCTCATGCCCGTCACGTCGGGCACCTGCGTCGTCGCCGGTCCCTTCGAGACCGAAAGCGTGATCTTCGTCCCGCGGGGTACGGCGGTGCCGGCCTGCGGCGTCTCGGCGACCACGACGCCCTGTGCCATGTCGGACTGGATCTCGGTCCGGCCGACCTGGAACCCCTGCCCCTCGAGCATCGACTTCGCGTTCGCGTATGGCTGGCCGGTGACGTCGGGAATGGGCACGGGCTTCGCGCCGCGCGAGACGTTGATGTGCACGACCGAGCCCTTGATCGCCGAGTCGCCCGCATGCGGCTGCTGCGCCGTCACGGTGTCGGGCTGCTTGTCGGAGAAGATGCGGCGGATCTTCGGCTGCAGGCCCGCGCCGGCGAGTTGGGTCAGCGCGGACGTGATGTCCTGGCCGACCACATCCGGCACCGGCACTTTCGGCTTGCCCGTCGAGACCGTGAGCGTCACCGTCGAGCCCTTGCCGATCTTCGTTCCGCTCGGCGGCTCCTCGTCCGAGACCTGACCAGGCGGCACCGTGTCGCTCGTTTCCTTGACGACCTGCGGGCTGAGCCCGGCCTGCGTGATCTTCAGCTTCGCGAGATCCTGCTGGAGCAGCAGCACGTCCGGAACGGCGACCGGCTTGTTGCTGTCCAGCTGGTCCTGGATCTTCGTGTAGAGGAACCAGCCGCCGATCCCGCCGGCGATGATCAGCCCGAGCGCGAGGAGCCACGGCCAGATCGAGCGGCCACGGGGCGGCTCCTCGTAGTCGTAGTAGCCGGGCGAGCGGTAGACCGGCGGCGCCGGCGGCGTCACGGTTGTTCGCGGGCGCTGGATCATCGTCTGCGCGTTCGAGATGCCGGCACCGGACAGCACCTGGGTCATCGCGTCCTCGGTCTCGCGCGAAACGGCAACGCCGCGGGCGACGCGCGCGAGGTCCGCGTCCATCTCCTCTGCGGTTGCGTACCGCTGCTCGGGGTCCTTCGCGAGTGCGCGCATGACGACCGCGTCGAGATCGTGCGGGATACCGTCGCGCAGCTTCGAGGGCGGCTCGGGCACCTGGGACAGGTGCTTCATCGCGATCTCGACCGGTGTGTCGCCGCTGAACGGGACCTTGCCGGTGAGCATCTCGTAGAGGACGACGCCGAGCGAGTAGATGTCGGACCGAGGGTCGACGGGTGCGCCGCGCGCCTGCTCCGGCGAGAGGTACTGCGCAGTGCCGACGATCGAGCCGGCCTCCGTCATCTGCGACGCGCCCGAGCGAGCAATGCCGAAGTCCGTCACCTTCAGGCGCCCATCGCCGCCGACGACGATGTTGTGCGGCTTGATGTCGCGATGGACGATGCCGTTCCTGTGCGCGAAGGCGAGCGCGCCGAGGATCTGGCGCGCGTAGTCGATCGCGATCGGCACCGGCGTCGGCCCGTTCTTGACGAGCAGCTCCTTGAGCGTGCGCCCGTCGAGGTACTCCATCGCGATGTAGTAGGTGCCTTCGGCGTGGCCGCGGTCGAAGATCGAGACGATGCTCGGGTGGTTGAGGCTGGCGGCGCTCTGCGCCTCCCGGCGGAACCGCTCGACGAACTGCTCGTCCGAGGCGTGCCGGTCGTCGAGGAGTTTCAGTGCGACGCGCCGGCCGAGCTCCTGATCCTCCGCGAGATAGACGTCGGCCATCCCGCCCGAGCCGAGCTTCCGCTCGATCACATACCGGGTGTCGAACGTACGTCCGATCAAAGTGTCGCTTGCGCTCATGGTTTGCCGGATACAGGGTTCGACGCGGCCGGAAGGATCGCCTGCATGAGCTGTTTCGCGATCGGAGCGGCGACCGCTCCGCCGAATCCGCCTGCGGAATGCTCGACGACGACAGCGCCGGCCACCACCGGGTGGTCGGCGGGGGCGAAGAAGATGAACCAGGCGTCGTAGACGCCGGGCTCCGACGTCTCGGCGGTGCCGGTCTTGCCCGCCCACGTGATGCCGGGGATCTGCACGCCGGTCGCGGTGCCGCCGGTGATCACCGCCTGCATCATCGTGTTCAGCGTCGCCGCGGTCGCCGGCTTCATCGCATGCTTCCACACCTTCGGCTTGACCTTCGTCACCGTCTTGCTCCCGCCCGGCGCCGTCACCTTCTTGACGAGGTGCGGCTCCATGATTGTGCCGCCGTTCGCAACTCCGGCCGCGACGAGCGCCATCTGAAGCGGCGTCACGAGCAGCTTGTCCTGGCCGAACGCGAGGCGCCCGGGATCCATCCGGCCGGCGTCGTCGAACGGCCGGAGGCCTCCGTGCTCGAAGCGGTATTCGCCGCTCGCCTCGACGCTCGCGGACGGCAGCTCGATCGGCGGCTTCGAGTAGAAGCCGAAGTTCTTCGCCTCGCCGATGATCTTGCCGGCGCCGAGCTTCATGCCGATGTTGCAGAAGACGGCGTTGATCGAGTGCTCGTACGCCTGCAGGAAGTCGACGTGGCCGAACGTCTCCGGCGCCTCGGGGTTGCCGGCGTTCGAGACCTGCTTGCCGTACTCGACGCAGTAGCCGGGGTCGTAGAACGGCGAGTCCGGCTTGAACGTTCCCGAGTCGAGCGCGGCGGCGGCTGTGACGGTCTTGAACGTCGACCCCGGCGGGTACAGGCCCTGCGTGGCGCGGTTCAGGAGCGCCGACGTCGAGCCGGGGCACGCGCTCGGCGAGTGCAGGATGCTCGCGTAGCCCTTGTCCGACTCGATCTTGTTCGGGTCGTAGCTCGGCGAGGACGCCATCACGTAGACCGCGCCCGTCTTCGGGTTGAGCATGACCGCCGCGCCGCACTTGCCTGCGAGCGCAGACTCGGCGATGCGCTGGACGCCGACACGCAGGTTCAGGATCAGGTTGTTCCCCGTGACCGTCGTGCCCTTCAGGTTGTCGGTCAGCTTGTCGAAGATCGTGCCGAGGTTCGCGTTCGACGCCGTCAGGTAGGCGTTCTCCTGGCGCTCGATCCCGGCCCGCGAGCGTCCCTGCGTCGAGTAGCCGACCGTCTGCGACGCGAAGCCGTGCGTCGGGTAGCGGCGGAAGTAGAGCGTCTGGCCGCCGCGCTGTCACGGCGCGGTTCGCGGCGAGCACGGTCTTGCCGTCGGACGGCATAGATCAGCCCGCGCCGGATCCGGAACTGCGCCACGCGCTGGATCTCGTTGTCCTGCCGCGCGGCGAGGCCCGCGCGCCGCCCAGGTCTGCCAGTACGTCGTCGCGACGATCAGCGCGGCGAGCAGCGCGAGCGCGACGAGCGCGAGGCGGGAGATCTGCGCGTTCATTGCGGTGTTCGCCCGGTGGGAGACGAGGAGCAGCCCGGCGAGCAGCAGGAAGTTCGCCACGACCGACGAGCCGCCGTACGAGACGAACGGCAGCGTGATCCCGGTGAGCGGGATCAGGCGCAGCACGCCGCCGACGATGATGAACGTCTGCAGCGGCGAAGCCGAACGTCAGCCCGGCGGCGAGCAGCTTCGAGAAGCCGTCGTCGGCCTGCAGCGCGACCTTCATTCCGCGCGCGACGAACAGCATGAAGACGAGCAGCAGCGCGGCGGCGCCGATGAGGCCGAGCTCCTGCGCGAGCGCCGAGTAGATGAAGTCGCGTGTTCACGTACGGGATCAGCGCCTTGCCGTCCGTGCGTCGTGAAGGTGCCCTTGCCGAGCCCGGTGCCGCCGAAGCCGCCGTTCGCGATCGAGTAGAGCGACTTGACGAGCTGGTAGCTCTGGCAGTCCTGCCGGAGAGCGCGCCCGGTGCGCGGCGCTCGGGCAGTAGCACCTCGTGTGTCGTCCACGGGTGCAGCCAGATCGTGACGCGCTCTTTGACGTGCGGGATCTTCTCGTAGGCGCCGACGCCGCCCGCGACGAACAGCACGATCCCGACCGACCACGAACGAGAGCCGCGCGGTCGCGATGTACAGCATCGCGAGGAAGATCCCGAAGTAGAGGAGCCCCGACCCGAGGTCGTTCGACGAGACGAGCACGAGCATGCAGCCGCCCCAGATCGACGAGCAGCGGGCCGAGGTCCTTCAGCCGCCCCTGCGCGAGCACCTCGCGCTTCTCGCGCAGGTAGGCGGCGAGGAAGACGATCAGGAAGATCTTCGCGAGCTCGCCCGGCTGGAACTGAACCGGGCCGACGTGCACCCACAGCCGCGCGCCGTTCACGGTCGTCGCCGAGGCCGGGCACGCGCGGCAGGAAGAGCAGCGCGATCGCCGCGATGCCGAACAGGTACTTGTAGTTCTCGAGCACGCGATAGTCGCGGCGGAGGCCGAGCAGCGCCAGCGCGAAGAAGCGCGACGCCGACCACGACCCAGAGCCCCTGCTTGAACGCGTCGTCGGGCCGAGCCGGTAGATCTCGGTCAGCCCGACCGCGGTGAGCACGCCCGTCATCGGCAGCAGGTACGGGTCGGCGTTCGGCACCGGTCGCGCGCGACGAGGTGCGCGGCGAGGTACAGCGCGAGGAAGAAGACCGCGTAGGTGAGCGAGCCCCAGCTGACGACCGCCTGCCGGGCGATGTAGACGGACGCGAAGCCGAGGCCGGTGAGCGCGCCGACGGCGACGAGGTAGCGAGCTCGCGGTTGCGGGGACGGAGCGTGATCAGCGGGCGAGCCCCCACCAGACGAGCACGACGATGAGCGCGATCAGCGCCAGATCACGAGAAGCGCGAGCAAGTGCGCCTGCGCCGATGCCTGCCGTGCGGCGACGGCTCTGGTTCCTGAGCGAGCAAGCGCCGCGTTGATCTCCGCCTGCGGAGACGACCATCGTGTCGACCGCCGACGGCGCCGTCGGTCGATCAGCCGGCACCGCCGTCCTCCGGGTGCAGGGTGTCCTCTTCGTCGGGCGGGACGGTCGCGTACTCGCGAGTCTCGCTCGTCGCGGCTCCGGCGCCGAGGCCGGCGCTGCCGTCGCCGTCGACGATCTCGAACAGGACGGCGGTGATGTTGTCGTCGCCGCCGCCGCGGTTCGCGGCCTGGACCAGCGCCTGTCGCCGCGTCGTCGAGGTCGCCGCGGTTGCGCAGCAGCACCTCGGCGATCGCCGTCGCCGGCGACCATGTCGGAGAGGCCGTCCGAGCAGAGGAGGTAGATGTCGCCCGCCTCGGGGCGGACGGTGAACGCGTCGACGTCGACGTCCGGATCGGTCCCGAGCGCGCGCGTGATCACCGAGCGCTGCGGGTGCACCTCGGCCTCGCTCGCGGATAGCTCGCCGCGGCGCACGAGCTCGGCGACGAGCGAGTGGTCGTCCGTCAGCTGCTCGAGCATGTCGCCGCGCAGCAGGTAGCGCGCGCGAGTCGCCGACGTGGCCGAAAGTGATCGACCCGTCCGGCTCGACGAGCGCGACGGTCATCGTCGTCCCCATGCCCGAGGTCGCCGGCGTCGTCGGTCGCGCGCTCGTGCACGCGCCGGTTCGCCTCCTGGACGAGCTCGATGACGCGGTCCTCGCCGCCGCTTCGCGTCGTCCGACTCCTTCAGTGCGCCGGCTGCGAGCGCGGAGGCGATCTCGCCCGCCTGCGCGCCGCCCATCCCGTCGGCGACCGCGAAGAGCGGCGGGCCGCACGACGAAGGCGTCCTCGTTCTGCCGGCGCTTGCGGCCGGTCGGTCGCGACGGCATCTCCGAGCACTGTCCCGCTCCGGCGCCGCTCATGTCGGCGCCTCCGCTCTTGTCGGCTCCGTCGAGCCTCGCCTCATGTCTCGAACCTCAGGTCGGTCTCGCCGATCCGGACGACGTCGCCGGGCGCGAGCCGCCGCTCGCGCGTCAGGCGGATGCCGTTGACGAACGTGCCGTTCGTCGAGCCGATGTCCTCGACCCAGACGCCGTCGCGGCGCGGCTCGAAGCGCGCGTGGCGCGTCGACGCGTACTCGTCGCTCCGGCGAGCGGGATGTCGTTCGTGCGGCCGCGCCCGAACGTGAGCGACTGCGAGTCGATCGCGATCTCGTCGCCCTCGCTCGAGCGCCGGGCTCGCGAGCACGACGAGCCGGCCGAGCTCGCGCGACGGACGGCTGGGCGATGAGGCCCGCGGCGGCCGCCTGCTGCGGCGAGAGGATCATCGACTCCTGCGGCAGCCGCAGGTCGCGTGCCGCCGAGCGGACGATCCGCCAGATGAAGAGGTAGAGCAGGACGAGGAAGGCGATCTTGAGGGCGAGGAGGGTCGTCTCGACCTGCGGCCGACGGCGAAGCACTCAATGCGAGCTCCCGCGAGAAGGCGATCTCCGTCGACCCGATCGTGAAGCGCGTTCCGTCCTCGAGCTTCAGCCGCTTGACGCGCTTGCCGCGTACCTCGACGCCGTTCGTCGAGTCGAGGTCGACGAGCCAGTACGTCGCGCCTTCCTGGACCGGATCTCGGCGTGGCGGCGCGAGACGTTCGGGTCGGTCGACCTGGATGTCGCAGTCCTTCGAGCGGCCGATCACGACGCGGCGCTTCTCGATCTCCTGGCGCTTTCCCTCCCAGGTGAGCACGGCGACCTCGCGCTGCACTCCGAGGTCGACCGCCGACGCTGCCTCGGTCGGCTGCGGCACCGGCGCCGCCGCGGCTTGTAGACCATCGTCGCGCCCGGCGTCGAGCGTCGGTCGGCGGTCCCTCGTCGGCGCGGCCCGCCGGCTGCACCATCCGCGTCGCGATCCCGAACACGCCGACGTCGAGGTCGTCGTCGGTCTCGAGCTCGACCCGCGGCGGGGTGAGCAGGACGTAGCGCTCGCGGCGCGCGTGCTCGGCCAGGTAGTCGCCGAGCTCGTCCCGCAGCTGCTCCTCGTAGCGGGAGAACTGCTCGCGGTCGCCGGGGGCGAGATAGATCGTGTACTCGTTCGGCACGTAGACGCGCGACACCGAGACGTTGCGGTGGTCGTCCATCTCCTTCACGAGCTTGCGCGCGAGCTCGACCGGCTGGACGTTCGTCCGGAACGCACGGCCGAACACGCCCTCGAAGAGCGATTCGAGCTTCGATTCGATGCTGCGGAGGACGGACATAGGCGGGCAGGCGGGTTCATTCCCCCGGCGGATCAAGCTTTATGTCGAGCGCGCTGCGAAGGTCCAGCACCGCGGCGCGTCAGCCACGCTGCAGCGACGAGCGGCAGGAGCGCCGCGGCGGGAGCGATGGTCGCGGTGAGCGTCAGGAGCGCGCCGGCGAACAGCACGGCGCGGCCACGGTCCGCGTCCACGGGCGTACGGGAGTGCGATGGCGGCCGCCGCGAGGACGAGCGCCTCGGCGAGTGATCGCCGGGTGCGCGACGAGCTGCCGCCAGAGCGCGTCGGCGACGGCGGTCGGCCGTGTCGAGCCTGCGAGACCGAGGCCGAGCGGCGGCGTCGAGCCGTCGAACGGGAGCGGGACGCGGCGGATCCCCGCGACGACGGCCGCGAGCAGGACGGCGACCGCGGCCTGCAGCGCGCGCCGCGCGCGCCCGCGCGCGGGCTGCGCGACGAGCGGCAGCAGCGCGAGCGCGGCGAGCGGCGAGAGCAGCGGCCCGGCGGCGAGCAGGAGCCCGTGTCGCGGCGTCGCGCCAGTTCAAGGCCGACCCAGCCGACCGCGAGCGCGGCGTAGACCACGGCGAGCCCGAGCGAGATGTTCGCGAGCGGGAAGAACGGCGGTCGCGAGCGCGAAGAGCGAGGCCGGCGCGCGGCGAGGCGAAGCCGAGAGCCGGCGGCCACGGCTGCGAGCCCGAGCGGCCAGCCCGGCGGGTAGAAGGGCAGCGCCGCCGCGACCCAGCCCGAGGCGACCCCCGCGAGCGCGCCGGGGAGGATCCGATCGCGCGCGACCTCCGGCAGCGACTTCGGCGGCGCCGCCGGTGCGCGCGCCGCCCCGGCTTGCGCGCGCCGCCTCGGCAGGCCGCGCGCAGCTCGTCGGCGAGGCGCTCGGCGGTCGGCCGGCGCTTGCGGGCTCGTGACGAGGGCGCCGTCGACCGTCTCGAGGATGTGGCGCGGCAGGTCGGGGCGAACGCGTCTCGAGCGGCTGGGGCGCCGTGCTGGATCCTCCGACGAGGTCTCGGCAAGGTCGCCGCTGAAGAACGGATGCTCGCCGGCGAGCGCCTCCCAGAGCATGACGCCGACCGCCCACACGTCGGCGGCCGGCGGTCGCGGGGTGCCCGTGCAGCCGCTCGGGCGAGATGTAGGCGAGCGTGCCCGGGAATGTCGCCGAGGGCGGTCAGCGTGTCGAACTCGGCCATCTGCGCGAGCCCGAAGTCGAGCAGCCGCACGTCGATCTCGCGGCGACTCGGCGAGCAGCACGTTCGACGGCTTGACGTCGCGGTGGACGATCCCGCGGCGGTGGGCGTGGGCGAGCGCGTCCGCGATCTGCGCCGCACACCTCGAGCGCCGCGCTGGTCGTCGAGCTCTCCGGCGCGCAGCGCCTCCCGCATCGTTCGGCCGGGCACGTACTCGTAGGCGATGTAGACGTGGCAGGGGTCGCGGGCGAGCGCGAAGATGCGCTGGCAGCGCGGATGGCGGAGCGAGGAGGCGGCCCGGGCCTCGCGCTCGGCGCGATGGCCGCCTTGCCCTCCCGGGCGACGATCTTCAGCGCGACGTCGAGGCCGCTCCGCTCGTCGCGGGCGAGCCAGACGTGGCCCATCCCGCCTGAGCCGAGGGGGCGGATCGGCCGGTACCGGCCCAGGATGAGCTCCTGCGCGAGGGCAGGTTCGGACACCCTGGGTTTCTACGGTGCCGCGGGTGCATTTCCTCTCCGGCCGGGAAGGATGGTCTAATTCGCCGGTGGACCCGCGCGACGACGACATCGAGTTCGACTTCTTCGACGAGCCTGCCACGAGCGAGTCGCAGCAGCCGCCGGCGCGGTCGCGGCTGCCGCGGCGCGGCGGGCGGGGCACCGGGATGCGCAGGCCCGCCGGCCCGCCGCGCGGGTCCGACGCCGCTCCTGCGCCTGCTCTCGCCATCGCGGGGCTGGTCGCGCTGTTCGTCGTCTTCGGTCTCCTGATCCAGTCGTGCGCATCGACGTCGAAGCACGATTCCTACGCGAGCTACATGGACGACGTCGCGAAGATCGCGCGCGGGTCGCAGGAGGACGGCGCGGCCGTTGCGAACGCGCTCACGAGTCGGCTCGAAGGCCGCGTCGATCACCGCCTCGCTGCGCGGGATCGCCGATCAGGAGCAGCAGAACGTGAAGCAGGCGACGAGCCTCGACCCGCCCGGGCCGCTCCGCCCCGAGAACGAGCAGCTGATCGAGGCGCTGCAGCTCCGGGTCAGCGGCGTCGACGGGCTCGCCGGGACGATCGAGCAGCTCGCACGCCAAGAAGACGACCGGCGACGCCGGGCTCCTCGCAGGCGCAGGCCGACCGGCTGCTCGCGAGCGACGTCGTCTGGGACGACCTCTTCCGAGGCTCCAGCGAAGCCCGTGATGTCAGAACGACGGCGTCGAAGGGTGTCGTGCCGCCCGATTCGCACTTCGTCGCGAACCGGCAGCTGTTCGCCGAGACGTCGTTGAAGCTCGTGCTGCAGCGGCTCCGCGGCGCGTCGACCGGCGGCCAGGTGTCGGGCCTCCACGGCACGAACATCGTCGGTCGAAGGCGCAGCCCGGCGGCCAGGCGCTCACCACCGGCAGCTAGAACACCGTCACCGCGACGACCGAACCTCGCCTTCGACGTCACGGTCGAGGACTCGGGCGACGCGCAGGAGGTCGGCATCGCCGTGACGCTGACGCTCGAGCAGGACGGCGCCGGCAAGCCGATCGTGCAAGACGAAGAAGATCCGGTCATCAACCCGGGCGAGAAGAAGACGGTCACCTTCTAGGGCCTCGGCGACGTCCGGGTACTTCGCGGCGAAGACGCCACCTGAAGGTCGACGTCGAGGCCGGTACCGGGCGAGACGAACAAGACAACAACTCAGCCGAGTACCCGGTCATCTTCTCGCTCGGGTAGTCTAGCCTCGTGCCGTGCACGTCGCCGGCGACGCCGGCGCTGATCGCCGCGATCGCGGGCGCCGCGCTCGGCGTGGTCGGCCTCGGATCGCCTGTGGGCGTCGGTGCGCGTGCGGCGGCTGCGGGACGCGCAGCGGTTGCTGCTCGGCGGCGGCCGCAAGGACCTCGTCGAGTTCGCCGTCGCGCTGCAGGGGCGGATCGACGACCTGCACCGCGCGGTCGACGAGGTCGCCGCGGGCCTCGCGCGCGTCGACCGCCGCGTCGACGGCACGGTCACGAACACGGCGATCGTCCGCTACGACGCCTACGAGGACACGGGCGGCCACCAGTCGGCGTCGCTCGCCCTGCTCGACTCGGCCCGCACCGGGCGTCGTCGTGACCGCGATCCAGGGCCGCGACTACGCGCGGATCTACATGAAGGAGCTCGACCGCGGCCGAGCCGTCGGTGGCGCTCTCGCCCGAGGAGCAGGAGGCGGTCGAACGCGCGATGGGGCGCTAGCGCGCGACCTCGACGCGCTCGTGCCACGGCGGGCCCGTCCAAAGCCGCCTGCTCGGGTACCTTCCGGCCAGGTGCAGCATGTTCTCGTCCTGAACGCGAGTTACGAGCCGCTCAACGTGTGCTCGTTGCGCCGGGCCCACGTGCTCGTCTTCAAGGGGAAGGCGGAGGTCGTCGAGGAGCTCGATCGACCACTTCGCTCGGCCACGGACAAGTTCCAGTGGCCACACGTCATCCGGCTCGTTCACTACGTCCGTGTCCCGCGCATCGTGCAGCGCAAGATCTCGCGCCGCGCGCTGTTCGCCCGTGACGGCTGGCGCTGCGTCTACTGCGGCACCGCGAGCGGCCGGCTGACGCTCGACCACGTGGTCCCGCGCTCGAAGGGCGGCGACTCGACGTGGGAGAACGTCGTCACCTCGTGCGCGCCGTGCAACCTCCGCAAGGGCAACCGTCTGCCGCACGAGGTGCAGATGGAGCTCTCGGCCCGGCCGCGCCCGCCGGCGCCGGTGCTGTTCATCCGGCTCGCGACGCCGAAGATCCCGCAGCGGTGGGAGCAGTACCTCGCGCCGTACGCCACCCCGACGCGCGCAGCCGCGGCAGCGTAGCCGAGTCGCGGCTCGGGCGGAACTACGACGGCGTTGAGGGCCGCTGCGAATTCTGGAGTCGGTGCTGGAGCCGGCGAAGGTAGGCGTCGAGCTGGTGACGCGGAACGAGACCAGGCCGGATACCGCACGCGACGGTTTGCAACTGGCCGTCGCGAATCAGCGCGCGAACCTCTTCCTCGGAGCAGTGCAGCTCGACGGCAAGCTCGCGCACTGTCAGGGGGCGGGCCGGTCCATAGCCCTGAGTATCGCTACGCCACTGCGCCGGCGTATTTCGACCTGCGCGCTGAGCATCAGCCTGGACAGCGTGGCCGGTTGCGGGCAACCTTGAGCGCATGCGCGAAGTCATCACCACACCAGACGCTCCCAGCTCACCGCTCTTCAGCCAAGGAGTAAGGCCGGCGATCACGTTCACGTGTCGGGTTTGGTCGGCATCGACCCGACCACCGGGGCCTCGCGGGCTCGACGATTCAGGAACAGACGCGGCAGGCGCTCACCAACTGCAAGGAGGTGCTGCAGGCCGCGGGCGCGACGTTGGCGTATGTCGTCGAAGTCGGTGTCCTCCTCGCGAACCCGACGGATTTCGCGGGCATGAACGAGGAATACGCGACGTGGTTCCCGGTTGAGCCGCCGACTCGCTACGTCGCCAAGCTCGGAGTCGAGATCCCCGGTGTCCTCGTCTCGATCCGCATGACCGCGTACCTCGGCTAGTCGCCGATGTCCTTCTCGTACATCACCCAACCCAGCACGGGGCGCATTCCGGCGCTTTCGTAGAGCTGGAATGCGCCGGTCGTGTTCTCGGCGTCGACGCTGAGACCGGCACTCGGCTCGCCGCGGTCCCGGAATTTGCCGAACGCGTCGCGGAGGAGCGCGCGGCCCAGGCCCTGCCCACGCCACGGTCGCCGCGTGAACAGGACTGCGATCCAGCCGCCGCCGTAACGGTTTGCCTCGCAGATCGCGCCGGCCGCGATTTCGTCGCCCGCGCGGACGACGCCCCAGAGGGAGGGGTCGAACCGGTCGGTGTCGATGTGAAATTCGCGCCAGGGGTCGAAGTCGCGCGGCCGGTACTCCCAGTGGTCGGCGAACGCCTCCTGCTGCGCTGCGTGGAACGCCGCCGCGTCGCGGTCGGCGTCGAACTCGCCCGCGACGAGTCCGTCCGGCCACGCCGGCGGCTCCGGCGCGGCGTCGAGGTCGATCCGCAGCTCGCGGAAGACTCGCACCGGCCGGTAGCCGAGCGCGGTGAGCAGGCGGTGTCCCGCTTCATCCGGCTCCGCGATGTCGTTCTGGATCCGTTGCGCACCGCGTGACTCCGCCGTGACCTCGAGGGCAGCGACGAGCTCTGTGCCGATGCCGCGACCCAGCGTTTCAGGATGCACATACCCGTCGATCCGCCACAGCTCGCCGCGGTCGTGGAGCGACCCGAACGCGACCACCTGCTCGCCGTCCAGGAGGATCAGCGCGTCGCGCGCGAGGTCGAGCGCTTCCCACTCCGCTTCGAGGTCGCCGAGCGAATACGCGGTCTCGCCGTACAGCGACCGCTCGTACGCGATCACGAGCTCGGCGACCGCACCCGCGTCGCTTGGAACCGGCGCCCTGCGCGGGAAGTTCGGCATCGCAGCATCATCATGCCGACCCGTCGCATCAACTGATCCGAGATCGTCATTCCCCGGCAGGCGTCGAGCGGTAAGACTTTCCGGGACCACGATGACGATGCTGAGGCTTGCGTTCGTCCTGCTCGCGCTGGCGGGAGCGACCGCCTGCGGCGCGGGGAGCTCGAGGCCGTCCAACACCGCTGTGCGCGTCGCGGCACTGATCCGCGCCACCTGGGGGTCGACGACCGGGTCGCCGGCGTTCGACTACCGGTGTAGGGGGCTCGACGATCGCGGCCGGCTGTTCACCTGCCTCGTCCAGGATCACAACGACATGGTGAGGCTCGCGAGGTTCGACGTCGTCTGCGACGCCTCGCGCTGCACTTGGACGGACTACCCGGCCTACATCGGCTAGGAGTGCTCGGCCGGAAGCTCCGGATGCTGCTCCCACTCGGACCACGAGCCCGGGTAGAGCAGCCCGCCGCGGCCGGCGAGGTGGAGCCGGTGCAGGGGCACGCACGCAGTCACGCCCGAGCCGCAGTACGCGACGAGCTCGCCGGCCGGCAGCTCGGGCAGCGGCTCGTTCCACGGCGCATTGACCGCGCCCGGAATGCGCCCGGGGACGCGATCGACCGGGTTCGGCTCGCCACGCCAGCGCGGGGCCACACGCGCGTCGACGACGACCAGCGCGTCGTGCCGTGCGGCGAGCTCCTCGCGCTCGATCGTGTCGTCCGACCGCGGCCGCGAGACGAACGTTCGGTGTTCGGCGGTCTCCTCGCCGCCCGTCAGCGGGCCGTGCCACGCGCCGAGGTCGAACACCGCGCACGCGTCGTGGCCGTGGTGGCGCAGCAGCCACCAGAGCCGCTCGGCGCCGCCCATTGTCCCGTAGGCGACGACCCACGTCTCGCGGTCGACGCCCGCACGCGACATCGCGTCCACGAAACGCTCGGTCGTGGGCAGCGGATGTCGTCCGCCGGCGCCCGGGGGATCGGCGAGCTCTTCTTCGACGTCGACGAATACCGCACCGGGAACATGTCCTTCGAGGTACGCCCGGCGCCCGGCGCCCGGATCGTCGAGCGCCCAGCGAACGTCCACGAACCGGTAGCGCACGTGTGACATCAGAGCACGCGGCGGCGTATCAAGGGCATGAAACGGTTCCCGCTCGCTCTGATCGTCGCCGCCGTCGCGCTCGTCGCGGTCGTGGCGCTCGCCGGTGTCGGCCGCCCCGAGGTCGCGCGCGGTGACACCGGCGCACTCGCCGACAGCGTCACCACGACAGGCCACGGGGTCGTCACGCTCGTCCCAGACGAGGCGACGGTCACCGCCGGCGTCCACACACAAGCCGCGACTGCGGCAGAAGCGCTCGCGCAGAACTCGGCGCGTATGAACGACGTGATCGCCGCTCTCAAGCAGCACGGCGGGAAGAACCTCCAGACCCAGCAGGTCTCCCTCTACCCGCAGTCCAGAGATGACGGATCGATCATCGGCTACTCGGCCGACAACTCGGTCAGCGCATCCGCGTCGATCGCCGGAGCCGGCGCGCTGATCGACGCCGCCGTCGGCGCGGGTGCGAACACCGTCAGCGGCCCGACGTTGTCGGTCTCCGACCGCGACGCGCGCTACCGCGACGCGCTCAAGAAGGCGGTCGAGGATGCCCGCGCGAAGGCGCTCGCGCTCTCCGAGGCGGGCGGATTTGGTGTCGGTCCCGTCTCGACGGTCGTCGAGCAGTCGAACACGACCCCGGGGCCGATCTTCGCCGCCACGGCAGCCGCGAAGGACGCCTCAACACCGATCGAACCGGGCACGCAGGACGTGACCGCCGACGTCACCGTCACCTTCTCGATCAGGTGACGCCGGCGGGCTCGCCGTTTCGGCTCATGTGAGTCTGAGCTGGAGGCGCAGGGGCCGTTCGCAGCGAGCGCAGACGCTGCGGGCGGCCCCTTTGCGCTCGGCCAGGTGTACGGGCAGGGGCTTCTCGCACTCGCACCACAGCGGTGTCGCGGGGTCGTCGGGAGGGTCTAGTGCGTGATCGGCCATCGGGGTCCCTTTCGGAAGGTGTCAGACACCGTTGGTGTCAGACACCAGGAGTCCCGCGGAGGAGATTTGCTAGCCGGCGGCGGCGGGGAGGACGAAAGCGCCGGCTAGCACACGTTGAGGCGCGCAACGATGATCGCCTGGAAGGCGAAGCCCTTGGCATAGCTCATCGTCGGCACGGCGTGCATCTCCTACAAGTATGCGGCTGCTGTCAAGCAGCGACCGCTTCGTCGACAGCGAGGCGCATGTCCGCCTCGGTGATCGTCTGCAGAATTCGGCCTGCGACGCAGTACGGGTCGCCGAGCGAGTTCGGCCGGCGATCCTCGAGGTACCCGCGGTAACCGTTCTGCACGAAGCTCCACGGGATCCGGATCGACGCGCCGCGGTTCGCGACGCCGTAGGTGAACTCGTCGATTGCCGCCGTCTCGTGCAGCCCGGTCAGGCGCATGTCGTTGTCGGGGCCGTAGACCGCGATGTGGTCGTCCTTGTGGTCGTCGAACGCGGTCATCAGCGCCTCGAAGTAGGCTTCGCCGCCGACCTCGCGCATGCGCTCCGTCGAGAAGTTGCAGTGCATTCCGGAGCCGTTCCAGTCGTGCTCCATGCCGAGCGGCTTCGGATGGAAGTTGACGTCGATGCCGTACCGCTCGCAGAGCCGGAGCAGCAGGTACCGGGCGATCCACACCTCGTCGGCTGCACGCCGCGATCCCTTGCCGAAGATCTGGAATTCCCACTGACCCTTCGCGACCTCGGCGTTGACGCCCTCGAGCTCGATGCCCGCGGCCAGGCAGAGGTCGATGTGAGTGTCGACGATCTCGCGCGCCACGTCGCCGACGTTCTTGAAGCCGACGCCTGTGTAGTACTCGCCCTGGGGCGCCGGGAACCCATCGGCCGGGAAGCCGAGCGGGCGGCTGTCCTTGAAGAGGAAGTACTCCTGCTCGAAGCCGAACCATGCATCCGGATCGTCGGGGATCGACGCGCGGGAGTTTGACGGGTGCGGCGTCCCGTCTGGGAGCAGCACCTCGCACATCACGAGCATCGCGTTCGCGCGGCCGGGATCGGGGAAGAGGGCAACAGGCTGCAGGAAGCAGTCCGAGCTCGAGCCGTCGGCCTGCCGCGTCGAACTGCCGTCGAAGTTCCACACCGGCAGGTCGTCGAGCGTCGGCTCGCCGTCGAACGCGACGATCTTCGTCTTCGAGCGCAGGTTCGGCGTCGGCTCGTACCCGTCCAGCCAGATGTACTCGAGCTTCATCTTCATTTGGATTACCTCCTTGTCTTGGACCAACAAAAAAGGCGCCCACCACTCCCGGAGTGGTGAAGCGCCATCGCTTCCGCCGGTGCCTACATCGGCACCGTACGCCTTCGAGATTAGCGGTCCGGGCGGTCGGATCGCAAGGTCGAGATGTCGAGGAGCCGGTCGGCCGTGTGCTCGACCTGGATCGTCGTGTGCTCGAGCCCGAACCGCTCGTGGAGGAGCTCCTCGAGCTCACGCCGGATCCGGTGGCAGTCCTCGTCCCGGTCGACGAGCACGTGCGTCGACAGGGACGGGAAGCCGCTCGAGATCTCCCACACGTGCAGGTCGTGGAGGCTCGCGACTCCCGGGTGACGCGTGATCGCATCCGCCACCTCCTCGGGCCGCATCCCCTCGGGCGCCGCCTCGAGCAGCACCCGTCCGGTTCGTCGAAGCAGGGGCAGGGCCGCGACGAGCATCGACGCCGCCACTGCGAGTGACGCCACCGGGTCGGCGCGGTCGAAGCCGGTCGTCCAGATGACGGTGCCTGCGACCACCGTCGCGGCGAACGCGAAGAAGTCGGTGACGAGGTGGCGGAAGCTCCCCTCCACGTTCAGGTTCTCCCGGTTCGCGCGTGCGACCTGCCAGATCGCGACGGCGTTCACGGCAGCGCCCACGAGCGCCGTCACGACGACCGGCGGGGCGTTCACCTCGGGCGGCGAGGTGAGGCGCTGTACCGCCTCGACGACGATCAGGACGCCGAGCACGAGCAGCGTGATCGCGTTCGCCTGGGCGGACAGGATCTCGGCCCGGCGGAACCCGAAGGTCATGCGTCCCTCGGCCGGCCTCCGGGCGAGGCGAGCCGCCCAGACGGAGAGGGCGAGCGCGGCGGCGTCGATCAGCATGTGCGCTGCGTCGGAGAGAAGCGCCAGCGAGTCGGCGAGGATCCCGACGACCACCTCGCCCGCCATGAACGCGACGATCAGGACCAGCGCGATCGCGAGCGGCCTGACCTCCGCGTCGGCGCGCACGCTGTGATCGTGGTCATGCGGCATGAGCCATAGTCTTCCGGAGATGGACGGCATCGTGTTCGTCGAGATTCCCGCCGGCTCGCGGAACAAGTACGAGTGGGATGACGACGCGGGCGGGATCGTGCTCGACCGCAGGCTCTTCACTTCGATGAGCTACCCGGCGGACTACGGTTACGTCGAAGGCACGCTGGCCGAGGACGGCGATCCGCTCGACGCGCTCGTTCTCGTCGGTGAGCCGACCTTTCCGGGCTGCCGTATCCGCGTGCGCGCCGTCGGCGTGTTCCACATGGCCGACGAGAAAGGGCCGGACGAGAAGGTGCTCTGCGTGCCGCTGAACGACCCTTCCTGGAGCTCGATCTCCGACATCCACGACGTCCCTGCGCAGCTCCGGAACGAGATCGAGCACTTCTTCCAGGTCTACAAGGACCTCGAGGAAAGCAAGAAGACCGAGACGCGCGGCTTCGGGAACCGCTCCGAGGCACAGGAAATCATTGCGGCCAGCCGTCGCCGCGCCTGCTAGTCTCTGACGAGTCATGTCCGGGATCACCAACGCAGATGTCACCGCGCACCGCTTCCCGCGGGCGTAGTGCGTCTTCGTTCGGTTCTCTGAGCTTCACAGCTCTCCAACGATCCCAAGGAGCATGGCGTGTCAGTTGCAGCAGTCGAAGTACGTGATCTCGAGAAGGTCTTCAGCCGCCGGAAGGGCCTCTGGCACCGGCGCCGCCGCGCTGCGCTGAACAAGGTCTCGTTCACGATGGAGCGTGGCGAGTGCGTCGCGATCCTCGGCCAGAACGGGTCGGGCAAGTCCACCCTCGTCCGGCTGCTGTCGACGCTCCTCCTGCCGGATGGCGGCGAGGCGCGCGTCTTCGGCAACGACGTGTTCAAGGAGGCGCGGACCGTGCGGCGGCTCGTCAACCGCGTCTCGGTCGAGGCGAGCTTCTTCAAGAAGATGAGTGCGGCCGAGAACCTCGCGTACGCGGCCCGGTTCTACGGGATGGGGCCGCGCGAGACCCACCGCAAGATCCCGCGCATCCTCGAACGGGTCGGCTTCCCGTCGAACCGACGCGGCGAGGCGATGGAGAACCTGTCGCGTGGCATGCAGCAGAAGGTCGCACTCGCGCGTGCCCTTCTCACGTCACCCGTGCTCCTGCTTCTCGACGAGCCGACGACCGGTCTCGATCCGCGCTCGAAGCAGGAGGTGCAGACGTTCATCCGCGAGATCCGCGAGCGTCACGACTCGACGATCCTCCTTTGCACGCACGACATGAAAGAGGCGGAGGAGCTCGCCGACAGGATTGGCCTGCTCGA
Source organism: uncultured Thermoleophilia bacterium (assembly GCA_963785875.1). Lineage (GTDB taxonomy): Bacteria > Actinomycetota > Thermoleophilia > Gaiellales > Gaiellaceae > PALSA-600. Next base: position 651 of record CAWAWV010000013.1, on the reverse strand, counting down.
CCGCGGCGAGTTGCTCTTCCTCGAGCCGGTCGCCGACGTGCTCGAGCGGTACGACGTCGAGACGCTCGAAGAGGCGTTTTTTGCGGCCACCGGGCGCACGTTCGATGACGAGAAGACCGAGGACGACGAGGAGAGGGAGGTGTTCGCGTAATGACGATCGACGTGACCCAGGCATTCACACGCCGCCGCATCATCAAGGACGAGCTGATCGGCCTTTTCGGGGTCGTCGAACGCAACCTCTACCTGACGAAGCGCTACCTCCTCTGGGACCTTGCGTTCTTGCTCTGGACGGTCGCGAACACGCTCACGATCGTGTTCATCGCACGTGGTGTCGGTATCTCGCCCGCTGAGCGGAACTCGCTCGAGACAAAGCTGCTCGTCGGCGGTGTGATCTGGGCGTTCCTCGGGATCATCTTCGAGATCGTCACCGAGACCGTCGCGTGGGAGCGCTGGGAAGGGACGATCGAGTACACGTTCATGGCCCCGGTCTCGCGCCCGGTGCACCTGATCGGCATGGGCGTGTACGCGGTCATCTACGGGCTGGTGCGTGCCGCCGCGGTGTTCGCGGCGGTCGTGCTCTTCATCGGCATCCATCTCCCGCACGCCAATTACGGCGCTGCGATCGCGCTGCTCGGCATCGCGTCGATCTCG
>CAWAWV010000012.1:0-86676 GCA_963785875.1 uncultured Thermoleophilia bacterium | reverse complement strand
ACGCCGGCCACCCTGCCCTCGGTAGTCAGGCGCTCAGCGATTGTCGTGTTCCGCTTCGACCAGCGGCTTCGTGCCCGCCTTGGCGTGAAACGCTGACAGTGCGTTCGCTCGTCGCGGCGGCGAACCTGACCGTCGATCCACCCGAAACAAAGCGCCTCTTCAAGAGCCTGGTCGTAGGTCAGGCTCGTCGGCGAGGTTGTGCCCTTCTTCGCCAATACGAGCGTGACGCCCGCCCGATCGGAGCGGTTGCTTTCGAGCCACTCACGCCACGCTCGCGCGTCAGGGACAAGCAGTTCGCCGTTCTCGCCGCCGATCCAATACTTCTAGCATCGGTCGGTCGTCCAGAGTGATTCACGAAAGCAATAGCCGCCCCTGGCCCGGCCTTCCTTCACGCCTGAACGGCGGCACCGCAATCGAGATGCAGGCGCTCGACGCGCTCGCTCTATCGCCAGCCCCAGCTGCCGCGCGGCCGGGCGCCACGCCACAAGCCCTAAGCCGACCGCGGCAGCCACGACCTGAACCCGCTTCACCCCAAGGAGCGTACGCGAACAGAGGGGGAGGCTTCTGCCCGACGGCGGACGCGAATCGAGAAGCGCGGGCCGCTCGCGGCGGTTCGAGGCCCGCCGTCCGGTTGCGCCAATGCACTGGTTCGAGCCCAGTGCCGCCCATCGTGAAAGGCCTGCATAAGTGGCCTGTTGTTTATGCGTAACAGCGCGATCCTGCGGAGTGCCTCGTTGGTGCCTGGGATCGTGTCTACGGGCGTTGCCGTTTCGCCTATGGGCGAACAGCTTCCTGAGCTAGCAGCCACCCGGCGGACGGAGCTGTACGGCGAGCAGTTCCTTCAACTCGGCCTGGAAAAGTTCGAACGCGAGGGGCTCTGGCTTCTGCTCTCGATCCACCACTACGGATGGCGTGCGCACCGCGACATCGCGGCGCTCCTGCTCGGCGACGACGACCTCGCGGGCCTCGACATTGATCTTCACGCGCATCACGCCGAACACCGGGCCATGGCCGCGCTCGAGGAGCTCTTCCTGTTGCTCGATCAGGTCTGGCGCGTGATCAGCGGGATCCAGTCGCACCGCGCCGGCAACGGCTTCCTCGCCGGCTATCGCCGTTTCGGTCGTGATGCGAAAGAAGAGTTCGAGAAGTTGCAGGCGCTCACGGAGGACGAGTGGCGCGCACTGTTCGGCCTGCCAGCCCCCGAGGATCTTCCGGAGATGCTGTTCGAGCGCTGCGTCGTTGATCTGGGCGAACTTCAGACGGCTCGCGAGCTCGTCAACGACCAGATCGCAACAGCGATCCGCAACATGCAGGAAGTCGGGCGCCTCTTCACTCGCGTCGAGGATGCCGCTGGCATGCAGGCGAAGAGTGTGCGCGACGTCAACAACGCCTACCGGCACGGAACACAGGTTGTCTACGAAGACTGCGCGCCCGAGGAGATCCCGTGGCGCGCTGCAAATCCCGAACATGGAGAGGGGATGCTGATCGGCGTCGACGAGGCCCGGCAGGACGCCCGCGCCCAGATCGTCAACATCCTGCTCGAGGGACCCGACGAAGAAGGCCATGCGCGACTCGCATCACATCCGCGAGGGCACGAATGGGCCGAGGACATGATTCGGTCGATGCAGCACCTGAGCGTGCTCCTGCACAAACTTGTCGTGTCATTCCTTCTAGGAGAGGTGAGCGGCGGCCCGATCGTCGGAACGCTGTTGCTGAACTGGGAGGAGGCAAGCCGAAGCTGATGGTGGCGATGGGCAAGTTCAACGGTCGGTGTCGTCGTCATCGAAGACCGACCAGGGCCAACCCGGCTTCAGCCGCGGTCCCACGCGCTCCCAGCCCTCGGAAGGCAGCGGCGGCCGGGCTTGGAGCGGCCGCTCGTCGCGAGCCGCCGTTCAGGACTGCAGCGAGACCGGCGTGGCTCCGATCTTGCGAATTGGGGCCGCTCGCTCTCTCTGTTCGGGTGGCTGGCGCCTGACCTTCGGCGGGGGCGTGAGCGAGGTGCCCGCCCCAGGGTGAGTGAGAGGCCCCGCAGGGCCTCGATGTCCCACCGCGAGGCACGGACCCGTCGGCAGCCTGGTCGCTGCCCTCCGCCGACGGAGAGCCAATTGCGAAACCGAGCGCGGTGCGTCTCCGATCCACGAGAGGGCGCTTTGTCATGGCTCGGTTCCACCGCTCGATTCTGATCGTCGTCTTGCTCATTGTCGCGTCGTCGACTCTTGGCGCCGCGCGAACCGCCGCGGCCGTCGGTCGTGGCGCCTCCGTCGTAGCAGAGGCGGACCGCCTGAGCGGTCGAGCGGTGGTCGTCGTGTGCGCCGCGAGCTCTGACGACTGGGGCGAGGCGCTTGCCTCTGTCGGCTGGTCGGCGAGTGAGGCCGACCTGTACTACGGGTTCAGCCTGATCGATGAGGGCCGAGATGCACCTCAGCCCGTATGTGTGTGCAGGGCTGGGGATGGGAGCCTCCGCCGCGACGCGTCATGCGAACGAGCTGCAGGTCGCATGGTCGGTCGACGTGCTGCTGCACGAGAGCGTGCACATGGCCCGATTCACGACGGACGAGGCCCTGGTGGAAGCCTGTGCCCGGGCCGCTCTCCCGGTCGAGTTGCATCGGCTCTACCACATCGACTACGGGTCGGCCGAGTTGCGGCGGCTCACGAGCGCGGCCGCATCGTTCCGGCAGACGATGGGGCCGAGTACCAGCACGGCGTCTGCACGCCGAGTGACGTCCTAAGGCGGATCGTCACCGGGATCGCCCGGTGCGAGGCGGTCGACGAGCCACGTGATGGAGCGGCGCGTCGAAGCGGACGCAGCCGTGGGAGACTGCCGTGCCGGGTCGGCCACCGAGGTGGTCGAGACCGTGCAATGCGATCTGACCGGGACCGCCTTCGAACTCCTGGAACACACTCGATCGGGCGCTGAGGGCCAGAGCGAAGGGCCCGCCCGGTCGCCGGCGGGCAGCTGGATCGACTCCTCGACGAAGAACTGACCCCGTGGTGTAGGCGTCGACGGCCTGCCGACGACGACGGGAAATCGGCGCACGACGCCTGCCGTCGCGATAGACGAACGCTTGACGGAGGGAGAGATCGACGACGACGTGCCAGCTCGTGCGCCGCTCGACGGTGCCCGCCCGCTCGATCCAGCCCGCATGGCCGTTCGGCCGTCCAGGTAGCCGGACGACGCATCCAGCGTCGGCCGTTCGGCGCCGTTTCGTGACCGACGATGGGGAGTACGGTGCGCTCGTTGGTCAAGGGGCGGTGCGCGGAGACAACGACGAGGCGGGGCGAGTGGCGCCTCGGCGTCCGTCTCGCGGCGTGCCGGAACTGGAGAACGGCAAGCCTCTCGGTGCGCGGCACCGCGGTGTGCTGAGGCGCGGGGATGCCCACCGTGTTGTGCGACGAGCACCCCGAGGAGCCCCAGCAGCGCGATCACGTCAGCCGGTCAGGCCGACGCGGCGGACCGGCGGCCTTGCGCTACCGCGCGGAATCGTGCTGGTCGTTGTCGACGTGCTCGTGCCGGTGCCCTTCTTCGTGGCGGCCTTGCGGGCCTTCGCGGCGGCAGCCTTCTTCGCGGTCGCCTTGCGAAGCGCAGCCCTTTTCGCCGCTGCGGACCTGACTGCGGCGGCCTTCTTAGCTGCTGCGATCTCGGCGGCGACTGTGGCTGCGGCCGCAGCTTTCGCCGCTGCAACCTGTGGCAGGGGTCGGAGTGACCGCAGTCGTGGTCGTCGGCGGTGACGGGCTGGTAGTCGTCGTCGCGGTGGTGGTTGCAGTCGCGGTCGTGGTCGCGGTCGTGTCGTCGCGGGCGGTGCGCATGTCGGGACGATGACCGTGTCGTCGATCAACGTGACTGCACCGGCGTCCCGAGGCCTGTTCCCCCGCCAGGAGTCTGCCGTCGACCGTCACGGCGGCCCCGAGACTGATCGAGGTGTGCGCCATGATCGTGCCGCGGAACGTCGAGCCCGAGCCGAGCGTGGCGGACGTGCCCACCTTCCAGAACACGTTGCAGGACTGGGTGGAGCGGATCATGCTCACGTTTCCAGTCGAGCCGGTGATCAGCGTTCCGGTTCCGTCTGCGGTCTGGAAGATGAAGACCGCGTCGGGGTCGTTCGCTGCGTCGAGGGTCAGCGTCCCGGTCATCCCGAACGTCCCGCAGGAGGAGGTGTAGACGCCGGCGGCAAGTGTCTGGCCGGCGAGCTCGGTGGGGATCGTCGTCGGCGACTGGCCGGCTGCGACGTTGTAGGCGTTCGTCAGCGCGGCTTTCGCCGATTGCGTTGTCAGGTCGTTCGGGTCGGGGTCGATGTGGTTGGCGCCGGTCTGCGTGACGCAGTTCGCGGCCGGACAAGCGCCGAACCCGGTCTCCGAGTTCGTCGGCGACGAGCCGGTGTCCCCGGTGACTGTCGTGGCACCGGTGTTGGTGATGCCGGAGCCGGCGAGCACTGCAAACGCGCCCGCGGTTCCGAGCGGCACGGTGGTTCCGGCCGCTCTGGTGGAGCCTGCGAATGCCCACGACGCGATCACTGCCGCGGCGAGCACTGCCAAGACGCTGGGGTACTTGAACGTTTTCACTGCGTCCTTCCGGTCACGAGCAAGGTCGGCGATGCGGACGCGCCGCCGAGTTGTGTTCCGACCGGTTACGGAGGGCGGATCCGTGACGCTGGTTTCTCAGGCAGCGCTCTCGAACACTGCGCCGTGGGCTACCACCACGGTCGTGAAGGCGTCGACCACGGCGGGTCGAACTGCGTGCCCGCGTGGCGGTGCAGCTCGACCAGCGCCGCATCGACGGCGCATCGCCCGGCGGTACGGGCGGTCGCTCGTCATCGCGTCGTACGCGTCGACGACCGCGATGATCCGCGCGCAGATCGGGATCTCCTCGAGCATGAGCCCGTCGGGATAGCCCGTGCCGTCGGCCCGCTCGTGCGCCGCGCGGACGATCGGCGCGATCGCCTCCGAGCGTCGGGCGCTGCTGCGACGATCCGCTCGCCGATCGTGCTGTGGCGCTGCATGAAGCAGCGTTCGGCCGCGTCGAGCGGGCCCGGTCTTGTCGAGAATCGACGGCCGGGATCGCCGCCTTGCCGATGTCGTGCAGCTCGGCCGCGAGGCGCGTCAGCTCGACCTGCTCGGCGCAGAGGCCGAGCTCGAGGCCGTGCGTCGCCGCAAGCGCGGCGACGTGCGCGAGATGGGCGACGAGGTCCTCGGTCCTGCTCGATCAGCACCTGCAGCAGCGCGTCCTTGACCTCGGACTCGAACGCGGCTTCGGCGCGATCCGCTTGTTGGCGTAGAGCCGCTGGTCGGCCTACGTGCAGCGCCTGCTCGAGCGTGATCCCCGGCGAGAATGCGTGTCGCGCCGAGCGAGCAGCCGATCGAGAATCCCGGCGCCCTGTTCGCTCAGCGGCCGTGCGCGGCCGTCAGCGAGCAGGGCTCGCCGCCCTCGCCGACGGTGACGACGACGAACTCGTCGCCGCCGATGCGGTACGCGCCGCCGTCGTCACCGACCGCGACGCGCAGCCGGCGCGCCGAGCCGGCGAGCAGCGCGTCGCCGGCGGGATGGCCGAACGTGTCGTTGTAGGCCTTGAAGCCGTCGAGGTCGAAGATCCCGACCGCCGCAGTGTGGCTCGTCCTCGACCGAGCGTAGCCGCCCGCTCCATGTCGGCGAACAGCTTGCGCCGGTTGCCGAGCCCCGTGAGGGCGTCGGTCGTCGCGTCCAGGTGGCTGCGGCGGCGCGCGCGGAGCGAGTAGCAGAAGGCGATCGAGAACGCGATCAGAAGGAACACGATGCCGACGGCGGTCCCGATCGACGCGACGGTCCGCGACCGGGCCGCGATCCGCGCCGTACCCGGCGTCGGCACGGTCGTACTCCGCCGCAGACCCGCGACGTCGAGGCCGCCGCGGCTGCTGGCTCGCGCCCAGCTCGAACGCAGCCTCACGCGACCGGCCGTGAGCGACAAGATCGCTCAGACGGTCGATGAGCCGGTAGTACTCGACGTCTAGCGCCCCGATCCGAGACGGGGCATCCGTGCCGGCGCGCCGCCCAAGCGCTGCTACTGAGTTATCCAACCCGGCCTTCGCCCTGCTCACGCGAGCCGCGATCTGAGCGTTGCTTGGTGCACCTGCGCCTGAGGCGATGGCCCGGTCGAATGCAAGCGCAAGAAGCGCTCCTTGCTGATCGCGAATCTGCCCGATCACCAGCTGTGCGCGGCGTGCATCGTCGACCCGACTCCCGAACCCGACGACGGCAACCGCCGCTACCAGGCCGAGCAGCCAGATCAAGCCGACGAGGACGACTGCCTGTCTCATCGAGCCACGCTCACGTCCGGTTCGACCCGAGCTGCGAAACATCGACCGCCGCTCACCTGTCCACGGCAACGCGCGGTCGTGCTCCAAGAGCTCCACCCAGACCTTCCTACAAAGAAACCCGGCAAACGTGCCGCCGAACTACCTGCTTCGGCATCCGCAGTGGAAACAGTGAGCTAAACCGTGAGAACCCCTCGATCGAGGAGTCGAGGAGTCGAGCTGGAATCGACTGGCGCTTCGCAGCCGTTCGTCTCGCCCGGAGCGCCGCGCTGATCCTCGGGCTCGCGTTCGTCGCGTTCAGCTCTGTGTACCGGCTCCCCCGCTGGGCGAAAGCGATGAGCCGGTTCGCATAGCTGATGAGGGAATGCCCCCGACAAGAATCGAACTTGTGCACGCGGTTTAGGAAACCGCTTGCGCTTACAAGCAAGAGCCCGTTGCCACTTCGTTGCCACCCCGAGCATGTTGGACGCGTTGCAACGAGCCGGCGCGGCTAAAACGGCTTAAGTAAGCGGTTTCTTCTATGGGCCGGGCAGGGCTCGAACCTGCGACCTTGGGATTAAGAGTCCGACCGGGACGGCTGCAGGATGGCGCGCTCGGCTGAAAGGTGCTGCAGGAAACCGGGACCAGTCACGCAGCGAATTGCAGCAACAAGCGGCGTGCCGAGACTAATAGGTTCTACCAGCCGTGCTCCCGGAGCCTTCTCTAGCCGGCACGCGGAGTGACACTCGGACGGCGGAGCCTTGGTGATGCTGGTCTCGAGGGTCTAGGGTCGAACCGTGGCGGTTTGCGGCAGATGCAACGCTGTTAACCCGGATCGGGCGAAGTTCTGCTTGGAGTGCGGGGCGGCCCTCGCTGAACCCTCGCCTGTGCGCGGGACCCGGAAGACGGTGACGGTTGTTTTCTGCGACGTCGTCGGGTCGACGGCACTCGGTGAATCTGTTGATCCAGAGGCGGTGCGCGGGTTGCTGGCGCCGTATTTCGAGCGCATGAAGGTGATCGCTGAGCGCCACGGCGGCAGCGTGGAGAAATTCATCGGCGACGCGGTTGTGGCGGTCTTCGGCGCGCCGGTGATGCGCGAGGACGACGCCCTGCGGGCAGTGCGCGCTGCTGCTGAGATGCGCGGAGCCCTGCCCGAGCTCGGAGTTCAGGCGCGGCTCGGGGTCAATAGCGGGGAAGTCGTGACCGGGTCGGCCGACTGGCTTGCGACAGGTGACCCCATGAACACGGCAGCTCGGCTCCAGCAGGCAGCCGCCCCGGGCGAGGTCCTCGTCGGCGGCGCGACCGTTGCGCTCGTTGGGGCCGCCATTGACGTCGAGCCGGCCGAGCTCCTCGTCGTCAAGGGAAAGCGGTCGCCCGTCGAGGCGTATCGGCTGATCGGTGTCCTTGACGCAGTATCGGTCCACCGCCGGTTCGACTCGGTTTTTGTCGGACGCAATCGCGAGCGTGGGCTACTGCGTGACGCGTTCGGGTTCGCCGCCTCGGCCCGCGCATGCCATCTGTTCACGCTGCTCGGGGCCGCGGGCGTCGGCAAGTCGCGGCTCGTCGCAGAGGTTTTGCACGAGCTCGACGCGACGGTCGTCCGCGGCCGCTGCCTCTCCTACGGCGAGGGCATTACGTATTGGCCGGTGGTTGAAGTGGTGAAGCCGCTGCGGTCCGACGAGCGCGACCTGCCTCCCGCAGTGGTACGGCCACTTGCGGCGCTGCTGGGCGGCGACGAGGAGGCGACGTCCGACGAAATCGCAGTCGGGGTCCGGAAGCTCTTCGAAGAGGCAGCCCGGGAGCGACCGCTGGTGGTCGTGTGGGATGACATCCACTGGGGCGAGGAGACGTTCCTCGACCTAGTCGAGCACGTCGCCGACTGGAGCAGAGATGCCCCGATTCTCCTGCTCTGTCTGGGGCGCCCGGAGCTGCTCGACCGACGGCAAGGATGGGGCGGCGGCAAGCTGCACGCGACGACGGTCCTGCTCGAGCCGCTCGACCCTGACGTTTGCGAGACACTGCTCGACGCGCTCGCGCCTGGCCTTGAGCCGACGCTCCGCGAAAAGGTGCTCGAGGCTGCAGGCGGGAACCCGTTGTTCGTCGAGGAGATGGTCGCGATGGCACGCGAATCGGAAGGCGCCGTCACAGTGCCTCCGTCGATCACCGCGCTCCTCGCGGCGCGGATCGACCAGCTTCCCGCCGCCGAGCGCCACACGCTCGAGACCGGCTCTGTCGAAGGCGTCGTCTTCCACCGCTCAGCGGTCGTCGCGCTCGAGGCCGACCCTGCACAGCTGCCGCCGCTCGTCCGGAAAGAGCTCGTTCGCCCGGAGCGGGCACTACTGCCGGGCGATGATGCCTTCCGGTTCCGCCACGCGCTGATCCGCGAAGCCGCCTACTCGGCGCTGCCGAAGGCGGTGCGCGCGAAACTTCACGAACGGTTCGCTGAGTGGCTCGAGCAACACGTCCCTTCGCTGGTGGAACTCGACGAGATCGTTGGCTATCACCTCGAGCAGGCGTCGCGTCTCCACGAGGAGCTCGGGTCGAATGGAGGCGACCGCACGACTTTGCGCGAGCGTGGCGGCGGCCGTCTCGCGCTGGCCGGTACGCGCGCGCTCGAACGCGACGACCAACACAGTGCGATCAGCCTCCTCTCACGGGCGCGGGAGCTCCTACCGGAAGCGTCTTCGGCGCGCACAGAGACGACGATCGAGCTCGCACGTCTCTTCTTTCAGGCGGCGCAGCTCGAGTCGGCGCGCGTGCTGGCGTCACAGGTCGTGGAGGAAGCCGAGCGGCGGGGCGATTACGGCGCGCAGGCGCGCGCACAACTGGTCGTGCTCGCGGTGGCGGGCCAGGAGGCCAGGCTCTCGCAAGAGGAGGTCCTCCGGGGAGTGCGCGAGCAGATCGAACTGCTCGAAGAGGTCGGCGACCACCTCGGCCTCGCCGAGGCGTGGGAGGCAGCGGCGACCAACCAGACGTGGCTTGGACGTACCGCCGCGGCGGCCGCTGACTACGACCGCGCCGAGGCGCACGCGCGAGAGAGCGGGAGGTGGCGGATCCTCCGCCGCATCCAGGCGATGCGCATCGTGCAAGAAGCATGGGGTCACCGCGACACAGCGACCGGAATCGAGCACTGCAACTCGCTGCTCGCCGAAACCGGAGGGACAATCGTCGAGCCGTACGCGCTCGGTGCACGGGCGCTTTACCGGAGCTGGCGCGGCGAGAGCGACGAGGCCCGAGCGGATATTGGACAGGCACGGTTCCTCCTGCGCGAGTTCGGCGACCACCTGCTCGAACACGCATCCTCGATGCTGGAGGCAGAGGTGGAACTCGTCGGCGGTGACGCTGCGGCGGTCATCGCAGTCGCCGAGGCCGGTTGGGACGCGCTCGGCAGGATGAACGAGCGCGGGTTTCGATCGACCGTGGGTTGCTACCTCGCAGAGGGCCTCTATCGGCAGGGTCGCTTGGATGAGGCCGAGAGCGTCGCGATCGAGGCGGCGTCGCTTTCGTCGCCGGACGACTTCGTCTCGCAAGCCCATGCGCGCGCGGTGCGGGCAAAGGTGATCGCGCACGCAGGTGACACTCGGCAGGCCGAGAAGCTTGCTCGCGAGGCGGTCGCCATCGCGGGCGCCACGGACAGCGATGCCCAGCACGCAGGTGCGCTCCAAGCTCTGGCTGAGGTACTGGTCGCCTGTGGACGGCCGCACGAGGCAGAGCTGCTCCTCGACCAGGCGATTGTCCTCTACGAGCGGAAGGGCGCCACCGCTTACGTCGACATGGCGAGGCGCCAACTCGCTGCTCTTAGCGCGCCGGCGACCGAGGGCCGCAGCTCAAACAGCTGACGTCCTATAGTGGGCCGGGCAGGGCTCGAACCTGCGACCTTGGGATTAAAAGTCCGGCCGGGACTGCTGCAGCGAGCTGTCGTTTAGAGAAATGCGCTGTAAGGAGCCGAGCTCGTCACTGCAGCGAGATGCAGCGTATAGCGGCGTCTAGAGACGAGCCGGTACTCCAATCGGTACTCCCGGCAGATACGGGCCAAGGGGGTGGACGCCAGTGCATCACCCCGAGTCGCCCTGGTCGCAGCGTGCAGCTGAACATCCGGTACGGGCGCGACGCCAGCGTCCAACAACCAAGTAGGCAGTGACCCCTCGTTCCCCCATGACAGGGATCAATCCAAACCAGACCGAGGAAGAGAAGTGGAGCCTTATGGGCCAAGACCGGGCAGCCGCGACAGCGGTCGTCCTACTCGCGTGACCGGTGCTCATCGCGCCGTTACTGGGCGGGGAGGGACGTAGCGCGAGAGACCGGGAAGAGGGGGAGCCGCAAGGTGGCTCCCCCTTCTTCGTCGTCATGCCTCTTCGTCACACTCGTGCGCGGTAGTAGAGAGCAGCTGCGCCGGAGGCCGCGAGGACACTCGCACCGAGAAGTGCGCCGCCCAGCCACCAGAGCAGCGAGGTGCGGACGCCGAACCTTGACGTCGGCGTTGACTCCCCGCGAGTTGTCGGTGTTCATGATCACGGCGCGCCAGCTCCCGGGACGCGGCTTCCAGTCGAGCGCCACGGTTCCGTCGCCTGTGGTCGATTTCACCCAGAACCGCTGCGCCGGGGGGCTCGGTCTGGGCGGCGGCCGTTCGGTGTGGTCGTAGCTGACCTGGAACGGGTGATAGCTGAGTCCCGAAATGTCGTCATGGTCGATGCCTCGGAGATAGCGGTCGACATCGGCGGTTCGGGCGATGCCGATGAAGATCGGGGGGTTGCTGTGAGCCTGTGACCCGGACGCTGTTCGATCCCGGCGTTGAGTGCCCAGCTTGGCGCCTTGGAGATGTCGACAGTCTTCATCGCGATTGCGTATCCGCTGCTGGTGAATGTGCTCAGTCGGCCAGTTGAAGTAGCCGTCGCTGTCCCGCACGGCGTTTGCTCCGACCGCCGCCGTTCCGGCGAGAGCCGAGCACGACTGCCGTGACGAATGCGGCCATCGCGGCGATCTTCGCGAAGCGCCGTCGCTGGGCGGGGGCGGGGATTGTCATTTCCATTGCTGTCATCTCAATGTCTCCTTTCGGTGTGTCGTTCTTGCTGTTGGTCGTGGGGTGCGGGCACCGGCTCGTGGTGTGCCGGTGCCCGCGTTTCGGTCTCAGTGGGCGCCGATCGGCTGCGGGTTGAGCCGCAGCTTCGGCAGGAACGTCTTCGCGGCCGGCAGAGCAGCGACGGCAGCGATGCTGGTGGCGACCGCGACGTATGCCGCGATCTGGAACGCGTGCGCGATCCCGGCTGCGGCTGCGGGGCCGACGAAGACGCCGCCAGCTCGCGGCTGTCGCGATGCTGGCGTAGATCGCGATACCGAGCGTGCCGCCGATCTCGTGGCCCGTGGCGCTGGCGCCGGAGAGCATCCCGGCCTCGTCGCCGCGGGCGCCGGTGAGGACACCGACGCTCATCGCGGTGCCAGAAAGGCCGAGGCCGAAGCCGGCCATGAGCATTCCGGGCAGCATGTCGCGCAGGTAGCTGCCGTGTGCAGGGACGTGGGAGAGCAGCAACAACCCGCCGGCGGCCAAAGCAAGCGCCGGGCCGGTTACCCAGCGGAGGCCGTGCCGATTGATCAAGTGGCCGGCGACGCCCGCGCCCATACCGGCCGACGACCGCCAGAGGGATGAACGCGAGCCCGGTCGCGAGGCGGGCCATGTCCGAGCGCGAGCTTGCAGGTACACCGAGCAGAGCAGGAACATCCCGAACATCAGGCCGCTGTTCGCCAGGAAGAGCGCCAAGCCGCCGCCGACCGCGCGATCGCGGAGCCGCTCGATACGCAGCAGCGGCTCGGCGGTGCGACGCTCGCAGATCGCGAACGCAGCGAGTCCGACGACGCCGAGCCCCACCGACGCCAAGCGTCTGCCCTGAGATCCAGCCGACGCTTGTCGGCCTGAGTGATCGCGTAGACGATCGTGGCAACGCTGCCGGTGGCGAGCACAGCCCCTCGGATGTCGAGGCCGCTCCAGCGCGGCTTCTCCGCGTCGGCGGGGACGACGTTGAAGACGCCGACGGCAAGGGCAGCCGCGACCGGCAGGTTGATGAAGAAGATCAGCCGCCAGTCGACGACCTGGGTAAGCACACCTCCGAGCAGGACGCCGAGCGCGGCGCCTGCACCGCCGATCGCACCCCATGATGCGAGCGCCTTCGCGCGTGCCTGGCCGTGGAAGCTGCCGGTGATGATCGACAGCGCCGCTGGGGAGAACATCGCAGCGCCGAGCCCCTGACCGGCACGGGCATGCAAAGAGCGCGGCCGCTGAGCTGGCCATCGCCGAGGCGAGCGACGAGGTCGTGAACACGCCGAGGCCGGTAAGGAACATCCGGCGGCGGCCGAGCAGGTCGGCGGCGCGGCCGCCGAGGAGAAGCAGACTGCCGAAGACGAGCGAGTAGGCCGTGATCGTCCAGCTAATCGTCGGCGCCGCTGATCTTCAGATCGTTCGCGATGCTCGGCATGGCGATGTTCACCGCCGTGATGTCGAGGATGACCATCAGCTGGGCGACGAGTAGGAGCGGAAGAAGCCCCTTGGGCGCCTGCTTCGGATCGTCTGCGGGATGCTGCGGGTGGTTCATGGTGGTCTCCTTCTCGCGGGTGGATTGCATGACGAGAAGGTCGCTCCAAACAGGGTTCAGTCGCGATGTGGAGGCCCCGTAGGAATAGCCGCAGACTTTCGAGCTATCGTCGAAGCATGGGGTTGCCGGAGGGAACGGTCACGTTCCTGTTCACTGATATCCAGGGGTCGACGGGTCTTCTGGAGCGACTGGGGCGCGAGCGGTATGAAGAGCTGCTGGAGCGCCACCGTGTTGTTCTGCGAAGCGCAATCGAGGCAGCTGGCGGAGCGGTGGCCAGCGCCGAGGGCGATTCCCTTTTCGCGGCGTTCTCAAGTGCGACGCAGGCAGTGAGTGCGGTGGTCGAGGGCCAGCGTGGGCTGCACAGGGGCGAGTGGCCGTCCGGGGTGCCACCCCGCGTCCGCGTCGGCCTTCACACAGGCGAAGGTGCTGTCGGGGTGACCGGATATGTCGGGATCGCTGTTCACCGCGCGCGGCGGGTCTGCGACGCCGCCCATGGCGGCCAGATCCTTGTTTCGAGCGCGACGCACGCAACAGTCGCGGCCGACGCGCCAGCCGGAGTCGAGTTCAAAGAGGTCGGCGAGGTGCGGTTGGCGGGTTTCGAACAACCGGAGCGTTTGTTCCAGGTCGTCGCAGGTGATTTGGCCGAGGCATTTCCGGCACCGCGGGCGGCGCGGCCGTGGCGCGAGGTGCAGCCGGCGTTGCTCGAGCGCGCGGACGAGCTGGCCGCGGTGGAAGCGGCGGTCGCTGGCGCAAAGGCCGGCGCCGGCACGTTGGCGGTGATCGAAGGACCAGCAGGAATCGGGAAGACGTCACTGCTTGCAGAGGGCCGAGCACGTGCCGCGTCTTCCGGTCTGACGGTTCTGTATGCGCGCGCGAGCGAGCTCGAGGCCGCGTTCTCGTTTGGCGTTGTCCGACAGCTGTTCGAAGCCGCAGTCGCGACGGCGTCCGAGGATGTTGACTCCCGCTTTCTCGGTGGTGCCGCAGCCCCCGCCGCGCGCCTCTTCGGGTCAGGAACGGGCGACGACGCCGACGATGACGTGTACGCGCTCCTGCATGGGTTGTACTGGTTGACCGCCAACCTCGCAGAGTCTCGGCCCGTCGCGCTGGCAGTCGACGATCTGCAGTGGTCGGACACGCCATCGCTTCGTTGGCTGGCGTATCTCACACGCCGGCTCGATGGCCTCTCCGTCTGTGTGCTCGCAACGCTACGTCCAGTAGACGACGAGCACCCGCTCGTCGCCGAGCTGCTTGCCGATCCCGCGACAACGATCGTTCGACCGAGCGCTCTGAGCGCACCGTCGGTCGCCGAACTCGTCCAGAAGGAACTCGGAGCCGACGCCGACGAGGCGTTCTTGGTCGCGTGTCATCAGGCGACGGGCGGCAATCCGCTGCTTCTCCGCGAGCTGCTTCGGACTCTCGCCGGCGAGGACGTGGCTCCAGTCGCGGCGTCTGTGTCGATTGTCGACCGACTCGCTCCCGACGCCGTCACCCGGTCGGTGCGCCTTCGGGTCGAGCGTCTATCCGCGGAAGCGGCGCGGCTCGTCCGCGCCGTGGCGATCCTGGGCGACCGGGCTGAGCGAGAGCAAGCGGCCGCATTGGCCGGCCTCGAGCGACGGCAGATAGCACCCGCGGCGGCGGCGCTCGCGCGGGTCGATCTCCTGCGCCCGGAACCGCCCTTCTCGTTCGTCCATCCCCTCGTCCGAAACGCGGTCTACGAAGGAATCCCGCTGGACGAGCGCGAGAATGCACACGCCCGCGCAGCCGAAGCGCTCGCGGAATTGGGGGCAGCACCGGAGCAGATTGCGGCCCAGGTGCTCTTCGCGCCGCCCGAGAGCGTAGATGGTGCAGTCGCCATGCTGCGCCACGCGGCCCGGGCAGCTTCGGCCGAAGCTGGGCTGGACAGCGCCATCCGCTACCTGGAGCGGGCGCTCGAGGAGCCGCTTCCAGACGAAGAACGCGGTGAGCTCCTACTAGAACTCGCTGGAGTCGAGGGAAACCTCGGCGCACAAGCCGTTATCGCACATCTCAAGGAGGCGCTGGCGTCACTTAGGGAACCTGAGAGGCTGGCCGAGGCCTCTCTCGCGCTCGGTCATGAGCTTTACTGGGCTGGCGACGAGGAGCAGGGCGTAGCGGTGTTGGAACGTGCCCTCGCCGAACACGCGAATCTGGACGTCGAGCTACGCCATCGGCTGCAGGCGGAGCTGGTCGTGAACGCCACGCGCCTCCCTTCGCAGTACGAGCGTGCGCGGGAGCTCTTGGCGGGACTCGACGTTTCGGTCGACGAAGGACCGGGCGCGAGGGTGCTCCTTTGTGGGCAGGCTTATCACGAGACCGCGGCCGGAGGCGATCGCCATCGCGCTGCGGCAACAGCACTCGCGGCGCTCACTTCGATGTCGGATGAGGAGCGCGCACGGAACTACACCGCCGGGTCGTACGCCCTGCTTCGAACAGACCAACTCGAGGAAGGTGTCCGTCTCCTCGACGCGACGCTCGCCGATGTGCGCCGGCGAGGCGCCGTCTTCCACTTCTCGAGCCTCTCGATGACACGTGCGATCTTCCAATACGCGCGCGGGGCGCTGAACGAGGCCGAGGCGGACGCCCGTGCTGCGTTGGAGACGCTGCCGCGCCGGAACGTCTGGTTCGTTGGCACAGCGAACGGCTGGCTGGCCCAGATCCTCGTCGAGCGCGGCGCTGCAGACGAGGCAGCACGGCTGCTGGATGCGGTCGAGGGGGCGGTTGCACCGGATGCCTTTTCACGTGCCCCATTACTCCGCGCCCGCAGCCTCGTCCACGCAGCGCAGGGCGATCATCGCGCGGCGTTGATCAGCGCGCTCGATCTGGGTGCTGCGTTGTCAGCGTTCGGCCACGCCAGCCCGGCCGCCTCATATCCGGCGTGGCGGTCGCTTGCCGCGCTCGAGCATCACGCCCTCGGCGAGACGCAGGAGGCGCTCACGCTCGCCCGCGAGGAAGTCGAGCTTGCCCGCGACTGGGGTGCAGCGGTAACGCTCGGCCGGGCGCTTCGGATCCTCGGGCTGATCGAAGGCGGCGACAACGGGATCGGGCTCATTCGCGAGGCAGTCAAGATGCTGGAGTCCTCGCCGGCACAACTCGAGCACGCGTACGCCCTTGCCAACTTAGGCGCCGCTCTTCGAAGGGCGAATCAGCGCGCCGGAGCGCGTGACCACCTCCGGCACTCACTCGAGCTCGCACAACGCGCAGGCGCAACGCTGCTCGCCGAGCATGCGCGCGAGGAGCTCATCGCCACGGGGGCAAGGCCCCGGCGGGTCGAGCTAAGCGGCGCCGCGGCGCTAACTCCGAGCGAGCGGCGGATCGCGGCGATGGCCGCAGAAGGGATGTCGAACCGCGAGATCGCACAGGCACTCTTCGTGACGCTCCGCACAGTCGAAATGCACCTTTCAAATGCGTTCCGCAAGCTCAGCGTCTCGTCCCGGACCCAGCTGGCGGCGGCTCTCCTGGGGGATGGGGGAGCCCAGCTCACCGCTGTCGAGTAGAACGCCGGACCCCGACGCCCGAATCACCAGCCATGCGATTACTGACTTTCGCGACAGGTGAATTTTGTCGGGATGGGTGTTAGCGTCGCACTTTGTCGTGTGCTCGAAGGTTGGTGGGGTTCTCTGAACGGGACGTCCGTGCTGAGCGATGTGTTCGAGAAGCCGTGGGAAACGCGGCGATCTCCGCCGGCTGGTTCCATCGGACGAAAGGGGTTGTGTCATGGGCAAGAACCTCGCTGGCAGGGCGGGGCGTTGGAGCGCCGATAACTGGAAGAAGGCGTTCTTCGGTTGGCTAATCATCGCTATCGCTGCGCTTGCACTCGGCACGGTCGCGGGCCACAAACAAGTCCCTGACTCGCAGACTGGTTCAGGCGAGGCTGCGCGTGCGCAGCGGATCCTCGAACAGGCGGGGTTCAAGGAGCCCGCCACCGAGAGCGTCATGATCCACAGTGACACTGAGACGATTCGGAGTGCTGCGATGCTCTCCGCGGTCGGCGGCGTCGTTCAGACGCTCTCGGGGCTGAAGGACGTCACGAACATCGAGAACCCGCTGGTGAAGAAGGGCGGCGGCGGGCAGATTTCGCGCGACGGGCATTCAGTGCTCGTGCAGTTCGACGTCAAAGGGGACATGGACAAAGCGAAAGACAAGATCGCGCCGATCGTCGCGGCGATGGCGGGTGTCCAGGCCGCGAACCCAAGCCTCCAGATCGAGGAGTTCGGGATGGCGAGTGCAACCCATGAGCTCAGCCAGACCGTGCAAAAGGACTTCAAGAAGGCGGAGAAGCTGACCCTGCCGGCGACGCTTCTGATCCTTCTCGTCGCTTTCGGCGCTCTGGTCGCGGCTGCGATGCCAGTGCTGCTCGCGCTCTCAGCCGTACTTGCCTCCATCGGGTTCTACTCGCTCTTCACCCATCTCGTGCCGAGCGATTTCCAGACAACGCAATCGGTGATCCTGCTGATTGGCATGGCCGTCGGCGTCGACTACTCGCTCTTCTTCCTGCGGCGTGAACGCGAGGAGCGTCATAGCGGTCGCAGCTCACGCGAAGCGCTCCTGCGAACCGCAGCGACGTCCGGCCAGGCGGTGTTGATTTCCGGTGCGACCGTGCTTGTCGCGATGGCCGGCATGTTCCTCGCCGGAAACAAGATCTTCACCTCGATCGCCGTCGGGACAATGTTCGTCGTCCTCTGCGCGGTCGTCGGATCCGTCACTGTTCTTGCGGCGCTCCTTGCGAAGCTTGGTGACCGGATCGACAAGGGCCGTATTCCGTTGATCGGCCGACGTAAGCATGACGCCGGCGAATCGAAGGCGTGGGGTTTCGTGCTCGACCGCGTGCTGAGGCGCCCAGTCGTCTCACTCGTTCTCTCCTCTGGCCTCTTGATCGCCGCCAGCATCCCGGTGCTTGGCATGCACACGAAGCTCCCGAGCTTCACCGACCTTCCCAAGAGCCTGTCCATCGTCTCGACCTACGAACGGATCCAGAAGGCGTTCCCCGGCTCGCAGACGCCCGCCGTGCTCGTCGTCAAGGGGCCGAACGTAACGACGCCGCAGTACCGACGCGCCTTCACCGCGTTCACGAAACACGCCGAAGCGACAGGGCTGCTCTTCCCGCCCTTCAATGTGACGGTTAGCCCCGACAAGACCGTCGCACGAATCGACTTCTCGATCGCCGGGACCGGCGACAACGCGAAGTCGGTTCAAGCACTAAACGCACTCCGCCACAACGTGATTCCACCGGTGGCGAAGACCTTGCCCGGCGTCGAGACGGCTGTGACCGGCGAGACCGCAGGCACCAAGGACTTCAACGACCAGATGAAGGCGCGAATGCCGTACGTGCTCGGCTTCGTGCTCGGCCTGTCGTTCCTGCTCCTATTGATGACCTTCCGTTCGATCGTGATACCGATCAAGTCGATCGTGCTCGAACTTGCTCTCCGTGGGCGCGTCGTACGGAATCCTGGTGCTGATCTTCCAGCACACCTGGGCGCAGGGCATCCTGGGCTTCACCTCAAACGGCGCAATCACGTCCTGGCTGCCGCTCTTCCTGTTTGTGGTGCTCTTCGGACTGTCAATGGACTACCACGTGTTCATCCTGAGTCGCGTCAAGGAACTCGTTGACGGCGGGATGACCACCGAGGAGGCCGTGTCGCGCGGCATCCGTCAGACGGCGGGCACGGTCACGAGCGCAGCGATCGTGATGGTCGCCGTGTTCGCGATCTTCGGCACCCTGCGGACACTCGACATGAAGCAGATGGGCGTCGGCCTCGCGATTGCCGTCCTGATCGACGCAACCGTTATCCGCGCGGTGTTGCTGCCATCGGCAATGAAGCTGCTGGGAGACTGGAACTGGTACCTGCCGCGATGGCTCGAGTGGATGCCCTCGCTTGCGGCCGAGGGACCTCTCGGCGAAGAGATCCCCGACGCGCCGTCGGTACCAGTCAACTGACCGTCTCTGGCTAGAACACGCTGCCGGGCCGCTATTTGCAGTGGCCCGGCAGCTACGCCATTCGACCCAACCGCGAAAGCCTGCGGATCTTCCTTCGGTCGCCCTACGTGGTCGCACGGTCGGCTCCGGAGGATCCTCGTTCCAACGCAAGCAACGGAGGATCGAGATGACCGAACTGGCACACCGCAGAAACGACGACTTCGACGTGGCTCTCTACTGGGACACGCACCGCGACCAGTTGTTCGTCGTCGTCGAGGACATCAGCGCCGGCGATCGCTTCTCGATCGCGGCACCGCGGACTCAGGCGCTTGATGTCTTCCATCACCCCTTCGCCTACGCGACAGCCCGATAGGCATCGCGAAGAGAAGGAGTCACCACGGTGAATGAAACTGTCGTCTACCACGTCCCTGGCATGAGCTCGGGCCACTGCCGCGCTGCAATCACTGCCGAGGTCACTGCCGTCACAGGTGTTGAGACCGTCTATGTCGATCTGGACACGAAGCTCGTGCGGATCACAGGCGAGAACCTCAACGACGGCACGCTTGTCGCTGCAATCGATGAGGCGGGCTACCGCGCGGACCGCCTTGCGTGACGGCGCCGATGAAGCTCATCGCCTTGCCGGCGGACTTGCCTAGTCTTCGTGCTGTATCGCTCGCCGGGGACACCTAGCAGTCCGTGCCGCGGCGTATGAAGAACAATCTTTCGTACGCGGCAGGCCGACCCCGGACGAGGGACTGTCAATCCCCGTTCGTACTCCCGAGAGTTCCGGTGCCGTAAGCGGGGCCGAGGAATAGTGAGATTTGCAGGTCGTTTAGTGGGCCGGGCAGGGCTCGAACCTGCGACCTTGGGATTAAAAGTCCCCTGCTCTACCAGCTGAGCTACCGGCCCTTACCGGGAGTACGCTGCCCGGATGGGGAAAGGGTACGCGGAAGGAAGCGCGGTCGAGGAGCGGCAGGCGGCGCTCGACCGCGGCAACGACCCCGACGCCCCGATCGACTTCGGGCGCATCGCGGTCCACGGCTCGACGGACGACGAGCCCGAGCAGCACTTCATCGGCTGGCTCGGCGAGGTCGACCCCGACGAGCTGTTCGCGTCCGGCGCGGCGTGGGGGATCAAGACCGTGCGCCAGAGGGGCTAGGACGGCTAGCCCGCGCGCGCCAGCGGCGGGCTCGCGAGCCGGAGCACGCGGCCCGGATTGAACCGGCTTGTGAGCCGCACGTCGATCGTGTAGCTCGCCTGCCCGAGCGTGGTCCGCGGCAGCGTGACCGTAGTGGCCGCAGCGCCGCCCGTCAGCGAACCGCGTGTCGCGACGACCGCTCGGCCGTCTGCGCCGACGAGTATCGCCACATACAGACAGTCACGCGCGCACGCGAGGCCCAACGCGACCGGTGTTCCGGACGTGACCTCGGCCGGGTACTCGACGGTGGTCGGCGTGGGAGTGGCGGCCAGGCCCGGGCACACGACCATCCCGCGCGCAACCGCCACGACGGCCGCGGTCGTCGCGGCGTCCGGAGCGGCGGGATCGAGCGCGACACCGGTGACACCCGAGGCGCACGCAGCGGCAGTGACGCTCGCCGCAGCGGGCAAGTCGAGCAGAAGCGGCGGGAGCGTGCCCGCGAACGCGTTGGTCAGCAGCGTCACGTTCGGCTGGAGCCAGGCACCGGTCGCGACGACCGGAGCGGCGCGGAACGCAAGGAGATCCGCGGTCGCGCCCGCCCTCCCGAGCGCAGCCACCGTCTGCTTCGGTGCCGTAGCGCCGTCGAGCACCATCCCCACCGCGACCG
The DNA here is from genome assembly GCA_963785875.1 of uncultured Thermoleophilia bacterium. Taxonomy (GTDB): domain Bacteria; phylum Actinomycetota; class Thermoleophilia; order Gaiellales; family Gaiellaceae; genus PALSA-600. Next base: position 66,091 of record CAWAWV010000012.1, on the reverse strand, counting down.
CCGGCAAGGTCGCATGCACGGCGTCGCGCACCGACGACACGGTGGTGACGTACTGCGCAGCCGTCGGGGCAGTCGGTGCGGGGCCCACCGTCAGGTACGCGAGGTTCGGGAGCTGCTGCGCGAGCGACGCGGCGTACTGCGCGAACGAGGCTGTCGCCGGCGTGAGCGCGTCGAGCTCGAGGAGAAGCGGCGCCGGCGTCGCCGCGAGGCCGGCGACGAGTGCCGGATCGGGTGCGGTCGCGCCGTCGGGCCACGTGACCGTCGCCCGGTTGGAGACGACGAGCGGCGGCGCACCCGTGGCGTCGTCGGTCGCGGTCTTCACCGGCGCGAACGGGCCGCGGCCCACGCGCACGATCGGCGGCGCCTCGAGCTCGAAACGGTGCCCGTTCCAGTCCGTCGCCGTGATGTGCACCGGGTACACGCCCGCACGCTTCGGCTGCCAGGTGAAGGTGTGCCAGCCACCCAGCAACGCAAGGCGCTTCGACGGGCCGGCCGGTGTCACCGCGACCACGGTGGCCGGCTTGGAGAGCCAGAACCGCACCTGCCCGACGCCGCCGTTGTCGACCTGGAACGCCGGCGGCTCCTTCTCGTAGGTGGCGAAACGTTGCGCCGCGTCGGCGAAGCGTGGGTCGGCGGTCTTCAGCTTCGTCAGGAGCTGGACGACGTAGTGGTGGTAGTCGGGCGGCGACGGTTCGCGCGGCAGCGCGTAGTACGACCAGTAGCCGGTGTCGAAACGGCTGAGCGAGGCGGCCGCCGCGTTCTGCATCCGCATGGCGAGCGTCTCCGCCTGGGCGTCCCCGGTTGCGGTCGCGTACGCCTCCAGCGAGATCGTCGCCTGCAGTTGCGCGTTCAGGACGGTCAGCGACGAGAACGCGTAGAGGCGGATCCACGGGCCGGCGGCCACGCTCGTCAGGAGCCGCTTCGGGATCACGCGGAACGCGGCGGTCGCCTCGCGCATCAGTACGTCGTCGCCTCGTCGGGGACGAGTTGTCGCCGCTCGCGCGAACGCCTGCGCTGCGACCGCCTGCGCCATCCCGGAAAGCCACGGCGCCTTGCCGCCCGAGAATGGGAAGTCGTACTCCCATCCGATCCCGCCGCCGCGCTGGTACACGCCGCGCGCGACAAGCGCGTCTGCGAGCTCCTGGGTCCCCTCGACGTTCGCCGGCTGTTGCGCGCGCGTTCAGCGCGCCGAAGTTGGCGAGCGGGTGAAACCGGAAGCAGTGTCCGCCGAAATAGCGGTACACGACGCCGTCGGCGCCGACCATGTCGGTCGTATCGGGAGGCGCCCAGTGCTTCGCGAAATAGTCGTCGTTCGCCTTCAGCGCTCCGATACAGCGCGAGCGCGCGCGGCTGGGTCAGCGCGTCCGCGGAACGAGGCGACCTCTCCGAGCGCGACGAGGACGTGCTCGCTCCGCCCGTTCGGCAGCGTGCGGATCAGATGCGCGGCGCGCGCGATCTCGGCGCGCGCCGATGTCTTCGTCTCGGGCGAAACCGGCGCGCGCTTCAGCTTCGCGAGCGCGACCCGCTTCGAGCGCATCACCTCCCGACGACGCGGGCGCTGCGCCGGCGAACGCCAACGCGACGACGGCGGCGGCAACGCACGACGAGACCCCTGAGCTCGTCACCGCGGCAGTGTGACGACGAGCCGTGTTCGAAAATAGTTAGCGCGTTCCGCGCTCCCACTCGTCGAGCAGCCGCTCCACGTGACGCCGTTGCGCATCGTTGAACGCCGCATTCGGTCGACGATTCGGCGCACCTCGCGCGGGTCGTCGTTCGCGATTGCCGCCTCGAGGCGCTCGCGCAGCGGCGACGGGCTCACGCAGCTGCCGCCGCAGCCAGCGCAGCAGCGAGACGGTGGTCGTCCCTCGTCACAGACCTTCCGTCCAGATGCTCGAGGCGCTGATCGGTGACGAACCCCTCGCGTGCATAGAGCTCGGTCGCGCCGGTCGGGTTCGCGGCGTCGACCTTCAAGCCGACTCGTTCGACGCCGCGCTCTGCATATGCGCGTAGCCCGTGGCGCACGAGCGACTTTCCGAGCCCGGCGCCGCGCTCGCGCTCATGCACGACGATGTCCTTGAGCCAGCCGCGCCGATGGTGTTCCTTCCAGTGCAGCGCGCATCGCGACGAGCTCTCCGTCCCGTTCGACCAGGAACCACAGCGCAGGGTCGAACTCGTCGTGGCCCGTCATGAACGCGAGCCACTCTTCGATGCGCACTGCGACGTGAAGTGCGCGTCCCAGCCGCTACGCGTCGTCGAGCAGCGCTTCACGCGCCGCCGTCGTCGTCGTCGTACGCTCGCAACGCGACGCCGTCGGGCCACACAGGCGCGTCCGACTTCGGCGTCGAGCACGCGCCACATGCGCAGGATGTCACGGTCATGCACGAACCCGGCGCGTTGCTACCAGTGCGTGGAACGGCACGTCTTCCGCAACACGGTCGCCTCGATCGCTCGGCGCCGCGCTCGCGCGCGCGCTCCTCGAGGCGCGCGAGCAAGCGTCTCCGTCGCTGCGTCGCTCGTCGCCACGGACGACATCGTTCGCAGCGGCGAACGTGCGCATACCCGACCACGCGCCGCCCTGCTCGGCCACGCAGCGGTCGGCGACCGACCGGCGGCGCTGCGGCCTTCGACGAGCGCGCGCGAGACCTCGGAGCTCCCGAAGGCCGCGCGGCTCCTCGCGTCGACGCAGATCGAACATCCTGCTCGACGTCCCCGGCTGTGCAGCCCGGATCTCCGGCACGCGCCGAGGGTACCCTCCTCGCAGAGCCCCCATCGTCTAGCGGCCTAGGACTCCGGCCTTTCACGCCGGCAGCACGGGTTCGAATCCCGTTGGGGGTATTCGGCTTCGACCAGCTCAGGATCGTGTTGCTCGGACCCGGCGCGTAGCGAAGGTGCCACGGGCGTACACGTCGAGCGAATCCGCACCGATCCTCAATTCGGGGGTTGACGCGAAATGCGAATGCCGCGAGATCACGTTGGTGACTGCGGAACGTGCGGACGGCCGGCGCTGGTCGGCGCACCCCTGGGCCGCGCGCGGGCTGCGGCTTCTCGTGTTCGGGTTGCCGATCCTGGCGTCGGTTGCGTTCGTGCAGACCCTGACGTCGTTCACAGGCGCCCCGACGAATTCGCTCTGGGTGTTCCTCGGCTGGTGGTTCGGGGTCAGCCTGCTCGCGAGCGGAGTCGTCTCGGTGCTCTACGCGCTGACCCGACGGCTGCTGCCGCTCGGCGCACTCCTCGGTCTATCGCTCGTCTTTCCCGACGAGGCGCCGTCGCGGTTCCGCCTGGCGCTCGCTGCGGGCACGGTCGAGAGTCTCGAACGGCGCCTCTCCGAGCTGCACGAAGCGGACGCGCAGCAGTCGGCGGAGATCTTGCTGCAGCTCGTCGCGGCACTGGACGTCCACGATCGCATCACGCGCGGTCACGCCGAGCGCGTGCGGGGCTACGCGGCGAGCCTCGGCCGCCAGCTTGGTCTCCCGAAGGACGATCTCGATCGGCTGAACTGGTCGGCGCTGCTGCACGACGTCGGGAAGCTCAAGGTCGACGCGGAGATCCTCAATAAGCCCGGCCGTCCGACTGACGAGGAGTGGGCGAAGTTGCGTCGGCATCCGCTTGAAGGTGAGGCGCTCGCGGAGCCGTTGCGTCGCTGGCTCGGAGAGTGGGCGGACGCGATCGGCTACCACCACGAGAACTGGGACGGAACCGGCTATCCGCGCGGCACGGTCGGCGAGGCGATCCCGCTGGGCGGACGCATCGTTGCGATCGCCGACGTCTTCGACGTGATCACCTCCGCGCGCTCCTACAAGCGGCCGGCGACGCCGGCGGAGGCGCGTGTTGAGCTCGTTCGCTGCGCGGGAACGCAATTCGATCCTCGTCTCGTGCGAGCATTCGTCAACATCTCGCTCGGGCGCATGCGGCGCATCGTGGGGCCGCTCGCGTGGCTTTCGAACGCGCCGCTGCTTGTCCGCTTGCCGCTCACCCCGTCGCTCGGGGCGACGGTCGGCGGCATTGCCGCTCTTGCCTCGGCGGCGACGGCAGGGCCTGCGGTCGCCGAGCAGCCGGAGGCTGTCCCGCACATACCCGTTGCGGTGGTCGCGGCCGTCCGGGGCCCGGCTCCCGCGAGCCCGCTGTTCGTCCCGCACGATCCGTCTCCGGTCATCGAGGTCCGCGCGGTTCGACGCACCGGGCGCACTCCGGTTCGCCTGCATCCCGGCCACGCCCCCGCGGCACCCAAGGTTGCGACGACCACGCACCTGCCACCGAAACGCCCCTCGCCGCCACCGCCCGCGGCGGCGCCCTCGGCGCCACCGCCAACGACGACGACCAAAGCGGCGCCGCCCACGACGACGACCAGGACTCCGGCGCCGCCACCGCCGACGACGACGACCACGCCTGCGCCGCCCACCACGACAACGAACGCGTCTCCGCCGCCGACACTCGCGCCGCCGCCTGCCAACGTCGCACCGAGCTTCATGGCCGGTGGCAGTCAGACCGTTCCCGAGGACTCCGGTGCTCACACCGTGTCGGGCTGGGCCACCGCAATCTCCCCCGGGCCGGGCACGGAAACCTCGCAGACTGTGACGTTCACGGTCTCGACGGATAACGCGAGCCTGTTCTCTGCGGCACCGGCCGTCTCACCGGACGGCACGCTGACGTACACGTCTGCCCCCGATGCAAACGGCGTTGCGCACGTGACCGTGTCGGCCGTCGACGACGGCGGAACCGCAAACGGCGGCCACGACACGAGCGTGGCGCAGGCGTTCACGATCACCGTCGATTCCGTCAACGACGGCCCGACCTTCACACCCGGCCCCAATCAGACCGCCGTTTCGCTGCTCGGGGCGCAGGCGGTGAACGACTGGGCGACGGCGATCTCGCCGGGGCCGGCGGACGAGTCGTCGCAGAGCGTCAGCTTCAAGGTCAGCGTCAGCAATTCGGGGCTGTTCGCCGTCCAGCCGGCGCTCAGCCCCAGCGGAAAGCTGACCTACACCCCGAAGCTGCTCGCGCTCGGCACAGCGACCGTCACCGTGACACCGGTCGACAACGGCGGAAGCGAGCACGGCGGCCAGGACACCGGCGTGCCGCGCACGTTCACCATCACGATCATCTGACGGCAGGCAGGATGTAGCCCGACACGGGCGGTTAGCTCAGCTGGGAGAGCACCTCCCTTACAAGGAGGGGGTCGCAGGTTCGAGCCCTGCACCGCCCATCTAGGTCAGGAGCCAGACTACGCCGTATGTGAGCGCGGCCAGCCAGGTGACTTGTGTCACCGCGATCGCCGTTAGCACCGCAGAGCGATGCAAACTCACCCGGACGCCCTGGCGGCGGACCGCCGCTTCTGCGCTGCTCATTGCCTCTCCCCGTGCCGTGTTGACCCTAGACGCCTTAGCTAGACGTCTCAGCGCTCATTCGGTTTGTCCCTGGGAGCGGTTTGCAAATCGGGAAGGGTGAGGGTCCCGCGGGACGAATCCGTTACGGACGTCTGTGGCCTACGGCTGGCGTCACCGCGGCGGCGGGTGTGCCCAAAACTCTCCCCTTGGGCCTCCGCCGCCGCTGGTTTATGCCGGGCACGGTGGTACGTTCGCCGCTGTGACGCTCCCGGACGACCAGCTCGTCGCCGCCCTCCGGGCTGGTGACGAGGCGGCTTTCGCCGCCGTCGTGCGCGAGTGGCACACCGGCCTGCTCAGGGTGGCGCGCATCTTCACGCCGTCACGTGCGGTAGCGGAGGAGGTCGTGCAGGAAACATGGTTGCGCGTGCTCGGCGCGCTCGACCGGTTCGAGGGCAGGTCGTCGCTCAAGACATGGGTGTTCCGGATCCTCGTCAACACCGCGAAGACGCGCGCACAGCGAGAAGGACGAAGCATCCCGTTTTCCGCACTCCAAGACCCGGCGCGCGTGCCCGAAGCGGCCGTCGAGCCAGAGCGTTTCCTGCCCGACGACCATCCACAGCATCCGGGCGGCTGGGCGTCGCCGCCCCGCGAGTTGCCCGAGGATCGACTGATCGCCACCGAGACTCGCGACGTGATCGCGCAAGCGATCGAGGCGCTGCCCGCGAACCAGCGGGCGGTGATCTCGCTGCGCGACGTCGAGGGCTGGTCGAGCGAGGAGGTCCGTAACGCACTCGACCTGTCGGAGGTCAATCAACGAGTGCTCCTTCACCGCGCGAGAGCCCGGGTGCGGCAGGCGCTCGAGGACTACCTCACGCCGGAGAACGCATGATCGACACAGAAGCCCTCAGCTGCCAGGAGCTCGTTGAGCTCGTCACCGACTACCTCGAGGAAGCGCTCGACGGCCGTGACGTGCGCGCATTCGAACGCCATCTCGCAGACTGCATGGGCTGTACCGAGTACGTGGAGCAGCTTCGTACGACGATCCGACTCGTGGGGACACTCACACCGCACGACCTCACACACGACGCGGAGACTGCGCTGTTGCAGGCATTCCGCGACTGGAAGCGAAGCTAGAGGCGCCTCTTTACACCACCCTCAAAGCGCCTCGCTACGGTCGTGACGCCCAGGGATCGAACGGAGGAGGACTACACAATCGTGCTCAGAGCCGCACGTTTCACGCTGCTTGCGCTGACTGCGTTCCTGACGATCGGAGCCGCGTCGGCGTCCGCCGCGCCACGCATGCCCATCGGGTTCTTCGACGACCCGACCTTTCGCTGGTCCGCAGACCGAATCGAGAATCTTCAGCGCGCGTCCGCCGACGGCGCGTCGATCATCCACACCACCGCGACGTGGGCGTCGATCGCACCGACGCGCCCGGCCGACGCGTCGAACGGTGACGACCCGGCCTACAAGCTTTCAGACCTCGACGAGCTCGTGCAGCGCGCGAGCGCGTACGGGCTGCGCGTGATGATCAACATCACCGGCACGCCGAGGTGGGCAAACGGCAACAAGAAACCGAACGTCATGCCGAAGAGGGTCGGCGACCTGCAGGCATTCGCCCGCATGCTCGCCTTGCGCTACGACGGCCTGCAGGGCAAGGGGTACGTCGGCCTGTGGTCGGTCTGGAACGAGCCGAACCTGCAGCAGTTCCTGACGCCACAGTACGTCGGCAAGAGGATCGTCAGCCCGGCGAACTACGCGAAGCTCTTCAAGTCCGCGTACGCGGGAATCAAGGCGGCCAACAAGTCCGCGCAGGTCGCGATCGGCGAGACCTCCGCGCAGGGGCGCGACAAGCCGTCCAAGGGCAGCAGCCAGACAGTGTCTCCGGGGATGTTCGCGAAGCTCCTCGCCCGGCAGAAGGGGATCCGGTTCGACGCGTGGGCACACCATCCGTATCCCACTGCGCCGTTCGCGAAGCCGACCGAGAAGGTGCGCTACCCGAACGTGACGCTCTCGACGATGCCGAAGTTCGAGAAGGACCTGCACAGATGGTTCCACCGTGCGGTGCCGATCTGGATCACCGAATACGGCCACGAGACGAAGCCGGGCGAGCGCCGCGGCGTCACGATGGCGAAGCAGGCGGCCTACGCGAAGCAGGCACTTGGGATCGCGCGCAAGGATCCGAACGTGCAGATGTTCATCTGGTTCACGTTCCGGGACAGTTCCGGCAACCCGTGGCAGAGCGGCCTGCTTCAGCCGTCCGGCGCGGCGAAGCCGTCGTACTCCGCGTTTGGAGCGGTCGCCCGGCAGACCGACGGGCTGCAGTTCAACGTCCGCGCCGGCAAAGCGCCGACGATCACGCTCTACTTCCCGTTCCTCGCGTACTACAACAGCGCTGGGACGACCTGCGGGATGACGTACAAGGTGACCGACGGCTCTCGCACCGTTGCGGTCGCGCAGCCGACGACCTCGCTGCGGGCCAACCAGTCGCTGGTCTTCCCGGCGACGTTCACGCCGGTGAAGAAGCACACCTACAAGCTCACCGTGATCGCGAACGATCCGAACGGTCACAGTGAGACGCGCATCGCAATGCTGAAGGCGATCTAGCTAGATGAGGTGGGGTCCCGCCGGCTCCGGCCGGCGGGACCCCACCTCATCTGCTGACGAGTCGCAACACGACCGCGACGGCTGCGACCGCTGCCGCGACGCCGATCCCCGTCAGCAACAAGCCCGCGGCAGCCGAGACGGCCGCCGCGCCGACGAGCACGAAGCTGACGACCGACGCACTGACGACGAGCGCGGTCACGGTCAGTGACTGCCTGAGAACGAGCGCCGGCTCCTCGTGGATGCGCCGGTCGCTCGCGATCGACCACGCCGCCAGTTCGGCGGCAAGGAGCAGCGCTCCTCCGACGACGGCCGCCCAGCCGTCGACGACCGAGTGCTGGGCCCGCGCGACGACGTAGCCGGCTCCCGTGAACAGGATGGCCCACGGCACCGCGATCGGCAGGCGCGCGACGATGCCCGCGGCGAGCCCGACGGTGCCCACCGCCGCGAGCGCTCCGCCCGCGGAGGCGACGGCGCTGTCGCCGGAGAACGTGTATGCGGTCACACCGGCGAGCGTCGTGACGGCGAGGGCGCCGGTGATCAGCCGCGTGCGACCCGGGCGTGGCGTCGGAATGCCCTCACCTCCTCGATCGAGGCCTGCAGCGGAGCCCCGTCGCGCCACTCCGCTACGGCGACGCCGGCGCGCTGCAGCTGGTGCCGGAGCGCGTCGCGCCGGAGAATCCAGATGTCGTATGCGATCGCGTCAACCCCCGAGTCGGGCCGTTCCGCGAACGGCACCGGCGACACGTCGAAGACGCTGAGGTCATAGCCGCGCGCGCGCAGGTCGAGCAGCGCATCGACCGAGCGCCTGTCGAGGAGCGGCGAGAGCGCGATCACGAGTGCGCTCGGCGGCAGCGTGCGCCGCGGGATCACGTCGATGCCGGTCCAGTAGTACGAAAGGATGATCTGCGTGTCGAGCAGCGCGTCGACGATGCGGTAGAGCTGCACCATTCCCATCCCCGGCTCGAGCCACCGGAGGATGCCCCCGAACGAGATGAGGCCGACACGGTCGCGGCGGCTGATGTAGGCATCTGCGAGCGCGGCAGTCGCACGGACCGCGAGGTCGAGCGTGCTTGCGTCCTGCCCCCGCGCCTCGGCGAACGAGTCGACGAACAGGATGACGTCCGTGTTGCGCTCGGGATGGCTCTCGTTCACCCACACCTCGCCGCGGCGTGCGGTCGCGCGCCAGTTGACGCGCTTCAGCGGATCGCCGGGCGCCCACGGCCGCATGTCGGCAAACTCGATCCCTTCGCCCTTCCGGCGGGCGACCTCGCTCCCGGAGAAGACCTGCGTCTCGCGCGGCTGCAGGATCCGCCGCAGCGTGTCCTCGCGGGGATAGACGCGGATCTCGGGCGTTCGCGCCAGCACTCCCTCAGCGACGAGCAGACCCAGCGGGTCGCGGCTGCGGAGATACACCGGTCCGAGGCGGTGCGCACCCCAGCGCTTCGCCCGCACCGTCAGCTCGAGCTCGCGCCGCTCGCCCCGCGCGAGCCGCAAGCTACGTGCCTGGTCTCCGTCTGCGACCTCGAGGCCCGCCGGCAGCCGCACGAAGACGTCGAGGCGGTCGACGGCCGCCGACGCCGCGAGCGTGATCCGCACCCCGATCTCGTCGCCCTCGACGGCGCGCTCGTCGGCCTCGATCTCGGCCGTGAATCGCGGAGAAGCGCCGAGCGCGAGGCCGACGCCGACCGCGAGCAGGAACGGTGCGGTCAGTGCGACGATCTCGGGCCGCCCGAGCACGAGCGCGGCGACGAGCCCGAACCCCGACAGCGCGGCGTACGCGCCGAGCTTCGAGGTCGCGCGCCGCGTCACGTACGGGCGAGATCCTCGGCGACCGGCGTCGGGACGGTTGCGAGACGCTCGCGCACCACGTCCTCCGCCGAGATCCGCTGCACCCACAGCTCGGGGCGCAGCGTCAGGCGATGCGCGAGCGCGGGAACCGCGATCGACTTGACGTCGTCGGGCGTCACGTAGTCGCGGCCGTCGAGTGCGGCGCGGCAGCGTGAGAGCTTCATGAGCGCAAGCGATCCGCGCGGCGACGCGCCGACCTGGATCGACGGCGCGCTGCGCGTCGCGGCGACGACGTCGACCATGTAGAGCCCCACGTGCTCGGAGACGAACACGTCCTCGCAGGCAAGCTGCATCGCGAGCAGGGTGTCCCGGTCGACGACGGCCGCGAGCTGCACTTCGTCCGTGCGCCGCGCTCGCTCGTTCGGCGAGCACACGCCATTCGTCTTCGCGCGCCGGATAGCCGACCGACATGCGCAGCAGGAACCGGTCGAGCTGCGCCTCGGGCAGTGGATACGTCCCTTCGTACTCGATCGGGTTCTGTGTCGCGATGACGAGGAACGGCGGGCCGAGCCGGCGCGTCTCGCCCTCGGTCGTCACCTGGCGCTCCTGCATCGCCTCGAGCAGCGCGGCCTGCGTCTTCGGCGGTGCGCGGTTGATCTCGTCCGCAAGCAGCAGGTTGGCGAAGATCGGGCCCGGCCGGAACTGGAAGTCGGCGTCGCGCTGGTTGTAGACCGACGAGCCGGTCACGTCGGACGGCATCAGGTCCGGCGTGAACTGGATGCGCGAGAACTCCATCGAGCAGACCTGCGCGAACGACCGCGCCATCAGGGTCTTCGCCAGGCCCGGGATAGTCCTCGAGCAGCACGTGGCCGTCGGCGAGCAGGCCGAGCAGCAGCAGCTCGAGCGCATCCCGCTTCCCGACGACGGCCTTCTCGATCTCGTCGACGACCGCGCTGGCGACGCGGCCGACCTCGGTGAGCTCCATGGGCACATCACATGCGCTCCAGGTCGGCGACGAGGTCCCGGAGGTCCCCTGCGGCGATCCCGGGCGCAAAGCGCTCGCTCGGCTCCGGGCGATCGGGCCGGAGGAGCTCCCACCAGCGGCCAAGCGTGTCGGGGCCCGCCCGCTTCCCACGGCGCTCGAGCCGCGCAGACGCGATCTCGCGCAGGTGAGGCAAGAGCCGGGTGTGCAGGTCGAGCGCGTTCCCGATCGCGAGCGTCACCTCGCGCTCCACCTTCGCGAGTTGCGGAACCGTTCCCGCCGGTTCGGGCCGCTCGTCGAGCGCTGTGACGAGCTCGGACCGGCGTGCGCGCGGCGCGGCCGCCGCGACCGCAGAGACGACAACGAGCATCAGGAGCGCGCCGAGGAACAGGAAGTAGACGTGGACGGCGATCCTTCGTTCGGCGGGCACCTGGAGTGACACGTATGCGCAAGCGCCCGAGGACAGGAAGAACAGCACCGCGACGTCGAGCAAGTGCTTCCTCACGCCTCGGCCACCTGCAAGTCCTCTCGGATGACGCGAAGCGCGTCGATCGCATCCTGCTTCATCCGGCCGTCGATCGGATGGTCGCTGAACTTCGCCTGCTCGAACAGGCCGGTCAGCCGACCCACCGCCTCGACGCGCGTCGTCAACCCGAGCAGGATGCGCTGCAGGTACTCGGTTGCGGTTTCGCTCGCCTGCCGGCGGAGCCCGTGGCGGCCGAACACGCCTTCCATCCGTGCGTACGCGGCAATCACCGCCCGGCGTGCATCGGGCTCGGATTCGAGGTCGTCGATCGCGTCGCTGATCGATTCGGCGACGTCGTCGGCGATCGTCGGTTCGCCTGCCTCGACCGCCTGGGCGGCTCGCTGCTTCCAGTCCCATACGAACCACGCGATGACGACCGCGGCCAGCGCCAGCGTCCCCCAGAGCACCGGCCATTGGAACGTCGGGTTGTAGTGGTTGGCCCCGCCGTGGGCGCCGTTCTTGCCTGTCCCGGTCCCGTGGTGCAAGAGGAGCGAGTTGAGGCGGAAGAAGTTCGAGTTGTTCCGGAAGTAGACGATCAGGCCGGCGAGGCCGAAGACGAGGAACATCACCCCCAGGCTCCTGATCGCGCGGGCCTGCATGCTGCGCTTGTTCTGGACGCGAAACTCGCGCGCCTGCACCGAGTAGGCGTAGACGGCGACCGGGATCATCAGCACGAAGAGGATCAGGAAGACGCTCATCGCCCAGTTCACGTAGCCCGGTGTCGGCGTCGTGTTCGATGCGTGGCCGAAGCCGGTACGGCTCGCGAACGCCACCACGGCGAGCAGGACGAGCAGCGCGAGCAGGACACTCGCGACGCGGAGGCTACGTCCGTGACCCTGGGGGAACGGTTGCATGCGTCGGCAACTTAGACGTGCGGCGGGCGATTTCGTTGTACCTACGGTTAAGGTCTCGTCGTGACCGGACTGGAGGGGAAGCGGGCGATCGTGACCGGGGGGTCGAGCGGGATCGGCGCTGCGACTGCAAAGGCGCTCGCCGAGGCGGGCGTGACGGTCGTCTCCGGGTCGCGCCGCGACGGCACCCTGGACGTCACCGACGACGCGAGCTGCCGGCGGTTCGTGGACGACGCGCTGGGTCGGCTTGGCGGCCTCGAGATCCTGGTCAACAACGCCGGCCTGTCGCGGGGGCGCGACCCGGTCTGGGAGTCGAAAGAAGCGGACGAGCACCAGGTGATCGCCACCAACGTTCTCGGTCTGATGCGGATGACGCGGCTCTGCGTGCCGCACCTCGTCGACTCGGGTGCGGGCCACATCGTCAACCTCGGCTCGGTGGCCGGGATCTGGTCGTACGCGAACGGCTCGTCGTACGTCGCATCGAAGTTCGCGGTGCACGGGTACACGCGCGCGCTGCGCGACGACCTGCAAGGGAAGCCGGTGCGGATAACGAACGTCGCCCCTGGTCTCGTCGAGACGGACTTCTCGCGTGTTCGGTTCGGCGGCGACGAGGAGAAGGCGCGCGGCGGTCTACTCGAACGTCGCGATGGGCGGGCCGCTCCGCCCGGCAGACGTCGCCGACTCGATCCTGTTCGCGCTCAGCCGGCCGGCGAACGTGAACGTCGACGAGATCGTGCTGACCGCCCTTGCGCAGACGTCGGGCGGCAACATCCTGCGCGAGTCGTAAACGCGGCGGTTTTTCACACAATCGGCACTGATTTGTGCCAGGTCCTTTGAGCTTCCTCCGAGCCGCGTCCGACGCGCGTCAGAGCCGGCTCAGACGCTCGCGCGCCGCTCGAGCACGCGCACGTCGCGGCACAGGAGCACCAGCGCGGTCGCGACGACGACGACGAGCGCTGCGCCGATGAACGTTGCTCGCGTGCCGACGGCCGCGCCGACCGGGCCGGCGACCGCGTAGCCGATCGGCATCAACGCCCAGGAGCCAATTGCGTCGTACGCCGAGAGGCGCGACAGCTTGTCGTGCGGGATCTCCTGCTGGTACGTCGTGTCCCAGAGCACGCCGAAGATCTCGGTCAGGTAACCCGAGGCGAACGCAGCGACGATGATGAGCACCAGCGGTTCGGGTCGGGCGAGCGCGAGCAACGGCAGGGCGAGCCCGAACGCACCGAAGGTCGCCGTGCGGAGGATCCGGCGCGGCTTCCAGCGCAACAACACGACCCCACTCGCGATCACGCCCACTTCGATCGCGACGAGGACGCCGGCCCAAGCAGCCGGGCCGCCGAGGTGCCGCTTCGCCACCGCCGGGCCGAGCACGAACAACGTCCCGGTGTAGACGGCATTGACGACCCCGAACTGGATCACGATCGACCACAACCACGGCCGGCTCCAGAAGTCGCGCCAACCGACGCGCAGGTCGTGGAACACCGTCGTCGCCTCCGCCCGCTCGGACGGCCGGACGCGCATCGCCGCGAGCGTCGTCGCAGCGAGGCCGTAGGTGACTGCGTCGGCGGCGATCGCCCAGCCCGGGCTCGACGCCGCGACGACGATCCCGCCGAGAGCTGCGCCCCCGGTGCTCGTCGCGGTCAGCCCGAGTCGCAACATGGCGTTCGCCTGTTGGAGCAGAGGCACCGGGACCGTCTGAGGGATGATCCCATAGCTCGCGGGGAAGAAGAACGCCGACGACGCCCCGTTCACCGCCGCGAACACGGCGAGCGCGGTGATGCTCGCATGGTGCGAGAGCAACAGAACGGCGACCGTTGCCTGGCTGAGCCCGCTCACGAGATTCGAGCTCACCATCACCAGGTGCCGCGGCAGGCGGTCAGCCCACACGCCTCCGTAGAGCAGGAGCACGACGACCGCGACCTGCCGTACCGCCAGCACGATCCCGAGGTCCGCCGTCGAGCCTGTCAGGTCGAGCACTGCGAACGCGAGCGCGACCGGCGCCATCGCGCTGCCGATCTGCGAGACGGCCCGACCGGTGAAAAGAAGCGCGTATTCCCGCTCGCGGAGCGGCCCGAGCCGGCTCACGTTCGCTGTGAGTCCCAGTACCGCCGCATCCCGATGAACGACTGCCAGAGCGGCGCGACGCGGTCGTACTGGTCGGCGTCCTCCCCTGCGTCCGCCCTCGCGACGGCGACGAAGTCCTCCTGGCTCATCCCGCCGCCGACACGCTCCGCCCAGCGGTCGAGCTCGACCTCGAGCCGGTCGAGGTGCGCCGCGACGTCCTCGTGAACGCCGAAGTGGATGAGCGCCAACCGCTCGAGCCTTCGCCGGCGGATCTCGGCAATCGTCTCGTGCCAGCCCTCGACGGTGATGTCGGGCGGCGGCGAGACGGGCAGCACGTAGGAGGCACCGGGCATCCGGACACCCGCCGCGTCGCCCGCGAGCAGCGTTCCGCCGCGGAGGTACGAGACGTGATGTGACGCGTGCCCGGGGGTGGGGAACGCATCCCAGCCGAGGACGTCACCGTCCGCGACCCGGACGTTCTCGGCGGGCACCGGTACGAGCTTGCCCCACAGCGGGTCGAACATGTCGCCGTAGAGCCGCCGCGCCGAGCGCTCGAGCCGCGACGGATCGACCAGATGCGGCCGTCCGACCGCACTCACCCAGACGGTCAGACCGGGGCTTCGGCGGACGAGCGAGCCGGCCGCGCCCGCGTGGTCGAGGTGGATGTGCGAGAGGAACAGGTGCCTGACATCAACGAGCGCGAAGCCGTGCGAGGCGAGCCCGGCGTCGAGCGCGTCGAGCGTCGAGGACGGCCCGCAGTCGAAGAGCGCCGGGCCGTCGTCGGTGTCGACGAGGTAGACGCCGATCGCGTGTGGCGCGCCGCCAAAATGCAGGTCGATCAGTCGCAACTGACCGCTATGCGATCGCCGCTCGTCTGACGAGAGCAGCCTCAAGATCGGCGACGAGGTCGTCCGCCGATTCGATCCCCACAGAGAGCCGGACGAGGTTCCCAGGCGGGGCGAACGGCGCGCCTGCGGTCGACGCGTGCGTCATCCGCGCGGGATGCTCGACCAGGCTCTCGACGCCGCCGAGAGACTCGGCGAGCTGGAAGATCTTCGTGCGCGCGACGAGGTCGACCGCTTCCTGCTCCGTCTCGACGGTGAACGAGACCATCCCGCCGAAGTCGCGCATCTGTGCGCGCGCCACCGAATGGCCGGGGTGCGAGTCGAGGCCCGGCCAAAGCACGCGCTCGACCGCCTCGTGGCCTTCGAGGAACTCGGCGATGCGCCGGGCGTTCTCGCAGTGCGCCCGCATCCGCACCGCCAGGGTCTTCAGCCCGCGCAGCACGAGCCACGCGTCGAACGGGCCCGGCACAGCGCCGAGAGACTTCTGCAGGAAGTAGAGGCGTTCGGCGAGCGCGTCGTCGTTGGTGGCGACGAACCCGCCGACGACGTCGCTGTGGCCGCCGAGGTACTTGGTCGTCGAGTGGACGACGAGGTCTGCGCCGAGCTCGAGCGGCTGCTGCAGGTACGGCGTGGCGAACGTGTTGTCGACGACGAGCAGCGCGCCGGCGGCATGCGCCGCGGCTGCGGCCCTGCGAATGTCGACGACGTTCAAGAGCGGATTCGACGGCGTCTCGACCCAGACGAGCCTGACGTCGTCACCGAGGTGCGACGCGAGGCTGTCGTGGAACTCGGGTGCCGGCACGTACGTGAAGTGGTAGCCCTTGGGCTCGTACACCTGCGACGTCATCCGGTACACGCCGCCGTAGACGTCGGCGATCAGCACGACGCGCTGGCCGGGGTCGACCAGGTGCATCAGCGTCGTCGTCGCGCCGAGGCCCGAGCTGAACGCGATCCCGTGCTTCGCGCTCTCGAGGCTCGCAAGCGCAACCTGGAGCGCGGTGCGCGTTGGATTGCCGACGCGCGCGTAGTCGTAGCCCTTGTTCTCACCGACCGCGTCCTGCACGAACGTCGAGGTCTGGTAGATCGGCGTGATGATCGCGCCCGTCGCGGGATCGGGCTCCTGTCCTGCGTGGATCGCGCGCGTCTCGAAGTCCATGTGGTGATGCTAGAGACTCGCGCCGAGCCACCGCGCCAGGCTGCGGAGCGGCCGGTCGACGGAGACCGGCTTGCCCTCCCACCACTTCCCGACCACCCGCAGCGTGCCGGCCTTGCGGTCGTGCACCGGCTCGATGCGGCCGACGACGCGGTCGCCGCGCAGGATCGGCAGGACGTAGTAGCCGTACTCGCGTTTCGCCTTCGGCACGTACATCTCGAGCCGGTAGAAGAAACCCCAGAGCGCGTGCGCCCGTTCGCGATCCGCCACGAGTTGGTCGAACGGCGAGAGGAACGTCGTCCGTGCGGCCGGCACCGGGCCGTCCTCGGCGTCGGGATGCGCGAGCCAGCGGCCCTTCTCGAGGCGCACCCCGCGCGCACGGAAGCGCTTGTCGTCGAAGGCGCGCTTCGCTTCCGCCCACGGGATGCGGTTCGGTCTCTGGATACCAACGATCGGCAAGGTCCCAGACTCGCTGCTTCCCGCGGCGGCCGACGACCGCGACCTCCCCGCGCGCGTTCAAGACGCCGAGCATCAGGCCCATCTTCCGCTCACCCCACCACCGGTGCGCCTCGCGGCCGGACGGCCTGTGGTCCTCAATCTCGCGCGACAGCAGCGGGCCGCGGCGCTCGAGCTCGCGGAGCACGTACCTGCGGTACGCCCCGTTCTCCTTCAGGAACGCGATCAGCCGCCGGTCGAGCGGCCGGTCGGTCCGCCGCATCCGCGCCCGCAGCAGCGGCAGATCCTCGACCGGCCAGAGGAACGCATTCCATTCGACGAGCAGCCGCTGCTCCCAGAGCAGCCGGTCGAGCTCGGCCGGGTCGTAACGATCGCCGAGGCGGCTCCAGAGCACGAGGTGCTGCGGCGGGGCGACGACGGAGATCGGGTCGAGCTGCAGGAACCCGAGGTGCCGCACGGTGGAGAGCACGTCGGTCGCGCTTCCGTCGAGCAGCTGCGCGCGCACGGCGATGCGCCGCGCCTCCTCGACGCCGACCTCACGCAAGCGCTGCGCGCTCCAGTCCGATGGTGCGCGCGAGGCGATGTGCTGCGCGTTCCAACTTGTCGAGGAGCTTGCCACGCGCGCGGGGCTCCGGTGTGAACCGCTTGACGTGGAGGACACCTTCCGCGCGGTCGGCCTTCAGGTCGGCGCGGCCGACGAAGCGGTCCCCGACGAGGAGCGGAAGGACGTAGTAGCCGTATGCGCGCTCGTGCTCGCGCTTGTAGACCTCGATCACGTGCCGGAACCCGAAGACCCGTTCGAGGAGCGGGCGATCCCAGACGATGTTGTCGAACGGGGAGACCAGCACAGGCGGCGCCGGCGCGCCTCCGAGCTCCTGCTCCGCGTCGATGTAGAAGGGCGCTCCGCCGTCCTCGACAGGCAATTCACGCAGGAGCCCGTCGTCCACCATCGCCACGAGATGATGGTGCAGCCGCGCCTTGCCGCCCTTGAGGCGCCAGTGCTCGCGGATTGCTGCTTCGGTCAGCGCTCCTCGCGCGCGCACCGCGAGGAGCGCAAACGTCCGGAGCGTCTCGTCCTCGGGTGGCGCCGGGGCGTCGAGAACGTGGCGCGGGATGACGCGCTCGGCGAGGTCGTAGAGCCGCTGGAAGTTGTGTCGACCGGCGATGACGAGGCGACCCTGGTCCCAGAGCGCCTCCAGGACCATCTTCGCCGGCTTCCAGTTCCACATCCCGCCGCCGACAAAGGTGCCGTGCGACTCGAAATCGCGCGAGCCGAGCGGGCCCTCGGCGCGAATGCGGTCGAGCACCGGCTCGACGAGGTCGCCGTGGTCGCGGAGCGCGCGATCGTAGATCCCCCAGTGGCCGCCGCCCTGCATGACGCTTCGGAAATGCGGCCAGAGCTCGATCGGCATCAGCGACGCTTCGTGCCCCCAGTATTCGAAGATGCGGCCGGCGCGGAGTAGCTGCGGGACCTGCTCGGGGTCGAATGAGCCGATGCGCGAGGCGAGCGTCAGGCGGTGGGCGCGGTCGACGGCGGAGATCGAGTCGAGCTGTACGGCGGAGAGCCGGCGGATCGCCGCCTCGACGTCGGCCTCGCCTGCCTTGCGGTACCGCGCGGCGAAGCCCTGGGCGCCGACGATCGTGCGGCGGATCTGTGCGAGGGTGACGGTGGTGGACGCGGTAGCCACGTACCTTGCAACGTATCCGGCGTCGCCTGTCGTCCTCGATGTCCTCGGCACCACGGATGCCGACGAGATTCGGGCGACGGCGCGCGAGCTCGAGCCTCACCCCGAGGAAATCTTCCATTTCGGGTGCAGCGTCGGGGCAACTTTCGGGCTTCGGCTCCGCGACGGCTCGCGGGTTGCCCTCAAGGTGCACAAGCTGTTCGAGGATCCCGAGTACTTCCGGGATCTACAGCGCTTGCAGGCCGCGCTGCGCGAGCGCGGCTTCCCTGCGCCGCAGCCGATTCGCGCCCACGGCGCCGTGACCGTGGAGGAGTGGATCGACGACGGCGAGTTTCGCGATGCGCACGAAGCCGACGTCGGTTGTGCATTGGCCGGCGTGCTCTTGCGGTTCGTGGAGCTGGCGACGGCGTGCGCCGAGCGGCCGCGGCGGTCGTTCCTGCGCCCGGAGGGGGCGCTGTGGCCGAAACCGCACAACGCGCTCTTCGACTTCGAGGCAACTGCCGCGGGCGCCGAATGGATCGACGAGATCGCAACCCGAGCGGCTGCGGTTGAGCGTGTCGGTCGCGAGGTGGTCGGGCACCTCGACTGGGCTGCGAAACATGTCCGGTTCGACGTGGCGCTGCGGCCGACGGCGATCTACGACTGGGACAGCGTCACGACCGAACTCGAGCCGGTCGTAGCGGGTCAGGCTGCTGCGTCATTCACCTACACCGAGGAACTCGATCACCCACTCGCTCGCTGGCCGATCCCGGACGAATCGCTCGCCTTCCTCGCGGACTACGAGCACGCGCGGGGTGCACCCTTCGATGCCGCCGAACGCCGGTCGGCCGGCGCCGCGTGTATCTACTTGCTCGCGTACGCCGCGCGTTGTCATCATGCGGTGGGAGGGGACCCAGCCGAGATTCGGCTGACACAACACGCGGACGTGTTCCTCTGACAAAAGGAAGGTGCCAGGCACCTTCAAGTGCCTGGCACCTGGCACCGTGTGCCGCTCAGGAGATCGCGAGCAGCGCGTTGCAGAAGGTCACTTCGCCGTTCGTCGCCACGTCGTGCGGGCCGTGGATGTAGAGGAACTCGAACGTCGTGTCGTCTTCACCGATGTTGCCGACGTCGTGGAACAAGAGCCCCGTTCCTGGTGCGGTTGCCGAGTAGATGATGCCGGTGTCCTTCTCGGTGTTCGTGGCGTAGTCGTACTGCACGGTGAAATTGCGCCTCGCCGTGAACCTGGTCGCGGGGTTGTCGGACCGCCAGTTCGTCTCCCAGCCGGAGATATGGACGACGTCCTGGACCGGGTTGCCGGCCTTGTCGAACTTCGTGATCCCGGAGACGTCGAAGTGACCCATGTAGCGATCGTCGAACCCGCCGCACGGTGTGGCCGAGCTGCCCGGGTCGTCCCACGCGTAGGTCACGGAGTCGGTGAAATGGCTCGGCGGCCCGGCCGTCGCACCCGCCGCCAACGCGAGCACGGTGCAAGCCGAAGCCGCGAAGGTGAGCGCGAATGTGCGCCTCATGCAGCCTCCCTTCCCTCGATTGCCGCAGAAACGCGAGTCAACAAGATCGTGACACGCGTTGCAAGTGGTCTCGCGTCAGCGGAGGTGCGCGAGGTAGTCCAGCAGGTCGCTGCGCGTGACGACGCCCACCGGGCGGCCGCCGTCCGCCACGACGACCGCGTTCGTGCCACCGGTCAGCGCCGTCACGATTTCGTCGACCGACGCGTCCGCCTCGACCACCGTCAGCGGTCCCTGCATCGCGACCGCGACGTCCTCGTGGAGAGCGTCCGCGTTCTTGAACACGAGGTCGAGCAGCGCGCGATCCTGCAGCGAGCCGATCACGTCCGTGAGTGTCGCGACCTCACCGTCACGGACGACGGGCAGCTGGGAGATCGAGTACCGCTCCATGACGGAGATCGCCTCGGCGACTTTCTGGTGCGAAGACACGGTGACGAATGCCGGCGTCTCGTCCGTCTTCGCGCGGAGGAGGTCGCGCACGCGAGGGACCGGGGTGCCGCGATCGAGGAAGCCGTGCTCGATCATCCAGTTGTCGTCCAGGAACTTCGAGAGGTACGACCGGCCCGAGTCGGGGAGGATCGTCAGCACCTGCGCGCCGGGCTCGCACCCCGCCGCGAACACGAGGGCGCCGGCGATGGTCGAGCCCGCCGACCCGCCGACAAGCAGCCCCTCCTCGCGCGCAAGGCGCCGCGCGGCGAGAAACGAGTCGCGGTCCGAGACGCGGATCCACTCGTCCACGACCGCCGGGTCCATCGTTTCCGGCCACGTGTCCTTGCCGATCCCCTCCACGAGGTACGGATGGAGGTCGGCTTCGCTCTTCGCGGTGTAGACCGAGCCTTCCGGGTCGACGCCGACGATCTTCACGCCCGGTGCATGCTCCTTGAAGTAGCGGCCGACGCCGCTGATCGTGCCGCCCGTCCCGACCGAGATGATGAGTGCGTCGAGCTCGCCACCCGTCTGCTCCATGATCTCAGGCCCCGTCGTCAAGTAGTGCGCCTCCGGGTTCGACATGTTCGAATACTGATCCGGCTTGAACCCGCCCGGGATCTCTTCCGCGAGCCGTGAGGAGACCGAGTAGTACGACTCCGGCGAGTCGTGGTCGACGGCAGTCGGCGTGATCACGACCTCAGCGCCGTAGCCGCGCAGCATCGCGATCTTCTCCTGGCTCATCTTGTCCGGCATCACGAAGATGCAGCGGTAGCCCTTCTGCGCAGCCGCGATCGCCAGGCCGACGCCCGTGTTGCCCGAGGTCGGCTCGACGATCGTGCCTCCGGGCTTGAGCTTTCCGTCGCGCTCGGCCGCCTCGATCATCGCGAGCCCGATGCGGTCCTTGTTCGACCCGCCCGGGTTCATGTACTCGAGCTTCGCGAGCAGGGTTGCCGGGACGTCCTGCGAGAGGCGCGGCAGGCGCACGATCGGGGTGTTCCCGACGAGGTCGAGCACGGTCGGGTACGCGCGCGCCATCGGCCGGGAAGCCTACCGCCGTCCTCTGCGCTACCCGAGCGCCGGAACCTGCTCTTCGTCCAGGTGCGTCAGTTCCTCGCGGCGGACGAGCGCCACCACCGCGAGCAGTCCGACCACCGAGACGGCGACGCAGGCCCAGAAGCCCCAGCGGGTGCCCGCAGTGAATGCCTGTGGGAAGTACGACCGTCCGTGAAGCGCGGTGAGGTGGTCGAAGCGGCTGATCGACACGGACGAGACGACGGCCACCCCGATCGCCCCTCCGATCTGCTGGGCGGTGTTGAAGATGCCCGACGCGAGGCCGGCCTCGTGGTGCTCGATCCCCGAGAGCGCGGCAATCGACACCGGGATGAACGCGAACGGAATCGCGAACCCGATGATCAAGTAGCCCGGTAGAAGGTCGCTCCAGTACGAGCCGTGCACCGGGATCTGCGTGTACCAGAGCATCCCGACGAGCATCCCAATGAAGCCGATGATCATGATCGGCTTCGGGCCGAATCGGGTCACGAGCCCCTGCGCCACGCCGGCCCAGAGGACCGCCGATCCCGCGGTGGCGATGAACGTCAACCCGGTCTTCAGCGCGGACCAGCCGAGCACTTCCTGGACGTACAGCGTCAACAGGAAAAAGTTGGCAAAGAGCGACGCACCGAGCAGGAGTGCGGAGATGTTCGCGCCCGACACCGTCCGGATGCGGAAGATGTGGAACGGCATCAGCGGGTCCGGGGTCCGCGCCTCGACCACGAGGAACGCCCCCAACAGCGCCACCGAGCCGGCGAGCAGGAGGACGGTCGTCACGCTGCCCCAGTGGTGGGTGGGCGCCGTCGAGACCGCGTAGACGAGCAGTGCGAGACCCGCGGTGACGGCGACCGCCCCAAGGACGTCCGGGGACGACTCGCGCTCGGCGCGGCTCTCGCGGACGAACCGCGGCGTCAGCGCCAGCGCGATCGCACCGACCGGCACGTTGACGAAGAAGATCCACTCCCAGCCGAGGTACTTCGTGAGCACACCGCCGGCGAGCACGCCGACTGCTGCCCCGCCGCCGCCGATCGCGCCCCAGATCCCGAGCGCTTTGTTCCGCTCGGCGCCCTCGTCGAACGTCGTCATGATGATCGCGAGCGCCGCCGGGGAGATGATCGCGGCGCCGAGCCCCTGCACGGCGCGGGAGGCGATCAGCACACCTTCCGACCAGGCGAGCCCGCAGAAGAAGGACGCGATGGTGAAGACGACGACCCCGACGACGAAGATCCTGCGCCTCCCGAAGAGGTCGGCGGCGCGGCCGCCCAGCATCAGGAAGCCGCCGAACGTGATCGCGTAGGCGGTGATCACCCACTGCAGGTCGTCTTGGGCGAAGTGAAGCCCCCGGCCGATAGAAGGCAGGGCGACGTTCACGATCGAGACGTCGAGGACGGTCATGAAGAAGGCGGCGCAGACGACGGCGAGCGCCTTCCAGCGGAGCGGGTCCGGCTGCGGTGAGGTCATGACGCCGATCCTAGATGGTTGCTAGTGGCGGAAGTGCCGGCGGCCGGTGACGACCATCGCGGCGCCCGCCGCCTCGACTGCCGCGACCACCTCGGCGTCTCGGCGTGAGCCGCCGGGCTGCACGATTGCTGTGATTCCTGCGTCGAGCGCCAGCTGCACGCCGTCCGTGAACGGGAAGAACGCGTCGCTCGCGAGCACGGCGCCGCGCGTGTCGTGGCCGAGCTCGCGGGCCTTCTCGACCGCAATCCGCACGGCGTCGACGCGGCTCATTTGCCCGGCGCCGATCCCGATCGTCTGCAGGCCGCGTGCGAGCACGATCCCGTTCGATGAGACGTGCTTGCACACGCGCCACGCGAAGAGGACATCGTCCCACGCGTCCGCGGCGATCTCGCCGCAGGCGACGTTCATCGTCTCGCGCTCTTGCGTGTCGACGTCTCGGTCCTGGACGAGCAGCCCGCCGAGGACGCGCCGGAAGTCCCGCTCACCCGGCGTGTCCTTGCGCCGCTCACCGTCCTGGAGGATGCGAAGCGCCTGCTTCCGCGCGAGCGCCTCGAGCGCATCGGGTGCATACCCCGGAGCGAAGAGCACCTCGACGAAGTGCTCGGCGATCCGCTCGCCCAGCGTTCCGGTGACCGTGCGGTTCAGGATCGCGACGCAGCCGTACGCCGATACGGGGTCGGCGCCGAGCGCGCGCTCCCACGCCTCCTCGATCGTCGTCGCGATCGCGACGCCGCAGGGGTTCCCGTGCTTGACGATCACGACCGCAGGCTCGCTCAGCTCGCGCGCGACGCGTCGTGCTCCCTCGAGGTCGGCGAGGTTGTTGTACGAGAGCTCCCTGCCGCCGAGCTGTTCGACGCGCGAGAGCAGATGCTTGCGCGCTCCGACCTCCCAGTAGAGCGCCGCCGCCTGGTGCGGGTTCTCGCCGTAGGGCAGGTCCGAGACCTTGCGGAAGGAGAGCGTCAACTGCTCGGGGAATCGCTCGCCTCGCGCGAACCAGGTGGCGATCGCGGCCTCATAGGCGGCAGTGGTCGCGAACGCCTCGGCTGCGAGCCTGCGCCTCGTCTCGAGCGACACCTCGCCGTGCTCCCGAAGCTCGCGCAGAACGACCTCGTACTGGCGCGGATCGCTGACCGCGGCGACGTGCGCGAAGTTCTTGGCGGCAGCGCGGAGCATCGACGGCCCGCCAACGTCGATCATCTCGACCATTTCGTCGTCGGTCGGTCCGAGCCGGGCGGCGAACGAGGCGAACGGATAGAGGTTGACGCAGACGACGTCGAACGGCTCGATTCCCTGCTCCGCGAGCGCCTGATCGTCATCCGCCTGACCGCGGCGCGCGAGGATCCCGGCGTGGATCGCCGGGTGGAGCGTCTTGACGCGGCCGCCGAGCAGCTCCGGCGCGCCCGTGACGTCCTCGACGCGGGTGACGGGCAGGCCGTGCTCCGCGAGGTACGTCGCGGTGCCGCCCGACGACACGAGCTCGAACCCGAGCTCGTGAAGGCCGCTCGCGAGGTGCTCGACACCTTCCTTCTCGTGGACGGAGATCAGTGCGCGGGGCATAACTCCCTGACGACGCGCGGCAGCAGGCGGTGCTCGACCGCGTGGATGCGTTCCTCGAGCGTCGCCCGCGGCTCGAGCGGTACAGGCTCCTGCGTGATGACGGGGCCGGTGTCGAGGCCCGCGTCGACGTAGTGCACCGTGACCCCGGTGGGGTCTGCGCCGGCGGCGAGCGCGTCGCGGATGGCGTGGGCGCCGGGGAAGGCAGGCAGGAGGGAGGGGTGGACGTTGACGATGCGTCCGGCGAATCGGCGCAGGAACGGGTCGGTCAGGAGGTGCATGTAGCCGGCGAGCACGACCAGCTCAGTGTCGTGCTCTTCGAGCCACGTCGCCATCACCCGGTCGCGCTCCTCACGGTTTGCGTGGCAGTCGAGGCTGAAGGTCGCGGTGGGGATCCGAGCCTCGCGCGCGCGGACGAGCGCATAGGCGTCCCTGCGGCTCGCGGCGACGGCGCCGATCGGCAGCCCTTCGTCGATCAGCGCCTGCAGGTTCGACCCGTTTCCGCTGACGAGCACTCCGATCATGCGATTCGTCCGATCACCTGGTCAACAGGTTCCGTGTCCGAGACGACGGCACACCACCCGATGCCGAGGTTGAACACGCGCCGAAGCTCGTCCTCCTCGACGTGTCGCGCGAGCCAGTGGAAGACGGGCGGCCGCCCCCAGGCGTTCCAGTCGACCTCGGCAGTCCGACCCGCGGGCAGCACGCGCTCGAGGTTGCCGGCGATTCCACCACCCGTCACATGCACGAATGCCTTTGCGCGGCCGCGCAGCCGCCGCGCAACGTCGAGGTAGAGCCGCGTCGGGGCGAGCAGATCGTCGCCGTCGTAATCCTCAACTTCGAGGATTCTCCGGATGAGCGTGAAGCCGTTCGCGTGGACTCCGGCCGACGGGAAGCCGACCACGACGTCTCCCGATTCGATCGCCGCGCCGGTCAGCGGCTCGTCGACCAGGCCGACGCACGTTCCCGCGAAGTCGAGCTCGCCCTCCGCGTAGATGCCGGGCAGCTCGGCCGTCTCGCCGCCCACGAGCGCAACGCCCGCTTCGCGGCAAACAGCTGCCGCACCCTCGACGAGCTCCGCCACCTCCTCGAGGTCGATCGCGTTCGCCGCGACGTAGTCGAGCAGCATGAGCGGCTCGGCGCCGCAAGTCGCGACGTCGTTGATGCAGTGAGCGGCGAGGTCGGCGCCGCAGTCGCGCCGGCGGCCGCGCTCGCGCGCGAGGATCAGCTTCGTGCCGACGCCGTCGGTGGACGCGGCCAGGAAGCGGCCGTCGCCGAGCGGGTGGAGACCGGCGAACGCACCGAAGCCGACTGCACCGGTCGACTCGACCGCCGCGCGCAACCGGTCGACGATCGACCCGGCTGTCGCGAGCGAGACCCCGGCGGTGGAATAACTGTGCTCGGTCACGCGAAGCGTTCACCGTACAACTCGGGGCGGCCCTCCGGGCCGCCCTCGACGAACCGCACCACCGTCCCGCCGACGTTCACCGCGTTGTCGTACGCCTCGAGGCCGAGGAGATCCGCGAGTGCACCGGCCTTCGCGTCGGGCTCGTCAGCCCGCAGCTGAAGCTCGGCGAGCTGCAGCTCGTCCCTGTTCTCGAGCAGCTCGTCGATCCACTCGCGAGGCGGGTGGATCTCGAGGCGGTAGCCGGCATTCGTCGCGACGAACGTCCGCCGGCCGCCGTGCTCCTGCACACGCAGGTTCCACTGCATCGCACGGCCGAGGACCGACTGGAAGCCGTCCTCGTCGAGCGCGACGCCGAGGTGATCGATCCGCGGGACCCGCCAGTGGCCCGGCTGGATGACGACGTTCACCGCGCCTCGCTCGAGCTCCGACAGCCGCAGCTTGAACCCGTCTTGCTCGAGCTTCTCCCAGGAGACACCCGGCTCGATCGAAACGTGCTCGTCGCCGATCCGCCCGTAACGGGCGACGAGATCGAACCCGAGCCGCCCGACGTACCGAGCCTCCACGTCGCGCAGCTCCGAAGTGACCAGGTGGTAGTGGAAGAGGTGCACGAGGAGCGCTACTAGTCTTGCAAGCGACGTGGAATCGCCGTCGCTACTCACGCCCTGGACGCTCGAACCGCTCCAGGTCGTCCCCACGGTCGTCGCGGCTCTCCTCTACTTCGCTCGCTGCCGAACGCTCGCCGGACAAGGACGCACGGTGCCCGGCTGGCGCCGGGCGACGTTCTGGACCGGCATCGCGCTCGTCGTGCTCGCGCTCAACTCGCCGATCGACCAGCTCGGCGAGGAGCACTTTTTCTTCTTCCACATGACGCAGCACGTGATCCTCGGCGACCTCGCGCCGCTCTGCTTCGTGCTCGGGCTGACCGGCCAGGTCCTCCGCCCGGTGCTGCGGTTTAAGGTGGTCGAGCGGCTTCGGGTCGTGGCGCATCCGTTCGTTGCGCTGCCGCTCTGGGCGTTCGACCTCTACATCTGGCACGTGCCGTACTTCTACGACGCGGCGCTGCATCACGACTCGATTCACGCGTTCGAGCACTTCTGCTTCTTCACCGCAGGCTGCCTGATGTGGGAGCCGGTGCTCGAGACGCTGCCTGCGCCGGTCTGGTTCGGCACCGGGATGAAGTTCGGCTACATCGCCGCCGTCCGCCTCCTCGAGACGGTCCTCGGCAACATCTTCATCTGGTCGTCGAGCGCGTTCTATACCGCCTATCGCCACCCCGCCGAGTGGGGGATCACGCCGGTGCACGACCTCAACCTCGGCGGCGTCGTGATGATGGCCGAGGGCTCGCTCGTCACCGCGGTCGTGCTCGTCTGGCTGTTCTTGCGACTCGCGCACGAGGGCGAGGTCCGCCAGCAGCTGCTCGAGCAGGGTCTCGACCCGAGACAGGTGCGGCGCGCCGTGCGCTACGGCCGCGCTGACCAGTTGGTCAGACCGTCTCGAACCTGAGCTTGGCGGCGTCGACCGGGACGCGGGTGGGGTACTCGCGCGTGAGGCAGGCGCGGCAGAGACCCTCGGCCGGGCGCGCGGTCGACTGCTCGAGCCCTGCGAGCGAGAGATACGCGAGCGAGGTTGCGCCGATCGCCTCGCGAACCTCCTCGACGGTCGAGTGCGCTGCGATCATCTCGTCCTCCGACGCGAGATCGATGCCGTAGAAACAGGGCGAGACGACCGGCGGCGACGAGATCCGCACGTGCACCTCGGCGGCGCCCGCGTCGAACAGCATCTGCACGATCTGGCGCGTCGTCGAACCGCGCACGATCGAATCGTCGACGACCACGAGTCGCTTCCCTTCGACCTCGGCGAGCGGGTTGAACTTCATGCGGATCCCCTGCTCGCGCATGCCCTGCTCGGGCTGGATGAACGTGCGGCCGACATACCGATTCTTGATCAGGCCCTCGCTGAACGGGATGCCCGCGGCGCGTGCGAACCCGATTGCGGCAGGCGTGCCCGAGTCGGGAATCGGCAGAACGAGGTCGGCGTCGGTCGGCGCCTCGCGCGCGAGCCGTTCGCCCATGCGCACGCGTGCGCCGTGCACCTCGACGCCCTGGAGCCGAGTGTCGGGCCGTGCGAGATAGAAGAACTCGAAGATGCAGAGCGCGCCCTCGCCGGCTTGATCGAGCGCCTGCACGCTGCGGACGCCGTCGGCGTCGGCGAGCACGAGCTCGCCCGGCTCGATCTCCCGCACGAACTCGGCGCCGACCAGGTCGAGCGCACACGACTCCGACGCGACGACGGGGTCCTCGCCGAGCCTTCCG
Organism: uncultured Thermoleophilia bacterium; assembly: GCA_963785875.1. Classification (GTDB taxonomy): domain Bacteria; phylum Actinomycetota; class Thermoleophilia; order Gaiellales; family Gaiellaceae; genus PALSA-600. The sequence goes on along the minus strand of CAWAWV010000012.1, from coordinate 38,085 downwards.
AGCACGAGCGGCCGGAACCCGTGCGCGTCGCGGAACGCGAACAGCGTCTCGTCGGCCAGTCCAACGACGCTCGCAGCGCCCTCCAGCCGCGTCATCGCGTGCGCGACCGCCTCTTCGAGCGGCGCCTCATCGTCGGCGATCAGCGCGGCGATCACCTCCGAGTCGGAGCTCGCCGTGAGCGGCTTCCCGATCTCGTCGCGCAGCGCCGCGGCGTTGACGAGATTGCCGTTGTGCCCGAGCGCGACGGTGCGCGTGCGGCCGTGGTGGAGGAGCGGCTGCGAGTTCGCCCAGGCGTTGCCGCCGGTCGTCGAGTAGCGCGTGTGCCCGATCGCAAGCTGGCCGTGAAGCCCGGAGAGACTGCGTTCGTCGAAGACCTGCGGCACGAGCCCGAGGTCGCGAAGCGCCGTCAGCCGTCCGTTCTCGCACACGGCGATCCCGGCCGACTCCTGCCCGCGGTGCTGCAGCGCGTAGAGCCCGAAGTAGGAGAGGCGCGCGACATCGCGGTCCGGGGCGCGCACGCCGAAGACCCCGCACACGGCTAGGCCACCCGCCCGAGCTCGACGACGTCGTCCCAGGGCACGTCAGCGGTCGTTGCCACGATCACGCCCTGCGCTTCGACGACGTCGACGTCAGCTTCGCGGCCGGACCACGTTGCGGCCTCGCGAAGCGCGAGCGCCACGCCTCCGTCGGACACGTCGTGCGCGAGCGAGAAGAGGTGCGTATGTCGCCAAACGAAGGTGACGAGACCGTGACCGAACCCGCGCAGAAGCACCACACGGTCGCCGCTCCGCCAGCGGTCGGGGATCCGCGTCACGTCGCGGACGAGGCCGACGCACCCGACGACCGGCGTCGGCGGGATCGGCGCGCCGCCGGTCTCGTTGTACAGCGACACGTTCCCCGAGACGACGGGGATGCCGAGCGACTCGGCCGCAAGGGCGATGCCCTCGATCGCCTGCGCGAGCTCCCAGCCGATCTCCGCCTTCTCAGGGTTGCCGAAGTTCAGGCAGTCGGTGAGCGCGAGCGGCTCTCCGCCGGCGCAGGCCACGTTCATCGCCGCCTCGAGCACCGCGCTGAACCCCGCCTCGCGCGGATCGCGGCAGCCGAGCGGCGGCCCGTCGAGCGAGACCGCGATCCCCCGCGTGCCGTCGACGCGCAGCACGGCCGCGTCGAGGCCCGGCCGGCGCACGGTGCGCGACCCGACGAGCTGGTCGTACTGATCGAACACCCAGTCCTTCGGCTCGTCGTTGACGGGCGCGACGGGCGCGCGCGCGACGGGATGTGCGCGCTGCTCCACCTCGTAGCGAGGGCAATTGTCCGTCAGGAGCTCGGCCGGAATCGAGCCGACGACGTCGTCGTCGAAGAACGCGCGCAACTCGCCGTGGTCGGTGACCTCGCCGATCACGGTGCACGGAAGCTCCCAGCGCTCGCACGCTGCGGCCACCTCGTCGAAGCGCTCGGGCTCGACGACGGCGACCATCCGCTCCTGCGACTCGGAGATCATGATCTCCCACGGCTCGAGCCCCGTCTCACGGAGTGGAACGCGGTCGAGGTGCACGTCGACGCCCATGCCGTCGCGCGCCATCTCGGAGAGCGACGACGCGAGCCCCGCGGCGCCGCAGTCCTGCAAGGAGACGACGAGGCTGCGGTCGACGAGGTCGAGCGACACCTCGATCAGCGCCTTGCCCCGGAACGGGTCGCCGATCTGGACCGAAGGCCGCTTCTCGTCCGAGCCTTCGAGATCCTGGGAGGCGAGCACCGAGGCGCCGCCGATCCCGTCGCGACCGGTGAACGCGCCGTAGAGGACGACGAGGTTGCCGACGCCTTGCGCCCTCGCGGAGAGGACGCGCTCGGTGGGGAGGAGCCCGACACACATCGCGTTCACGAGCGGGTTGGTCGCGTACGCCTCGTCGAACGCGCACTCGCCGCCGACGGTGGGGACGCCCACGGAGTTCCCGTACTGGCCGATCCCCGCGACGGCGCGCCGGAAGTGCCAGTCGGGCGCGCCGAAGCGCAACCCGTCGAGGAGCGCGATCGGCCTCGCGCCCATCGCCACCACGTCGCGAAGAATCCCGCCGACACCGGTCGCGGCGCCTTGGAACGGCTCGACCGCCGAGGGATGGTTGTGCGACTCGACCTTGAACGCGACGGCGACCCCCTCGCCGAAGTCGATCACGCCTGCGTTCTCCCCAGGCCCCTGCAGCACGCGCTCGCCGCTCGACGGGAGCCGCCGGAGGAGCGGTGCCGAATGCTTGTAGCCGCAGTGCTCGGACCAGAGCAGCGAGAACACCGCGAGCTCGAAGTCGTTCGGGAAACGGGCGAGCAGGTCGCGGATACGGTCGAACTCGCCGTCGGTCAGCCCGAGGCTGCGATGGAGTGGTTCCGCGACCGAGCTCAGGGAGGCAGTGTATCGGGGGCCGCCGACGGCCCGATCTCACGGGAGGTGCCTCCGGATCGTTAGAACACGGACATGACCCGTAGCCGCCCGATCGTGCTGCTCGGAGCGCTCGCCTTGATCTGGGGCAGCTCGTTCATGTTCATCAAGGTCGCGGATCGCGAGGTCGAGCCCTCGACGCTGATCCTCGGCCGGCTCGGCCTCGCGGCCGTGACGCTCGCGATCGTCGTGCCCATGCTCGTCGGCAGCCGCACCGTCGTCGCCGACCTGCGCGCGCACTGGCGTCCCCTCGTCGTCGTCGGCCTCCTGAACACTGCCGTTCCGTTCTGGCTGCTCTCCTGGGGCGAGACGCGGATCGATTCGGGCCTCGCCTCGATCATCCAGGCGTCGGTGCCGATCTTCAATGCGGTTCTCGCCTTCGGGTTCTTTCACGACGAGCGCGTGACGGGCCGGCGGCTCCTCGGCGTGGGTGTCGGCTTCGTCGGCGTTGCGGTGCTCGTGGGCGCCCAGCCGCACGCGAAGCTCCTCGGCGCGCTCGCGGTGGTGGGGATGGCGCTCTGCTACGCGGCCGGCGGCCTGCTCACGAGGCGCCACCTGGCATCGGCGCGTCCGCACGCGATCGCGCTCGGCACGTCGGTGGTGGCGGCGATCGCGGTGCTGCCGGCGGGGGTCGTGCAGGCGCCGCACGACGTGCCCGGCTGGAAGACGTTCGCGTCGATCGCCGTGCTCGGAACGGTCTGCACCGCGGTCGCGTATCTCCTCTTCTTCACGATCATCGCGCGCGCCGGCGCCGGCTACGCCGCCCTCGTCACGTATCTCGTGCCGCCGGTCGCGCTCGGGTACGGCGCGATCTTCCTGAACGAGGGCGTCGGTGTGGCTGCGCTCGCGGGTCTCGTGTTGATCCTCGCGGGCGTGACGCTCGGGACGCGCCGTACCGGTCGTTCGCCGCGGCCGTCCGCGGCGGCCGAGGCGCCCGCGTGACGACGGTCGAGACGGAGACGATCGGCGAAGCGTGGCTCGAGACGGCGCGGCGGATCCTGCGGGACGGCGGCGACGCCGTGTACGACGGCGAGCCGACGAAGGAGCTCGTGCTGGTCACCGTTCACATCTCTGCGCCGGACCCCGACGACGCGACGATCGCACGGCTCGCGGATCAGGAGTGGGTCGACTGAATGCGCCGCAACTTCACCGAGCCCGCCGACGTTCCGGAGCTCGGGGGCGCGCGCTCATACGCGCGGCGGGTGCGCGACCACGGCGGACGTGACCAGGTTGCGTGGGTCGTCGGCGCCGTCGGTTGCCCGGTCGGGACGCTCGTCGTCCACGTCAAGTCGGCGCACGTGTACGAGCCGGAGCTCTCGCTGATGGCGGGGCTGGCCGGGTGACGGTCGCGATCCGGCGCGCGACGGCCGACGACGTCGACTGGCTCGTGTCACTCCTGAACGGCGAGGAGACCGAGCCCTTCCTGGGCGGTGGCCGGGCGTTCGACCGCGACGGGATCGCCGCGGAGGTGGAACGGTCGCTGCGTGAGCCTGAGCAGTTCGGACGCCTGGTGGTCGAGGTGGACGGTGAGCGCGCCGGGGTGATGGGGTTCGAGGAACGGAGCAGGACGCATCGCATCGCGCGCCTCGGCGGGCTCGCGATCCATCCCGACTTCCGCGGGCGGCATGTGGCCGACGACGCCGCGCGGCTTCTGCAGCGCTATCTGCTCGAGGAGCTCGGCTACCACCGCCTCGAGCTCGCCTGCTATGGCTTCAACGAGCGGGCGATCCGCCACGCCGGACGGGTCGGCTTCGTGCGCGAAGGGGTGCAACGGCGCGCGTACCTGCGACACGGCGAGTGGCAGGACGCAGTCCTGTTCTCGCTCCTGCAAGAAGACCTACGATAGGTGCATGACTGCGACCTTCCTGCACACGATGGTGCGGATCACCGATCCCGACCGCAGCCGCGCGTTCTACGAGGCGCTCGGCTTCACGTTCGAGCGTGACATGGACATCGTCCGGAACGGAGAGAAGGAGGCGACGAACTACTTCTTCTCGCTCGGCGAGGCCGAGTCGGTGCTCGAGCTCACGTACAACCACGACGGCCGCACCTACGACCTGGGAACGGGTTACGGCCACATCGCCGTCGGCGTCGACGATCTCGACGGAACGCTCGCGCGCCTCGGCGAGCAGGGGATCGAGCCGGAGCGGCCGCCGTACCAGGTGCGCGAGGGCGGCAGCTTCCTTTGCTTCGTCCGCGACCCCGACGGCTACCGGATCGAGCTCATCGGGCGAGGGTAGTTCGTGGCGTGCGGCATGCATGCTCGCGCAGCTCGAACAGGCGATTCGTGAATCGTGGAGTCTCGACACCGCCGAGGAGGAGGATGAGGGATGGACGCCCGAGAATCCGAGCCGCGGACAGTGCGACGTCACCACGCTCGTCGTCCACGATCTGCTCGACGGCGAGCGCATCGAGGCGCACATGTGGGTGCCCTCCGAGCGAGTCCGGGCAGCCCTTGGGCTGGCCGCTGATCTGAGCCCGGTCTAGTCGCCCGGCAAGAGGCCGCCCGGATACCGTGTGGCGGTCGAATCCGAGAACCGCGCGTAGGCGACGTCGGTGTCTTGGGTGTCCTCGGCCGGACTTGCGTTGTAGCGTGCGGCGACCGCGTCCACGCAGTACCAGCCCCACGGCCCGTCCTTCTGGAACTGGCGCGAGCTCGCGCACAGGAGCACGCAGAGCCCGTCGCCCGCGCCCGCAAACGCGTGCTTCGTCCCCGGCGGGCAATGGACGAAGTCCCATTGCCTCAGGCCGCGCTCCTGCCCCTCGACGACGAGGATCCCTTCGCCCGCGAGCACGAGAAAGTCCTCCTGCTCGGTCTCCCAGTGGTAGGTCCCGATCGGCTCGCCAGGACCGACGACACGGATCGCCATCCCGAGCATCGGGAAGAACGTCTCCGCTTCGTACTCGTCGCGGCCCGTCAGAGGGACGCTGTGTCCCTGTCCCGGTTTGTCCGACCAACGTGTGTCGCGCACGTTCAGCACAAACCAACCGACGCTCGCGGGGACGAGTCCGACGTCAGTCTGCTCGAGCTCCGCCTCTGGAACCACGAGGCGGATGATACGAGCGGATCGCTCGCTGGTGGCGGCGTGAGATGGTCTCTCGACCATGTGGCGGAACTGGGTCGGAAACCAGACGTGCGAGCCGGCGCGCACCGCTGCGCCCGAGAGCGAGGAGGAGGTCTGCGAGCTCGTCGCCGCGGCCGCCGGCGACGGCCTCGGTGTTCGCGTCGCCGCAGCGGGCCATTCGTTCTCGCCGGTCGTCGTCACGGATGGTCTGTTGCTCGACCTCAGTCGGCTCCCACGGATCCGTTCTCTCGACCCCGCCGCCCGCCGCGTCGTCGTCGGGCCGGCGACGACGGTCGGCGAGTTCGGCGAGCCGCTGTGGGCAGATGGCCTCGGCCTCGCGAATCAAGGGGACATCGTCGCGCAACAGATCGCGGGAGCGATCTCGACGGCGACGCACGGCTCGGGCCTCGAGTACGGCAGCTTCTCCTCGTCGGTGCGCCGCTTGCGGATCGTGACGGCGAGCGGCGATGTCATCGAGGCGGCGGACGGCGACCTGTTGCACGCCGCGCAGGTCGCGGTCGGTGCGCTCGGAGTGATCACCGAGGTGGAGCTCGAGGTCGCACCCGCGTACCGGTTGCGCGAGCGGGTCGACCACTGGTCGTGGGACGAAGCGTGGGAGTCGTTCGAAGCGCTCGCGCGCCAGCATCGCCACTACTCGTTCTTCTGGATGCCGTCCGACGATTCGGCGGAGCTGTACGGACTCGCCGAGCCGGGCGTCTCGCTCGCCGGCCGGTGTCACGTGAAGATCTACGACACGGTTGACGGGGACGTTCCGGACAGCGGCGAGCCGCGCCGGCGCATCGGGCCCGCCTACCGGATCTACCCGATGGTGTACGAGCCGAACTTCCACGAGCTCGAGTACTTCGTCCCGTTCGAGCGCGGCCGCGAGGCGCTCGCCGCGATGCGTGAGTTGATGCTCGCGAGCCTGCCCGCGTCCGTCTTCCCGATGGAGGTGCGCACGGTCGGTGCCGAAGCTGCGTGGCTGTCACATAGCTATGAGCGCGAGACGGTGGTCATCTCCGTGTCGGGCATGCCGGGCACGGACTACTGGCCGTACCTCCGTGAGGTCGACCGGCTGCTCGGCGAGTTCGACGCGCGCGTCCATTGGGGGAAGCTGCACTTCCTGACGCGCGAGCAGTTGCTCGCGCGTTACCCGCGCGCGGGTGACTTCCTCGCGTTGCGCGCATCACTCGATCCCGACGGTGTGTTCCTGAACGACCATCTGCGGCCTCTCTTCGGGCTGCAATAGTCGCGAGATGATCCTCTACAACAGCGCCGTTTCCGGCAATTGCTACAAGGTCAGGCTTCTGTTCGCACAGCTCGGGATCGGCTACGAGGTCCGCGAAGTGGATGTCGTCGACCGCTCGAACCGGCCCGAGGTGCTCGGCGGGCTCAACCCGGCGTTGCGCGTGCCGACGCTTGTCCTCGACGACGGGCGACCTCTCGCCGAGTCAGGCGCGATCCTCTGGTACGCCGGTGAAGGAACGCGTTTCGTGCCCGACGACCGCTACACGCGTGCGCAGGCACTCCAGTGGATGTTCTTCGAGCAATACGAGCACGAGCCGGCGATCGCGGTCGCGCGGTTCCTGATCGGCTATTCGCAGCTGCCGCGAGAGGATTACGAGAAGCGACTGCCGCGGCTCTGGGCCGATGGAGCGCGGGCGCTCGACACGATGGAGCGGCACCTCGCCGATCGAACCTGGTTCGTCGGCGACTCGATGACCGTCGCTGACATCGCGCTGTACGCCTATACGCACGCGGCGGACGAGGGCGAGTTCGACCTCGGCGGATACGCAGCGATCCGCAGCTGGCTCGAGCGGGTCGCCGCCGAGCCCGGACATGTGCCGATGCGCTGAACGGCGCTCTAGGTGATCGTGAGCGGCGCGCCGGCGAGCCCGCCCCCGCGAACGCGCACGACGGTTCCACGCATGAGTGTGCCGCGCCAGCGGAAGAAGCCGCGGCCGCTCACGCTGATCCGTGCGAATGTGCGCCACGACGCGCCGACGCGGCGCTCGAGGACGGCGACGGTCCCGACGTCGGGTGCGCGCAGCTGCCCCCAGAGGCTTGTCGTCGATTCGGACCGGGCGCTCTCGGCGAGCGGGAGCTCGAACGCGGCCAACGCCGGCCGCGGCGTATTGCGGAGCGTTACGAGCCCGCTCTGGAATCGGGCGAGAGTTGGCTCGTCGCGATAGAGGAAGTGGACCAACATGTCGACGCGCGGTGCGCTGTACGCGGCATACGCACCTTCCCCGACGTAGCGCGCCTGGAGTGCGGGGGTCACGCCGAGGGTGCGATCGGGAGGGTTGCTCTGGTAGCCGTACTCGGTCAGCCAGATCCGAGCGCGCGGGAAGTCGCGTGCGACGAGCCGCTCGAGCCTGCGGAGCGTCGCCATCGTGACGGTCGTGCACGTCCGGCACGATGGCGCATGCAGCGGGGTCTCGCGCTTCGGGTCGAGCGGATACGGGTTGTGCGCGTACACGTCGAGGCGCGCGTGAGCCCGATGCATGGCACCGATCCAGGCAATCGGCGAGACACCTCCCGTCGAGCCTCTCGGTGCGGTACCGCCGCCGGCGACTTTCGCCCCGGCAGTCGCAGCGTGGATCGCGGCGTAGGCGGGGTTCAGAAGCCGCGTCACGTAGAGCGGCGCCGAGGTGGGGCGGAGCCAGCGCGCCTGATTCGGCTCGTTCCAGATCTGGAACTTCCGGACCCATGGGTACTCGCTCGCAACCGCGGTCGCGAATGCACCGAACGAGGCGGCGCTCGTCGGCACGTAGTTCGACGGCTTGCCGCCGTTCGACCAGGAGGGAGCGCCGACGAGCTGCAGGACGACGTCGATCCCGTGCGAGCGGAGCGCGTCGAGGACCGCGGTCGACGCCGACCAGTCGTAGGCGGGGTCCTGCGGGTCCCCCGGATCCGCAGGCTCGGTCGGTGCCACCTCTTCCCAGCGCAGGGTGAAGCGGACGACCTGCACTCCGAGCCCGTCGAGCGTCGCCACTCGGTCGTCGACCGTTCCGGGCCCATTCGCGAGCCACGCGTCATCGGTCAGGCCGTAGGCGATGCCCGGCGCAGCCGATGCGGCAACGGACGTGGCAGCGCACACGAACGCGAACGCACCGAGGCAGGCGAGGAATCCACGCATCGCAGTGGGTTCGACGCTTTCGCGAACTGCGAAACCTCTTCTGGAAGGTGTTTCACACTTTCGTGACGAAGGCGTTTCACACCTGTTACGCGCACGCGGCTACGGTCGGTGCATGGCAAAGACGGTGACTCCCTTTGGTACGGCGACGCTCGTCGAGCGGGTGGCGCTCCCCCAGCGGGCCGGCGAGCGGCGGTTCAGCTCGATCGTCGAGCTGCTCGAGACGGATCGGGGCGAACGCCTCGTGCGCGTCGCATACTCCACCGACGGCGTGGTGCGGCGCGGCCCGGTGACGCTGCGCGCGCGAGATCTCGATCGGCTCCGCGACGCCCTCGACAAGGCGCCGGCCTTGGCTGCGCTTCTTGCGGGAGTGGCCTAGACGAGCGCCGCAGCCGACAACCGAGCCGCGTCGACCAGCGAGCCAAGGAGCAGCGAACCCTCGGCGGAGCCGAGCAGCGGATCGACGGCGTGCTCCGGATGCGGCATGAGCCCGAATACGGTTCGTTCGGCGTTCGTCACGCCCGCGACGTCGCCAACCGACCCGTTCGGGTTTGCGCCCGCGCGGTAGCGGAGCACGATCTGGCCCGCGTGCTCCAGCTCAGCGAGCAGCTCGGCGTCCGCGAACCAGCAGCCGTCGCCGTGCTTCACCGGGATCGTGAGCGACTGCCCGGGTGTGCAGCGTGTCGTGAACGGCGTGTCGGCGCTCTCGACCACGAGCGGCACGTCGCGGCACACGAACGAGAGCGACGCGTTGGGCCGCAACGCGCCCGGGAGCAGCCCCGCTTCCGTCAGGATCTGGAAGCCGTTACAGATGCCGAGCACAAGCCCGCCTTCGGCAGTGAACGCGCCGACGGCATGCATGATCGGCGAGAAGCGAGCGATCGCGCCGCAGCGGAGGTAGTCGCCGTACGAGAAGCCGCCGGGCAGGACGACTGCCGCGGTGCCTGTCGGCAGCTCCTCGTCCGTGTGCCACACGAGTGGCGCTTCGGCGCCGAGGTGCTCGAGTGCGAGGGCGGCGTCTCGGTCGTCGTTCGACCCCGGGAAGACGACGACGGCGATCCGGGGGCGGTCGGTCATTCGCTCCCGCCGAGGACGATCTCGTAGCTCTCGATCAGTGGGTTCGTCAGGAGCTGCTCGCACATGCGCTCGAGCTGCGTCCGCGCCTCGTCGCGGTCGTCGGTCGCGAGCTCGACGTCGACCAGCCGGCCGACCCGGGCGGCCCCGACGTCGAAGCCGAGGTGCACGAGTGAGCTCTCGACGGCCTGGCCCTGCGGATCGAGGATTCCAGGCTTCGGCCGGACGAGCACGGTGGCCCTCATGCGAGCACGATCGCCGGCTCGGACAGGTAGGCGTCGAAGGAAAGGCCCGTGAGCCGCTCGAACGCCTCGATGTAGCGTGCGCGCGTGCCCTCGACGACGTCGTCGGGGAGCTCGGGGCCTGGATGGGTCTTGTCCCACCCGAGCGACTCGCAGTAGTCGCGGACGAACTGCTTGTCGAACGACGGCGGCGTCGAGCCGGCCTGGAACGCGTCGGCGGGCCAGAAGCGTGACGAGTCGGGCGTGAACGCCTCGTCGCCGAGCACGAGCGCTCCCCGTTCGTCCACCCCGAACTCGAGCTTCGTGTCGGCGAGGATGATGCCGCGTTCGCGTGCGTGCTCAGAGACGAGCTCGTAGAGCGCGAGCGCGGTTGCCTCTGCCTCGTCGTAGCGGTCCTCGCCCAACGAGCTCGACTGCCGCGGCGCGATCAATGTTCTCATCGTGACCGGTCTGCGCCTTGGTCGCCGGTGTGAAGATCGGACGCGGCAGCTGCTGCGACTCGACGAGGCCGTCGGGAAGCCGATGCCCGCAGACCGCTCCGGTTGCCTGGTAGTCCTTCCAGCCCGAGCCGGAGAGGTAGCCGCGCACGACACACTCGATCGGCAGCATCTCGAGGCGCTTGCACTCGGTTGAGCGGCCGTCGTCGCGGAGCGCCAGCAGATGGTTCCCAACGACATGCGACGTGCGCGCGAACCAGTAGCCCGACAGCCCGGTGAGGACGCGCCCCTTGTCGGGGATCTCGGTCGGGAGGACGACGTCGAACGTGGAGATGCGGTCGGACGCGACGAGCAGGAGCCGTTCGTCGTCCAGCGCGTAGAGCTCGCGGACCTTGCCGCTTCCAACGTGCATTGCTTCAGACACTGATGGAGACCTCCTTCGGTGCGAGGCGGTGGAGACGATCAAAAGTGCTGTCGAGGTTTGCCACGGTCGCGGCGAGGTCGAACACGTCGTCGAGCGCCGCGTCGTCGAGTTGCACACAAATATCGGCGTCCGCGCGAACGAGTTCGCCGAAGTCCCGCTCCTCGTCCCAGGCGCGCATGGCGTTCCTCTGCACGAGGCGGTACGCCTCGGCGCGCTCGAGGCCGTGCTCGACGAGGGCGAGCAGCAAGCGGTGCGAGAAGAAGAGGCCGTGCGAGCCCCACAGGTTTCGCTCCATGCGGTCGACGTGCACGACCAACCCGTCGACGATCCAGCGGAAGCGGTCGAGCATGTAGTCGAGCGCGAGGAACGCGTCAGGAATCACGATCCGCTCCGCCGAAGAGTGCGAGATGTCGCGCTCGTGCCACAGCGGGACGTTCTCGAGCCCGACGACCGCGGCGCCGCGGATGACGCGCGCGAGCCCGGAGATCCGCTCTGCGACCTTCGGATTCCGCTTGTGAGGCATCGCGGACGAGCCCTTCATACCCGTCGCAAACGGCTCCTCCACCTCGCGAACCTCGGTACGCGCTAGATGCCGGACCTCGGTCGCGAACCGGTCCAGCGACGTTGCGGCGAGCGCGAGCGTCGAAAGGAGCTCCGCATGCCGGTCGCGTGCGATCACCTGGGTCGAGACCGGCTCAGGCTCGAGACCGAGGCGCTCGCACGCGATGCGCTCGACCTCCGGGTCGATCGCGGCGTACGTCCCGACGGTCCCCGAGAACTGGCCCACACGGCACTCCTCGAGTGCCCGCCGCACACGGTCGCGTGCCCGATCGAGCTCGAAGGCCCAGCCGGCGAGCTTCCAGCCGAACGTCGTCGGCTCGGCGTGGATCCCGTGCGAGCGGCCGATGCAGATCGTGTGGCGGTGCTCCTCCGCCAGCCTCACGACCGAGGCAAGCGCCGCGTTTATGCCGCTGACGATCACCTCGCCGGCGTCGCGGATCTGCAGCGCGAGCGCGGTGTCAACGACGTCCGAGGACGTGAGGCCGTAGTGGAACCACCTACCTTCCGGCCCGACCTGCTCGGCAACCGCATCGACAAAGGCGGCGAGGTCATGGTCGGTCGTCTGCTCGATCTCGGCGACGCGCTCCGGTGTCGGCGCAGTCGCGCCCGCTCGGATCGCAGCCACATCGGCGGCCGGGACGACACCCAGTTCAACCCACGCGTCGAGAGCCGCCAGCTCGACGTCGAACCAGCGCGCCAGCTTGCCCTCCTCCGACCAGATCCGGCGCATCTCCGGACGGGCGTAGCGGGCGATCACTCCGAACAGTGTAGAGCCGGCTCAGGCGAGCGCGACGATGCGTGCCGCGAGGACGGCAGCGTTCTTCGCGTTGTCGACGCCGACCGTCGCGACGGGGACTCCGGGCGGCATCTGGACGATCGAGAGCAGCGCGTCGAGGCCGTCGAGCACCGACATCGACGACCGGAGCGGAACGCCGATCACCGGCAGTTCCGTGTGCGCCGCGACGACCCCGGGCAGCGCCGCCGCCAGCCCGGCGCCGCAGATCAACACCTTCAGCCCGCGCCCGGCGGCCGTCTTCGCATACTCGGCGACGGCGTCGGGAGCGCGGTGGGCCGAGCGAACGTCGAACTCCCAGGCGATGCCGCGCGTGTCGAGCTCGTCCATCGCCGCCTGCATCCGCGCACGGTCGGACTCCGACCCGACGAGGATCCCGATGACCGGCTCAGCCATCGACCGCGGCCGCGATGTCGGTCCTGTGGCGTGCGCCCTCGAAGTGGAGCATCCCGGCGGCAGCGTACGCATGCGCTCGCGCATCCGCGACGGTTCCGCCGGTGCCCGTGACCGAGAGGATGCGCCCGCCGTTCGTCACGAGCGTGCCGTCGCGCATCGCCGTTCCACCGTGAAAGACCAGGGCGCCGTTCGCTTCCGCCGCCGCGATTCCGTCGATCTTCGCGCCCGCGTAGTCGCTCCTGGCCGGGTACTCCGGCGCGGCGAGCACCACGGTGACCGCCGCCTCGCCGGACAGATCGAGCTCACCAGCCCCCAGGTCGCCGTGCGCCGCAGCCGCGAGGGTCTCGAGCAGGTCCGAGTCGAGGAGCGGCAGCAGAGCCTGCGTCTCCGGGTCACCGAATCGCGCGTTGAACTCGAGTACCTTCGGGCCGGCCTCGCCGACCATCAGCCCTGCGAAGAGGCAGCCGACAAACGGCGTGCCGCGGCGCGCCAGCTCATCGACGATCGGTTGGTGGATCCGGCCGACGAGCTCATCCGCGTCGTCGAACCACGGCACCGGCGAGTAGGCGCCCATGCCGCCGGTGTTCGGGCCGGTGTCGCCGTCGCCGATGCGCTTGAAGTCCTGCGCGGCACCGAGTGTCACCGCTCGGCGCCCGTCCGAGATCGCGAACAGCGAGACCTCGCGGCCCTCGAGAAGCTCCTCGATGACGACGCCTCCCTCGTACTGCCGGACGGCGCGGAGCGCCCCATCAAGCTCTTCGGCCGTCCGGCAGACGAACACCCCCTTGCCGGAGGCAAGGCCGTCCGCCTTGACGACGCAGGGCGGCCGGGCGACCGCAAGCGTCTCTGCCGTCGGCACGCCGGCCGCCCGCATCACCTCCTTCGCGAACGTCTTCGAGCCTTCGATCCGCGCTGCCTCTGCGCCAGGCCCGAAGACGGCGATCCCGTTGCGCCGGAGCTCGTCGCCGACGCCGGCGACAAGCGGGCCCTCCGGCCCGATCACGACCAGGTCGGCGTCGAGCGTGACGGCCAGCGCGAGCAGCCCGTCGCCGTCGTCGGCGCGCACCGGATGACACCGGCCGAGCGCAGCAATGCCCGGGTTCCCCGGCGCGGCATGGAGCTCCGTCAGCTTCGGGCTGCGGGCGAGGCGCCACGCGAGCGCATGCTCACGCCCGCCGGAGCCGACCACCACGACCTGCACCGGGTCGAGTCTACTGCCGCCTTCGAACGCGATACTTCGGCGATGGGCGTCCCGCCGTACGCGACGACGAAGGTCGAGGTCGTCCGCTTCCCGAACGGCGAGACGACCGACGTCGTCGCGGTCGAGGAGCCGCTCGAGATCCGGATCGGCGGCACGCCGGTCGCGGTGACGATGCGGACACCCGGCCACGACGAGGAACTCGCGCTCGGCTTCGCCCTATCCGAAGGCCTCCAGCCGGGCGGCGCACGGCTCCCCGACGACCTCGCAGCGAACACGGTCGAGCTCGATGCGCCGGGCTTCGATGCGGCCCGGCTCGCGCGAAGCTTCTACACGTCGAGCTCGTGCGGCGTCTGCGGGAAGGGCGCCCTCGAGGCGGTTGCGGTCGAGGCGCCGCGGGTCGAGAGCGACCTTCGCGTAGACGCCGCCGTGCTCGCAACCCTCCCGGACCGCCTCAGGGAGGCACAGCCCGCGTTCGCTGCGACGGGCGGGATCCACGCCACCGGCCTCTTCGACGCCGGGGGGGCCTTGCTCTGCCTCCGCGAGGACGTGGGGCGGCACAACGCGATGGACAAGGTTGTCGGCTGGGCATTCCGCGACGGACGCCTACCCTTGGCGAATGCCGTGTTGTGCGTCAGCGGCCGGCTCTCGTTCGAGCTCGTGCAGAAGGCCGCTGTCGCCGGGTGTCCGCTCGTCGTCGCGGTCGGCGCCCCCTCGTCGCTCGCGGTCGAGCTGGCCGCCGACCGCGGCGTGACGCTCTGCGGCTTCGTCCGCGGCGGCCGAATGAACGTCTACAGCGAGCCGTGGCGCGTCGCCGTCTAACGGGCGTCCTGCTCGTCGGCGGCGCAAGCGCGAGATTCGGATCGCCCAAGGCACTCGCCCGCATCGACGGTGAGACCTTCGCCGACCGCGGCCGCCGGACCCTCGCCGCCGCGTGCGAGGAGGTGCTCGTCGTCGGCAAGCGAAGCGATGGGCTGCCTTTCGTCGTGATCGACGACGGCACCGACGTGCGCGCCCCGATCGCCGGAGTCGTCGCGGGATTGCGGGCGGCGGAGAACGACGTCGCGGTGTTCGTTCCCGTTGATTGCCCGTGGATCACGCCTGAAGCCGTGCGCGCGCTCGGCGACGCGTGCAAGGACGCCGCCGTGCCGCCGAGCGGCCCGCTACCCGGCGCCTGGGCAAAGACGGCGCTGCCGCTTCTCGAGCAACGTCTGGCGAGGGGGCCACTCGCGCTTTACCGCGCGTACGACGAGCTCGACGTCGTCACCGTCGAGCTCGACCCGGCGGTCGTCGCGGACGTCGACACGCCCGGCGATCTCACCGCTCGCGCGTAGCCTCGTACTCCTTCTGGGCACGCCTGAGCCGCTGCTCGTCGGGATCGTTCTTCGCTCCGCGCAAGAACACGATCGTGAGCATGATCGTCACCACGACCGGTACGAAGATCGACAACGCGACCACGATCTGCGTCCAGGTGGTCCCGGTGTAGGCGAGCGTCACGTGATCCTCGGGAGACCCGTACGCGCAATGGCGCGACGACCCGCGAGTGCGTCGTCCAGCGCGTGGTGCAGCACGTTCGACCGGGGTTCCGGTACGGCGTCGGGCAGCAACCACTCGACCGCGCTCAGCTCATCCGTCGGCTGCAGGGTCGGCTCGCCCTGGACGATCGTGCAACGGAACGCGTGCACGGTGATCTCCGGCAGCTCGTAGATCCCCACCAGGTGCTCGACCCGGACCTCGACGCCGGTCTCCTCGAGCGTCTCGCGCGCACACGCCTCCTCGGGCGTCTCGCCGTCCTCGAGGGCTCCGCCCGGCAGCGACCAGCGAAAGCGGTCGTAGTTCTCCTTGACGACGAGCAGCCGACCGTCGGCGTCGAAGACGAACGCCGCCGCCCCGCGCATCACGCGAGCACGCGGTCGCGGGCCGCGCCCACACCGACGAGCTCGATCGGCAGCCCGAGCGCGGCCGACACGTACGCGACGTAGTCCCGCGCCTCGCCCGGCAGCTGGTCGAGGGTCGAGGCCTCGTCGAGCGGCCGGGCCCAGCCGGGCAGCGTCTCCCAGACCGGCACTGCGTGGTGGAAGTCGGACTGATGCGCGGGGAAGTGCTCGGTCTCCGAGCCGTCCCGCAGGCGGTACCGCACGCACACCGGCAGCTCGTCGAAGGCCGACAGCACGTCGAGCTTCGTCAGCGCAAGCGACGTCATCCCGTTCACGCGCACGGCATACCGGAGCGCGACGAGGTCGAGCCAGCCACAGCGCCGCTCGCGCCCGGTGACCGTGCCGTACTCGCCGCCGAGCTCCCGCAGCTTGCCCTGGTCGTCGCCGGCGATCTCCGACGGGAACGGCCCCTCGCCGACGCGCGTCACGTACGCCTTCGAGACGCCGAGTACGCGGTCGATGCGCGTCGGCCCGATCCCGACACCGGTCGCGGCGCCCGACGCGATCGGGTTCGACGAGGTGACGAACGGATACGTCCCGTGGTCGAGATCGAGGAGCGTCGCCTGCGCGCCCTCGAACAGCACGTCCTTCCCCTCGTCGAGCGCGCGGTCGACCAGCAACGAGACGTCACCGACGTACGGCGCGAGCCGCTCGGCGAGGCCTGCGTACCGCTCCCATACCTCCTCGAGGCGAAACGGCTTCGCGTCGTAGATCCGCTCGAGCCACAGGTTCTTCTCCGCGAGCGCCACTTCGATCTTCTGCCGCAGGATCTTCGGGTCGAGCACGTCCTGCACGCGAATGCCGAGGCGCGACGCCTTGTCCGCGTACGCGGGGCCGATTCCACGCCGCGTCGTCCCGATCTGCAGGTGCCCGAGGCGCCGCTCCGACGCCTGGTCGATCGCGACGTGCCACGGCATGATCAGGTGAGCGTTACCGGAGACGACGACCACCGACACGTCGATCCCGCGCGCCGCCAGCTCGGCCAGCTCGTCCAGCAGCACCTGCGGGTCGACGACGCAGCCGGCCCCGATCACCGATGTCTTCCCCGAGATGACGCCGCTCGGCGTCTGGCGGATCTTGAACGTCTCGCCGCCCGCGACGATTGTGTGCCCGGCGTTCGGGCCGCCCTGGTAGCGGCACACGACATCGGCTTCTTGGGCGAGCAGGTCGACGATCTTGCCCTTCCCCTCGTCGCCCCACTGCGCTCCGACCACGACGGTCGCAGGCACGGCGAGCAGCCTAGCGCCTACACCGCGATCTTCAGGCGTACGCGCCGCATCACGATGCGGTGCCCGCGGCGGCAGGTGGTGAAGCCGACGTCCGCCTCGACCCGCAGCGTCCCGTGCACGACGTACGTCTCCGACTCGAGCAGCTCAGGGGCGGCCAGGCACGCCTCGCACAGCTCGTCGAAGGACGTCGCCTCCGGGCCGAGCCAGACATGCTGGCGCTCGCGTGTCACGTCAGGGCCAGTTGCCTCTCGTCGTGTCGCGGCAGCGAAGGCGGCCGTGCGATGCGGCGCAGAACGATCTCATGCCCCGCGGGGCACCGGCGCGACACCACGTCGGCAGAGTCGGGGATCGCCCCGCGGACGCTCGCCTGCATGAGCGCATCCGCGAAGAGGAGACCGGAACAGCGCGCCGCCTCGAGGCACGGCTCGCAGAGGCAGGAGAACGAAGTCGCAGAAGGGGAGAGCCAGACAGTCGTCATCACGCGGCCGCCAGGTCCGCGAACTTCGCATAGCGCTTCTGGAACGCGAGCTTCTCGGAACCCGTCGCGCCGTTCCGGTGCTTGGAGAGGATCACCTCGGCGATGCCCGCCGACTCGGTGTCCTCCGGGTTGTAGTACTCGTCTCGGTACACGAACATCACGACGTCGGCATCCTGCTCGATCGAGCCGGACTCGCGCAGGTCGGAGAGGATCGGCCGCTTGTCGTGCCGCTGCTCGACCGCGCGCGACAGCTGCGAGAGAGCGATGATCGGCACGTCGAGGTCGCGCGCGAGCACCTTGAGCGAACGCGAGATCTGCGAAACCTCCTGGACGCGGTTCTCGGCCGTCGTGCCGCTCGTCATCAGCTGCAGGTAGTCGACGATCACGAACCCGAGATCCGGTTCACGCGACTTGAGACGCCGCAGCTTCGAGCGGATCTCCATCATCGTGATCGAGCCCGTGTCGTCGACGTAGATCGGCGCCTTCGCGAGCTTGTCGCACGCAGCGGTGAGCCGCGGCCAGTCGTCGGTTGCGAGCTTGCCCGTGCGGAGCCGCTGCGACTCGACCTTTCCTTCGGCGCACATGAGGCGCTGCGTCACTTCGGCTTTCGACATCTCGAGCGTGAAGAGCGCGACCGGCATTCCGTGCCGGACGGCGACGTTCGCGGCCATGCAGAGCGCGAGCGCCGACTTCCCCATCGACGGCCGTGCCGCGATGATCACCAGGTTCCCGGGCTGGAACCCGGAGGTGAGGCGATCGAGATCGCGGAAGCCGGACGGTGTCCCCGTGATGTCACTTCCGGCCTCGTACAGCCTGGTGATCGTCTCGAACGAGTCCTTGAGCAGCTCGGCGACGTGCGCGAACTCGGTCGAGACCCGCTGTTGGGAGAGATCGAACACGATCTGCTCGGCGCGGTCGACGAGCTCGACCGTTTCGCCGGGCCGGTCGAAGCCAAGGCGGGCGATGTCGTTGCCCGCGCGGATGAGCCCGCGCAACGTCGCCATCTCCGCGACGAGCCGCGCGTAGTGAGGCGCGTTCGACGCGGCCGGGACGAGCGCAGCAAGCTCGTGGATGCGCTCCGCGCCCTGCG
Organism: uncultured Thermoleophilia bacterium; assembly: GCA_963785875.1. Classification (GTDB taxonomy): domain Bacteria; phylum Actinomycetota; class Thermoleophilia; order Gaiellales; family Gaiellaceae; genus PALSA-600. The sequence goes on along the minus strand of CAWAWV010000012.1, from coordinate 19,594 downwards.
CCGCCTCGAGCGTGCCCGTCTTCCCGAGCTCGTCGACGACCGTGATCGCGTCGACCGGCTCGCCCTTCGCGTAGAGCGACAGGATCGCCCGGTAGATGTGGCCGTGGCTCTCGCGGTAGAAGTCCGACGCGCTGAGGTTGGTGGACTCGGTGACCGCCCCGATCGCCAGCCCGTTCAGCATCATCGCGCCGAGGACGGACTCCTCTGCGTCGAGATTCTGGGGCGGGATCGGGGCGGTCGCGAGTGCCTGGGCAGGCGGGGTCATGCGCTGGGTAGTAGACCGCGCCTGGCCAGGTCCCGAAAGGGTGTGGAAACCACGCTCATGCGTCGTAGAACCCTCCTCTGTGCAGGGCTAAGAGAACGTCTGTTCGTGTTAGCATAGTGGACGAAACGGACGCACTTTGCGCCAACTTCCGGGCGAGTTCCACACCGCACGCCGCCCCTGTGGACAGCGGCTGGGGAGGGTCATCCACAGACCAGTGGAGAGCCTGTGGACGAAAGGGTTACGCCAGCTCCTCCCCTTCCGGGGGATCCAGCTCCTCGGTCGGCTCGTCGGGCGCATCCTGGTCGGCCTCGTCGGCCTCGTCGGCCTCGCCGGCGTCGTCGACCTCGATCGCCTCCTCGACCGCCACGGTCGCGCGCTCCTCTGCGACTGCGGCGGCCTCAGCCTCCGCAGCTTGCTCGGCCCGCTCGGCCTCTTCGAGCGCGGCGAGCTCTTCCGCCGCCGGCAACTCCTGGCCCTCCGGCGCCACGACGAGACTGGACCTCGGCTACGACGTCGGCGAACACGTCGAACGGGACCGTGTAGCGGCCGATGCGCTTGATCGTGTCCATCTGGAGCTTACGGCGGTCGACGCGGAGCTTCTGCTCGTCCCAGAGGCGGTCGGCGACGTTCGTCGCAGTCACCGAACCGAAGAGCGCACCCGTCGGGCCGGCGTTGACGTCGAACCGAAGCTCGACACCCTCGAACCGCCTTGCGATCGCCTGCGCCTCCTCGACCGTCTTCGCCTCGTGGCGGGCGCGCTGCGCATCGCGCTTCTCGAGCTCCTTCACGAGACCGGGAGTGGCCACCTCGGCGAGCCCGCGCGGGAGCAAGAAGTTGCGCGCGAACCCGCGTGCAACGTTCACGACGTCGCCGCGCAGGCCGAGCGTGTCGACGTCCTGCGTGAGAACGACGTTCATGGCCTATTTGTCACCGATGTACGACAGGAGGGCGAGCTCGCGGGCGCGCTTCACCGCAACCGCGACCTGGCGCTGGTGGCGCCGGCACGCGCCGCTGATGCGGCGTGAGCGGATCTTGCCCTTCTCCGACACGTAGCGGCGGAGCTCGTTGACGTTCTTGTAATCGACCTCGTTCACCTTCGACTTGCAGAAGAAGCAGGACTTGCGGCGGCCGCCGCCCGTGGGTGCGGTCCGCTTTCTCGAGGTGTTGCGGTCGGTCTTCTGCTGAGCCAAGAAAGTCTCCTTAGAACGGGATGTCGTCGTCGGCGCCCGAGAAGTCGGCGTCCGCGCCCTGGGTCGCGCCGGCAGGTACGAACTGGTTGCCGCCGCCTGCGGAGTCGCCGTCGCCGCGGCTGCCGAGGAACTGCACGGAGTCGGCGACGATCTCGACCGACTCGCGCTTGGAGCCGTCCTGCGCCTGCCACTCGCGCCACTCGAGGCGGCCGTCGATCGCGACGGGGCGGCCCTTCGACAGGTACTGCGAGCAACTCTCCGCCTGGTTGCCGAAAACGGAGATGCTGAAGTAGTTCGGCTTGTCGCCCCACTGCCCCGACTCGTCGCGGCGGCGCGTGTTGACGGCGATGCGCAGTGAGCACACAGGCGTGCCACCGCCGGTCTGGCGCAGCTCGGGATCCTTGGTCAGGTTCCCCACGAGGACGACGCGGTTGATGTTTGCGGCCATGGTTCTCGCTCCTCTCCTACGGGTCGTCCCAGGCTACTCCGACGCCGTGTCGCTGTCATCGGCGGAACCGGCCGCGGCCGTGGTGGGCGCGGCGGCGGGCGCCTGCGCGGGCGCCTTCTGATGCGTCGACCCCTGCACACGCCGGTAGGCGCCGTGCCGGAGCACGCCGTCGGTGATCTTGAGCACGCGCGTGATCTCGTCGAGCGTCTCGACCGGGCACGTGAAGAGGAGGAGGTGGTACACCGCCTCGCCCTTGTGGGCGATCTCGTACGAGAGCCGGCGGCGCCCCCACGGCTCATGACCGTCCCACGTGCCGCCCGCGCTCTCGACCGCGTCGCGGAGGCGCTGGATGATCTCGTTCGCCCGCTCCTCGGCGAGCTCCGGGTCCAGCAAAAGCATGATCTCGTACTCGTTCATGCCCGAATTTCTCCTTCCCACGGTCTGAGTCGGCCCGGTCTCCTGGACGCCGCTTCGGGATGGACGGCGCGACGGACGGGGCGAGAAGCGGCGGCAGTGTAGCATCGAGCGCGTGAAGCGCCTTCTCGCGTTGCTGCTCGGTGGGCTCGGGCTGCGGGCGCTCCTTCGACGCCGCTCGCCGTCCGCGCTCGGGCCGTCGCCGGCGGAAGGCCTGCGGGCGAAGCTCGACGAGGCGCGGAGCGACGAGCCCGAGACGCCACCTGAGGCGGAGCAGACGGTCGACGACCGCCGCACGGACGTCCATGCCCGAGCGCGCGAAGCGATCGACGAGCTAAAGGACTGACGAAAGGAGCTCGCTGCGCTCGGCGTCGTCGAGCGCGCGCAGCGGCTTGCGGACGTCGGCTCGCATCGGGACACCGCGCGCCCGCGCGACCTCCTTCAGCGCGGCATGGCGGGGGAACCGCTCGATCTGTGCGCGGAGCGCCCCGGCCGCGGTCGAGTCGCCGGAACGCACAGCCTCGACCACGACCTCGGGAAACGCCGACGCGAGACCGGAGACCGCGCCGGCTGCACCGGCGGCAAGTCCCTCGCCGATCAGCGCTTCGGCGCCGATCAGCACGTCGAGGCCGTCGAGCAGGTACGGCGCGACCTTCTCGAACGGTGCGTCGCTCACCTTCATGCCGACGAGGTTGTCGACCGCGTCCCGCAGCCGCTCGATCACGACGGGCGGGATCGCGTACCCGGACGCCGCCCGCAGCTCGTAGGCGTAGAACGGCGTCGGCGCGCACGCGCGCGCAGCTGCGGTGAAGTGGGCGAGCAGCGACGCCTCGTCGAGCACGAAGTACGGCGGTGCGATCACGGCGACGCCGGCGGCACCGGTCGCGGCTGCGTGCTCGCACAACGTCACGGTCGCCGCAGTCGTTTGCGCACCGCAGTGAGCGATCACCGGCAATGGCCCGCGCACCGCCTGCTCGAGGGCTTCCCGCCGCTCGTCGAGTGCGAGGTTCATCCCCTCGCCCGTCGTCCCGAGCAGGAGCACACCGTCGATGCCGTGACCCGCGAGGAAGGCGAGGTACGGGTCGAGCGCATCGAGGTCGAGGGCGGCTCCGCCGTCGCGGAGCGGGGTCAACGCGGCTGCGATCGCTCTCGGCATCACCGCTCGTTCGTGCAGACCTTGTCCGCGCGCCCGACGAGGCGGTCGAACAGTGCGTTGTACGTTGCATCGCGTGCAGCGTCGTATGGGCCGAGCGCAGGCCCCTTCCACTGCACGTCGGGAGTTACTCCCGGCCCCATCACCGTCACCCGGTGAGCATCGCCGATCGCAGGGCCGCGCGGAGCGCGATCGGGGTACCCGGGTGGGGGCACCTGCGGCACGAAGCTGTAACAGAACGCGCCGTTTCTGAGATGCAGCACTTTCCCGGCGTCGTGGCGCCACCCGGTTCCGTATACCGAGTCATGAGCGTCGATGTAGACGTAGCGGGCATACCCGTCGCCGCGCTTGGTTGCCGACGGTGTGCTGAAACCGAAGACAGGACGGCCGCGATATGTCAGCCGGCCGAACAAACCCTGCCAGTGGCCGCGGTAGGTCCAGTTCTGCGAGACCACGAACTCGGCGAGCGGTCCCGACCAGTGGGACACGTGGAACTCGAGCTTCCCCTGGTCGGGGAGCCACGGTGCGAATCCTCGCATCGGTAGGAGGCGCCGCCACGCCTGCACCGCCCAGTAGGTCCCGTCCGGCGCCTTGCAGGCGGCGACGAGGAAGGGGAGCGCCGGGCCGTCGTACGGCGCGCAGCGATCCTGAAACCGCGGTGCGGCGTAGTGGCCGAGGCTGCGCAGGCCGCCCGAGTAGTCGAACCGGAACGCAACCTGCGGCACCGCGGTCGACGGGGGTCGGGCATCGATCGCGCCCCAGACGAGGACGCTGCGGGCCCGCCCGTCGTCGCGTCGATACGTGAGGAGCGCCTTGCCGTTCGCGTTCACCTCGAGACGCAGGTTATGGACGGCGAGGTCTCCGAGCGGAGTGCTCGCAGCCGCAGCGGGCGCAAGCACGAGCGCCGCGACCCAGGCGGCGAGGGCCTTCATCGGCGCGGCAGTGTAGCCGCGATCAACGGCGATCGCCCTTCGTCTCATCGAAAATCGGCTGCGCGCGCTACAGTTCGCCGTTCGTCAGCCTGGGGGGTTGGGGAGATGTTGCGGCAGTACTGGAGAACGTGGCGCTTCTGGCGCTGGTGGTGGCACGAGCGCGTGAGCTCCGACGCGAAGATCGTGGCGGTGGTATTGGTCGCGGCGCTGTTGACCGTCGGCGGTTATTTCGCCTCCGCTCATCTGAGCGGTGCCAGTGCGGCAAGCAGCGCGTCGGAGTCGTACGTGCTGCAGACGACGATCACGAAAGTCGTGACGGTCACGGAGCAGGGGCGGACGGTCGAGAAGCGGGTGCCCGTCGTGGTGCGTCGGACGATCGTGCAATCGAGCACTGCGCATGCGACGGTGGTCGACACGCGCGTCGTCACGACACGCGGCGGTGTTCGCTACCTCACGCGGAAGGTCGTTCGTTACGTGCCCGTCGTCCATAAGCGCACCGTGCTCGTCAACGGGAAGACGAGCACGGTGACCGAGACGCGGCTCGTCCCAACCGTGAAGACGCAGACGTTGACGAACGTCGTGACGAACCAGCAGACGGTCACGAACCAGAACACGGTCGTCGTGAACCGGACGAACACGGTGACGCAGCCTGTGACGACCGTCGAAACACACACGGTCACGCTCCCCCCAGAGACCGTCACGCAGACTCAGACGCAAACCGAGACCGTCGTGCAAACGGTGACGGAGACGGCGCCGGCGATCACGATCACGCTTCCGCTGCCGTAACGAACGCGGTCGCGCCGTACTCTGTGCGGCATGGACGACGCACGCCCGCACGGGCGCCGTGCTTTCCTCGGGTTACTCGCCGGCGGGATCTCGGCGCTCTGGTGGGCGCGGCCCGCGAACAGGGTCTTCGCTCCGATCAGTTCGCAGTTCTCGCAGCTCGCCGGCAACCTGTTCCCGGTCGACGGCTGGCGGATCTACACGATCTCCGGATCGATGCCGGTCTTCGACGAGCGCAGCTGGCGCCTCGAGATCGACGGGCTCGTCAGCGCGCCGATCAGCCTCACCTACGCCCAGTTACTCGCACTGCCGCGGGTCGAACAGGTGAGCGACTTTCATTGCGTGACCGGTTGGACCGTCCGCAAGGTGCACTGGGCCGGCGTCCGCCTCCATGAGCTGCTCGCGCTTGCCGGGCCACTGCCTGCCGCGACGGCGATCCGCTTCGTCTCGGCGGAGGAGCCGTACGTCGACTCGCTGACACTCGACCAGGCGCTGCTTCCGAACGTGCTGCTCGCCTACGAGCTCGACGGCAAGCCGTTGTCGCGCCCCCACGGATCGCCCGCACGTGTGGTCATCCCCGAGATGTACGGCTACAAGGGCGTCAAGTGGCTACAGCGGCTGGAGCTCGTCACCCGGCAGCCGACCGGCTACTGGGAAGGCCTCGGGTACGACCAGAACGCGTGGGTGGGGAGGTCGAACGGCTACTCCTCCTGACCGGCGGCTCGCGCGCTTCGGGCGGACCGAGCGGACGCTCCACTGGGTGCACGCGACTGCGTTCCTCGTCCTGCTCGGCTCGGGTCTCTGCCTGTACCTGCCGAGTCTCGCCGAGCTGGTCGGCCGGAGGCCGCTCTTGAAATCGATCCACCTCTACACCGCGATCGCGTGGGCCGTCGCGATCGTCGCCGTCGTCGCATTCGGCGACCGCCGTGCGCTTCGTGCGATGGTCCGGGAGCTCGATCGCCTCGACTCGAGCAGGCTGAACGTCGGCCAGAAGCTGAACGCGATCGTGACTGCCGCGTTCGCCGTTCTGTTCGCCATCAGCGGCTTCTTCCTGTGGTACGGCGAGCGCGACACGCGCTTCCGGCTCCCCGGAGCGCTGCTCGTGCACGACTGGCTGATGGACGTCTCGCTCTTCCTCTTCGCCGGCCACCTGTTCCTCTCGCTGATCTATCCGCGCACGCGTCATGCCTTGAGTGGCATGACACGGGGCTGGGTCGACGAGGAGTGGGCGCGTGCGCACCACCCGGAGTGGGCGGCAGAGGCTCAGCTTGGCCGGATCCGCGGGTCGAGGAAGCCGTAGGTGATGTCGATGACGAGGTTGAACACGATCACGCAGACGGTCGAGAAGACGACGATGCCGGTGATCAGCGGCAGGTCGGCGCGGCCGTAGGCCTGGATGATCTCGTGGCCGAGCCCCGGCAGGTTGAAGATGCCCTCGGTGAAGATCGCGCCGCCGAGCGCGAGTCCGAGATCCATGCCGAGGATCGTCACGACCGGCAGCATGCTGTTGCGCAGTACGTGCTGCACCATCACCCGCCGTTGTGAGGCGCCTTTGGCGCGCGCGGTGCGGACATAGTCCTCGTTCACAGTCTCCATCACGTTTGCCCGGATCAGGCGTACGTAGAGCGCCGCGTACAAGATCATGAAGGTGGCCCACGGCAGGATCAGGTGGTACGCCCAGTTGGCAGGCCCTTCGCATTGCGCGCCGGTTGTGCCGGGGAAGAAGTTGCAGTAGCCGGCGATCGGGGTCAGGCCCAGCTTGTAGCCGAAGACGTAGGAGAAGATCAGGCCGATCCAGACCGGGTGCGCCGAGATCCCGATCAGCACCAGGCTCATCGTGACGCGGTCCATGATCGAGCGCGGCCGCAGCGCCGACAGGATCCCGACCGGGATCGACAGCGACAACCAGAGCACCGCACCGCCGAAGACGAGCGACGCGGTCACCGGAGCGTCCTTGCCGATGATCGAATCGACGCTCTGGCGGTTCACGAACGATTGGCCGAGCGAGCCGTGGCGGACGAGCTGCCAGACGAAGCGGACGTACTGCTTCCAGATCGGCTCGTCGAGATGCAGGAAGTGGCTGACGCGTGCGATGTCCGCCGGTGTCGCCGACTTCCCGGCCGCCAGTGCCGCCGGGTCCGACGGGATCACCCAGAAGATCAGGTAGGTGATGATCGTCGCGACGAGGAAGAGGAAGATCGCCCAGAAGATCCGCTTGATCAGGAACTGCGTCATCGAGGATCCCTTTCGTCGAAGCCGCCCCGAATTGGGCGCGAGTGTAGGACGCTCCGACCGTGCGAAAGCTAAGGGCGTGTTACGGCGACCGAGTTATCTGCGATCTGCATTCGTCGCTGTCGCGGCGTCGATCGACAACGCGGCTTCACGCCTGGCGGCAGACGAGGCGCTCCTCGCCTGAGCGCTCGACTCTGGCGTAGCGGCCCGCGCGCCCGATCCGACCGACGACCGTCCACCGATGGCCGTAGAGCTCGAACTCCTCACCCGGCTTGACGTCGTGCGCGTGAGTCAATTCGTGGGTGCGGCCGTTCGGATACTGCAGAGAGAGGAGCTTCGTCATGCAGTACCCATCGGCAGCAAGACTCCGACGCTTGAAGCATTTGGCTGCCGCGGGCGACGGAGCGGCCCCGGAGTCGAACCGAGCCAGCGTGGGGCTGCCACGCCTGACGGGTTTTGAAGACCCGCTGGGGCACCGGCCCCCGCCGCTCCACGAAGGATCGTAGAGCGGCGGAAGCGAGACTCGAGCCTCAGCCGCGCTGTCGCCGAATGAACCGCTCATCGCCGCGGCGAACGGTCAGCCCGTCGGCGTCGTACCGCTCGAGCAACAACTGGGCGGTCCGTCGCCCCACGCCGAGCGCATCGCGGAACGCCGCGAGCGTGATCGGCTGCAGTGTGGGAAGTAGCTCGGCGCCGCGATCGTGGAGCGCGACCGAGACGGCGAACCCGTCGCCGACGCGGCGCAGCCGCCCTTCGCCCTCGAGGTAGGAGGCGAGGCCGCGGTCCTCCACCTTCACGATCTCCTCGTCGGCGAGCCGCGCCTCGAGCGCGTCGGCTGCCGCCGCGCGGTCGCCGAGCGCGGCCGACGCGCCGGGGAGATACGCCTTCGCGCCGTGGCGCTCGACGCCGAGGAGCGGCAGCGCCCACGGGTGCTCGGGAAGGAGCTCCGCAATGGGGAGACCGGGGTCGAGCGGGCTCACCCCGGCTCGCGCTGCGAGTCGTGCGTGCACCGACGCGCGCAGCTCGACGAGCCACGCTTCCGAGTAAACGAGCTCGCCGGCAGAAGGCAGCGGCTCGAGCTCCTCGTCGGAGAAGAGGCGCCGGAGCGCGTCGCGCGGAACCGGGGCACGCACGAACGCGCTCGCGTCTCCACGTTCGAGCGACTCGAGGCGAGCGCGGTCGAGGCCGCGCGGGGGCGCGGGGTCGACCACGAGTCCCCCGCCGACGGTCGTGTCGGTCCGGAGCACGACGCGGTCGCCGCGCGCGGCGACGACCGCGCTCTCGACCCGGAGCTGCGCGTATTCGCCGTCCCGAACCAGCCGCGCCGGCACCGCCCGCGTTCCGAGATGCACCGTGACCGCAGCCGGCACCGGAGCGAGCTCTGCCAAGCGGATGTCGAGGCGGTACGACGGCACGAAGTGGCCGCCTGGAGCGACGAGGACGTCGCCGCGCGCAAGGTCGCGCCGTTCGAGTTGCGGGAGGTTGACCGCGACCCGCTGCCCCGCTTCCGCCTTCTCGACCGCGGCGTCGTGCACCTGCACCGACCGCACGCGAACCGTGTGACCGGACGGTTCGACGCGCAGCTCGTCCCCGGCGGCGATCGCGCCTGCCCAGAGTGTCCCCGTGGCGATCGTTCCGACGCCGCGAAGCGTGAAGACGCGGTCGACGTACAGCCGTGTCGCGCCGGCGGGATCGCGCTCGGTGACCGGCAGCCGTGCGAGTGCCTCGCGCAGCGCGTCGAGGCCGGCACCCGTCTTTGCCGAAACCGCGACCACCTCGGCGCCGGGCACGAGCTCGTGCGCCTCCTCCTCCGCGAGCTCGAGTGTCTCCTCGTCGACGGCGTCCGCCTTCGTCAACGCGACGACGCCGTGCTCGACGCCGAGCAGCTTCAGGACGGCGAGGTGCTCGTGCGTCTGCGGCCGCGCGCCCTCCTGCGCGTCGATCACGAGCAGGAACACGTCGATGCCCGTCGCTCCGGCGATCATCGCGCGGACGAAGCGTTCGTGCCCCGGCACGTCGACGAGCGAGAGGCGGCGCCCGTCCGGAAGTTCGAGCGGCGCGTAGCCGAGGTCGATCGAGATGCCCCGCGCGCGTTCCTCGGGCAGCCGATCCGTGTCTTTGCCCGTCAATGCCCTCACGAGCCACGTCTTTCCGTGGTCGATGTGGCCGGCGGTGCCGACCGTCAGCGGCATGCGGAAACGGCGGCGGCGACCTCGTCGAGCTCCGCCTCGGCGAGCGTCCGGCAGTCGAGCAGCAGCCGTCCGTCGCGCACGATTCCGACCACCGCCGGCTCATGTTCCCGGAGCGGCCCGGCGAGGGCCTCCTCGACCGCGCACGCGAACGACGGCAACTCGTGCAGCGGCAGCGCACCGCCGCCGACCCGCGCGACGGTCTCTTCGACGTCACCGCTGACGGCTGCGGCGAGGCGCTCGGCACGCGCGCGCACCGTGTCCGGTGGCTCGCGCAGCATCCGCAGCACCGGCACTTCGGCGAGCGCGCGCTGCGGGTCGAGATAGAGGAGGAGCGTTCCCTCGACCGCGGCGAGGCTCAGCTTGTCGATGCGCAGCGCGCGATGGAGCGGATGACGCCGGAGCTGCTCGACGAGGTCGGCCCGCCCGGCGACGATCCCGGCCTGGGGTCCGCCGAGCAGCTTGTCGCCGCTGAAACACACGAGGTCCGCGCCGGCAGCGAGCGACGCGTGCGCGGTCGGCTCGTCGGAGAACTCGAGCAGCGCCCCCGAGCCGAGGTCGTCGACGAGCGGCAGCGAGCTCGCACGCGCGACCACGGCGAGCTCTTCGAGCGACGGCTGCTCGGTGAAACCGACAACGCGGAAGTTCGACTGGTGGACGCGGAGGAGCAGCGCCGTCCGCTCGTCGATCGCGCGCTCGTAGTCGGCGGCGCGAGTCCGGTTCGTCGTCCCGACCTCGACGAGCCGCGCTCCCGAGCGCGCGAGCACGTCGGGGATGCGGAACCCGTCCCCGATCTCGATCAGCTCGCCGCGCGAGACGACCACGTCGCGGCCCTCGGCGAGCGCGGCGAGGGCGAGCAACAGGGCGCCCGCGTTGTTGTTCACGACGAGCGCAGCTTCGGCGCCGGTGAGCCGTTGCAGGATTGCGGAGACGTGATCCTGGCGTGAGCCCCGGCGTCCCTCGGAGAGGTCGTACTCCAGGTTCGAATAGCCGCGGGCCACCTCGAACGCGCGGTCGAGCGCCGCGGCGGCGAGGGGCGCCCGGCCGAGGTTCGTATGGACGATGATGCCCGTCGCGTTCAGCACCCGGCGAAGCGCTGGTCGGCGCGTCGCCCGCAGCTCCTCTTGCAGAAGCGCCGCCAGGTCGCCCGGGTCCGCTCCTCTCCGGATCGCCCCCCGCGCCCTGTCGATCACGGCCCGGGCGGCGGCGACCGCGAGGGGATCGTCGCTCTCGCGGGCAAGCTCGTCGACGGACGGAAGATCGCGCAACTCCACCACCGGAACGATACGTCCGCCGCCCTCGTTGCTTCACTGTCGGTGGTGAACCGCCGCTGGATTCCCGTCGGTCTCGTCGTCGCGCTCGCGCTCGGCGCCGCCGCCGCGCGGACGTTGCAGTTCCACGGCAACGCGAAGCCAGGCGTGCAGGTGCTCGGGATCGACATCGGCGGGCAAAGCCGCGCCGAGATCGTGTCCGCGATCGGCCGCTGGAGCGCGCAACGCGTGACGATTCACGCCGACGGCCACACCTACCACGTGCCCCGCGGCTGGCTCGTCGCGGTCGATGCGCGAGCGACGGCGACGCGTGCGCTCGCGGCTGGAAGCTGGAGCGCCCTCGTGGTCGAGCGGCGAACCGTCGTCGCGCCGGCCATCAAGCGCGCGAGGGTGGCGGGCAACGTGCTCTCGGAGATCGCGCGCGCAGGGCGGCCAGCCGTGTCGGCGACAGTTCGCGTCGACGGATGGCGCGCGGTGACGACGCCCGCGCGCATTGGGCGACGGCTCGACCGCACAGCACTGCTGCAACGCCTCGCCAAGCGTGACCTGGTCGTCGAAGCGCCGTTTGCGCCGATCCGTCCCGCCGTCGGAACGACCGCTGCCCGTAGTGCTGCGATGAAGATCGACGCTCTGCTCGCTGCGCCCGTCGCGATCGACTATCACGGCGCCCGCCGCGGCGCGCTGACGCGCACGCAGCTCGCACGCGCGCTGAGTGTGCACCGTGACGGCCGGCGGTTCGCGGTTGCGCTCGACGGAGAGCAGCTCGCGCGGCTCGTCCGCCCACGTCTCGGGAAGTGGATCGTGCGTGCGCACAACGCGCAGTTCGTCGTTGCAGGCAACCGTGTTCGCGTGACGCAGTCGCGTCCGGGTCATGACGTCGATCCTGCGCAACTCGTCGAGGCGGTCATGCGGGCGACCGGCGATGGTCACGTCGCCCGGATCGAGCTCGGGCCTCGCCGGCCCGATCGGACGACGGCGGAGGCAAACGCCCTCGGGATCCGGCAGAAGCTCGTCTCCTACACGACGCAGATGGGCGAGTCGTCGTCGAACCGCATCCACAACGTCCACTTGATGGCCGACTTCATCGACGGCACGATCATCGAGCCCGGCGCCGTTTTCTCGTTCAACGACGTCGTCGGGCCGCGTACGTCGGAGCGCGGGTTCCTCGAAGGGCAGATGATCATCGGCTCGCTCGTCCTGCCGTCGATCGGCGGCGGCGTCTGCCAGACCGCGACGACGCTTTTCAACGACGCGTTCGAGCTCGGCCTGCCCATTCTCGAGCGCACGAACCACAATCTCTACCTCGCGCACTACCCGCTCGGACGCGACGCGACCGTGTCGTGGGGCGGCCCCGACTTCAGGTTCCGCAACGACCTGAAGCACGGCCTGCTGGTCAGGGCGTCCTACACCGACCAGACGCTCACGTTCACGGTCTACGGCACTCCCGAGGGACGGCGTGTCGTGTCGCACACAGGCCCGCAGACAAAATGGAAATCGCCGGGGATGAACTACGCCGTCAACCCGACCGCGCCGCGCGGGTCGGTGAGGGTCGTCAAGGGGACCGGCGAGCAGGGGTTCGACATCCAGGTGTGGCGCAAGGTGTACGACCGAGACGGGAAGCTGCTTCGCAGCAACGTCTTCAAGTCGCACTACATCCCGGACAGCCCGACGACCGTCTACGGCCCGGGCAAGACGCCGCCGGGGCCGTACATCGTCCTGCCGACGACCACCTAGCCGCTACTGCGCGTCTTCCTTATGGGCGGTATGCAGATTGTCGGCGCACCGTCGTTCGTAGCACTCGAGCACGTACTCGACTGCCGACTCCGGCTCGTCCGTGAGGTGCAGCAACTCGAGGTCGACCGAAGCGATCATCCCGGCGGCGAGCAGGTCGCCGCGGATCCAGTCGATCATCGGGCGCCAGTAGTCGACGTCGAAGAGCACGACGGGGAAGTGCTTGATCTTTCCGGTCTGGATCAGCGTCAGCGACTCGTAGAGCTCGTCGAGCGTGCCGAAGCCGCCGGGAAAGATCACGAACCCTTCCGACGGGCGGACGAAGCAGACCTTCCGCGCGTAGAAGTGGTCGAACGTGTGGCCGATGTCGACGTACGGGTTCGGCGCCTGTTCATGCGGGAGGACGATGTTGAAGCCGACCGAGAGCCCGTTCCCCTCTTGCGCGCCCCGGTTCGCGCCCTCCATCACGCCGCTGCCGCCGCCCGTGACGACGGCCCAACCGCGCTGCGCGAAGAGCTTCCCGACCGCTCGTGCCGCCTCATAGGGCGCGCTGCCCTCGTCGACGCGCGCCGAGCCGAACAGCGCCGCGGCGGGCCGGTCGATGAGTGCGACCTTCTCGAACCCCGCCCGGAACTCGTCGGCGATCTTCTGCACCGACGCGTCGATGTCGAATGTCGCCGGGTGGTCGAGGATCTGGCGGTCGTCGGTCACAGACGGTGCTGTGGGACGTGAGACGCGACCATGCCGAGGATCAGCATCGCCGCGGTCCCGAAATACAGCGCGTACGACGCGATCGCGAGCGTGCGCCCGCCACCGAGGCGCAGGAAGCGGGCCGATCGCCACACGGCGCCGCCGTCGAAGATCCCGAACGGGACCAGGTTGAACAGGTTCAGGAAGAAGCCAAAGTAGGCGAGTGCGTAGAGCAGATCGGAGTCACGCGACTGGGCGATGAGATAGAAGACGAACGCGGCCGCGCCTCCGAGGATCGGGCCTGCGATCGCGACGCGCACGGTCTGCCATGGATGGCCGCGCGTGTAGGCGACATACGCGCCGAGGAACGGGATGAAGACCGGCAGCTTCGGGTGGAGTCCCTCGCGCTTCGCCTCGATGTAGTGCCCGGTCTCGTGGAGGAGGATCAGGACGACGACGCCGATCGCGAACCTCCATCCCCAGATGAGCGCGTAGGCCGCGACGGCGATGAAGATCGAGGAGAACTTCACGAGAATGAACGAGAACTTCGCGAGCGCGATCACCGCTGCAACGATCGGTCCGGTGAGCTTCGAGATCCGCCCACGCCAGTCCGTGCCGCGCGGGTGGATCGGCTCGTAGCCGCGCTCGACCTCGTGGGAAGGCTCCAGCGGTCTCCCCCAGAGGTCCGTGCCGCCGTCGTCCGGCTCCTCGGTCATCCCGTGAGGGTACGCCGACCGGCTGCTATGACGTCAGGATCTGCGGCCGATCCACTCTTCGCCAGCTCAGCGCGGGTCTCGCGCAGTCAGGAAAGCCGAAGAGTCCGATGCGCCTGCGGCAAGGGAGGAGGCCTCGGGGCGTCCTCCTTGTGTTCGGCGATGTGACGCGAACATCCCTCGATCGAGGCACGCCGCTTTTACGTTCCACTGGCTCGTGGCTTGCACGGCTGATGCACGAACCGCTCACGTTGCGAACCATGACCCAAGGGGTTCGAATGCTCGGGTACTGGCGGCGCCGTGCGCGTCTTCTTAGTTGTGAGAGCGGTCAGTCGCTGGTCCTCGCGATGATCGTCATGTCTGCGCTGACGATCTCGATCGGCGCGCTCATCTCGCTGACGACCGGCAACGAGCACCAGTTCGGCCGTGACCGCGAGTCGGCACGTGCATTCCACGTCGCAGAGGCAGGAGTGAACAACGGACTGTCCCTGATCGTCACGAACGACGACAACGACGTGCAGGCCGTCGGCACGACGCTCGGTCCCTACGCGGTCTCGATGGACGGAGCCAAGGGTTCCTACACGCTGACCAAGTATGCGAAGACTGCTACTCCGTGCACGCAGACCGCGGGTGCGGTGGCGTCGTGCTGGGTGATCAGCGGTTCCGCGATCTCGCCGAACGGGACGATCGCGCGGACGATCAAGGAGACTGCGTACTGGTTGGCGGCGAGCAGCAGCACGCCGACGAATGCGAACTACGGGCTCGTCGTCGACAACCAGGGTGCCGCCTGCGTGGACACGCACGGCACGGTCAACTTCACGATTAGGGATGTCTGGATCAGTGGTGATTTCTGCCCCTCGGGCGACGTCAGCCTGATCCCGCCCGCCGCGCACACCGGCTCGGTCTACATCGGCGGCGTCTACCAGGGAAAGAACAACGCTTCGATCGGGACGTCGTCGCTTCCCTACGCGAACGTCGACATCATCGGTGGCTGCACCGTCCAGGGCTCGCCGCAGATCTGCAGCGACTCGGCCAACAGCGGCGTCTGGTCGGACGGGCCGCCGTCGGTCGACCCGTCGGACTTCGAGCTGCCGACCATCGACGCGCCCGCGACCTACGCGAAGGGCAATTGGCACTCGCCCCAGTGCTCCGCGGGCTCGTTCACGTTTGACAGCGACACGACGGCGAATGGCACCACTCCGACCACCGCTCTGATGAGCGGTTCGAGCTTCGACTGCACGGTCAACGACAGCGGCGGCAACCCGGTCGGACATCTCGCGTGGGACAACGCGACGAAGCAGCTGTCAATCAGCGGCACCGTGTGGATCGACGGCAACCTTGGCCTCTCGAGCAGCGGCACATACGTGAAGGACAGCATCGTGTCGGGCGCGAACGGCGGCACGATTTTCGTCAACGGCACGGTGGACGGCTCGAGCAACATCACAGTTTGCGGGCCGATCGGGAGCGCAAGCCCGAGCGGCTACGGCTGCCCGGGCACGTGGGATCCGACCCAAGCGGTGTTAGGCCTCGTCATCGTGAACCCGACGAACCAGGCGACCGCGTTCGACCGGAACGGGAACGGCGAGCTGGACCTGGAGATTCTCGTCAACCAGGGCTACGCGAACACCGGCGGAACGACCGTGATGGGGCCGGTCATGGCCGACACCGCCACGATGGGCGGAAACGGCGGCAGCATCGTCCCGACGGCCCCGCCGACCGGCTTCCCCTCGACCAACGTCACGCAGGCGACGTGGGTCGTGAAGCCCGGCTCCTGGGCGCAGACGCAGTAGCGAGCGAGGAAACGTCTACGACCCGCGGCCGATCCACTCCTCGCCGCCCTCGTAGACCTCCTTCTTCCAGAGCGGCACGCGCTCCTTCAGCTCGTCGATCGCGTCCTTGCACGCCGCGAGCGCGTCCTGGCGGTGCGGGGCGGACACCGCGATCACGACCGACGTCGCACCGATCGACACGCGGCCGATGCGGTGATGGATCGCGATCGCCGTGAGCTCGTACCGCGCCTTCAGTGCCTCGGCGATCTCCGCCATCGTTCGCTCGGCCATTCCCTCGTAGGCCTCGTAGTCGAGGTGCGTGACGGTGCGTCCGCGCGAGCGGACGCGCGTCGTGCCGGTGAAGGTCGCGATCGCGCCCGCCTCGTCGGAGCGCACCTCTGCGACGACCTGGTCGAGCGACAGCGGCCCGTCGCTCAAGAGGAACGCACCGCCCGAGACGGGCGGGATCAACGCGACCTCGTCGCCGTCGGAGAGCGCCAGGTCATTCCGTGCGTATTCCTTGTTGACCGCATAGAGCAGCCCGGCCGGCTCGTCGCCGAGCCCGAGTGCGGGCCACACATCGGCGACCGTCGCCGCAGCCACCTCGCGCTTCGCCCAGCCGGCCCGTTCGCGTAGCCCCGCGAAGAGGCGCACGGTCACTGCCGCCACGCGAGCTCCCAGTCGTGGTGGCCGTGCCCGAGTCGGGCCCGGGGCGCCGCGCTCGCCGACGAAACAGGGGGCGACGCGGGCAGCACGCAGGCGAGGACGCTCACGCCGCGAGCATACTTTCGCCGTGGCCGCCGCCGACCGTCGCGAAACCGAGTCTGGCATCGAGGTGAAACCGTTGTACACGGCGGACGACGCAACGACGCCTCTCGAGCCGCCTGGCACTTTCCCGTACACGCGCGGCCCCTACCCGGACATGTACCGCGGGCGCCCGTGGACGATTCGGCAGTACGCGGGTTTCGCGTCGGCGGAGGAGTCCAACGCGCGCTACCGCTACCTGCTCGCACGCGGGCAGACGGGGCTCTCGATCGCGTTCGACCTGCCGACGCAGCTCGGCTACGACTCCGATGATCCGCGGGCGCTCGGCGAAGTCGGCCGCACCGGCGTCGCGATCGACTCGATCGCGGACATGGAGATCCTGCTCGCCGGCATCCCGCTCGCCGACGTGTCGACGTCGATGACGATCAACGCACCCGCCTCGCTCCTCCTGCTTCTCTACGAGCTCGTCGCTGAAGAACAAGGCGTCGCGTCGACCGCCCTCCGCGGCACGGTGCAGAACGACATCCTCAAGGAGTACATCGCACGCGGGAACTACATCTTCCCGCCGCGCCCGTCGATGCGCCTCACGACCGACGTCTTCGCCTATTGCGCGGAGCGGATTCCGTCGTGGAACACGATCTCGATCTCCGGCTACCACATCCGTGAAGCGGGCTCGACCGCGGTACAGGAGCTCGCGTTCACGATCGCGAACGGCATCGCGTACTGCGATGCCGCGGTCGCCGCTGGGCTCTCGCCAGACGACTTCGGCGCCCGCCTCTCCTTCTTCTTCAACGCGCACAACGACTTCTTCCAGGAGGTCGCGAAGTTCCGGGCCGCGCGGCGCCTCTGGGCGCGCGTGATGCGCGAGCGGTTCGGCGCAACCAACCCGAAGGCGCTCGCGCTCCGTTTCCACGCCCAGACCGGAGGCTCGACGTTGACCGCGCAGCAGCCGGAGAACAACATTGTCCGCGTCGCGATCCAGGCCCTGTCGGCGGTCTGCGGCGGCGCGCAGTCGCTGCACACGAATTCGTTCGACGAGGCGCTGGCCCTCCCGACCGAGCGCGCCGCCACGATCGCGCTGCGGACGCAGCAGATCCTGCAGACCGAGGGCGGCACGACCGACACCGCCGACCCGCTCGGCGGCTCGTACTACATCGAGGCTCTCACGGACGAGCTCGAGGCACGCGCCTCGAAGCTGATCGAACGGATCGAAGGAATCGGCGGCGCGGTCGCGGCGGTCGAACAGGGCTGGGTGCAGGACGAGATCGAGCGCGCCGCGTTCGAATGGCAGCAGCAGGTGGAGCGGGGCGAGCGCGTGATCGTCGGCGTCAACCGGTACGCAGCCGACTCCGAGCAGGCGATCGAGCTGCAGTCGATCGATCCCGCCGCGGAGCGGCGGCAGCTCGAGCGCACGGCCAAGGTTCGGGCGGAGCGAGACGCGGCCGAAGCCTCAGCCGCGCTCGAGCGTGTTCGGGACGCGGCGCGGGGTGCGGACAACCTGCTCCATCCGATGCGTGACGCGCTGCGCGCGCGCTGCACGGTCGGCGAGATGCTTTCGCCGCTCTGGCAGCGGCGCTGAACGGCTAGACCGTATGTAGCGGCGCGGCGCCCCGCCACGTAAATTATCGCGTGTTGCCCCCGGGCTGGGTGGTGGCAGAGCCGCATTTACGGGGAGGCGCCGCATCAGTGAGCTTACGTTCATCGGTCTCGACGTGCACGCACGATCGGTCGCCGCCGGGTTCCTCGACGGCACGCACCGGCGAGGTACGCAGCTGCGCCGCCCCGCCGCGCACCGCCGAGCTCATCCCTTGGTTGCGCGCCCAGGGCGAGTCCCTCTCCGTAGCCTACGAGGCGGGGCCCACCGGCTTCGGTCTCGCGCGGGCCTGCGCGGCGGCCGGGCGCCTGTCTCGTGGCCGCGCCCCGAGGATCCCGCGGGCCCCCGGCGAGCGCGTCAACACCGACCGCCGCGACGCCCCCAAGCTGGCCGGCTTGCTGCGCCTCGGCGAGCTCGTCGCGGTGCGTGTGCCGAGCGCCGTGGAGGAGGGCCCCCGCGACCTCGTCCGTGCCCGTGAGGACGCCCGGTGGACCTGATGCGCGCCCGCCACCGGCCTCTCCAAGCTGCTCCTTCGCCGCGGCCTCGTCTGGGAGGGCGGCGCCTCGACTCTGGCCCACGGGCGCTGGCTCGCCGGGCCGCACTTCGCGGAGCGCGGACTGCAGATCGCCTACGAGGAGGGGCTGGGGTCGAGGGTGAGCGCCCGTGCCCGCCGCGACGCCCTCGACCCGGCGATCTGCGAGGAGGCGGCGACGGAGCCCTGGGCGGGCGTCGTCGGCCGCCTCGTCCTGCCTGCGCGGCGTCTCCACCCTGACCGCCTTCGGCCTGGCCGCGGAGATCGGCGACTGGGAGCGCTTCGACGGGCGCTCGATCGGCGCCTACCTGGGGCTCACGCCCAGCGAGAACTCCTCCGGCGAGCGCCGTCGCCAGGGGGCGATCACCAAGGCTGGCAACAGCCATGCCCGGCGCCTGCTGGTCGAGGCCGCCTGGCACCAGCGGCGGCCGGCCCCGCACCCCAGCCGTGAGCTGGCGCGCCGCCGCGAGGGCCAGCCGGCCCTGGTGCGCGTGCGCGCCGAGGCGGCGGGCCGGCGCCTGCAGCGGCGCTGGCGCAGCTTCGATGCGCGCGGCAAGCGCTCCACGGTGGCCGCCGTGGCCGTGGCCCGCGAGCTGGCCGGCTGGTGCTGGAGCCTGGCTACGGATGGACGCCTGAAGACGCCGGCCCCAGACGCCACGGCGGGTGCGCCAAGGCCGCCAGCGCGAGGAGCATGCGCGACCTAGCTATGAGCAGCCCGTCCGGGTCACGCTCGACTCTAGAGCAGCGCCGCTCCCGACGCAGAGACGGTCATGCGGAGAACCGAACCCGCGCATATCAGGCTGACCGCGCGTCGCTACGGCGGGTTGGCGCGCCCGCCGTGGCGTCCCACCTACGAGAAGAGACCCATCCAGACTCGTCAGAGAGACTCAGGCACGCACGCTTGACAGGAGGAGCTACATGGT
>CAWAWV010000011.1:0-168212 GCA_963785875.1 uncultured Thermoleophilia bacterium | reverse complement strand
GGAGCTCCGGCTCCGCGATCTGCTCGGGCTACCCACGTTCGAGACCCAGGGTCATACGCTGTACAAGCGCCTTGCGCTCGTCACGGTCGGCGGGTGGGTCGCGAAGGTCTTCTACCCGGTGTTCCCGCCGGACCGAAGCGCGCAGGACGTGGTCGACTGGCTGCGGGCTACCGTGGCCGAATGAACCTCGACGCCGTCGCAGGGCTCCTCGAGCGCGAGCCCGCATACCGAACGCGCCAGGTCTGGGAGTGGGCCGCGCGCGGGGCGAGCTCGTTCGCGGAGATGACGAACCTGCCGGCGCGGACGCGCCACTTGCTCGACGAGCAGGTCCCGTTCTCGACGCTTCTACTCGTCCACGAGGCGCGCTCGGCCGACGGCACGGTGAAGGCCCTCTTCCACACGGCCGACGGACACCCGGTCGAGGCCGTGCTGATCCTACCGCGACGGCCGGCGCTCGGTCTGCCTCTCCTCCCAGTCGGGCTGTCCGCTGACATGCACGTTCTGCGCCACCGGCCAGATGCGTTTCCGGCGGAACCTGAGCGAGTGGGAAATCGTCGACCAGGCGCTGCATTTCCGGCGCATCGAGGCGATCGACCATGCGGTCTTCATGGGGATGGGCGAGCCGATGTTGAACATCGACGCGGTGCTCGCCGCCGCGCGTCGCCTCCCGGACGTCGGGGTGACGCCGCGGCGCACGACGATCTCCACCGTCGGCTGGCTCCCCGGCCTGAAACGGTTCGTCGACGACGTCGAGGAGCCGATCCGCCTTGCGTTCGCTGCACGCGCCGACGGATGGCCTCCGCAGCGAGCTGATGCCCGTGAACGACCGCTACCCGCTCGAAGACGTGCTCGCGGAATGCCACCGGTACTTCGCGCTGCGCCGGCGGAAGGTGTTCGTCGAGTACGTGATGCTCGACCACGTGAACGACTCGGTCGCGCACGCGCGCGAGCTCGCCGAGCTCCTCGACCCGCGGGTCTTCAAGGTGAACATGATCCCGTACAACCCGACCGGGATGTACGACGGCGCGTCGCGAGAGCGGATCGCCACGTTCAAGAGCGTGCTCGATCGTGCGCACCTGCCGGCGACCGTGCGGCTGACGCGCGGCCGAGACATCGCGGCGGCCTGTGGTCAGCTCGCGGCCGACGCCGCTTAGCGCCAGATCCCGGAGAGGGGCATCCTGGACATCGAGGCGCCGAGGTGTGGCAGCCCGAAGATGTCTTCCACCGTTCGCAGCACGGTGTAGTGGTCGACATGCCGATGGACGACGACGTGCGACTTGACCGCGGTCCCGGCAATGAAGGCGGCGACTTCACCGCCCCCTCCGATCGACGTCTTTCCCTCGTCGAACAGCACGAAGATGGCCGTTCGCGGCACACGGAGAAGCGGCGCGATCCATGCGCGAGGAACGCGTCGGCGTTCCGCAGCGGGCAATCGTGGCCGTCATTACAAAGATCGGGTGCGACGAACGCAAAGGACGGCAAACGATGGCTGTCCAGGCTGGAGAGCGGGTGGACGTGCGTTACCCATCGCTGAAGTAGAGGAACGGCATGTGCTTCTTCGCGAACCTCGGCGACGAGGGGTACCCCTGCGCGTACCCGCCCCAGCTCCGACCTGCACGGCTGAGCAGGCCGCCGATCGAGCGTGGCCACGGCCCGCACGACGTGCAGTCGTCGCGGACGCCTTCGGTCGAGCCGGCGACGAGCGCCAGGTAGTTCGGGAGGCTCGGTGCGAGATCGCCGTGTAGTCGGCGAGCATCGCGTACTGGCTCCCGTAGCGATTGAACGTCGGTGCGTCGCTGCGTCCGATCACGGAACTGCGCTCGCGGTTCTCGAACACGACAACAACCACGTGGTCGATCCGGGGCAGCGACCCGCTCCGCGCGGGCGGGGCGGTGACGCACATCGCTCCGAGCACTGCGAGACTGATGCCCAAGAGGAGCAAGCGGACCGGGCGCACCGAGCACGGTACCGAGAAGGGTGTGACTTTCATCTGACCGTGTGCTGGCGTGAACGTCGGGCTGGCGATCCTCGCCGTCGGAGCCGTGCTCGCGGCGAGCGTCGCGCTCGCACTCGGCGCCGCCAGGACGGGCCTGCCCGCGTTGGTGGCCTTCCTCGGCCTCGGCATGGTGCTCGGGTCCGACGGCCCAGGGGGCATCGCGTTCGACGACGCCACCGTCGCCCGCGAAGTCGGCATCGTCTCACTTGTCGCGATCCTCTACGAGGGCGGTCTTTCGACTTCCTGGCGCCGCCTGCGCGTCGTGGCGCTTCCCGCCACGCTGCTCTCGACGGTCGGCGTCGTCGCCACCGCCGGTGTCACCGGCGGCTTCGCGCACCTCCTCTTCGACCTGTCGTGGCCGGAGTCGTTCCTCCTCGGCTCGGTCGTCTCGTCAACCGACGCCGCGGCCGTGTTCGCCACACTTCGCCGCACCAGGCTCCGCCGCGGCCTCGCCCGCACGTTGGAAGCGGAGTCGGGCGGCAACGACCCGGTCGCGATCGCGCTGACCCTCGGCCTCATCGCCTGGATCGAGCGTCCCCACTACGGCGTCGGCGACCTGGCGACGCTCCTGGTCAAGCAGATCGGCCTCGGTTTGTTCTTCGGAATCGCGATCGGGATGATCGCGACCTGGGTCTTCGCGCGCATTCCCGCGTCGATCGGCTCGTTCGTGCCCGTCGCCTCAGCCGCGACAGCCGCGCTCGCGTTCGGGGCGGCCGACGCCGCACACGGAAGCGGGTTTCTGAGCGTGTACCTCGTCGGGCTCGCGGTTGGGTCGACGCCGTCGCGGTTCCGCGGGCAGCTCGTCGCCTTTCACGAGGGCGTCGCCTACGTGGCGCAGGTGGCGCTCTTCATCGTCCTCGGGCTGCTCGTGTTTCCCTCCCGCCTGCCGCACGTGGCGCTCGCGGGGCTCGGCCTCGCGGCAGCCCTGATCGTCGTCGCACGGCCCGTCGCGGTGTGGGTGTCGACACTCTTCGTCGGGTTTTCCACCCGGGAGCGTGCGCTGCTCGGTTGGGCGGGGTTGCGCGGCGCGGTGCCGATCGTGCTCGCGACCTTCGTCCTGTCGTCACATCTCCGCTCCGCCGACACGATCTTCAACGCGGTCTTCTTCGTCGTGCTCGTCTCGGTGGTTCTCCAGGGGACGACGCTCGAGTGGCTCGCGGGCCGACTCGGACTCGTGAGTGCGCCCGGCCCTTCCCAGCCCCCGCTCGCAGTGACGCGGACGAGCATGCTCAATCTGGAGGAGTTTCGAGTCGCGGCCGACCATGCAATCGCGGGCGCGGCCGTGCGCGAACTGGGCCTGCCGCGCGAGGCGCTGGTTGCCGTCGTCGTTCGGGGCGAGGACGCAATCCCACCGCGCGGCAGCACGACGATCGAGGCGGAAGACGTCTTGTTCGTGCTCGTCCCGCTCGGGAAGCGCCCGGAGGTCGAAGACGTGTTCGAACGGTGGCGCCGACGCGTCTGACGTCGGCTTCCGCGACTACGTCGTCGCTTCGACGAGCGCCCCGAGTGGCGCAGCGGCCGGCGCCGGCTCACGGCCGACGACGCGTGCGAGCGCCTCGACACACCGCTCGTCGAACGCCGACCCCGTCTCCGCGCGCAGGAAGTCGATCGCGTTCTGCGCCGACCACGCGTCTCGGTAGACCCGCTTCGAGATCAGCGCGTCGTAGACGTCACAGACGGCGAGGATCCGGGCGTCGATTGTCAGCTGACCGGCCGCCAGCCCGCGCGGGTACCCGCGGCCGTCGAGGCGCTCGTGATGGTCACGTACGAGACGACGGACGCCATCGCTGAATCCGCCGAGCTCCGTGAGGAGCCGGTAGCCGCGCTCCGCATGCTCCTTGACGGTCGCGTACTCGTTGTCGTCGAGCGGCCCGGGCTTCTTCAAGATCGCATCCGGGATGGCGAGCTTGCCGATGTCGTGGACGAGCCCGCCGATCGCCAGCGTCCGCAGCCGGCTGCGCGAGAGGCCGAGCTCGTCGCCGACCTGAACGGCCCGCAACGCTACGCGCCGCGTGTGCCGCTCCGTGTACTCGTCCTTCTCCGCGAGCGTCACCGTGAGCGCGCGCACCTGCGAGCCGAGGAAGAGGTCTTCGGCGGCGACGAGCTCCGCAGCGGTGAGATCGCCGGCGAGGGGCCGGGACTGCGCTGCTCGTGCAAGGTCGATCGCGACCGCGACGCCGATCACGAGAATCCCATCGAGCTCGACCTCGTGCCCGATCCACCAGCCGAGTTGCGAGTAGTCCATCGTCAGCGCCGGCACGAGCGCGGTTGCGAGCCAGACGAGCCCGACGGCCACAGCGAGATCGAGGACGCGCCGTGTGAGGAGGAACGTGCGCACGGCGCGCAGCGTCACGAGCCCGAACGCGAGCATCCCGACGGCGAGCAATGCCAGCGCGTCGCGTCCACCGGGCGCGGGCACCGGCGGAAGCAGGGTCGGCCAGATGAGGGCCGAGACTCCGAGGGCGAGCACGATCGCCAAGAGCGCAGCCTCGACGAGCAGGAACGGCAGGACGTTCTGCAAGACGCGCGGTAGCGGGAGCACCGAGAACACGAGCACGATCGCGCCCGCGGGCAGGGTCGCGCCGCCGGTGATCGCCACGACGCCGTTGTCGCCGAACCACACACCCGGAGTCGAGAACCCATGCAGGGCGAGCAGCCCCGCCATCACGGCGAAGGCGGTTCCGACGACCATCGTCCTGGTGTCACCCCGCCGTGCGCCGACGACCGTCAGGCCGACCGCCGCGATTACGGCGACGAGGGCGCTTGAGCCGACCGTGTAGACATGCGTCGTCCCCGTGAACGCGACGTGATGCCAGCCGACGGCGACGTGGACGGCCGCAGGGGCAGCTGCGGCCGCCACGCCGGCGCCGAGGAGGAAGGAGAAGCGCCGCACCTACGGCTTTTCGGCAGGTTGCGGCGCCGGGTTTAGCGGTTCTTACCCTCTACGACACGGTGGCGAGCCGAGGGGTGCAGCTCGCAAGGCCGCGCTTCTCGAGGTACTGCTGGTGGTAGTCCTCCGCCTCCCAGAACGGGGCCGCGTCTTCAATCTGCGTCACGACCGGCCGCGAGCTGCGCGCCTGCACGCGCTCGCGCGAGGCCTCGGCCGCGGCACGCTGCGCCTCGTCGTGGACGAAGATCACCGACCGGTACTGGTCACCGACATCGGGCCCTTGGCGGTTCAGCTGCGTCGGGTCGTGCTCGGCCCAGAACGTCGCGAGGAGCGCCTCGTACGGGATCGTGTCCTCGTCATACGTCACCTCCACCACCTCGGCGTGGCCGGTACCCGAGTAACAGACGTCCTCGTAGGACGGCCTTTCCTTGTGCCCGCCTGCATAGCCGACGCGCGTCCCGGAGACGCCGTCGAGGCGGCGGAACGCCGCCTCGACGCCCCAGAAGCAGCCGGCGCCGAACGTTGCCTTCTTTTCCAACCTAGACCTCCTCGAGTTTCAGGGCGGCTGAGTTGATGCAGTAGCGCAGCCCGGTCGGATTCGGGCCGTCCGGGAACACGTGACCGAGGTGGCCGCCGCACGCGGCGCACATCACTTCGGTGCGCACCATTCCGTAGGCCGTGTCGGTCTCCTCGTCGATCGCGGCGCCCGTGGCAGGTGCCGAGAACGCGGGCCAACCGCAGCCCGAGTCGTACTTCGCGTCTGACGTGAAGAGCTCGGCCCCGCAACCGGCGCACTGGTACACGCCGTCGTCGAACGTATGGTCGTACTCGCCGGTGAACGGACGCTCGGTTCCCTTCTCGCGTAGCACGTGGTACTGCTCGGGACTGAGCTCGGCCCGCCACTCGGCCTCTGTCTTATCGATTCTGTTCGTCACGCCTGTTCAGACTCCCGAGAGGTTGAATCGTTACCGGAACGGTGCCATAGGGCAGGGAGTCGACCATGGCCGACTACACACATCTGAATCTCAAGAACGACGTCGAGAATGCCTCCGAGCGGTTCGGTCTTGCACCGGACATGGAGGCGCGGTTCGCCCGGCGGCCGATGGAGCTCCAGGGCGGCGGCTTCAGCTACCAGAAGCTCGCCCCGAACTACCGGCCGCCCGCGGCGCACCGGCACCGCACCCACGAGGAGATCTACGTCGCGATCGGGGGCAGCGGGCGCGTGAAGATCGAGGACGAGGTCCGCGATGTCCGCCAGTGGGATGCGATCCGCCTCGCGCCCGGCACCGCACGCGCGTTCGAGGGTGGCCCGGACGGCCTCGAACTGCTCGTGATCGGCTTTGGCGAGGGGGGCGAGGCGGAGATGCTCGAGGACTTCTGGGACGACGAGGGCCGCTGAGGACTCGACGACGTCCGTACTGAAGCGAGCGGCCGTGCGCTCCGAAAGGGTGGTGTCTGCCCACGTGTCAGACACCAGTCGGGTGGTTTCGGCAGGTAGCGTAAACGGCCGTGCCTGAGGGCTCGGGACAGCTTGTCCTTCGCGAGATCGAAGATCGTGATCTCGGCGTGCTCTTCGGGCACTCGAGCGATCGCGACGCTATACGGATGGCCGCGTTCACTTCGCCGGAGTTCGATGATCGAACGAGCTTCGAGCGACGGTGGGCGCGGCTGAGGAGCGACAGCTCGACGACGAACAGGGTGATCGAGATCGACGGTCGAGTTGTGGGTCACATTGCGAGCTTCGACCTGGAGGGCCGGCGCGAGGTCACCTATTGGATCGGCCGCGAGGACTGGGGCCGCGGCATTGCCACGCGTGCCCTACACGAGTTCTTGCAGCTGGAGGCAACCCGTCCGCTTTACGCTGGCGCTGCGAGCGACAACGCCGCGTCGATTCGCGTGTTGACGAAGTGCGGTTTCGTGATCGTGGGCGAGGGCCGCGGGTTCGCTTATGGGCGCAACGAGGAAACGGACGAGGTCATCCTCCGACTCGATGCATGACCAACTTCCCCTTGGCTGCGCCAGTGCTCACGAGTGACCCCCGACGCCGCGCCGACTAGAAGCCCAGGACTACATCGCCGGCGGTCACATACGGCGCTTGGACGTCCATGTCCGGCAGGTTCTCCTTCAGCCAGGCCGCGGCGGCGCGGTTCGATTCCTCCGCGCCCGCGTCGTTCTCGAAGAGGCTAACGGTGCTGGTTCCCTCAGCGAGCTTGAGGACGTAATACCCCTTGAACCCGCTGATTCCGCCAATGACTTGCCGAACCTCGTCTTCGTGTGCAACGAGGGCGTCGGCGAGATCCGAGTTTCCGGTGTAGGCGCGGATGACTGCGTACATGGTCGAGACCTTTCGTCGGGTGGACTCCGAAGCGTCGGACCTTCTCATGCTCGGCGGCCGAAGTCACCTGCCGGCGCCGGGCATCGACTCATCGACGCTCAAGAGCTGGATCCGTTGACTGCGCCAGTTCCGCAATGACCCCGGAGCGCTAGTCGCGCTCGCGGACCGGTTTGCGCTCGATCTCAGTCCCGAAAGCGTCAAACCAGATCGCCTCGCCGATCCGGTCGCCATGCCGCTCCGATTCGGGCCAGATGCGCCAGTCGCATCGGCGCACAAGTTTCCCATCTGGGCTGAACTCGCGGATCTCGGAGTTGCCGGTCTCCTCGTCCCACGTCGTCTCGACCGAATAAGCGACACCGTCGCGAATGCATGTCTCAGTCTGGGAGCGAAGCACGTCTTGGATCATGGCAGTTGGCTGCGCCAGCGATCCGAAATGAAGACGCCTGACCGGTCCTGGCGCCGGTGGTCGCGAGAGCGTCCTCAGCATCAGCTAGGGCGTGCGAGGAAGTCCGTCCTCCGGCAGCGTCTCCCACGGCGCGACAGAACGGGTGAAGCCGTGCGACTGGGGCTTCGTCTCGAATGGCGAATCGATGGCGGAGAGGCGAACGCTCGCTTTGCCGGAATGCGGCCAGCCGCCCCCGAACATGTTCGACCCGCAGATGCTGCAGAACGTCTTGGCTGTCCCTTCGCTCGGTTGATACGTCTGCAGCAGCTGCTGTCCGCGGATGAATCGGATCGACTCCGGATCGATGAACGCGCTGGCGGTTCCGACTCCGCCGGAGATCTTCTTACAGGTGGTGCAGTGACAGAACGCGGCCCGCTCGAAGGTCGCGGGGATCTCGAAGACCACTCCTCCGCAGAGGCAGCTGCACCGCAGGGATGCCACGACAGCGACTCTAGCCCGTCCGGTTCGAGACTACGCAGCGCCGGTTAGGCCTCTGGCAGGATCGACGAGATGCGACCGATCCGGCGTGCTGCGTGCAGCTGTGGCCAGCTACAGATCGCAGCTAACTGTGAGCCGCGTCTCGATGTGCCACTGCCTGGGAGTGTCAGCGCCGAACCGGCAGCGTCTTCGGGATAGCGGCGAGGTTTCCGCGCGCTGAGACAAGCGCGAGCGGCGATAGTCGGGTATACGAGCGCGTCTCAGATCAGGGTGAAGGCAGGACGTTCCACTTCTGCCCCGAGTGCGGAACGACGGTGTTCTGGACAACCGCTGAATCACCCGAATTGGTCGCGATCGCGGTCGGAGCGTTCGCTGACCCAGGCTTCCCTACGCCCTCTGCGTCCTTCTTCGAGACGCAACGGCACCACTGGCTCGCTCTACCGGAAACAATCGAGCATTACCAGGGCTTCCGTACCTAGCTGTGCGGGCGACGCTCGCCTGCGCCAGACCGTATGGAGTGCCCGGCGCCTCGCTCGTAAGTTAGGCGCGGGTTGCCGTCGGGATTGGCCCGGCGGTAGAGCCGCAATTACGGGAGGCGCCGGTTATGGGTGAAGGTAGCTGTGTCGGGCTTGATGTGCACGCGCGGTCGGTGGTCGCAGGCGTGATCGATTCGGGAAGTGGCGAGGTTCGGTCGCTGCGGGTGCCGCCTGGGTCTGAGGCGACGGTGGCCTGGTTGAAGACGCTGCCGGCAGCCGGTTCGGGTCGTGTACGAGGCGGGGCCGACCGGGTACGGGCTTGCGCGTGCGTGTGCTGAGGCGGGGATCAGTTGCGTTGTGGCGGCGCCGTCGAAGATTCGGCCGGCTGCCGATCGGGTCAAGACGGACCGCCGTGACGCCGAGCGGTTGGCGAGGTTGCTGCGGCTTGGCGAGATCACGGCGGTGCGGGTGCCCGGCCCGGACGAGGAGGCAGCGCGCGATCTGGTTCGTGCGCGTGAGGATGCGCGCGGTGATCTGATGCGGGCTCGGCACCGGCTCTCGAAGCTGCTCCTGCGTCACGGGGCGGTCTACGACGCGACCGCCTGGACGCGGGCCCACGACCGTGGCTTCGTAAGCAACGATTCCAAAGCGGGCCGCTCGCGGTCGTCTTCGACGAGTGCTACAGCCGCATGATCGACGCGAAGACCAGAAGGGACACGCTCGACAAAGCGATCACCGAACTGGCCGCAAGCGAGCCGTACGTCGATGTCGTCGAGCGGCTCGTCTGTCTCCGAGGCATCTCGACGCTCACCGCGTTCGCGTTGACGGTCGAGCTCGGCGACTGGCACCGGTTCCGGCCCGAGTCGCTCGGCCCGTTCCTCGGGCTCACCCCGAGCGAGAACTCAAGCGGGGAGCGCCGCCGTCGGGGCGGGATCACCAAGACCGGCAACACGCACGCTCGCCGGCTCCTGATCGAAGCTGCCTGGCATCAACGCAGCGCCCCACGGTTGAGCGTCACGCTGGAACGCCGACGCACCGGCAAGTCGCTCGCCGTGCGAGCCCAGGCCGACTCGAGCGCCCGCAGGCTGCATGGACGCTGGAAGGCGCTCGAGGCGCGAGGCAAGCCACGCTTGATCGTCGTGGTCGCCGTCGCGCGCGAGCTCGCCGGACACTGCTGGGCGCTCGCAACGATGGAGTAGCCGCCACCTCAACGGCTCGGCGAGGAGAGCGCACCGGCGAACCGACGCGAGGAGCGACCCGAGAGAACACTGTGAGCAGCCCGCATCGGCGGCCATGCTCGACGCCAGAGATCGGCTCCGCTCCTCATTTCGCATACCCGGTCATGCGGCACCAACCCGCGCATATGAGTCGCGACACAGACGTCGACGACAG
Source organism: uncultured Thermoleophilia bacterium (assembly GCA_963785875.1). Lineage (GTDB taxonomy): Bacteria > Actinomycetota > Thermoleophilia > Gaiellales > Gaiellaceae > PALSA-600. The sequence continues at coordinate 158,240 of CAWAWV010000011.1, read as the reverse complement.
CCGGTGCGCTCCCCCCGCCGTCCCCGAACCCGCAAACAGCGGGTCCGCTCACCCCTGCCCGGTTGACACGCCGCACTCCATATGAGTGTTCCGGAATGAAGCTCCTATGACTGTCAAGTGGTCAGTGGGGTCGAGTTCTGCATGACGCGGTAGAGGTGTCGGGCGAGGTAGCGCTTGAGCAGCCGTGTGGCGTCGCGGCTTGTCTTGCCGTCGCTGATGCGGCGGGCGATGTAGTCGCGGGTCGCCGGGTCGTGTTGTCGGCGGTGGAGGACGATCGTGTGGAGCGCGCGGTTGAGTTGGCGGTCGCCGCCGCGGCTGAGCCGGTGGCGGGTGGTGAGCCCGCTGGAGGCGGGTAGCGGTGCGACGCCCGCGAGGCGGGCGAAGCACGCTTCGGAGTCGATGCGGTCGTGGTGCGACCAGGTGATGATCAGTTGCGCGGCGACGATCGGGCCGACACCGGGCTCGTCGAGGAGCTCGGGCGCGAGCGCCCGGACGTGATTGAGGATCTCCCGCGCGAGCGTTTCGGCTTCGGCGGTGGCGGCCTGGATGCGGCGGGCGAGCGTGCGCAACACGAGGATCGTTGCGAGCTGGTCAGGGGTGCGTGAGCTCGAGCGACGGAAGCGGCTGCAGCGGTTGAGCAGCTCGCCGAGCGGCAGCCGACGCAGCTCCTCGCGGAGCCCATCGGGGGCGGTGACGATCACGCTGCGCAGCTGCACGAGCGCGACCTTGCGGGACTCCACCGCGGTTCGCCTGGCAAGCAACAACAGCCGCAGCGCCTCCTGATGCTCACCGGTCCGCGGCCTCGCCCGACGCTCCTGTGCAAGCGCGGAGCGGGCGGCACGAACGGCGTCGAGCTGGTCGTCTTTGCCATGGAGCCGCCGCTCGCCGCGGCTGGTGCGGTCGACCTCGTGCACCTGCTCGCCCCGGCGCTGCAGGTGTCGGACAAGCCCGGCGCCGTAGTGGCCGCTGCCCTCGATCGCCCACAGTCGATCGCCGGGCGCGTGCCGGCCCGCGAAGCGCACGGCATCGTTGTAGCCACCTGCGTTGGTGACCGTCGTCGTCTGCGCGATCACCGCGCCGGTGTGCGCGTCGACGACCGCGAGCGCATGCTGATCGCGATGCGTATCGACGCCAACCACGTAGTCCACCTGCTCTGCAAGCATTCGGCCGATCCTCCGACTCGTAGGGTCCGGTACGCCGGTCTGGAGCAGGGAAACCGCGCGGCAGGTCTGTAATGAGTCACGCCCTTCGGGCGGACAGGCTCCTGATCAAGCCAACAGCGGGCACCAGGCCGGCGTCGCCGTGCACACCCGGACGATTCATTCCCAAGACACACAAGAAGCGGTCCGACGCCTGATGAGTCACGAGCGACACGACAACAACCAGCCTGGCAACGGCCCCTGACGGACCGACCCGCCGACTCTTACAGACGCCTGACGCTCGCGGAGGACTACGCTCGTTCTCATGGGGGACGACGGACGGGTGACAGCCCCGAAAGAAGATCGTTACGCCGCGATGCGTCAGGCCATGCAGGTGACAAAGGCTGGCGATTCGGCGGCCGTGATTGCACTTCTGGACTCGCCGGACTCGAACGTTGGCCTCCACGCCATCGTCCACATTCGGCGGCACAAGACTGTTCAGGCGCTCGCGGCGCTAACGCAACGACTGCCCGAGGAGGACGACTATCTGCGCGAGGCGGTCACCGGAGCACTGGCCGACCTGCGACAAGAGTCGAGCCGCGAGACATTCATCGAGCTGCTCGGCGATCCATCGCCAATCGTTCGCCGCCTTGCCCTCCGTGGCCTGGCCGCCCTTGGCGATAGCCGCTCCATTGAGGCAGCGACCGTCCTCTACGCCTCCGGTGATCGACTTGCGAAGTACGAGGCGCTCGACGCGTTAGTGATGCTCAGGGATCAGCGCGCCGACCACACGCTTCGCTCGCTCGCCACCACTGAAGGATCGTGGCGCTGGCGGAGACGGGTGCGGAAGGCGATTCGAGCGCGCGAACGGCGCTCGGCGTAATACCAACCGCTCGACTCCCTCGGCTGGGCCAGCGTTCACGAATGACGCCTGGACGAAGCAGCGTCTCGCTGACGTCGTACGCTGCCGTCATGGGCAAGTGGCAGCGGCTGAGAGCGGTAGGGGACTTCTGGATGAATGACCCCGGCCTCGCCGCAGGCGCGCGGTTCAAGTCGCGGCTAATGGGACCGACGATCCTCGCGGCAGCGGTGGTCGCCGGAATCGTCGGCTCGTGGGGAGTCTTCGCTCTGTGCCTGATCTTCGGGCTACTACTCGTCGCACACGGTTGGAGTGGCCGAACGCCCCCCAATCCGTGAAGGCTCGCTTGCGCGACCGTCCTCCCGCCTGGTCGTTCGCCGAGCCGATCCGTCGGCTTTGAACGTTCTACGCGCCCTTCTGCGTCTCGAGCTGCCGCACCCCCGCTCCCTGCGCCGCCGGGTGGTCCTCGAACCGGTACTTGACGACGGCTTCCTTCGCCGCGCGCACCTCGTCGAGCCGCCCGACCGGGCGCGCGTGCGGCGCGTCGTGCACCGTCTCGGGCTCCTCGGCGGCCTCGCGGGCGATCGCGAGCATCGCCTCGCAGAACGCGTCGAGCGTCTCCTTCGCCTCGGTCTCGGTCGGCTCGATCATCAGCGCCTCGGGCACGACGAGCGGGAAGTAGATCGTCGGCGGGTGGAAGCCGTAGTCCATCAGCCGCTTCGCGACGTCGAGCGCGCTGACGCCGTGCTCGCGCTTCAGGTTCGCGCGCGCTGAGCACGAACTCGTGCATGCAGAGCCGGTCGTACGGCAGCTCGTAGGCGTCCTTCAGCCGCGCGAGCAGGTAGTTCGCGTTCAGCACGGCGACCTCGCTCATCTCGCGCAGCGCCCGGCCCCCACGACGCGCATGAACGCGTACGAGCGGACGAAGACGCCGAACGGCCCGGTGAAGCCGCGCACCTTGCCGATCGACTTCGGCCGGTCGTAGTCGAGCCGGAACGCGTCGCCGTCGCGCGCCGACGCACCGGCACGGGCAGGAACGGCTCGAGGCTGCTCGCGCACGGCGATCGGGCCGCCGCCGGGCCCGCCGCCGCCGTGCGGCTGCGAGAACGTCTTGTGCAGGTTGATGTGGACGATGTCGAAGCCCATGTCGCCCGGCCGCGAGATGCCGCAGACCGCGTTCAGGTTCGCGCCGTCGTAGTACATGAGCGCGCCGGCGCCGTGGAAGATGTCGCGGATCTCCTCGATGTTCTCGTCGAAGAGCCCGAGCGTCGACGGGTTCGTCAGCATCAGCCCGGCCGTGTGCTCGTCGACCTTCGCCGCGCAGGTCGTCGACGTCGATGTTGCCGCGCGCGTCCGTGCGCGACCGGCGTCAGCTCGTAGCCGGCCATCGTCACGCTGGCCGGGTTCGTGCCGTGCGCCGTGTCGGGGATGACGACCTTGCGTCCGCTGCTCGCCCTCGCCGCGGTCGTCGAAGTAGGCGCGGATGAGCATCAGCCCGGTCAGCTCGCCCTGGCTGCCGGCGGCCGGCTGGAGGCTGACCGGCGTCGAGGCCGGTGACCTCGCGCAGGATCTGCTGCAGGCGCCACTCGAGCTCGAGCGCGCCCTGCGCGCGCGTCGTCCTCGACGAGCGGGTGCAGGTCGCGCGAAGCCCGGGCAGCCCGACGAGCCGCTCGTTGATCGCGCGGGTTGTACTTCATCGTGCAGGAGCCGAGCGGGTAGAAGCCCGTGTCGATCGCCGAAGTTGCGGGTCGAGAGCTGCGGTGAAGTGGCGCATCACCTCCGGCTCGGCGAGCTCGGGCAGCCGCGGCGGCTCCTTGCGGCGCGAGCTCGGCCGGGACCTCGGGCACGGGCAGACTCGCGGCCGCGGCACGCGCGAGGCCGCGGCGGCCCGCGCTGCGACTTCTCGTAGATCAGCTTCACGACGAGCGCCTCGGCACGAGCCGGTCGATCTCGTCGGCCGTGCGCCTTCTCGGTGACGGCGACGAGCAGCGCGTCGTCGAGCCCGGGTAGTCGCGGCCGAGCGGGTAGCCCGGGTTGACGCCTGCGCCCGCGCGCTCGCGCGATCGCCTCGCGCGCGTTCCGTCCGACGCGAACGGCAAACTCCTTGAACGTTGCCTGCTCCGGAAACAGCAGCTCGAGGCCCGCGCTCCTGCGAGCCGCTGCCTTCGCGTACGCGGCGAGCGCCATGCAGGTCTCCCCCAGTCTCGCGCAGCCCCTGCGGGCCGAGCAGCGACAGGTGCACGAGCCCCGCCAGGGCGAGCAGCGTCTGGTTGGTGGTGATGTTCGAGGTCGCCTTCTCGCGCCGGATGTGCTGCTCGCGCGTCTGCAGGGTGAGCACATAGCCGCGCTCGCCCGCGGCGTCCACCGTCTCGCCGACGATCCGGCCCGGGCAGCCGCCGGATGTAGTCGCGCGCGCGCGGCGAGGAAGCCGTAGTGCGGGCCGCCGTAGCTCATGCAGTTGCCGGCCGACTGGCCCTCGCCGATCGCGAGCGCGCAGCCGTAGTTGCCCGGGCGCCTCGAGCACGCCGAGGCTGACCGAGGTCGACGTGCGCGATCGGCAGCGCGCCGGCGTCGTTCGCCGCGGCCGCGAGGTCGGGCGCCGGCTCGAGGCAGCCGAAGAAGTTCGGCTGCTGGAAGATCACCGCGGCCGCGTCGCTCGGCCGCCTCGCGCACGCGGTCGGGGTCGGTCGCCCCGCCCTCGTGCGGCACCTCGACGACCTCGAGCCCGAAGCCGCGGCGCGTAGGTCTTCACGACCTGGCGCACCTGCGGGTTCGTCGCCTCGGTGACGACGACCTTCGCTGCGCCCGGTCGCGTCCTTCGCGACGAAGCAGGCGTCGGCGGCGACGGTCGTGCCGTCGTAGCCGGAGGCGTTCGAGACGTCCATGCCGGTCAGCTCGCAGATCGCGGTCTGGTACTCGAAGATCGCCTGCAGCACGCCCTGGGACAGCTCGGGCTGGTACGGCGTGTACGCGGTCAGGAACTCGCCGCGCTGGAGCACCGCGTCGACGACCGCCGGGACGTAGTGGTCGTAGATGCCGGCGCCGAGGAACGAGACCTCGTCGACGACGTTCTTCGCGGCGAGCTCCTCGAGGTGCCGCGTGCAGCTCGGCCTCGGCGAGCGCCGGCGGCACGTCGAGCTCGCGGCCGAAGCGCACGCCCGCCGGGATGTCGCGGAAGAGCTCCTCGACCGAGGCGACGCCGATCGCCGCGAGCATCGCCTCGCGGTCGGCGTCGGTGAGCGAGAGGTAGCTCACGCCTCGGCCAGGACCTCGCGGTAGGCCGCGACGTCGAGCAGCGCGTCGCGCTCGGCCGGGTTCGTCGAGCCGGATGCGGATGAGCCAGCCCTCGCCGTAGGGGTCCTCGTTCACCGTCTCGGGCGCGTCGACGACCTGCTGGTTCACCTCGAGCACCTCGCCGGAGAGCGGCGCGATCAGGTCCGAGACGGCCTTCACCGACTCGACCTCGCCGTACGAGGCGTCCTTCGCGACGGTCGCGCCGACCTCGGGCGGCTCGTAGTGGACGAGCTCGCCGAGCGCGTCGTGCGCGAACCAGGTGACGCCGAGCACCGCCTCGTCGCCCTCGATGCGGGCCCAGTCGTGCTCGGGGTGGTACAGCAGATCGTCGGGATACGACTCGCTCGCGGCCACGTTCACTCCTCCTTCTTGTAGATCGGCTTCGTGCGACGACCTCGCGCGCTGCGCGGGCGCTTCCGCGCGACGTCGACCGGTCAGCTCGCGTCGCCACGGCTGTCCGGCTGCGCGGCGGCGCGGCACGTACGCCCATGCCGATCCCGACGTCGAGCATCGGCGAGATGCGACCCCGAGGTCACCTCGCCGCCGCCCTCGATCGCCATGCCCTGGCGCGGGATCGCCTGCTCGGTCATCCCGAACGCGACGAGCTTCTGCCCGGGCCCTGCCGCCTTGATCTCGCGCAGCGCGCTCGACGCCGGTGAAGTCCTTGTCGAGCGCGCAGGCCCAGCCGAGGCCGGCCGAGATCGCGTCCCAGCTCGGGCCGATGTCGTTGCCGTGCAGCGGGTAGCAGACCTCGAGCCGCAGCGTGTCGCGCGCGCCGAGCCCGCACGGCACGACGCCGCGCGCGAGGATCGCGTCCCAGAGGCGCCCCGCGTCCTCGGCCATGCACGCGAGCTCGACGCCCTCCTCGCCCGTGTAGCCGGTGCGGTTCGACCATCGACCTCGACGCCGTCGACCTCGCCCATCGCCCAGGTGAACGGCTTCGCAGGCGCCGAGGCCGAGCCGCTCGAGCGCGCGCGGCCCCTGCACGGCGAGCAGCGCGTACTCGTCGGAGACGTCGCGCACGTCGGAGCCGCGCGAGCTCGCGCTCCTCGAGCCACGCGACATCGGCGCTCGCGGTTCGACGCGTTCGACGACGAGCAGGTACCGGTGCGCGTCGAGCCGGTAGACGATCAGGTCGTCGACGATCCCGCCGCTCTCGTTCGTGAGCAGCGTGTACTGCGCCTCGCCAGCGTCGAGCCGGTCGACGTCGTTCGAGAGCGTCGCCTGCAGCAGGTCGCGCGCCGTCGGCCCCTCGACCTCGAGCTCGCCCATGTGCGAGACGTCGAACACGCCCGCGTCGGTTCGCACGGCCCTGTGCTCCGGGATCACGCCCTCGTACTGGACGGGCATCTCCCAGCCGGCGAACGGCACGATCCGCGCGCCGAGCGCGACGTGGCGGTCGTGGAGCGGCGTCCGGCGGAGGGTCTGCATCCGCGCGCGATGCTAACCGTCCGAGGCGCGATCGGGCTCGGAAGGAGACCCAGAAAGGGTGAAGCCTCGCCGGCTGGCCGGCGAGGCTTCGGACCGGGTCGTGTGGGACTGCACTCCAGTCCCGAGAGGGCACTCCCCCTGTTGCCGCTTCTCGCCCGGCGTAAACCCGTGCTGCGTTACTCGTCCCGGAGGAACGACGGAACGTCGAGGGAGTCGCCGGCATCGAACTCGGGCCCACGGACTCCGAGTGGCGATCCCGTGTCCCCGGTGGCGCGCGCCTTGCGACGGCGCTGCGCGCCGAACCCGGTGGCGATCACCGTTACGCGCACCTCGTCCTTCAGCTGGTCGTCGATCACCGCGCCGAAGATCACGTTTGCGTTCTGGTCTGCCGCACCGGTCACGACCTCGGCGGCCTCGTTCACCTCGAAGAGGCCGAGGTCGGTCGGGCCGCTGATGTTGAGCAGGATGCCCGTCGCGCCCTCGATCGACGACTCGAGGAGCGGCGAGCTGACTGCGGTGCGCGCCGCCTCGGACGCGCGGTTCTCGCCGGTGCCGGCGCCGATGCCCATGAGGGCCGAGCCCGCATCGCGCATGATCGTGCGCACGTCGGCGAAGTCGAGGTTGACGATGCCGGGCACCGTGATCAGGTCCGTGATGCCCTGAACGCCCTGGCGCAGGATGTCGTCCGCCAGCTTGAAGGCGTCCGCGAGCGGAGTCTTCTTCTCGACCACCTGCAGGAGCCGATCGTTCTCGATCACGATCAGCGTGTCGACCTTGTCGGAGAGCTCGTCGATCCCGACCTCTGCCTGCTGCGCGCGGCGTCGCCCCTCGAACGCGAACGGCCGCGTCACGACACCGACCGTCAGCGCCTCGAGCTCGCGCGCGATCTCCGCCACGATCGGCGCGCCGCCCGTGCCGGTGCCGCCGCCCTCGCCTGCGGTGACGAAGATCATGTCGGCGCCCTTCAGCGCCTCCTTCAGCTCGTCGCGCGACTCGGTCGCCGCTTCGCGCCCGACGGTCGGGTCGGCGCCCGCGCCGAGACCTCGCGTCGCCTTCGCGCCGATGTGGATCTTCACGTCGGCGTCGCACCCCAGGAGCGCCTGCGCGTCGGTGTTCACCGCGACGAACTCGACGCCGGTGAGGCCTGCGTCGACCATGCGGTTGACGGCGTTCGTCCCGCCGCCGCCGACGCCGACGACCTTGATCACAGCCAGGTAGTTGCCGGAACGATCTCTCATGTCAATGTGGCTCGACCTCAAGCTCGAGTGCAGGGTGGGGCTGTCGAGCGCCTCCTTCCTTCGGCAGAGTACGGTCGGTTTCCTGCACTGTCAACAGCAGAATACTCGACCTCGACCGAGCTAACCCTCAAGCTCAACCTGCGACTTGAGGTTCTGTCGAGAGCACCGGACGCAACGGAACGCTGACGTCGAGGTAGCCCGTTCCGCCGGCGGCGGCACCGGTCATGCGCAAGATGCGCCGCGCGATCGCGAGCTTCAGGCGCAGGTCGCCGGTGTCGCCGAGCAGCACTTCGAGGCCCCCACCGAGCTGCAGCGTGAGCTCGCCCTTCCCGACCCGAACGGCCGCGACCCCGCCCGGGAGCACCGCACCCCGAAGCGGCGCGAGCGCCGTTGCAGCCGCTGCCAGCGTCGGGGGAAGAGAGCTGCCGACCTCCACATCGACTGCCTTCGTCACCCACAGCCGTGGCAGGTGCGAGAGCACGGAGTGCGGAAGCGTGCGAATCACACGACCGCTCGCGCCGACGAGGAACGCCTCGCGGCCGGGCACGCGCCGGACAACGAGCACCGGGACTTCGCGCCGCACGATGACTCGAAGCGTGTGGGGAAACTCCCGGTCGTAGGTGAAGCTCCGCACGCCGGGAATCGGTTCGACCTGCGGCCGCGACCGCCCCACTCGACACGCGTACCAGGCTCCTCCCCACCTCGCCGGCCAGCGCCTCACGTACCTGTGCCCTGAGCTCGGGCGTCCCGCCGCGCACGTCGAGCGTGCGAACCGCGAAGACCGAGGTGTCGCGCGCGCCGAAGAACGCTCCCAGAGCAAGCAGCGCGAGCAGGAGGCCGACAGCGAGCGAGCGGCCCGACGGTGTCAGCTGCCGAAGGTCCGGCATGCTGCCGCGCGCCGCGACGCGCGCGACGTCGGCAGTCGTCCTACGGCGGGCGGCCACGCCGCCTCACTTCGCCGCGGCGGCGCCATCCCCTACAGCGGCCGCAGCTCGAGCGGGCCGAGGAACCGCACCTCGTGCTCGAGCTCGACCCCGAACCGTTCGTGGACGCGGCGGCGGGACTCAGCCATCAGGGCGATGCAGTCCGCCGACGTCGCGCCGCCCGCGTTCTCGATGAAGTTCGCGTGGCGCGGCGAGACGAGCGCTCCACCGATCCTGTTGCCCTTGAGCCCGCATTCCTCGATTGCTCGGCCGGCTCCGAGCTCCGGGCTCGGATTCTTGAAGACGCTGCCGAAGGTCCGCTTGTTCGTCGGCTGGGTCGCCTTGCGCTGCTCGAGGAGTGTCGCGACCGTCGCCTTGACCGCCTCGGGCGAGCTCGGCTCGAGGCGGAACCGGACGTGCGCCACGACCTGGCCGGGTTGAAGCAACGACCGGCGGTAGGACAAGCCGAGCTCCGAGACCGGGACCGTCTGGATCCCGTCCGCGTCGACGATGACCGCTTCGACCAGCACGTCACACCACTCGCGACCGTACGCGCCGGCGTTCATGCGCACGCCGCCGCCCGCCGTCCCAGGGATCGCCGACGCGAATTCGAAACCGCCTAGGCCGGCCGCGCGGGCGCGGTGAAGACAGACCGCGTTCGGTGCGCCGCCACCGGCGACGAGCTCGTTCCCTTCGACGTCCGCGGCAGCGAGCAGGCCGGCGAGCCTGATCACGAGCCCGTCGACACCCTCATCGTGGACGAGCACGTTCGAGCCGAGCCCGATCACCTCAACTGCCGCGCCGCCGTCGCGCGCCCAGCGCAACGCTTCCTGCAGCTCGTCGACCGTCTCCGGGCGCGCAAACCAGCGGGCGGCGCCGCCCGTGCCGATCGTGGTGTGCCGTGCGAGGGAGACGTTCTGTTCGATCACGCAGTCAGCATCCCGACGGCGCGGTCGACATCGCCTGCGCCGAGGACGAGCAGCACGTCACCGGTGCGGGCACGGCGGTCGAGGCGCGCCGCGCCCTGCTCAACCGCCGGCGTCCACGCCGCGAGCACACCGCGGTCGGAGAGCGCGTCGACGATCAGCTTGCCCGTCACACCCGGGAGCGGGTCTTCCCGCGCCGGATAGATGTCCGTGATCGTGACGTCGTCGGCGTCCGCGAGCGCGTCGGCGAGGTCGGCCGCGAGATGCCGCGTACGGGAATAGAGGTGCGGCTGGAAGAGCACGCGGACGCGGCGTCCGGGAAAGCGCTCCCGAGCCGCGGCGATCGCCGCGGCGACCTCGGTCGGGTGATGGCCGTAGTCGTCGACAACCGTCCGCGAGGCGAACTCGTGGATCTCGAAGCGCCGGCCGGTGCCGGTGAAGCGCGCCAGCGCGGGCGCGGCGTCGGCACGCCCGACGCCCGCGAGTTCGAGCGCCGCGAGCGCAGCACCCGCGTTGAGCCGGTTATGGGCACCCGGCAAGGCAAGCTCGCCGTCGAACGGCGGCGCGCCGCGCACCACGCGCGGAACGCCGGCGAGCCAGTGGTCGAACTCGTGCTCGAGCTCCACTGCAGATGCGAACTCGGTGTGGTGGTCGAGCTCGAGGTTCGTGACGACTGCGATCTCCGGTTCGAGCGCAAACGCGGTGCGATCCGATTCGTCCGCCTCGACCACGAGGTAGCCGGTCCCGAACCCCGCGTTCGAGCCGAGCTGCGGCACGGGCGCGCCGATCAGCCAGGCGGGGTCACGCCCGGTCTCGCGCAACGCGAACGCGATCAGCGCCGCCGTCGTTCCCTTCCCGTGCGTGCCCGCGACGGCGATCGAAGGTCGCGCGGCGACGAGCTCGCGCAAGAAGTCCTTCCGCCGAAGGCCCGGAACGTCGGGATAGGCGGAGGAGACAACCGCTTCCCAGCCGTCGGGGACGTGCGGGTCCGGTGAGATCTCGATGGTGACGCCGGTGAGCGGCTCCAGGTACGGCGTACGGACGCGATCCCAGCCGCCTACCTCCGCGCCCCATGCTCGCGCGAGCTGGGCGTACGCGGAGAGACCCGCCCCGCCGATCCCCACGAACCACAACCGGCGACCGGTCATCGCGTGAGCGCGAGCAGCTCGTCGGCGATCACGTCGGCGGCGCCGGGCCGCGCCGCGCGGAGCATGGCCTCGCCCATCGTCCGCAGGCGTGGCGGGTCGCCGAGCAACGACCGCACGAGCTCGGGGACGCGATCGAGCTCGAGCTCCCGCACGAGGATCGCGCCGCCCGCCTGCACGAAGTGCTGCGCGTTCAATGCCTGGTGGTCGCCGGTCGCGAACGGGTACGGCACGAGGACGGCCGCGCGCCCAGCGGCAGCGATCTCCCACACTGCCGACCCGGAGCGGGCGAGGACGAGGTCGCAGGCGGTGAGTGCGGCGCCGAAGCGGTCGGTCTCGGGGATCACACGATAGTCCGGGCGGTCGACGCGGCGTTTGACGAGCTCGTAGTCGCGGCGGCCCGTCTGATGCAGGATCGCCGGCCCGCTCGCGCCCCAGGTATCGACGACGAGCTCGTTCAGCGCCTTCGCGCCCGCGAGCGCACCGAACACGCCGAGCACCGGACCGGCCTGCGGCAACTCGAAGATCTCGCGTGCCTCTGCTTGCGATACCGCCTGCGTGTGGCGCAGCGGCCGGCCGACGACGCGCGACTTCCGGCGCCAGCGAGTCTCGAGCGGATACGCGAGAAGCAGCCGTTTCGCGAACGGCGCCGCCAGGCGGTTCGCGAGACCGAGGTACGCATCGGACTCGGTAAGCGCCGCTGGAATGCGCAGAGTCGACGCAGCAAACACCATCGGGCCCGCGACGAAGCCGCCCGCTCCGAGCACGACATCGGGCCGCCGTACTCTCAGGATGCGGCGGCAGGCACGGGGCGCAGATCCGGCGAGCAAGAGCGCGCGCGCGAGCTCGACCGACGGCCGCCGCGGCAGCCCGGCGATCCGGAACGTGTCCAGCTCGTAACCGGCTTCAGGAACCAGACGCGCTTCGACGCGATCCGGCGACCCGGCGAACGTCACGTGTACGCCTCGGCTCGTCAGTGCGTCGGCGACTGCGAGTGCGGGCAGCACGTGTCCTGCCGTCCCCCCGGCTGCGATCAGACACCGAAGCTGCCGCTGCACCGCCACGCTGAGCGATGTTAAGGAGAATCCCGACCCCGGCGAGCAGCACGATCAGGCTCGAGCCTCCGTAAGACAGGAAGGGCAGTGGAATCCCGGTGAGCGGAGCGGCCCCCATCACGGCAAGGATGTTCACCGCTGCCTGCCCGCACACGAGCACCGTGAGGCCCGCAGCGAGCCGTTTGCCGAAGGGGTCCCGGCAGCGCACGGCGATGTCGAGCCCCGCATACGCGAACAGCGCGTAGGCGCCGATCACGGCGGCGACTCCGATCAGACCTAGCTCCTCGCCGATGTTCGCGAGCATCATGTCGGTGTGCGCCTCGGGGAGGTAGAAGATCTTCTGCACTCCGCGACCGAGCCCGACGCCGAAGATGTGGCCGGACCCCATCCCGATCTCCGCCTGCAGGATCTGGTAGCCGGTACCGGCTGCATCGCGCGCCGGGTGCAGGAACGCGAAGAACCGCGCGCGGCTGTACGGCTTCATCCAGATCACGGCGATCCCGGCTGCGGAGGCGAAGCCGATGGCGGTCGCGAGCACGCGCGCCGGCGTGCCGCAGACGACGAGGACGCCGACGAGCATGATCCCGAGCGCGATCGTCGTCCCGAGGTCGGGTTCGAGGACGAGCAGCAGCGCGAAGACGGACGCGAGCGCGCCGGCGGGACGCCACAGCTCGCGAAGGGTGCGCGGCGGCTTGCGCTTGGCGTAGTAGGACGCAGCCCAGATCGCGAGCGTGAGCTTCGGCGAGCTCGGACGGCTGGAACGCGGCCGGCCCGAGCGAGACCCAGCGCCGCGCGCCGTTGATCGGCGGGCCGATCGCAAGCACCGTCACGAGCGATCCGAGCGACACCATCACGAGCAACGGCGAAAGCGCGCGCAACCGCCGGTAGTCCCACCGCTGCGCCAGCATCATCAACACGATGCCAAGCGCCGCGTAGACGCCCTGCCGCTTCAGGTAGTAGCTCGGGTCGTTGCCGCCGACGGCCGCCGCGGCGGACGTCGCGCTGTAGACCATCACGAGGCCGAACGCGACGAGCGCGAGGGTGACCATGATCAGGAGCCGGGAGTCGAGCTCGCGCCGATGCATTCGCCGGACGCTTTCTCCGGCGCGGACCTGACTCCTTGACCGATTTCTAGGGCTAGGCTGCTCGTCAGTGACGCACCGCAGGGGGTGGCAAGGCTCGCGTCGCGGGCTCCTCGGATTCGCGGGCGCGGGCGGGCTGCTGCTCCTCGCGCGCGGGTCCCGCGCGTTCGCGCGCACGAGCCCGGCGTCGTTGCTCGCGAACCTGCGCGTCGCGAACGGCGGTCAACCGTATGCAGGCGACCATGCTCTCCTCGCGACCGTCGGGAGCAAGGGCGCGAGCGCTCGGATCACGTTCACGCTGACCCGCCGCGCGACGGTATCGCTCTCGATCCTCGAGACCGGTCAGGGCGCGGCATCGGAGCAGCCGACGAAGGGCGCGGAAGGAACGTTGCGGACGACGCGCAAGCTGCTCGCCGCCGGGCGCCATGCGCTCGACTGGACGCCGGCACCGACACTCGCGCCGCGGACCTACATCGCGCGGATCTCCGCTCGCTCACTCGACGGCAAGGTGGTCACGAAACAGGCGGTCGTCCGCCTGCTCGGCGTCGACGCTGCGTTCGCGGAGCGGAGCGCCGCTCCGGGAACGGAGGCGACGCTCGTCGTGAGCACGGACGCGGGGTCGCTCTCGGTGCAGATCCTGCGCAGTGGCCCTGAGGCGGAGCCGACCTATGCGAACAACGAGATCAAGGGCGTCGCCGTCGGCGCGCCGATCGCCGTCGACTGGTCGTTGAACGGCGGAGCGCCGGCCGCGATCACTGTCCCGGTCGGCTCGGACTGGCCGAGCGGCGTGTATGCGGCGCAGATCACAGCCGACGACGGACGCCGCGGTTTCGCGCCGCTCGTCGTCCGGCCGGCCGCGCCGCGGGCACGCGTCGCCGTCGTCATGCCGACGAGCACCTGGGCGGCGTACAACTTCTATGACGCCGACGGTGACGGGTGGGGCGACACCTGGTACGCACGGTGGCGCACTACCGACGTCGACCTGACCCGCCCCCACTCGACCCACGGCGTCCCCTACCGCTACCGGAGCTACGACCTCGGCTTCCAGCACTGGCTCGCCCAGACCGGCAAGAACGTCGACATCGTGAGCGACGAAGACCTCGAGCTCTTCGCGACACCTGCCGACCTGCGCGCCGCGTACGACCTGATCGTCTTTCCCGGCCACACCGAATACGTGACGGAGCGCGTGTTCGACCTCGTCGAAGCGTTTCGCGACCAGGGCGGCAATCTGATGTTCCTCGCCGCGAACAACTTCTTCCGTAAGGTCGTGCGCCGCGACGGACGCCAGACCCTCATCGACGAGTGGCGCGACCTCGGCCGGCCCGAGTCGGCATTGCTCGGCAACCAGTACGTCGCGTCGGACCGGGGCCAGCGCCGCGCCCCGTTCACCGTCGTCGGTGCCGACGTCGCGCCCTGGGCATTCGCAGGGACGGGTCTCGCCAACGGCTCGACGTTCGGGCTGTACGGGATCGAGATCGACGCCCGCTCGCCGGCGTCCCCGGTGTCGACGCAGGTCCTCGCCACCATCCCCGATCTGTTCGGCCCCGGCCGCACCGCCGAGATGACCTACTACGAGCACTGGAGCGGCGCCAGGGTCTTCAGCGCCGGCGCACTCGACTTCGGCGGTCAGCTGCTCCTCTGGCCGGCGACCCGGCAGCTCGTCGAGAACGTGTGGTCACGACTCGCGCCGCGCTAGCGCGCGAAACGCGTCGCCCCGTTGCTCGAAGTCGTCGAACTGGTCGAAGCTCGCGCACGCAGGGCTGAGGAGGATCACGTCGCCTGGGTGAGCGAGCCGCTCGGCGTGGGCGACGGCGGCCTCGAGCGTGCCGTCGCGTTCCCCGTCGACCACCTCTGCCAGCCGTTCCGCCTCGGCCCCGATCAGATGAACCGACCGCACGTTGGCGCCGAGCGCAGCCGCGAGCGGCGAGAAGTCCTCACCCTTCGGCGACCCGCCGAGAATCACGTGCACCGGCTCAGCCCCATAGGCGGCGAGCCCTCGCAGCGCCGCGGCAACGTTCGTTGCCTTGCTGTCGTTGACGTAGCGGATGCCGTCGCGCTCGCCGACCAGCTCGAGCCGGTGCGGAACGCCCGGGAACGCCCGCAGCGCCTCGGCGATCGCGTCGTCGCCGATTCCTGCCGCGCGCGCGGCCGCGGTAGCGGCAGCGGCGTTCTCGCGGTTGTGGACGCCGCGCATCAGCGGCTCCGCCGGCAAGGCGTCGTCCGCCGAGAACTCGTCTCCGTCCAGCCCGAGACCGCGCGGCACGACCTTCGCACGAGCGCGCTCGAAGATGCGCAGCTTCGCGTCGCGGTAGGCCTCGAAGCTCGTATATCGGTCGAGATGGTCGGGCTCGAGGTTGAGAAGCACCGCGACGTCGCACGCGAATTCGTGCACGTCCTCGAGCTGAAACGACGACAGCTCGCAGATCACCCAGTCGGCACGCTCGATCGAGGTGAGCGGCACGCCGATGTTGCCGGCGACCGCGACGTCGCGACCGGCCGCCTCGAACACCGCGCCCAGCAGCGCCGTCGTCGTCGACTTGCCGTTCGTGCCCGTGACTCCGACAAACCGAGTGCCGGCGGGTGCGAGCATGCGGTAGCCGAGCTCGACTTCCGACCACACCGGGATCTGCCGTTCACGGGCCGCCCGGACAAGCGGGCGGTCGCCCGGCACGCCAGGTGACTTCACGAGCACGTCGATGCCGTCGAGCAGCGAGAGGTCGTCCTCGTTGTCGAGCGAGCGGTCGACGACGACTGCGTCGTCGAGCCGTGCGGCCGTCGCCCGGCCCGAGCGCGCGAGCCCGTAGACGAGCGCCCTCATACGCCGCGGAACTGGAGGAAGTACTTGTAGAAGAGCGCGAAGCCGGCGGCGCAGAGGATCGCGGTCACGATCCAGAAGCGCACCATGATCTTCGTCTCGGACCACGCCTTCATCTCGAAGTGATGCTGGATCGGCGCCATCAGGAAGATGCGCCGCCCCCAGTACCTGAAGCTCACGACCTGGAGGATCACGGAGACCGCGTTGATCGCGAAGATCCCGCCGACGAAGAGCAACAGCAGCTCGACCTTCATCATGATCGCCATCGCTGCGATTGCTCCGCCGAGCGCCATCGCCCCCGTGTCGCCCATGAACACCTCGGCCGGGAAGGCGTTGAACCAGAGGAAGCCGATTGCGGCCCCGATGAGCGCCGCGCCGATGAAGGCGACGTCGAGGCGATTCTGGATTCGCGGCGGCCCGGAACGGATGAAGATCGTCACCGCCATCGCGGTCAACGTCGCGAGGGCGATGATCGAAGTCCCGGCCGCGAGCCCGTCGAGGCCGTCCGTCAGGTTCACGCCGTTGACGCCCCCGGCGATGATCAGGAAAAGCAGCCCGTACCAGACCGGGCCGAGCGGGATCGAGAAGTTCGCCACCGGCACGTAGACGTGGTGCGACAGATGCTGATGGTGTGCCGCGACGCCGACGGCGGCGGTGATACCAAGGAGCATCAGCATCTTCCAGCGGCCACGCAGTCCGAGCGACCGCTTGTGCCGAAGCTTCGTGTAGTCGTCGAGGAACCCGATGGCGCCACACGCGAGCGCGGTGCCGAAGACGGTCAGCGCGGGCAGCGTGTAGTCCGAAAGAGGCAGGAACGCGATCGTGGCGGCGAGCACGATCAGCAGGCCGCCCATGGTCGGCGTCCCCTGCTTCTCCAGGTGGCGTTCCGGCCCCTCCGCGCGGATGTGCTGGCCGAACTCGTGCCGGCGCAGGAACGCGATGAACGTGGGGCCGCTCAGGATCGAGATGATCATCGCGACGAGCGCCGCTACGAGAACTCTGGCCATTACGAGAGCAGATTCTCCGCGACGACCTCGAGTCCCACCGAGCGGGAGCCCTTGACGAGGACCACGTCGCCGGGGCGAAGCGTGTCGCGAAGCCGTGCGGCCGCAGCGGGCGCGTCGGCGACCCACTCGCCGCCGTAGGCTCGCGCAAGGCCGCCGACTGCGATCACCTGCTCGATCCCGAGCTCACGGACGAGCGCCGCGATCTCCTCGTGGTACGCCGGCGCCTGCGCGCCGAGCTCGGCCATCTCTCCCAGCACCGCCACACGGCGGCGACCGTCAGCGCGCTCGCTCAGGTGCTCGAGGGCGGCCCGCATCGAGACGGGGTTCGCGTTGTAGCAGTCGTTCAGCAGCAGCCCGCCGCCGGGAAGCGATCGCTCCTCCTCGCGGAGCTTCGAGAACTCGACGCGCAGCTCACCTTGCGGCAGCGGGACTCCGAGGTACCCGGCGGCCGCTGCAGCGAAGCGGGTGTTTGCGAGCTGGTGGCGAGCCGAGTAGCTCGTCGTGAACGGCAACGGCGCGTCGAGGTCGACGCGGTCGACGGTGATGTCGGCGCGGTCGAGGTACGGCGTGAGCAGCGGCTCGTCCGGAATGACGGCCACGCCGCCCGGCGGCAGCGCGGCGAGGAGCTCGGCCTTCGCCCTGGCGACGTTCTCGATCGTCTCGACGAGCTCCAGATGTACCGGGCCGACGTTCGTGATCACGCCGAGGTCGGGCTTGGTGAACGAGGCGAGATACGCGATCTGGCCGAGCCCCCGCATGCCCAGCTCGGTGATGCAGATCTCGGTGTCTGGTTCGAGACGCGCGAGCGTGAGCGGCACCCCGAGCTCGTTGTTGTAGTTACCCTCGTTCGCGATCGTCTTCGCGCTGAGGCGCACAGATTGCGTAGAGGATGTCCTTCGTCGACGTCTTGCCGGTCGAGCCCGTGATCGCGACGACGCGCGCGCTCGAGCGGTCGCGCACCTTGCCTGCCACCGCGGCGAGTGCGGCGAGTGCGTCTTCGGGAACGAGGGCGGCCGCTGCGCCACGCGCGAGTGCGTGCTCGACGAAGTCGACCCCACCGTCGACGGCGACGAACAGGTCGCCCTCGGCGATCCGCCGGGAGTCGATCTGCAGCCCGGTGATCTCGTCGGCCCAGGGCCGCGTGATCAGGCGGCCGAGCGGCTCGACGATGTCGAAGCTCGAGCGGGATCACTGCCCCAACACCTCGCGCGCGACCGCGCGATCGTCGAATGGAATCAACCGGCCGCCGATCTCCATGTGGGTGTCGGCACCCTTGCCCGCGATCACGACGACGTCGCCGTCGTGCGCGTCAGCGAGCGCTTGCTCGATCGCTGCGCGGCGATCGACCACGATCTCGAGGCGCCCCGCGGCGACCTCGTCGGCGATCGCCTGCGGGTCCTCGCTGCGCGGGTTGTCGGTCGTGACGATCGCGCGATCTGCACGCGCGGCGGCGACCTCGCCCATCAGCGGCCGCTTCTCGCGATCGCGATCGCCGCCTGCGCCGAACACGACCGTGAGCCGTCCAGGGCCAAGCTCCCGCGCCGCGCGCAGCACATTGTCGAGCGAGTCAGGCGTGTGCGCGTAGTCGACGATGACGCTGAAGGGCTGTCCTGCCTCGACCGACTCGAAGCGGCCGGGAACGCCCGCGACGGACTCGATCCCACGCTGGATTGCGTCCCGTTCGATCCCGAGTGCGCGCGCTGCGGCGACGGCACCCGCTGCGTTCTCGCGATTGAAACGGCCACGCAGGCGTAGCTCCACACCGAGATCGTCCTCACCGGAAAATCCGATCGCGCCGGGCAGCTCGGCTGTCAAGCGCCGTCCCCACTCGTCCCCGACGTTCACGACGGCGATATCTGCCTGGTCGAAGAGCGTGCGCTTCGCCGCGAAGTACGAGTCCATCGAGCCGTGGAAATCGAGATGGTCCTGCGTCAGGTTCGTGAACACGAGCACCCTGAAGCGCGTGCCGGCGAGACGCCCCTGCGCGCTGCCGATCGACGTCGCCTCCATCGCACACGAACGGTCACCCGCGTCCAGCATTCCGCGCAGCAGGCGCTGGAGGTCGATCGCCTCGGGCGTGTTCAGGCCGGTCGGCCGCTCCTCTCCGCCGACGACACGCCGGATGTTGGTCAGGAGTGCCGGCCGCCGGCCCGCCGCCTCGAGGATCGCGTGCAGCAAGAACGCGGTGGTCGTCTTGCCGTTCGTCCCGGTCACCGCCGCGACCTCGAGCGTGTCCGACGGCCGGCCGAAGAACTCGGCCGCCGCCGGCCCCATCGCACTGCGCACGCTCGGCACGACAAGCTGCGGCACGTCGAGGTCGACCCGTCGCTCGACGACGAGCCCGACAGCGCCCCGCTCGACCGCTGCCGTGGCGAGCTCGTGACCGTCGACCGCGGTGCCGGGGATGCAGAAGAAGAGCGCTCCCGGCGTGACGGCACGCGTGTCGTAGGCCAGGTCTGTGACCTCGACCCCGAGAACGCTCAGATCCATCGCCACGGACCCTAGATGACCCGACGCAGGTGCTCCTCGATCGCCTCGCGGACGATGAGGGGAAACTCGTACTCGACCGCCAGCCGCCACTCCTCGGGAACGTAGCCGCCGTGCGGGGCCAGCTCCCAGTCCGTCCCGGCGACGACGTACTCGCGGCCCGCCTCCGGCTCGGGACCGGCGAGCTCGAGCCGGCCGCGCGGCCGGCCGCGGAGCGGACGCGGTGTGTCGCGCTGAACCTCCGGGTCGTTGCCACGCTCGAGCACGTCGAGGAGTTGCTCACCGCTCATCCGTGCCACACCTGGATTGGCCGCCGACTCCGATGCGTGCCAGAGGGCGCCTCGTGTGATCGGGCCCGGCGCCAGCACCTCCAGCGTCTGCCCCTCGCTGAAGAGGCCGACGTCCGCCCCGGCGCGGGCGCGCAGGATCTCGGCGATCGCGCGGGCGTCGAGCGGCACGTCGATCGAGCCGAGCGGCTCGCTCAGCAGGTCGCCGACCTCCGCCTCGATCCTCGCTGCCTCCGCGATGACGGCCGGATGCGGCTCGGTCTCGTCCGGGACCGCGTGCACCGACGCCACGGCGTGTGGGCCATCGACCTCGATCCGTCCGATGTGGTCGCCGTAGCACCCGGCCTGCGCGACGAGGATCCGGCCGATCCACTCGCCGTGGGGAAGCAGATGGTGTGAGTGCGCGCCGACGATCACGTCGATGTCGTCCTGGAGCTCTGGGGCGATCCGCCGGTCGTCCCACGGCGGGAACTCATGCTCGTACCCGAGGTGTGAAAGCAGGACGACGAGCCGCGCGCCTTGCGCACGAAGGTCGCGCGCCAGCGACTTGACCGTTGCCAGGATCTCGACGCGGCCGAAGCCCCAGTCGAGATCGTCAAGCATCCGATCGAACGGGTCGGTGACGCCGATGACGCCGACGTCGCCGATCCGGACCGACGGCACGGGGCCCTCGATGCCGGTGAAGTTCGCAAGCAGCTGCGGATAGGCAGAGGTGTGCGCGTGCTCGGTGAGCGTCGCGGGCCCGTACCGCAGCCAGCACGCGTTGCCGACCGTCGCCGCGTCGCAGCCGGCGACCGAGAGCAGCCGGTGCATCGCAGTGCCTTTCGTGACGTTGGAGAGCCGGTTCGTCGTCTCCTCGACGTCTCCCGCGTCGAGGTAGAGAACGGGATGATCGGCATGCGCCTTCTCGCGTTCCACGATGGTCGCGATCTGCGCGATCCGCTCCTGGCGCCCGTGGATGTCGTTCGTGTGGAGGATCGTCAGCCGCACGTCAGTGCGTGGCGACGCGGTGATCAGGCGCGACGCCGAGGTGTTGCAGGTCGAACTTCGCGATGTCGGCGAACGCCGGCGCGGCGACGGTGCCGCCGAAGATCCCCCGGGTCGGCTCGTTCACGACAACGAGCACGACGAGCCGCGGGTTCTTGACGGGAACCATGCCGACGAACGACGCGACGTACTTGCCGGTCGTGTAGCCGTGCGGGCCAGGCACCTGGGCCGTGCCGGTCTTGCCGGCGACGGAATACCCGGGGATCGCGGCTGCGTTGCCCGTCGCGCCGTGCTCGTCGACGACCCCGGTCAACATCGTCTTCAGGATCTTGTCGATCGCGGGCGTGACGACGCGACGGTGCTTGAAGTCATGCGCGACGCTGCCGCCGATCCGCTCGACGAGATGCGGTTGCACCCACACCCCACCGTTCGCGATCGCGGCATAGGCCGATGCAAGCTGGATCGGAGTCACGGCGATCCCTTGCCCGATCGGCACGTTCCCGATCGTCGACCCGGACCACTTCTCGAGCGGCAGCACGAAGCCGGGGCTCTCGCCGGGAAAGTCGATCCCGCTCGTCTTGCCGAAGCCGAACCGCTCGATCCAGTTCATGAGCGATGCACTACCCAGCTTCTCCGCGATCGTGATCGCGCCGACGTTCGACGAGTGCGACAGGATCTCCGACGTGGTGAGCCATTTGGTCGGGCGGAGCTCCGCGTCCGAGATCGTTCTGTCGGCGACGTGAATCGAATACGGCAGCCTGAACTTCGTGGACGGCGTCACGAGCCCCTGCGAGAGCGCACCGGCGATCGTGACGAGCTTGAACGTCGACCCGGGCTCGTACGTGTCCGTGATCGCCTTGTTGCGCTGCGTCGCATAGGGAACGTTCTTCGCGTTGTTCGCGTCGTAGACCGGGGCCTGCGCGATCGCGAGGATCGCGCCGGTGCGCGGGTCGAGCACGATCGCGCTCGCCGAACTCGCGCGATAGTCCGTGACCGTCTTGCGGAGGACCGCTTCCGCGTTCGCCTGGATCCGGCTGTCGATCGTGGTGAAGAGATCCTGGCCCTGGCGCTCGGGTGTGGCGCTCAGGGTGTCGATCGCCTGCCCCTCGCGTCGCGGATGATCGTCTGCCGCCCCGGCCTGCCGGCGAGCTTGTGGTCGTATTCGAGCTCGAGGCCGCCGAGCCCTTTGTTGTCGGTCCCTGCGAACCCGATCACCGGCGCGGCGACGGTGTTCTGCGGATAGGCGCGGCGCTCCTCCGAATACGAGGCGATGCCGGCGAAGTGCTTGGCGAGGAACGTGTTCGCGACCTTCGGATCGGCAAATCGAGCGACGTAGACGAACCGCGAGCTCTTGCGGAGGAGCAGCGGATAGAGCTTGTTCGCGTCGGCGCCGAGAAGATGCTGCGCCGCAAGCGCGATCCCACGCGGGTCGGTGACGACGTGCGGGTCGGCGTAGATCGTGGTGTCCTGCTCGCCGATCGCGAGCTGAACGCCGCTCCGATCGAGAATCGAGCCGCGCCCGGCGGGCGTCGTCAACGTCTCCTCGTGCATGCGCTGCGCCTGCTCGCCGTAGGTGGCAGCGTGCACGACCTGCAGCCACGCGGCGCGTCCGAGCGCGACGCCGAACACGATCACGAACGTCGCGAGGATGAGCCGGATGCGGCGGTTGGCGCGCCGGTCGGAGATCACTTCTTGGCGAGGTCGACGTACACGTACTCCGACGGATCCCTGTACACGAGCCCGAACTGCTTCTTCGCCGCGGCGGTGATGCGCGGCGACGAGATGAGCCGCGAGTACTGCGTCTGGAGTGCAGCGTTGTCCGCCAGCAGCTTCGACCGATCCGCATTCGCCGAGTCGAGTCGCAGGTTGAGCTGGAGAACGGCCACGTTCACGAATACGACGCCTGCGAGGAGAATCCCGCCGATCGCGATCCAGAGGATCCCGCCGCGGGCGCGTCTCCTGGCGCGAGAACGTGCGCGGGGGCGCGGACGTGCGAGCGGCTGGGTGACGGCGGCGGCCACCGCTAGACCCTCATCCCCACGCGGAGGCGCGCTGACTGCGCGCGCGGGTTACGGGCGATCTCGGCCGCTGTCGGGCGGATTGCGCGCCTCGGCGTCGCGCGCAGTGACGGTTCCGACCCACAGACGCACACCGGGAAGTCCGGCGGACACGTGCAGCCGTGCTCCTCGCGGCGCAGGAACTGCTTGACGATCCGGTCCTCGAGCGAATGGAACGAGATGACGCCCAGGCGCCCACCCGGACGCAGCATCTCGAGCGCAGCCGGAAGCGCGCGCTCGACCGAGCCGAGCTCGTCGTTGACCTCGATCCGCAGCGCCTGGAAGACGCGCTTCGCAGGATGACCTTCGCCGAACCTCGCCGGCGCCGGGATCGCCGCCTTGATCACGTCGACGAGGTCGCCGGTGCGCTCGAACCGCTGCTCGCGGCGACGCCTCGCTATTGCGCGCGCGATCTGCCTCGCGTACCGCTCCTCGCCGTAGCGCTTGAAGATGTCCGCGAGCTCGCGCTCGCTCATGTCGTTGACGAGGTCACCCGCCGACGTGGCGGCACCCGGGTCCATGCGCATGTCGAGCGGCGCGTCCACGGCATACGAGAAGCCGCGCTCGGGGCGGTCGATCTGCATCGACGAGACACCGAGGTCGAGCAGGATGATGTCCGCCTGCACACCGTTCGCCGCCAGGTGCTGCAGTACGGCCGAGAACTCGCCGTGATGGAGCCGCGCCTTGACCCCATGCTCGCGACGGAAGCGCTCGAAGAACGGGGCCACCGTCGGGTCGACGTCGATCGCGATCAGCCGCCCGTCGCCGCGCAACCGCTGCGCGAGCAGCGCGGCATGGCCGCCGGCGCCGAAGGTCGCGTCGACGACGGTCTCGCCCGGGCGTGGGTCGAGGTTCGCCACCACCTCCTCGGCGAGGACAGGGACGTGATCGGTCTCAGTTGGCAAGACGCTCGGCAACATCTTCCGCGCTCCCTTCGACCTCGTGCAGCTGTTGGCGCCAGGCGGCGCGATCCCAGATCTCGAGGTGGTCGGACACGCCGGCCACCGTCACCTCGCGCGTGATCCCTGCCGTTTCCAGCAGCGTGGCGGGAATCACGAGCCGTCCCTGCTTGTCGAGCTCCCCGTGAGCGGCGCCGGAGAAGAAGTGCCGCCGGATCTTGCGGCCGTCGACCGCGAACGGGTCGACCGCATCCAGCCGCTCGGCCATCGTCTCCCACGCCTCGACCGGCCAGGCGAAGAGGCAGCCGTCGAAACCGCGTGTCACGACGACCCCTTCTCCGAAGGCCGCTCGGAGCTTCGACGGGAGTGTGAGGCGGTTCTTCTCGTCCAGCGCATGCTCGTGCTCACCTAGCAGCATGGTCCACTTCGGACCACTCTACCCCACTTTCTCCCACATGTAAACCCCGCCAGTGCACGCCGCGACCGGACGTCCACCGCGGCTGACCCGGATCAGGCGAGCTCGACCGGGTCGCCGATCCGGACGCGTCCCGGCTCGGCGACGGCGGCATGGATCCCGAGCGGAAGGGGCTCCGTCGACCCGACGTCGCCGCGGTAGCCCGCGAGGCCCTTCAGGGTGTCGAGATCGGTGCAGCCGGTGTCGGGGTTCTGGGTCGTGATCGCACAGCGACCGACGTGGCCCTGCGGGATCACGACCGCGTCGCCGATCCGGACGCGGCGGCCACGCCAACCGTCCTCCTCGTGCGCGTCCACGCCTTCGACCCCGAAGTTCATCCGGAAGCGACGATGGTCGATCGCCGCGACGTCGAGCTGTTGCGCGAGCCGCCCCAGCGAGGTGGTCGCAGACGAGCGTCGCCGCGCCGCCGCGACCTCGGTCGGGCGCCTGCACTGCGGGCTCGACCAGCCGCACCGGTTGCCCGACGAGCTCGGACACCGCTTCCGCCCATGGGCCGATGACGACGTCGGCCGGTCGCGGCGTCCTGTGGAACGTGGTCTCGAGCTCCGCCCCGCGCTCGACCCGGCCTTCGACCAGCTCGCCGTCCGCGAAGCGCAGCGAGAGGATGTCGGCGTCAACGTCATAGTCCGCGCGAACGAGCTGCAGCGGGCCGTGATCCTTGTTGCTGAAGAGCCGTCCGCGTTCGGTGACGAAATAGAACCGACGATCGCCTCGGATGCCGGACTCGAGCAGTTCAGCCTCCTCGACGAGGTGGAGCATCGTCGCCTTCACCGGCGTGAACGAGATCCACGACACCCGTGCGGTCATTCCGCAGACGCTAGCTGGGCCTCGTAAGGCCCTGCACCGCAGATCACCGCCGCCCCGGCGTGTGCGGCCAGCTCCGCGGCGCTGCGCGCGTCGTCGCCCCGGGCGAGCGCGAATGCGAGCGCCGCGGCGAACGAATCGCCCGCGCCGTAGGTATCGACGATCGCACCTGTGGGCGCCGCAGCGAACGGCATGTCGTCGAGTGTGCCGCCGTTCGCGCCGTCGGTGACGGCCAGGTGCCGCACGCGCAGCGATCCGTCGTAGCGCTCCGCGGGGTCGTTCGCGCTCGCAACGAGAAGGTCGAGCGAAGCGCCTCCCTCCTGCAGCATCGGTAGCTCCCGCGCGGTCGCGCCGAGGAACTGTGCGCTGCGCGACGAGCGGAGCGCCTCCTGTTCGCCCGCGACGAAGAAGACGAGCTCGTAGCCGTCGAGCGGCAGCGGGCCGGCCGGGAGGAGCTTGTCGCCGAGTACCGTGATCGTGCGCTCGCCCTCCTCGTCGACGTGTGTCCACGCGCGCCGCGTCGCCCCTCCCCAGCGCACGTGCACGTCGATTCCGAGCTCCGCGAGGCGCGTGGCCGCCTCGTGCCCGAGTGCGTCGTCACCGAGCGCGGTGAAGAGCTCGCAGCGACCGGCGAGCAGCGCCAGCTGGCGCGCGACGACGGCGCCGCCGCCGGCCGGCTCCTGCCAGACGCGCTCTGCGTGGACGATCTCGCCCGCGGACGGCATGCGTGGGACGCGGGCGAACTCCACCCACTCGACATGGCCGACGACCGCGCATCTCACGATTCCGGACCTTGCCACGTTTCACGATCATGGGGACGATGGCCACGCCGCGGGTCCCGCCGTTCGAGCGCTTCTACCTCGCACACCGCGACGAGGTGCTCGGGTATCTCCGGCGGCTGCTCGGCGCACGCGCCGAGGACGCGTGGCAGGAGACGTTTCTGCGTGCGCTCCGCGCGTACGGGCGTCTCGAGCACGGGCTGCACCTGCGCGCGTGGGTGTTCACGATCGCGACGAACGTGGCTCTCGACGAGCTGCGGGTGACGCGACGAACGCTCCCGCTCGCCGACGCCGAGCCGGTCACCGAGCTGCGGCGCGACGCGTTTCGCGAGCTCGAGCATCTGACCGGCGAGCTCCCGCCGACCGAGCGCGCTGCCGTCGTGCTCCGCTACGGCTACGACCTCCCCTACGCCCAGATCGCCGACGCCCTCGGATCGTCCGAGGAGGCCGCACGCGCCGCGGCGTCGTCCGGCGTCCGACGCCTGAGGAGGACACATGAACGTGACCACTGATCTCGACACACGGTTCCGGGCCGCGGCCGTCAGCGAGGGGCTCGTCGACGTGCGCTTCGACGTGGTCGCCTCGCCGGTCGGAGACCTGCACGTCGCGGCGACGGGCCGCGGACTGTGCCGGATCTCGTATCGCGCCGACGACTGGGAGGAGCAGCTTGCGCGCGGTTTCGGCGTGCGCGTGCTCCGCTCGCCGCTCGACGAGGTGCGGCGCGAGCTCGACGAGTACTTCGAAGGACGCCGGCGCACGTTCGACCTGCCACTCGACCTGCGGGTCGCGCCGTTCTACGCCGACGTCCTGCGCGAGCTGGCTCGGGTCCCCTACGGCCGCACGGACACCTATGGCGCACTCGCGACGCGGGTCGGGCGGCCGAAGGCAGCCCGCGCGGTCGGCACCGTCATGAACCGAAACCCGATCCCGATCGTCCTGCCCTGCCACCGCATCGTCGGCGCGAACGGCTCTCTCACCGGCTACGCGGGCGGTCTGGACGTCAAGCGACGCCTGCTCGAGCTCGAGGGTGCAATGTTCAGGTGATGCGGCCAGCGACGGTGCGCGTCGTAATCGTCGGCGGGGGCTTCGGCGGGCTGGCTACGGCCCGCAAGCTCCGCCGTGCCGACGTCGAGCTAACGCTCGTCGACCGGCAGAACTTCTTCCTCTTCCAGCCGCTCGCCTACCAGGTGGCGACGGGCTCCCTCTCCTCGGTCGAGGTCGCGATCCCGCTGCGAAACGCGCTGCGCCGCCAGAGGAACGCCCGCGTGCTGCTCGGCGAGGCGACCGCGTTCGATCTGACGGCGCGGACGGTGACGGTGGCCGACCTGCCGAACGGAGGTGAGCAAACGCTGCCGTACGACGTGCTCGCGGTCGCCGGCGGATCGCGGTACTCGTACTTCGGCCACGACGACTGGGCCGAGCACGCGCCCGAGCTGAAGACGCTCGACGGCGCGCTCGACCTGCGCGACCGGATCCTGCTCGCGTTCGAGGCGGCGGAGGTCGAGGCAGACGACGCGGCACGCGAGGCGTGGCTGACGTTCGTCGTCGTCGGCGCCGGCCCGACCGGTGTCGAGATGGCAGGGCAGATCGCCGAGCTCGCGCGGGACGTGCTGCCGCGCGAATATCGCGACGTCGACACCCGCAGGGCGCGGGTCCTGCTGGTCGAGGCCGGCGATCGCGTCCTCGCGGCGTACGGCGACAAGCTGTCCGCGAGCGCCGAGCGACAGCTGCGGTCACTCGGCGTGACGCCGCTGCTCGAGAGCATGGTCACCGAGATCGGCGCCGACGGGATCACCCTGGCCTCCGGGGAGCGCATCGCCGCACGGACGAAGGTCTGGGCAGCCGGCGTCGCGGCGTCGCCGCTCGCTCGCCTGCTTGCGGACGCCGCCGGAGCGGAGGTCGACCGCGCCGGGCGCATCGTCGTCGAACCCGACCTGACGGTCGCCGGGCATCGCGAGGTGTTCGCGTTCGGCGACATGGTCTCCGTGCGCGAGCTCGAGTTGCACGGTGTCGCTCCGGTGGCGATGCAGGAAGGGCGTCATGTCGCGAGGTCGATCCGCAAGAACGAACGGAAGCCGTTCGCCTACAACGACAAGGGCGAGCTCGCGACGATCGGGCGGGCGCGGGCCGTCGGTCTCATCAAGGGGATTCGCGTCACCGGGTTCGTCGCGTGGGCCCTGTGGCTCGGGATCCACATCGTGTACCTGGTCGGCCTCCAGAACCGGGTGCTCGTCCTCACCCGCTGGGCGTTCGCGTACGTCACGCGCGGGCGGGGGGCGCGCGTGATCCACGACCGCGGCTAGGCGCAGCTAGGCGACGGCCGAAGCGGCGATCCGCACCGCCGCGGCGTACGCAGCGGTCGCGAGGTTCGAGCCCCACGTCATTCGCGCGACGCCGAGCTCCTCGAGCTCGGCGGGCGCCGGTGTGCCAGGCTCGGCGATCAGGTTGATCGGCCCCTTGATCCGGTGGACGAGCGCGGGGATCGAGTCGACCGGGGCGAGGATCGGGTAGACGCAGTCCGCGCCTGCGGCCAGGTAGGCGTTTGCCCGCTCCGATGCCTCGGGGACATCGCCGCGCCCGATGCCGAGAAACGTGTCGACGCGCGCGTTGATCACGAGGTCGGGAACGGCATCGCGGATCGCGCGAATGGCGGCGACCTGCTCGTCGACGTCGACGAGACCTCCGCGCGTCGAATCTTCGAAGTTGATCCCGACGAGGCCCGCGGCCCACGCGGCGCGCGCCGTGCCGACGGGATCGCCGTAGCCGCGCTCGAGATCCCCCGTCACCGGCACTTCAACTGCTCGCGCAATCCGTCCCGCCGCCTCGAT
The DNA here is from genome assembly GCA_963785875.1 of uncultured Thermoleophilia bacterium. GTDB lineage: Bacteria > Actinomycetota > Thermoleophilia > Gaiellales > Gaiellaceae > PALSA-600. The sequence goes on along the minus strand of CAWAWV010000011.1, from coordinate 129,723 downwards.
CATCACGGGCCCGGGTGCACGCTCGCCGTCCTCGAACCCGAGCGACCGCGCTACGGCCGCGCTCGACGTCGCGAGCGCCCGGCAACCGGCGATCGCTGCCAGCGCCCTCGCGCTCGCGACATCCCACGCGTTCGGGAGCACGAGGATCGGCGGCCCGCGGTGCATCTGCCGGAACGCCGCGGCCTGCTCGCGCTGCTCCATGCAGCAAGCCTACGCGCGTCATCTGGGATCGGCGGGATCCGGCCCGACGTAGGTGGCACGCATCCGGAGCGGCGACGGCGAAGCGTGCTCCTCGATCGCGTGCGCGACCCAACCCGCGGTCCGCCCGACGGCGAAGATCGCCTGACCGCCTCCACGGACGAGCCCGAACCCGTGCGCGAACGCCGCGAAGGCGAACTCGGCGCCGGCCGGCGGCATCGCGTGGGTCTCGGCGAACCGGAGCAGCTTCGAGATCGTGCCCGTGCGGCCTCCCGGGGCGAGCCGGAGCGTCTCCTCGAGCAGGAATGCCGCGCGCGGGTCTCCTCCCGCGTCGTAGCCGGAGTACCAGAGCGACTCGCCGCGCCGCAGGTGCTCTTCGGAGCGCGGCGAGAAGCTGATGGGCTTCGGCCATCCCGTCTACCGGACAACCGATCCGCGGAACGTCATGCTCAAGGAGGTCGCGGCCGAGCTCGGCAGCGAGCGCCTCGAGTTCGCCGCCCACGTCGAGGCGACGGGCGAGCGCCTCCTCCGCGAGCGCAGGCCGGATCATCCGCTGTACGCCAACGTCGAGTTCTACGCGTCGGTCGTGCTCGACGCGATCGGCCTGCCACGGGCTCTCTTCACTCCGACGTTCGCGGTCAGCCGCGTCATCGGCTGGAGCGCCCACGTCGTCGAACAGACGCGGAACAACGCGATCCTGCGCCCGAGCGCCCGTTACGTTGGACCGGATCCCTCGCCGTAGGGCGGGTCGCGACCTACATCTCCGGAAGCTCCCCGAGCAGCCGGTACCCCACACCCCAGACGTTCTCGACGAGCGGGTCGCGGGTCCCTGCCTCGCCGAGCTTGCGGCGGAGGCGAGAGGCGTGCGAGTCGAGCGTCCGCGTCCGCGCCGGCGCGCGGTAGTCCCACACCTCGTACAGGAGCTCCTCCTTCGTGAACACGCGCTCCGGCTCCCGCGCGAGCTGCACCAGGAGCTCGTACTCCTTCTGGGACAGATGGACTCGCCGCCCATCGACACGCACGTCGCGGGTGCGCGTGTCGATGCGCACCGGGCCCGCCTCGACCACGTCTGGCGCCGCCGGCCGTGCTCGCCGCAGCACGGCGCGAATGCGCTCGACGAGCTCCAGGTAGTCGAACGGCCGCGGCACGTAGTCGTCACAGCCCTTGCGAAATGCGTGGACGCGGTCGACGACGTCCGCCTCCGCCGGGCCGAGCACGATCACCGGCGCTTGCTGCGCGAACCGGTCGACATCTTCGACGTCACCCGCGAGCACCAGGTCGAACCGGCCGTGCGGTGGCACCAGCCGGAACCCATCCTCCGGTAGGTGGCGCTCCAGCTCGGGCTCGCTCGCGGCGAGGAGCAGTGCGGCGGACATGCGACGAACCTAGCCCCGGCCGACGGCCGCGGCCAGTCGTCCATTCAGACGATTCTGCGCCGAAGCATCCTCAGAGTCGCCCGGAGCGGACGACGCCCCAGAGCAGCCAGAGCCCGAGCACCGCAGACAGGAAGAACCCGAACGCAGCGACGATGTGCAGCCCAAGTAGGTGCGGACCGGTCTTCGCGAAGATGCCGATCAGGCTCGAGCCGATGAGGCCGCCGGTGACGACGAGTGCGATCACGAGCCGGTTGAACAGCGTGTCGAGCTTCGCGAGCAGGTCGTCGAGGCCCTTGTGGACGAAGCCGACCTCGATCTGACCGTCGCGCACCTGCTCGAGCGTGTCGTGGATCTGGTGCGGAAGGTCAGCGGCGATCAGGCTCAGCTTCCAGCTTTCGCGGCGGGCCCGGGCCGCAATCCGCCGTGGCGTGAACCGCTCGAGCATCAGGTCGCGCGCGTACGGCTTCGCGACCTCGAACACGTTGAAGTCCGGGTACAGCTCGACGCCCACCGACCCGAGCGTCGCGATCGCCTTGTCGAGCATCACGAACCGAGTCGGGAGTCGAAGGTTCATCGTGTAGATGAGCGTGAACGCCTCGCGGATGACCTGGATCGGGTCGATCTCCTGCAGCGTCGCGCCGTAGTAGCGGTAGTACATCTCGCGCAGCTCTGAGACGAACTGGTCCTCGCGCTCCTTCGGGTACCGGACGCCGAGGTCGGCGAGTCGCTTCGGCAGCATCTCGATGTTCTCGGAGGAAGCGTCGATGAAGAGCCGCGTCAGCTTCGACATGTCGTCATCGGTGAGCTTGCCGGTCAGCCCGAAGTCGACGAGCCCGATGCGGTCAGGCGCGAGCACCATGATGTTCGCCGGGTGCGGGTCGCCGTGGAAGTACCCGTTGCCGGAAGATCATCGTCATCCAGGTCTCGGTGATCAGGTACGCGAGCCGGCGGCGCTGGTCGAGCGACCAGTGCTCGAAATCGAGGTCCGCGAGCTGGACGCCCTCGAGGCGCTCGAGCGTGAGCACGCGCGACCGCGTGTACGTCCAGTAGACGCGGGGGACCGCCACGTGCGGATGGCCGGCGAAGTCCTTGTGGAAGGCGTCCGCGTTGCGGCCCTCGAGACGGTAGTCGAGCTCCTGCCGGATCGAGCGCGCAAACTCGTCGACGATGTCGTTCGTGTCGATGAAGTCGAGCGCTCGAATCCGCTCCTTGGCGAGACGGGCGGCCTGGTAGAGCAGCGAGAGGTCGGCCTCGATCTGCTTCGGCGCGTTCGGCCGCTGCACCTTGACGACCACCTGACGGCCGTTGGGGAGCGTGGCGCGGTGCACCTGGCCAATCGATGCGGCCGCGAGCGGCACTTCCTCGAACTCGGTGAACAACCGCTCGATCGGCTGGCCGAGATCCTCCCGAACCATCCGCTCGACATCGGCGTACGGGAACGACCGGACATCGTCTTGGAGGCTCCGCAGCTCGCTGATGATGTCGGGCGGAACGATGTCGGGCCGCGTCGAGAGCAGCTGGCCGAACTTCACGAACGTCGGGCCGAGCTCGTCGAGCATGTCGCGCAGGTGCCGCCCGCGCGCGGTGCCTTCAAGCGTGGGATCCTGATGCCGGCGGCCTTCGACGACATAGCCGAAGCCGTGTCGCACCGCCACCTGGGCGATCTCGCTCAGGCGCCCGAGATTTCGCTGCTTGGGCCGCGTCGCCACACGAAAAGTGTGACCGAAGGAGCGGCGGTTGGCCAGCACGTGTCGGCGGCCAACCGGCGCTTCTCTAGTGGATGTGCGCGATCGTCGCGCGCCAGGCGCCTTTCGGAGCCTCGACATCGACCGTTTCGCCGATCTTCTTGCCGAGCAGCGCCGAGCCGAGCGGCGAGGTCGGAGAGACCGTGCCGGTGCCGCCGACGGCGCTGATCTCGACTGTCAGCTTCTGGCCGCCGTCGCCTTCGATGTCGACGACGGAGCCGACTCCGACAGCGTCCGAGGAGGCGTGCTCGACAATCTCTGCGCCGTCGAGCCGCGCTCGCAGCGTGCGGATGCGCGCCTCGAGCAGGCCCTGCTCGTTCTTTGCGGCGTGGTACTCGAAGTTCTCCGAGAGGTCGCCGAACTCCCGCGCCTTCTTGATCGCCGCGACCACCTCGGTGCGGCGCGGGCCTTCGAGCTCCTCCAGCTCGCCGCGGAGCGCAGCCGCCTGCTTCGCAGTCAGCTTCTCTACCACTTCGACCGCGCGCCCCTGCGCCTCGACGTGTAGACGAGCTTCGGCTTCGCGAGCTTGAGGCCGGCCTCTTCGTACGCCTCGACCTGGCCCTGCATACGCGCGACCCGCGAGACCTCTTCCTGCTGCTCTGGCAGGACGAGCGTGATGCCGACGCCGCCGCGCCCGGCGCGGCCGGTCCGGCCGACGCGGTGCGTGTACTGGTCCGGCTCCTCGGGCGGATCGAAGTTGATCACGTGAGTGATGTCGTCGACGTCGAGCCCGCGCGCGGCGACGTCGGTCGCGACGAGCGTCTTCACCTTGCCGGCGTCGAAGCGCGCCAGTGCGCGCTCGCGCTGGGCCTGGCCCTTGTCGCCGTGAATGGCCACGGCGTCGACCTCGTGGCGGAGCAGCTTCTCGACCAGACGGTCGGCGCCTGCCTTCGTGCGCACGAACACGAGCACGAGACCTCGTTCGTCCTTCAACAGGTCGACGAGCGTCGAGACCTTCGTGTCCGCCGTGACGGAAACGAAGCGGTGATCGACGTCACCGGTTCGTAGCTCCGCGGGCAGCTGACCCTCGAAGCGGGCCGGGAAGTGTGTGTAGCGGCGCGCGAGCTCGCCGACCTCACCGTCGAGCGTTGCCGAGAAGAACATCGTCTGGCGCTCCTCCGACATGAGACGGACGAGCCGGTCGACCTGCGGCTTGAAGCCCATGTCGAGCATGCGGTCGGCCTCGTCGAGCACGAGCACGCGAACATGGTCGAGCGACACGAGTCGCCGGTCGACGAGATCCTGCAGGCGGCCCGGTGTCGCCACGATGACGTGCGCGTTCTTCGCCAAGCGCGCCTGCGCGCTGAGCGGCACACCGCCGTACACCGATGCGACCTCGAGCTCGTCGCCGGCGATCAGCTCGAAGACCTCGGTCACCTGCACACAGAGCTCGCGCGTCGGCACGAGGACGAGCGCGGCGGGCCGCCGCGCGGCCGCGTCGATGCGCTCGAGGATCGGAATGGCGAACGCGAGCGTCTTGCCCGAACCGGTCGGGCTCTTGGCGAGGACATCGCCGCCGCGAAGCGCCTCGGGGATCACGAGCGCCTGGATCTGGAACGGTGTCTCGATGCCGCGGCCCGCGAGCACATCGGCTACGGCCTCGGACACCCCGAGGGAACGAAAATCTGTCACTTGTCTCAACTCCTTGGACGTCGAGATCTCAGCGTCCGCAAAGGAGACTGCGACCTCACGGGAGCACGGCCTATCCGCACTCCGTACCTGCACGGTAGCAGCGGCGGCGGCGGATCAGTCGCGAGGCTGGACGGCGGGCGGATCTTCGAGCAGCCGCAGCCGATGCTCCAGCTGGGCGACCCGCAGTTCCAGCTCGTCCCACTCGTCGCGCGTCACGAGCCCGAGCTCCCGCGCGAGGTCCTGGACACGCCGCTTCGTCCCCTCCCCGACGCGGAGCGCGTCACCACGCCAGCGAGAGCCGAGGTCGTCGACGACCGAGCGGAGCTCGTCGAGGCGCGGCCCCAGCAGCTGGAGCACACGCTCGAAGTCGTTAGCGGGCCCGCCCATGCGGGCGCGACCTCCGGCGCTGGCGACGGCGCTCGCGCTTCGCGGCGTCGTCGTCTCCGTTGCCTTCGACACCCGCCGCGATGACGTCCACGGGGGTCGCCGGCGTGGGCTCCTCGGCGGCGGCGACCTCCGCTTGCTCCAACAGCCGCTGCGCGTCGGCACCTTCCGGCATCGTCTCGCCGCGGCGCCTCACGTAGTCCGGCTCACGTTGCTTCCACAGTGTGACGATCGGCGCCGCAATGAAGATCGACGAGTACGCGCCGGACGTGACACCGACGAGGAGCGCGAAGGCGAAGTCCTGCAGCGTCGCTCCGCCGAAGAAGAACAGCGCGGCGACCGGCAGCAGCGTGATGAACGTCGTCGCCAGCGAACGGCGGATCGTCTCCCACAGCGAGACGTTCACGATCGTCGCAAACGACGCGCGTCGCATGATCGGGATGTTCTCGCGGATGCGGTCGAAGATGATAATCGTGTCGTAGATCGAGTACCCGAGCACGGTCAGGACGGCGGCAACCGTGGCTTCCGTCACCTCGCGCCCGGTCAACGAGTAGACGCCGACCGTGATCAGGATGTCGTGCAGCAGCGCCACGATCACCGGCACCGCGAACGCGAGCCCCTTGAACCGGATGGTGATGTACAGCGTGATGATGAGAAGCGAGAAGATGATCGCGTAGATCGCCGACTTCGCGATCTGGCGGCCGAAGCTCGAGGAGACGTTCTTGATCCGCGACGCCTGCACGTTGACGTTTTGCTGGAGAAGGCTCTGGAGCCTGAGACGTATCCCGCTGGGTCAGCTTCTTGAGCCGGATCTGGAAGCTCTTGTACTCGTCACCGTTCCGGAAGGTGCCGCGTCCCTGGACGACCGCGTCTGCGCGGCCGATCGCGCGCGTCTGCTGACGCACGTTCTCGAGCGACGTCGGCTTCGGCGTCTTGAACGTGATCTGCACGCCGCCCTTGAAGTCGATGCCGAGGTTCAAGCCCGCGCACTCCGAGCGACACAGCGCCGATCGCCAGGATCGATGCCGGAGATCGCGAACCACAGCGCGATGCGCTTCATGAAGTCGATCTGGAGGAACGCGCCGCGCTGGCTGTGGTGCGCGCCCATGAAGCTCGGGTTCTCGAACCACCGGAAGCCGGCGAGCAGACCCGAGCATGGCCCGGGTCGCCGCAACCGCGGTGATCAGTGAGACGGCCGTGCCGATCAGCAGCATCAGCGCGAAGCCCTTGACGCTTGCCGTTGCGACCGCGAACAGGATCAACGCGGTGATCGCGGTGACGACGTTCGCGTCGACGATCGTGCGGAAGCCTTTCGCGTACCCGGCGGCGATCGCGGCGCGCACCGATCTGCCGGCGCGCGCCTCTTCCTTGATTCGTTCGAAGATGACGACGTTCGCGTCGGCGGCGACGCCGATCGTCAGGATCAGGCCGGCGAAGCCCGGGCAGCGTCAGCGTGACGCCGAACAGCAGGATCGCGCGTACATGAACGCCGCGTAGATGCCGAGGCCGATCACGGCGACGAGGCCGAGGAAGCGGTAGAGGAGGAGCAGGAAGAGCGCGACGGCGATCAGGCCGCCGATCGCCGCCCGCTGCGCCTCTTTCAGCGAGTCCTTGCCGAGGGTCGCCGAGACTTCGGTGCGCTCGAGCGTCATGAACTGGACCGGCAACGCGCCCGTCTGGAGCACGAGCGCGAGCTGCTTCGCCTCGGACAGGCTGCCGATGTCGTTGATCTCCGCGCCGGTCCCGCGCGGGTCGATTCCGCGCGGGTTCTGGCCGGTAGTCGATCGTCGGGAACGACCGGATCTCGTTGTCGAGCACGATCGCGAACGCGCAGGTGTTACCACAGTTGTTGTTGGACGCGCCGCTGATCTGGCCGCGGATCGCCTCGTTCTGGGTCACCTGCTTGAAGACCTTGTTGCCGTGCCCGGTGAACGCGAGCGAGCACGATCGGCTGGCCGTTCGGGTCGAAGTCCTGGCGCACGCCCGACAGCTTCAGATCCTTGCCCGTCATGTTCGGGTACTTGCCGTCGGTCGCGTACTGGTCGCCGGGTACGCGCCGTGCTTGAAGAGGTAGTAGTCGACTTTCGTGCCGGGCGGGACACCGGCCGGATCGCCCGGGCAGACCGAGGACGTCTTCGCGTGCAGGTGACGATCACCGTCCTGCGGCGGCACCTTCAGCACCTTCCAGCCGGCCGGGACCTTGCCGCCGTGCGAGTCGAGGAGCCCGGCGTTGCCGGTCGACAGGTCGTGGTGGAGCGTCGCGAACGTGCCGTTGGTCCCCGCGCCGCGGGACGCGACCACGAAGACGGTCTTCGTCTTCTTGTTCTTGCCTGTCCCGGTCGTCACGTGTGACGGGCTTGAAGAGCACGTAGCCGCTCGGCGTGCCGCTCGACGCCTTCGCCTGCACGGCGCGTCAGCAGGTGTAGAGGTTGGTGGCGGGCACGGCCGGGTCGAGGCGCGCCGTCACCGAGGGCGAGACGAGCGCCGGCGTCAAGTCGTAGAGCTCGAGCTCGGCGGTCTTGCCGATGATCTGCGCCGCCTGCTCCGGGTCGTGGACGGCCGGGAGCTGGATGACGATCTGGTCGGGGCTCTGCTTGCGGATCTCGGGTGAGGCGACGCCGAGCTTGTCGACGCGGCTGCGCATGATCGAGACCGAGCGGTCGAGGTCGGACTTCTCCAGCTTGTGGCCCTTCGGCGGCTGCGCCTTCAGGACGACCTCGAGGCCACCCTGGAGGTCGAGGCCTTTCTTCACGCCGCGGTGGAACGGCGAGCCCGGAACGGCCAGCAGCGCCACGCCGACGAGGGCGAGGACGATCAGGCCGACCAGGATCAGATTCGAGCGGCGGGACGCCACGCTCGCAGTAGGTTAGCGGGGTTCCGCGTCGGTTCCAGGGGCGGGCTGGTCCTCGCCGTCCTCCTCGGGCTCGACCTCGATCTCGGTCGCGACGGCGGCGATCGCGCGGCGGTCGAGGTGACGACGACGTCGGGCGCGATCTCCACCCTGCGCGGTCTGGTCGTCGAGCTCCGTCACCGTCCCGTGGATGCCGCCGGCGGTGATGATCTCGTCACCGACTTCGACGGCGTCCTGCATCGCCTCGTGCTGGGCTGCGGCGACGGCGTGCCGGAACGAGCAAGAGCAGCCATGCCGCCACCGAACAGGATGATGATGATCAGGAGTCCGTTCAGCTCTCGCAGTCGGTCGCGCTTGTACGAGGCGAACGTACCGCGCTCGATCGCCTCGCGGGCGCCGTCGGGTGAGCCGCACGAGGAAGCGTAGATTGTGGAGCGAGAGCAGGCGCAGGCCGAGCAGCTCGTTCTGGTTCACGAGGTGGCGGATGTAGGCCCGGGAGAAGCGCGCGCAGGCGGGGCAGTCGCACCCCTCCTCGAGCGGGGCCTCGTCGCGCGCGAAGCGCGCGTTGCGGAGGTTGAGCCGGCCGGCGCGCGGTGAGCGCGCTGCCGGTGCGGGCGGTGCGGGTCGGGAGCACGCAGTCGAACATGTCGATCCCTGCCTCGATCACCTCGAGGATGCCCTCCGGGTCGCCGATCCCCATGAAGTAGCGCGGCTTGTCGGCGGGAAGGAGCGCCGCGACCCAGTCGGTCGTCTCGAACATCACCTCGCGGTCCTCGCCGATCGCGAGACCGCCGATCGCGTTGCCGTCGAAGTCGAGCTCGGCGATCTCCTCGATCGAGCGGCGGCGGAGCTCGCGGGTCGACGCCGCCCTGGGTGATCGCGAAGCGCAGCTGGCCCTCGGCGCGCGGCAGCGCGACGCTGGCGGTCGGCCCACTCGGTCGTGCGGCGCACCGCGTCCTCGAGCTGCCGTCGCGGGACGTCCGCGGGCGGCACCTGGTCGAGGCACATCGCGATGTCGCTGCCGAGGTTCCGCTGGATCGCTGCGCGAGCTCGGGGGTGAAGCGAGCGGCGGCGCCGTCGTAGACGTTGCGGAACGTGACCCCTTCGTCGTCGACGCGCGCGATCGTGTCGCGCAGCGAGAAGACCTGGAACCCGCCGGAGTCGGTGAGGATCGGCCCGTCCCACGCCATGAAGCGGTGCAGCCCGCCGAGGTCGCGGATCGAGCTCGTCGCCCGGGCCGGAAATGCAGGTGGTAGGTGTTGCCGAGCAGGATCTGCGCGCCGAGGTCGCGCACCTCGTCCGGGTGCAGCGTCTTGACCGTCCCCTTCGTCCCGACCGGCATGAAGACCGGCGTCCGGACCTCGCCGTGCGCGGTCGTCAGAGCACACCGGCGCGCGCCGCGCCGTCGGTCGCGTGCACCTCGAAGACGGGGCCGATCGGGCTCCGAACCGTCGCCAAACGACGGTTGCGAAACTCGGAAGAATCAGACACTGACATCCCAGCTCCTTGCGGCCTTTCCCGTGGGGAGCCAGACGTTGCCGCCTAGTTTGACCCTCTCGCCAAACGAGGGTGTCAAACGGATGCACCAGATCGTCCACAGACTCAGAGGATCGAGCATCGCATCGCCGAAGGAATAGAAGCGATAGCGCTCCTCGATCGCGAGCTCGTAGAGGCGGCGAGTCTCCTCCACGCCGGCGAACGCCATCACGAGCGCGAGCAGCGTCGAGCGCGGGAGGTGGAAGTTCGTCAGGAGGCAGTCGACGCGGCGGAACTCGAAGCCCGGCGTGATGAAGAGCTCCGTGCGCCCGGCGAGCGGCTCGCCGCGCGCGAGCGTCTCGAGGACGCGGACCGTCGTCGTCCCGACAGCCAGCACCTCGGGTGCCGCGTGGATTCGCTCCCACGCTGCCGCGTTCACCTCGTACCGCTCGCCGTGGATCCGGTGCTCCTCCACGGTTCTCCGCCTGCAGCGGCCGGAACGTGTCGAGCCCGACGTGGAGCGTCACCCGCTCGACATCGAGCCGAGCGAGCACCTCGGGCGTGAAGTGGAGCCCCGCCGTCGGCGCGGCCGCGGAGCCGCGTCTCCCGCGCGTAGACCGTCTGGTACCGCGCCGGGTCGCCGAGCGGCTCGGTGATGTACGGCGGCAGCGGCGGCGCGCCCGCAGGCTCGCCGTCGAGCCGCACCCGCCAGCGCCCCTCGCCGAGATGCTCGAGCAGCTCCACCGGGCCGTAGCGCCGGCCGGGGCGCAGACGCCGGGTCGGTCGCGCGAGCCCCTCCCACTCCCCTTCGCCGACCGGCTCGAGGAGCAGCACCTCACCGCGCGGCCGCTCGATCGGGATCCGCGCCGCCACGACCCGCGTGTCGTTCACGACGGTCAGGCCGCCGGCAAGCTCCGGCAGCTCGCGGAACACGTGGTGCGACACCTCGCCGCTTGCGCGCGAGTAGACGAGCAGCCGCGACTCGTCGCGCCGCACGGCGGGATGCTGAGCGATCAGCTCCGGCGGCAGGTCGTAGTCGAGCTCACGGGCATCCATCCGACCCGGACGTTAGCGTCGGTTTCCATGGACGATGTCCGCGAAGCGCTCCGCGACGGCCTCCGCGAAGAGGCCGCCCCGATCTCGCGCCGGCTGGCGGAGGTCAAAGGCCTGTCGAACAACGTGATCCGCCGGCTCGAGGGGATCGAGCCGACCTCGCCGGCGAGCGCCACGCGCGCATCGACGACCTGGCGCTGCTCGTCGAGCTGATCACCGAAGGGTGGCGCTCGATGAACGCGCGGCTCGACCGGATCGAGGCCGCGCTCGAACAGCCGCAGAACGTCGTGCCCCTCCGCGGCAACGTGGCTTAGAGGCCCTCCTAGCGCACCGGCAGCAAGAGCTCGAACCGCGAGCCTCGGCCGACCTCGGACTCGAGCTCGATCCGGCCGCCGAGCATCGTCGACAGCTCCTTGGCGATCGCGAGCCCGAGCCCGGTCCCGCCGCCCGTCTGAGAGACGAACGGCCGGAACAGCCGCTCGCGCATCTCCGCCGGGATGCCGGGCCCGTTGTCCTCGACTGCAACGTGCACCGTGCCGTTTCGCTGCTCGAGCTCGAGCGAGATCCGCCCGCCGTCCGGCGTCGCGTGGAACGCGTTCGACAGCAGGTTGCCGACGATCTGCAGAACACGGTCGCCGTCCGAGTTGATGACCGGCCGCGCCTGCACTTGCCGGCGATAGTCGATCGAACGACGCCGTGCCTCCTCGCGGAAGCGCTCGTACGCCTGGTCGACGAGCTGCACCATGTCGACCTCCTCGGACGTGACGGTGAAGCGATGCGTGTCGAGCTTCGCGAGATCGAGGATGTCGCCGACGAGACGCTCGAGCCGCTGCGCCTCCGCTTCGACCGTCTCGAGCGACGCGGCACGCTCGCTTGGGTCGTCGACGACGCCTTCGAGCAGCGCCGAGACGTGACCCCGGATCGCGGTCAGCGGCGTGCGGAGCTCGTGCGAGACGGACATCAGGAAGTTCCGCTCCATCTCCTCCGCCTCGGCGAGGCGCGCCGCCATCTCCCCGAACCGCTCGCTCAGATGCCCGAGCTCCCCCGGCGCCCGCTGCGGGACCTGCACGTCGTACTCGCCGCGCGCGACCGCGTCGGCCGCGTCCGAGAGCTGCAGAGACCGGACGGCACGATCCGGCGCGAGAGGTACCCGGCGAGGAGAGCGGCGACGAGCAGCCCGAGAACGCCGGCGAGCGCGTCAGCCGCTCGATCAGGTCGTAGACGCGCGCGCTGACGTCCGTCTTCTTCGTTGCGACGACGATCGCGCCGAACGGCGGCGACGAGCCGGGCTTGCCGGTCACGATCGGGTTCGCGACCGCGTAGTAGCGGCGATGCGTCCCCGGCAGCGTGAACTCGAACGTCAGCGACTTCCCCGAGATCCAGTCGAAGCGTCCTCGCCGGAAAGTGCTGCAGCCCGGGAAGGGCTGGCTGTCGCCCGGGAAGAGCCGATGCGGGCCGAGGATGAAGATCTGGTCGCCGGTCGCGAGCTCGAGCGATTTCGCGGTCACCTTCGCCGGCGCGGCTCGGTCGCTCGACTTCTTCCGGTTCTTGCGTGCGTAGCTCTCGTTGACGGATTTCGCGTAGAGGTGCGCGATCCCGTTCGCCTCGCGGCTCAGCTTCGCGAGCGCCTGGTCGTGCGAGAAGTCGCGGAACAGCTGGATCGCGATCAGCGTCGTGACGAGACCGGCGAGGATGATCCCCGCGAGGAAGCACGAGCGGCAGCCGAACGCGCAGCGAGCCGAACATCTCGACCTACTTGTTCGCCGGTTCCTTCTTCGCATCCTTCGCCGGCGAGACCTTGTAGCCGACGCCCCACACGGTGACGATCGGCGACGCGTCGCCGAGCTTCCGGCGCAGCTGGCGGACGTGGACGTCGACGGTGCGCGTGTCTCCGGCGAAGGTGTAGCCCCAGACACGCTCGAGCAACTGGTCGCGTGTCAGCACCAGCCCGCGATGGTCGAGGAGCTCCCAGAGCAGGTCGAACTCCTTCGGCGCGAGCTGGATCTCCTCCTCGCCGACCTTCACCTCGCGGCGACCCGCGTCGACGTGGAGGTCGCCGTGCTCGATCGTCTCGCTCTCGAGGTCGCGGCGCTCGGGCGTCGTACGGCGAAGGATCGACTTCACGCGGGCGACGAGCTCGCGCGGGTTGAACGGCTTCGTCAGGTAGTCGTCGGCGCCGACCTCGAGGCCGATGATCTTGTCGACGTCCTCGTCGCGCGCGGTCAGCATCAGGATCGGCACGTCGCTCGTCTGGCGGATGCGCTTGCAGCACCTCGATGCCGTCGATGTCCGGCAGCATCAGGTCGAGCACGATCAGCCCCGGCATCTCCTGTGCCACCTGGTTCAAGCGCATCACCGCCGGTCGCGGCCGTCCGGACTGCATACCCGGCGTTCTTCAGGTAGAGCGAGACGAACGAGGCGATCGAGCTCTCGTCCTCGACGACGAGGATGCTCGGAGTCGGCGCGTTCATTACGGCCCCGGGGCCGGTGGCGGCGTGGCCTGGACCCCGAACGTCACCGCCTTGACGGCGAAGAGAGGTGCGGCGATCCAGTCGCCGGCATCAAACGAGAAGTACCCGGCGTCGAGCGCATTCTCGCTCGCGTTGATGTAGGCGACGCCCGCACCGATCGCCGTCAGATCGATGCCGGACCCGCGGAAGATCACCCGGTACTTGCCGCCCGTGACACGGAAGTGGATGTTCGTGCCGGTGTACGTCGTGAGTACCGGCAAGCTGTCGTCGGTCGCCGGAGTCGAGACCTTGGTCTCCCAGCCGGAGACGAGGATCCGCCCGTCGCCGACGATCGGGTCCTCGACGATGAGCTTCCCCTTGTCCATCTGGCCCCAGAGAAGGCCACGGGCCGGCTGCAGCGGCTTGCCGATCACCACGCTCCCGTACACGGCCTTCAACTCGAGCACACCATCGCCGACCGCGTTCGGACTGGCGACAGCCACGGGAACGGCTGCCAGCGCACACACAAGAATGACCAAGATCCGCCGCATGGCAAGAAACAGTGTTTCCTTCTCAATTATGCCGCGATTCAGCGAAAGGTAAGGAGTTTTTGTGCGTGACCTGACAAGTTTCGGGCTGGACGTCCTGATCGTGTCGGCGGCGCTGTCCGCAGCCCTGCTTGCGAGCAAGCTGAGTGCGCGGATCGCGGTGCCGTCAGCGGCTCTATTCCTCGTTGCGGCTGCGGTCGTTTCGGACGCCGCGCCGTCGCTCACCCTCTCGACCCAGGCGGTCGAGCGGATCGGGACGATCTCGCTGATCGTGATCCTGTTCGACGGCGGCTCGTCGATCGGCCTGCGCCGGTTCCGCACGGTTGCCCTTCCCGTCGCAGCGCTCGGCGTCGCCGGCACCTTCGCCACCGCGGGCCTGATCGCGCTCTTCGCTCACTGGGCGCTCGGGCTGGGCTGGATCACGTGCGGCCTGCTCGGGGCGGCGATCGCACCGACCGATCCCGCCGTGATGTTCTCGGTCCTTGGCGATCGCGCGATCGGCGGCGCCGTGCGGCCACTCCTCGAGGCCGAGTCGGGCGCCAACGATCCGGTCGGGATCGCACTCATGATCGGGATGATCGAGCTCGCAACGAGAGCGGACGCAACCTTCTGGGTCGTCGTTCAGACGTTTGTCCTGCAGATGGTGGTCGGCCTCGCGTTCGGGATCGTCGGCGGCCTCGCCGAGCGGCAGATCCTCCGGAAGCTCGCGCTTCCGTCGTCGGGGCTTCACACGATCCGAACGCTCGCGCTCGCGGGGCTCGTCTTTGGAGCGGCCACGGTCGCGCACGGTTCCGGGTTCTTGGCGGTCTTCGTTGCAGGACTCCTCGTCGGCGACCTCGAGGCTCCGTTCAAGGTGGAGATCGAGACGTTCCTGGACGGCCTTGCAACGCTTTCGGAGATCGTCGTGTTCGTCGCACTTGGGCTCACGATCGAGCTCGGCAGCCTGAGCGGAACCCACTGGGCGGAAGGAATTGCGCTTGCCGTCTTCGTTGCGTTCGTCGCCCGGCCGCTCGCGGTCGGGCCGCTCCTTGCGCCAACGGGGTTGCGCCGCGGCGAAGTCGTGTTCGTCATGTGGGCGGGCCTCAAGGGCGCGGTGCCGATCCTCCTGGCGGCGTTTGCGCTCGGGCGCCACGTGCCCGAGGCGCATCGCCTCTACGACATCGTTTTCGTGGTCGTGCTCGTGTCGGTGGTCGTGCAGGGAGGCTCGCTGTCGTGGGCGGCGCGGCGGCTCGGCGTCGAGCTACGCGAGCCGACTACGCGACGCGCTTGACGTGCTGGGTCAGCCCGCCGACGCGGACGCTCTCGAATCCCTCGACGACGCGCACTGCTCCGGCGGCGCGCACCTCGGGCTCGCAGACGGCGCAAACGGTGCGGTCGCGGCGCCCCCAACGCCAGACGCGGTAGCGCTCACCGGCGAGAAGCGTCCTGCGGCACTCGTGGCACATCGCCATTCCTCCCCACGCTAGGCGGCTGGGCGGACGTCACTGGCCCCGAAATGGTGTCAGTCACCTTTAGGTGTCTGACACCGTTCCAAGACGACAGCGATCGCCATGCCGAAGCCAACGCACATGGAGGCGACGCCGTAGCGCGCGCCGCGCCGTTCGAGCTCCGGAAGCAGCGTGGCGGTGATCCGCGCGCCGGTCGCGCCGAGCGGATGACCGAGCGAGATGCCGCCGCCGTTCGGATTGACGTCGCCCATCCGCTCCTTGAGCCCGAGGTCGGCGACGGTCTGCAGGACGACGACGGCGAACGCCTCGTTGACCTCGAACACGCCGATGTCGTCGAGCGTCAGCCCGGCGCGGCCGAGCGCCTTCCGGATCGCCTCCGGGTTGCCGTGCAGCATGCGCGTCGGGTCGACGCCGGCCAGGCCAAAGGACACGAAGCGCGCACGCGGCTCGAGCCCGTGTGCGGCAAGCGCCTGCTCGCTCGCGATGAGCACAGCTGCGGCCCCGTCGACGATCTGTGAGGAGTTGCCGGCCGTCACGACGCCGTCCACCTGGAACGCCGGCGCGAGCGCGGCGAGCGCCTCCAGCGATGTGTCACGCCGCGCCGCCTCGTCGACTGCGAACACCGTGCGCGTCGTGGCTCCACCCCGGGACGGCTCGTCCGGAAGCTCGATCGGCACGAGCTCGCTCTCGAACCGGCCTTCGTCGGTAGCCGCGATCGCGCGCCGATGGGACCCGAGCGCGTACGCGTCGAGCGCGTCGCGCGGAAGGCCCCACTCCCGAGCGAGCAGCTCGGCGGACGTTCCCTGCATGACGATCTCATGCCGGGACGTGACCTCGTCCGAGACCGACCCGCCGTTCGAGCCCATCGGGACGCGCGACATCATCTCGACGCCTGCCGATACGACGAGGTCGAGCTGGCCCGAGGCGATCGCGGCGGCGGCGTTGAAGTTCGTCTGCATCGACGAGCCGCACTGTCGGTCGACCGTCGTCGCCGAGACGCTTACCGGCCAGCCCGCGGCGAGCACCGCCATCCGGCCGACGTTCCACCCCTGCTCCCCGATTTGGGTGACGCACCCCATCTGGACGTCCTCGATCGCCGCCGGGTCGAGGTCGCTGCGCCGGGCGAGCGCGTTCAGTACCTGGGCCGCGAGGTCGTCGCCGCGCATCCCTGCCAGCGCCCCGTTCTTGCGGCCGATCGGCGAGCGAACGGCGTCGACGATGTACGCGTTCACATCGTCAATCGTAGTCGGGCACCCAAGGCCGCTCATGATGCGCGAGGTACACCTGCGACGGACGCAGCGCGTGGATGCGGCGAATCGAATCGGTCGCACCGTCGATCAGTTCGCGCATGGAGTACGTCACGTCGCCGCCGAGCACGACGAGCCCGTCATCGTTCGCGACCACCACCGCCTGATGTCCTGCCGAATGCCCAGGGGTGAACAGAACGGAGACTCCGTCGAAGAGCTCGGTGTCGCCTTCGAGCTCCGCGTAGCTCTCACCGGGAAAGCGCACCCACTCCTCGAGATACGCCGGCGCGACGGCTGCCTCGAGCTCGAGGCGCTGCACGTATGTCGGGAGACCGGCGTAGCGTCGGTTGCCGCCGCAGTGGTCGAAATGCAGGTGCGTGTTGATGATCGCGACGAGGTCCGGGACGTCCCAGTCGTTGAGCACCGGCCCCCAGTCCTGGTCGAGCTCCGGGGTCGAGTCGACCATCCCTGTGTCGACGAGGACGGTGCCGCCGGCGGTCGCGATCGTCCAGCCGATCACCGGCCACCGTTCACCGTCGACGGTGACGTCGCAGAAGTGGACCTGTGCGACCTCGTTCAATCGACCATTGCCGGTTCGAGGTATGCACGCCGCGCGTCGCGCCTTGCGAAGACGTACTCGACGGACAAGTACGCGAACGCCGCATACGCCCAGCCGGCGATGCAGTCGACGACGTAGTGCTCGCCGCTGTAGACGAGGCTGAACGCCATCGCCGGAGCGATACAGCGCCAGGAGCGGCCGCACCCACCACGGCGAGAGACGCCAGAGGAAGAGCACCACGAGGAGTGCGTAGGCCGCATGCAGTGACGGCATCGCCGCGACGTTGTTCGCGTAGTGCTCGCCGCCTTCGAAGACGTTGCCGTACGCGCGCGACGGGGACGTGGGGCCAAACGATCTTCACCGTTCGCTGGGCCGCGCCGATCGAGCCGTGCTGCGCGGCCATCCACGGCGGGACAGCCGGATAGAGAACGTAGGTCGCAAAGCCCGTCAGCGCGAGGACGCACACCATGGTCGCGAAGCGGGCGAAGTGATGGTGCGCCCACGTCCAGAGAACGGCCGCGACGAAGAGCGTCACGACGAAGTGCGTCAGGTAGACGAACCACGTCGCGTAGTCCCACCAGCGCAGGTCGTTCGCGCCGTGCCACAGGTGCGACTGCAGCCAGACCGTCGGGATCGGCTTCCGGAAAAGCGCGGCCTCGACCTTGATCTGCGGCACCTCGCGCTGCGTGCACGAGTAGCCCGTCGGCGTAGCCACGCAGCCGGTCGTAGACGAGGAGCACCGCCATGAACGGCGACCAGTCGAGGACGAAGCGCGCGAACTTCCGCCGCAGGTCGGTGACGGCGAACGACGCCATCCCCAGCGCGAGCCAGTGAACACGAATGCGTGGGAGGTCGGCATGCCGACCGCGGCGACCATCGCTGCAGACGCCAGCACCCAGACCGCCGGCGCGCCAACCCGTACCACCCGCACCCCGCAACACTAGAGTCTGTGTCGATGGCGGCGAGCACCATCGATCACGCCCTCCTGATCGACGGACAGCAGGTCGAGACCGGCGCCTGGACCGATGTGGCGTCGCCGTACTCGGGCGAGGTCGTCGGCCGGATCGCGACGGGCGGCGCCGCGGAAGCCCGCCGCGCGCTCGATGCGGCCGATCGGGCGTTGCGCGAGCCGCTGCCCGCACACGAGCGGGCTCGGATCCTCGACCGGACGGCGCAGCTGCTCGAGGAGCGCCACGACGAGGCTGCGCGAATCATCTCGGCCGAAGCGGGGAAGCCGATGAAAGCGGCGCGTGTCGAGGCGCAGCGCGCCGTCTCGACGTTCACCTTCGCCGCGGTCGAGGCCCGCAAGCTCGCGGGCGAGGTCATACCCGATGGACGCGTCGGCCGCGGGCGCCGGGAAGCTCGGCGGTCACGCTGCGGCTTCCGATCGGGATCGTCGGCGCGATCTCGCCGTTCAACTTCCCGCTCAATCTCGTCGCGCACAAGGTTGCGCCGGCGCTCGCCGCCGGCTGCCCCGTGGTGCTCAAGCCCGCCTCGGCAACGCCGCTGTCCGCGCTCTTCCTCGCCGCACTCGAGGAGGAGGCCGGGCTGCCGCCCGGCTGGTTGAACGTCGTCGCGGGCTCGGCCTCCGAGATCGGCGACGTGCTCGTCGAGGACGAGCGCGTGAAGCTGATCACGTTCACCGGCTCCGGCGGCGTCGGCTGGGGAATCGCGGAGCGCGCGCACCGCAAGCGCGTGAAGCTCGAGCTCGGAAACGCCACGCCGGCGATCGTCTGCGCCGACGCGCCCGCAGGGACCGCCGCGAAGCTCGCTGCGAACGCGTTCTCGTTCGCCGGCCAGAGCTGCATCTCCGTCCAGCGGATCTTCGTCCTCGACGGGGCCTGGGACTCGTTCGTCGCCGAGTTCGTGCCGAAGGTCGAGGCGCTCGTCGTCGGCGATCCGGCCGACGAGACGACCGATGTCGGACCGGTGATCAGCGGCCACGACCGCGAACGCATCCTCGAGTGGGTGCGGGAATCGAAGGGTGAGGTGCTGACCGGCGGCGAGACGACCGGCGACGGTCTCATCCGTCCGACGGTGATCGCGAACCCGGCGGCGACGGACAAGGTGCAGTGCGAGGAGGTGTTCGGGCCCGTCGTGACGCTGACGCGGACGCCGAGCCTCGACGAGGCGATCGACTGGGCGAACAGCACGCGCTACGGCCTCCAGGCAGCCATCTTCAGCACCGACATCCGCACCTGCCTCGCCGCGGCGCAGCGCGCTCGAGTTCGGAGGCGTGACGGTCAACGAGGCGCCGACGTTCCGCGCCGACCAGATGCCGTACGGCGGCGTGAAGGCGTCGGGGAACACGCGCGAGGGCCCCGCGTGGGCGGTGCGCGAGATGACCGAGGAACGGCTCGTCGTCCTTCAGCTCTAGGCCGCCCGAGACGGCAACTACACTCGAGCGGAGTGTCGCTGTTCCGCCGCCGCGCCAACGGAGCCACCGGCGTCGCCCCGCGCCGGGCACACGCCGGTGTGCTGCGGCGCGAGCGCCGGGCACTGCTCAAGGCGCGCGAGGACACGCTGCGCGACCTCGGCGGGCTGCTCGTCGAGATGTATCGCCGCGGCGGCTTTCGCGACGACCTGCTGCAGGAGCGCGCCGCGATCGTCGTCGGCATCGACGCGCGGCTCGGCGAGATCGACGAGCTTCTGCACGGCTCGCACCGGGTCGCCGCGCTGCGAATGCGGCACACCGATCCTCCGCCGGTCGAGCTTCTGCCCGAACTGCGGCCGATCGCTCGGAGGCTCGGCCGGCGAGCAGACGGTGATCGAGCCGGCACCGAAGCCGTGATGACCTCGGCGTCTCGTGAGCGCAGGTTCGCGATCGCGGCAGCCGATGGAGCCTGCCCGCGCTGCGGCGCTCGCGCGCGCCGTCGATCAGCGCTACTGCCTGCGAGTGCGGCGACGCGCTGCCGGTCGTGACCGGCCGGCTCGCCGCGATGCGCCGGCGGTGGATCGGGCGGATCGGCTGGTACCCGGGCGACTGGATGTGGCTGGCTCTCGCGACGCTCGCCGTGGCGGCCGCGGGCGCAGCGGTCGCGATCGCTGTGTCCCAGCACCGCCGGAGCTCGCACCGGGATTCGAGGCGGTCGGAGCGTCGGTATCCGTGCGCGAGCCGGCGACGCAGGTCCCGGCGGGCAAGGCCCGGACGAGGAAGGCCGACACCACCCACCTCCCCACAGCGCCCGAGCCGGGCGTGCTCGCGCCCGGGAGCGGCCGGACCGTGTGGCCCGCGAACGAGACCGGCTGGACGATCGTCCTCGTCTCGTATCCGAAGACCTTCGGGCATCCTCAGGCACTCGAGACGGCGACGAAGGCGGCCAAGGCGGGGCTGACGCAGGTCGGCGTGGTCGACTCGAGCCTCTACGCAAGCCTCCAACCTGGGTACTACGTCGTCTTCACCGGCATCTACCCCTCGCGGCCGGACGCCGACGCGGCCGTCGGAACCGCCAGACAGGCGGGCTTCCCGGGTGCCTATTCACGCGAGATCGCCCGCTGAGCCGGCAGGTTAGCGCCGCGCCAAAGGCGGGTACGGAGCCTCCAGAGACGGCGGAGCGTTTACCGATCTGGAGACATTTGTAACAGCACCCCCGACCGTGTAAAGTCGTCCCGCGGGACGAGCGGACGAAACGGATTTACCGCTTCTTAAAGGGCTAGGGGCTACAGTCGAGGGAACGGCGACCACATTGATGGACGAACGGATCCTGCACATTCAGCACTGCATGTATCAATACTCGCGAGCGATCTACCGTTCGGTGAAGGATCTGATCGACCCGTACGTCGACCCTCATACGCACCTCGAGTACCGCCGCGAGGTGCTCGCTGCCTGCGAGGGCACGATGGAGCGCCTGGCGCAGGATCCGCACTACTTCGCGAAGCCCGACAAGGCGCTCTTCCAGGACATCCGCCGCTACTTCCCGATCACCGTGCAGGCGCAGGTCGCGTGGGCGGTGAGCCAGGGAGTCGATGCGGCGGTCGGGTTCGTCGAGGAGCAGATCGAGGCGGGCGCGTTCGACGGCGGCGTCGCGCGCTGCCGCGCGACGACGCGGAAAGGGAAAGCGTGCCAGCGCACGCCGCTTCCGAACCGCGACTACTGCCCGTCGCACCAGCATCTCGAGCGCAGCAAAGCCGCGGCCTAACTCGGTTCCCGGCGAAGCCGGAACCAATTGTATGTCTGTAAGCTCGGCTCTCCTTGAGTCACGACACGGACAAGCTGATCCGTCAGCTCTCGCTGGTCGCGTTCCTGATGGCGGAACGGCGGCCGCTGACGGCGCGTGACATCAAGTCGAACGTCGAGGGCTACCAGGAGATGAGCGACGAGGCGTTCGCGCGCCGCTTCTACTCCGACCGCGCCGAGCTCGTCGCGCTCGGCGTCCCGCTCGACTCGCAGCGCGACGAGTTCACCGGCGAGGAGCTCTACACGCTCCGCTCCGAGCGCTACTTCCTGCCGGAGCTCGAGCTCGACGACGAGGAGCTCGCGGCGCTGCAGACGTGCTTCTACCTGCTCGAGGGGCGCTTCGCGTACGCGGAGCCGCTGCGGCTTGCGCTGCAGAACCTGGCGCTCGGCCGCTCGGCGGGTGCGCTCGCCGCGGCGCCGACCGCAACCGCGGTGCGCGTCGAGGTGCGCGACCCCGACTACTCGCCGGAGCTGCAGGGCCGCCTCGGCAAGCTCGAGGGCGCGATCTCGAAGCAGCGCACGGTCAAGTTCCGCTACTGGTCGATCTACCGTGACGAGGAAGAGGAGCGGACGCTGAATCCCTACGCGCTCCTCCCCGAGAACGGCTCGTGGTACGTGATCGGGCACGATCTCGAGCGCGACGACATCCGGACGTTCCGCGTCTCGCGGATCCGCTCCGACATCCGCTTCGCGACGCGCCGCGAGCGCGACTTCCGTCTGCCGCCCGAGTTCGACGTCGAGAAGTACCGCGGCCGCGCCGAGTGGCAGTTCGGCGAAATCGTCGGCGAGGCGAGCGTCGAGGTCGCGCCCGACACCGCCTGGTGGGTCGACCGCGCGTACGGAGGCGAGCGCAACCGCGTCGAAGGCGACGTGTTCGTCACCGAGTACGCGTCGTCTCCCCTGCTCGCGCGCTGGATCCTCCGCCAGGACGGCCGTGCGATCCCGCTCGAGCCGTCGGAGCTGCGCCGCCTCGTCGTCGAGGGCGCGCGCGGCGCACGCGCTGCGCACGAGGGCGCGCCGCCGCACGCCGGCGGCCGAGGTCGTCGCAAGGCGAGGTCGACGCGACCGCCGAGCGGCCTGCCGGCCCGGTGGCACCGGAGCGCTTCGGCGTCCTCCAGTCGCTGCTCGCGTACCTGCTCGCCGCCTGCGGCGACGGCCGGAGGCGACGATCCCGGCGCGCGACCTCGTCGAACGCTTCTCGATCGCGCCCGAGCAGCTCGAGGAGCACCTCTCGCTGCTCAACCTCGTCAACTTCGGCGGCGGCTGCTACGCGGTCTACGCCGAGCTGCACGGCGACGAGGTGCACGTCGACAAGGAGCTCTTCGGCGACACGTTCCGCCGCCCGCCGCGGCTGACCCCGCTCGAGGCGCGCGCGATCCGCCTCGCGCTCGAGTTCGTCGGCCCGATGATCGCCGCCGGCGCGCACTCGCCGCTCGACCGCGTCCGCGCGAAGCTCGAGGAGACGTTCGGCGTCTTCGAGCTCACCCAGACGCCCGACGCCGCACGTCGGCGAAGAGGAAGATCTCGTCGCCAAGCTGACGCGGGCGATCGACGACGCACCGCCTCGTCGAGATCGAGTACCTGAAGCCGGACGAACAAGAGTGATGACGCGCGCGTCGAGCCGTACTCGATCGAGCGGCGTCTCCCGCACTGGTACGTGCACACGTGGGACACGGAGCGTGACCGGCGCGCTCGTACCGCCTCGACCGGATGCGCAAGGCGACGCTCTCGCCGGAAGACGTTCACGCCGCGCGACGGGTTCGATCCCGCCGAGCTGCACTCGGCGACGACCGCCCGCATCTGGTACTCGCCCGAACGTCGCACGCTGGGAGATCGAGAAGGGTGCGCGACCGCTCGTGGACGGCGCCGCGGTCGCAGACAAGCGGTCGGGAGCGCGGACTGGCTGGTCGGCGAGGTGGTCTCGTACCGCGGCGAGGCGATCATCCTCGAGCCGCAGGAGCTGCGCACGCTGGTCGCGCACCGGGCGCGGGAGCTCGCGCAGGAGCTTCGCCCGGCCAAGGCCAAGACGTAGACGACCGCACCTGGCGGTGGGGCCTACGGCGCTCGAGCTCGTTCGCCCTTAGCGCTCCGCGATTCGAGCGAGCGCCCAGCGCGCGTGCTCCGCAACCAGCTCGTCGTCGCCCGCTGCCAGGCGGTCCAGCGTCGGCGCGTGCTCGTCCGTCCCGACGTTCCCGAGCGCGACAGCGCGTTCCGCCGCAGCCACCGCGGATCGTTCCGCGGCACGTACAGCCGGTCGTACGACTCGACGAGCGCACGCCCGTCTGCCTCGAGCCAGGCTACGAGGTCGACGTGCCGCGCCGCTCGGACGGCCCGGCGCGGCGCTTCTCGACGCCGCGATTCCACGGGCACACGTCCTGGCAGATGTCGCAGCCGTACACCTGCGCGCCGAGCTCGGCGCGGTACGCCTCCGGGATCGCGGCCGGGGCCTGCGTCCAGTACGAGAGGCAGCGGGTCGCGTCGAGCGTCCCCGGCTCGTCGAGCGCGTGGTCGGGCACGCGTCGATGCAGAGCGTGCACGCGCCGCAGTCGGCGTCGAGCGGCGGCGTCGGCTCGAGCTCGCGGTCGGTGACGAGCGTGCCGAGCACGACCCACGAGCCGTGCCGGCGTGTGATCAGCATCGTGTTCTTGCCGTAGAACCCGACGCCGCTGCGCGCGGCCGCCTCGCGGTCGACGTGCTGGTTCGCGTCGACGAGCACACGGTAGTCGCCGCCGAGCCGCCCGCCGATCGTGTCGAGCTTGGTGCGCAGCTCGGCGTACGCGTCGTCCCACGTGTACCGCGGGAGCCGTCCCTCGCCCGGTGCGAGCGGCGCCTCGGGCCGCCAGTAGCACAGCGCGGCCGAGACGACGCTGCGCGCGCCGGGCGAGCAGCGTCTCGGGATGGCACGACTCCTCGGGCCGCGCGATCGTGAAGCGCAGGTCCGCGAACAGCCCTCGCTCCCGGCGCTCGCGGATGTGGCGCTCGGTCCCCTCGTAGGCCTCCGCGCGCGCGACCCGAAGTGCGTCCAGCCCAGCTCCTCACCCAACCGGCGAACGTCGTCCGTGCGCATGCGAGGATCATGCCCGCGTGAACGCGATCCGCATCCACGACGACGGCGGGCCCGAGGTCCTCCGCTACGAGGACGTCGACGATCCGGTGCCGGCGACGGGCAGGTGCTCGTCGAGCTGCGCGCGGCGTCGATGAACCATCTCGACGTCTGGATCCGCAAGGGGCTGCCCTCGGTGCCGAAGCCGCGCATCCTCGGCGCCGACGGCGCCGGCGTGATCGCCGGCACGGACGAGCGCGTCGTCATCAACCCGGGGATCCTCGAGGGCGGCCGGATGCACATCATCGGCGAGACGCGCGACGGGACACACGCCGAGCTGATCGCCGTGCCGCGCGACTACGTTCACCCGATCCCCGGCGACCTGTCGTTCGAGGAGGCGGCGGCATTCCCGCTCGTCTTCGAGACGGCGTACCGGATGCTCGTCACGCGTGCGCGCGTGCAGGAGGGCGAGTGGGTGCTCATCTGGGGCATCGGCGGCGGCGTCGCCACGGCGGCGCTCGCGATCGCGAAGGCGCTCGGCGCGAACGTGATCGTCACGTCGTCGAGCGACGCGAAGCTCGAGCCGCGCGCGCGAGCTCGGCGCCGACGCCGTCGTGAACCACGCGTCCGACGACGTCGTCGCCGCGGTCAAGGAGGCGACCGGCGGCGGCGCGCACGTCGTCGTCGACGACGTCGGCGAGGCGACGTGGAAGCGCACGCTCGACGCGGCTCGGCCCGAGGGCCGCATCGTCGTGTGCGGCGCGACGACCGGGCCGAACCCGCCGGCGGCGCTGCACCGCGTCTGGTGGAAGCAGCTCTCGATCCTCGGCTCGACGATGGGAACGCCCGACGACTTCCAGCGCGTCTCGACCTGATCGCCGCCGGGCGCGTCCGGCCGGTCATCGACAGTGTGTTCCCGCTCGCCGAGGCGCGGGCCGCGCACGAGCGGCTCGAGGCGGGCGAGCAGCTCGGGAAGATCGTGCTGACGATCCCGTAGGAGGCTAGGCGGCCAGAAGCTCGGAGACCGTCACCGCCGCGAGACCTCGCTGCGCGAGCCAAGGCAGCAAGAGGCTCACGGCCCGAACGACTCGATCGCTCTGCTCGCCGCATCCAGCTCCGCCAAGATCGCGGCTCGATCAAGGTCGCGGAGCACCGGATGGGTGTGCGTGTGGTTCGCCACCTCATGGCCTTCGGCGACGCACCGCCGGAGGGTGTCCTCGCGGCCCTCGATCGTCTGCCCACAGACGAAGAACGTCGCCCGTGAGCCCGTCGCGGCCAACATGTCGAGGATCTGCTCCGTCCAGAGCGACGGGCCGTCGTCGAAGGAGAGCGCGACGAGAGGCGCGCCGACATCCTGGCGGTGGTCGATCAACGCGAGGTCAAACTCCCGCTCGAACCACGGTAAAACGGCCCGGTTGAATCCCTAGCCGAAGCCGAGAATGAACTTCGCGTCGTCGGACATCCGCTCAGGTGTCCACGGCGGGTCGAACGTCAGCTCGCTCTCGACGTCCTCGACGCCCGGGATCTGCCGGACCACGCGCTCGATGTCCTCCTGGATCATCTGGCCGGCCGGACAGCCCATCGAGGTCAGGGTGTACTGCACCTTGACGTTCGGGCCTTCGACCTCGGCGCCGTAGAAAAGGCCCAGCTCGACGATGTCCATCCCGAGCTCCGGGTCCTCGACCTCGCGCAGCGCCTCGATGACGTCTTCGTTCGTTGGCATGGGTCCCAAGTTAGCTCAGGCGGATCTCTTCCCGCCGGTCGCGGGTGAAGAACTGGATGCCGTCGACGAACCGCACCCAGTTGCACCGCGTGCACATGACGAGCGAATGCGTGCGCGCCGAGTCGGCGAGGAAGCGAACGCCGCGCAGCAGATCGCCGTTCGACACGCCGGTCGCGACGACGATCACCTCCTGTGGCGCCAGGTCGTCGATCGTGAACACGCGGTCGGGTCGGCGATGCCGTGGGCGCGCGCCTCCTCGATCTCGGCGCGCCTCGTCGGCCACAACTGCGCCTGCAACTCTCCGCCGAGGCACCGAGAGCTGCGGCCGCCAGAGCACCGCCTGCCGTGTGCCGCCGATCCCGATCGCGAGGTGGTCGTTCGTGCCCGCGCACCGCGGCACTGATCGACGCGGTGACATCGCCGTCCTGGATCAGCTTGATCCGCGCGCCGGCCGCCCTGATCTCCTCGATCAGGTCGTGGTGTCTGGGCCGGTCGAGGACGATCGCGGTGACGTCGTTGACCATCCGCTCGAACGCCTCTGCGATCGAGCGGATGTTGTCGCCGACCGGGCGTGTCAGCTCGATCTTCCCTCGGGCCCTCGGCCCCACCGCCATCTTCCGCATGTACATGTCGGGCAGCGACGGCATCGAGCCGCGCGGCGAGGCGGCGATCATCGAGATCGCGTTCGTCCCGCCTCGCGCCACCACCGCCCGTCCCTCGAGCGGGTCGAGCGCGAGGTCGAACTCTTCACCGCCCGCGCCGACCAAGGTTCCGGCCGCGAGCTGCTCCGCGTCCTCGTGCGCGCCGATCACGACCTTGCCGCTGATCGGCATCCGCTCGAGCGCCTGCCGCGCGGCAGTGAACGACGCCTCCTCGGCCGCCTCCTTGTCGGCCCGGCCGAGCCAGCGCGCGCCCGCGAGCGCTGCGCGCTCGGTCACACGCGCGAACGTCTCGCACTGGCACTGCGGCCGATCCTCCTCGGCGGGGGCGGATTGCCCCGCCGACTCCTCGACCTGCGTCACCGGGACTCCCGAAAGCGCTCTGCCGCATCCATGACGAGCCCCATCACACCGTCGATCGCCCGCTCCACGTTCGCATTCTCGACCACCGGCACGCCCTCGCGTCTCGCGCGGCCCGAGATGTAGCTCTGGATGCGCCGGATGTCGTCGATCCGCTCCAGGTACTTCGCCATCGCACGGCTCCCGCCGGTTGCCCCGTCACGGACGTGGAAATGCAACCGGTGCACGTCCTTGTCGCCGATCTCGAGCACGACGTGGACGAGCAACGCGCCCTCGAGCGTGCGGCGGAACGAGGCCGGGAACGAGGTGCACGCCCTCGAGCACCATCGACCAGCCCTCGGTGAGCGACCGGTGCAGCGCCGCGTCGACTCCGACGCAGACGTGCCGGCACTGCTCCACGAATCCGACGACCGTCGGGTCGCCGGTCACTTCCTCGTCGAGCGCCTGGCCCGCCTCGAAGCTCGAGTAGTGGATCGTCGGCATGAACTCCGGCGAGAAGAACGCCCGCATCGTCTGCCGGATGAAGTCTGTGGACGCAACCCGGTTGATCCCGAGGCGATGCGCCACCTCGACCGCGACCGTCGACTTGCCGGTTCCCGTCGAGCCTCCGATCAGGACGATCACCGGCACGTCGAGCTGCCTGGAGGTCCGCCAGCCGCCGGAGCCGTCCGACTGCCCGTGCGCCCTGCGCCTCCCCGAGCACTTCGCGGGCGAGCACGTCGAGCCGCTCGAGCGTCGCTGCAGGCTCGCGGGCTTCGGCGAGATCGACCTCGATCCGCCGCGCCAGCCCGTACGCCTGGTCGGCCGGCACGCCGGTGGCGATCAGCGCCCGCGCCATCAGGCCCTTCGAGTACGGCAGGTCCTCGTCGCCGAGCGGCAGCGGCTCCGACCGGCGCGGCTGCGAGGTCATGCAACTCCTACGGGAGCGAGCGCGAGCAGCGCGTCGTCATCCACGCCGGACACATCGTTGCCCGCGAGCACGACCCGGATGCCGCGAGCAAGCGCGTGCGTGGCGACGACGTCGATCCCCGCGGCCTTCAGCTTCGACGAGATACGTGTCCGCGTCCACGAGGTCGTGCGCGGAGGCGCTCGCGGTCGGACAGGTTCGCCGATACGTGGACGATGTCGGCCTCGAGGTGCGAGACGTCGGTCGCGCCGGCCGTGTAGACGGCGACCCGGCCCTCGAGCGGCGCGGTCGGGTGCAGCGCGCAGCACCGGACGCTCGACGACGAGGTCGGAGACGAGCCGCCGATACGTGTCGAAGTAGGGGTCGCGCGCGGCCGTTCCGGTGACGAGGACCCGCCGCGCGGTCGCGATTGGCGGGATCGCCGCACCGCTCCCGTCGAAGAGCACGAGGTCGGGGCGCAGCTCCGCGGCGAGACGCGCGCCCCCGGCGACGTTCGAGACGGCGACGCCGCCCGCAAGGCCGCCGCCCGCACGACGGCAGCCGATCGTCGGCACTCCGGCGAGCGCCGCGATCTCGAGATGGTCGGACGCCGCGTGGCGCCCCGCCTGGGAGCGCGCGACAAGCTCCTCGACCGTCGGCGGAGTCTCGACCAGCTCCGGCTCCGGGCGGGCCGCCGCGGCCCATCGCGACGACGACGACATTGCGGTCGCGCGCGAAGAGGCGGGCCAGGTGGACGGTGACCGCCGTCTTCCCGACGCGCTTCCCGGTCCCGATCACCGAGATCGCCGGCAGCTCGAACGGCTCCAGCTGCGGTGGGTCGAAGCGGAAGTCGGCCCCGACATACGGGAGACCGGCCGCGAGCGCGCGAGACGCCCAGTCGAACCGCTCGACCGGGCCGAGCACGGGCTCGTCTGAGAGATCGACGACGATCTCCGCGGCCCCGAAGCTGTCGACCAGCGGCACGCCGTAGTCGCCGCCGTCACGTTCCCGCAGCTTCTCCGTGCCGCCGACGAGTATCGCCCCCTCCCACTCGTACGGGAGCGCCTCGAGCGCGTCGCGCACCACCGGCGGATAGTGCTCACCGTCGATGAGCGCCACCGCCCTCGTCATCGTTTGGCCGTTACCTCGCTCTCGATCCGGCCGGTGTACTTCTCGTATTCGCCGGTCGAGATGTCGAACTGGATGATCCGCTCCTGCCCGTGGAACGGGTACCGCCGCCACACGGTGACGTGGGAGCCTTCGATCTCGATGACGTTGTAACAGGGGCGCGTGTTGCCGCGGAGGCGCAGCGTCGAGACGGTGCCGGTGTTGACCACGAACAGGCTCTCGAGCTTCCACGCATACGGCACGTGCTTGTGCCCCGAGAGCACGAGATGGACACCGGCGCGCTGGAGGCACTCGATCGCGTCGCCCGCGTCGTAGACGACGTTCCGCTCGCTGCCCGTGCCCGGGGATCGGCAGCAGGTGGTGGTGGAGCACGAAGACCCGCAGCTCGCGCCGGCTCGCTGCGAACTGCTGCTCGATCCAGCCGTAGCGGCCGCGCCCGATCTGCCCATGGTCGAGGTCCGGCTCCGTCGAATCGACCGCGACGACGGAAATCCCGCCTCGGTGCACGACCGAGCTGCGCTCCCCGATCAGCTGCTCGAAATGCACGTAGCCGACGTTTCGGGAGTCGTGGTTTCCGGGAACGACGACGAGTGCGTCGCAGTCGATCCGGTCCAGGTAGCGCTTCGCCTGGGCGAACTCCTCCTTGAAGCCGAAGGTCGTGAGGTCGCCCGAACAGACGACGATGTCCGGTTTCAGCTCGTTGATCTCGGCAATCGCCCTCTCCATCAGATCGGGCACGAAATGCGGGTCGCCACAATGGAGATCGGACAGATGAGCGATCGTCGAGGCCAAGACGAATGAGCATAGGGCATCCGGGACGGTTGCTACCCTGGCGGGAGTGGTGCCGGAAACGCCTGATTTCCAGGCATATTGCGGCTCGGAGCCGCCGCGGTTTGCCAACCCCGCGGAGCTCGAGTACGCGAAGATCCTCGACTGGTACGGGATCCCCTGGCTGTACGAGCCGACGACCTTCGTCCTCGAACGTGACGAGGAGGGCCGCGTGACCGAGGCGTTCGCGCCCGACTTCTACCTTCCCGACCAGGATCTGTACCTCGAGGTGACGGTGATGAAGCAGTCGCTCGTCACCCGGAAGAACCGCAAGCTGCGGAAGCTGCGGCAGCTGTATCCCCGAGGTCGCATCAAATTGTTCTACGAGCGCGACTTCGATGCGGCTCGCAGCCCGGTTCGGGCTGCGAGAAGGCGTCCTGACCGCGGCCGGCGACCCACGACGACCGGATCGGCGAGGTGTTTCTCGATGCTGTCGAGATCGGCGCCCGTGTGCGCGAGATCGGGGCGGAGATCGCACGCGACTACGCGGACCGCGAGCCGCTGCTCGTCGGCTCGCTGAAGGCGTGCATCCCGTTCATCTGCGACCTCTCGCGCGCGATCCAGATCCACCATTCCCTCGACTTCATCGAGCTGGCCGGCTACGGAGAGAACGACGAGGGCATCCGCTTCCTCAAGGACCTCAACACGGAGATCGAGGGCCGTGACGTCCTGCTCGTCGATGCGGTCATCGACACGGGGTTGACGATGCACTACCTCGTCGCGCTCGCTGGCGATCCGCAATCCCGCGTCGCTACACATCGCGACGCTGTTCGACCGCCCCTACCGGCGGCTCGTCGACGACCTGCCGGTGCGCTACGTCGGTTTCACGATTCCCGGACGAGTTCTTCGTCGGCTACGGCTTCGAGCTCGACGAGCGCTACCGGAACCTGCCCGATCTTCGCCTCGTGCGCTGATTTTTAGGTCCGGCTAAAATAGCCGGGTGATCGCGACCCGGCCGGAGCTGCCGGAGGGCCTCCGCACCGTCGACGAGGCGCTCCACCGCACGCGCTTCCGGATGCTGCCGTTCCTCGGCCCGGCGTTCATCGCCTGCGTCGCGTACATCGACCCGGGCAACTTCGCGACGAACATCGCCGGCGGCTCCCGGTTCGGCTACCGGCTGGTCTGGGTGATCGTCGCCGCGAACCTGCTCGCGATGCTGATCCAGACGCTCTCGGCGAAGCTCGGGATCGCGACGGGGCGCAACCTGCCGGAGCTCTGCGCGCGAGCGGTTCTCGCGCCGCGTCGTCCTTCTTCCTCTGGGTCCAGGCGGAGGCGATCGCGATGGCGACCGACCTCGCCGAGTTTCTCGGTGCCGCGATCGGGTTCCACCTGCTGTTCGGCTTCGGCCTGTTTCCGTCGGCGGTGCTCGACCGGCGTCGCCGCGTTCGCGATCCTCGGCCTGCAGCGCTTCGGCTTTCGGCCGCTCGAGGCAGTGATCGCCGTGCTCGTCGGCGTGATCGGCGCCTGCTACGTCGCCGAGCTCGTCGTTCGCGCATCCCGACTTCGGAGCCGTCGCGCACGCATGCGATCGTCCCGCAGTTCGGGGGCAGCGAGGCGGTGCTGCTCTCGGTCGGCATCCTCGGCGCGACGGTGATGCCGCACGTGATCTACCTGCACTCGGCCCTCACGCAGGACCGCCTCGTGCCCGAGACGGACGAGGACGCGAAGACGCTTCTCCGCTATACGCGGATCGACGTCGTGATCGCGATGACGATCGCGGGGCTGATCAACGTCTCGATGCTCGTGATGGCCGCCTCGACGTTCTTCCAGAAGCGGCTTCCTCCACGTCGACTCGCTCGAGGGCGCGCACAAGACGCTCGAGCCGATCCTCGGCGGCGCCTCGAGCGCGCTGTTCGCGCTCGCGCTGCTCGCGTCGGGGCTGTCGAGCTCGGCGGTCGGCACGCTTTCCGGTCAGGTCGTGATGCAGGGCTTCATCAAGCGGCAGATCCCGTTGATGGTGCGGCGCCTCGTCACGATGGTTCCGGCGTTCGTCGTCATCGCGATCGGCATCGACCCGTCGCGGACGCTCGTCATCTCGCAGGTCGTGCTCTCGTTCGGGATCCCGTTCGCGCTTGTCCCGCTCGTCATCTTCACCGCGCGGCGCGACATCATGGGGCCGCTCGTCAACCGCCGGATCACCACGGTGGCGGCCTCGGCGATCGCGGCGGTGATCATCGCGCTGAACATCTTCCTGCTCCTGCAGACGGCTCGGGCTGTAGCCCGCGTATCCGGCGTCACGGCTCTCCCGTTGAGGGAGACGACCTCGACCAAGGAGCGAATTCGTGCCCGCACTCGCTGCTCGTTCTGCTGCTGATCATCGTGCTGTTCGTGCATCGGCTTCGCCGTCGTCAAGTTCCTGATCTGGGTCGCGGTGATCGTCGCGATCGTGTGGTTGATCGGCTTCTTCGTGAGGGGCGTCGAGGGCGCGCGCTGGTACCGCTGGTAGAGGACGGAGCCGAACGGGCCACGTCCCGGGGACTGTCCCCGGGACACGGCCCGTCGAGACGTGTCAGCCGAGATAGCCGAGCGGGTCGACCGGATCGCCGTTGACCCGCACCTCGAAGTGGAGGTGCGGGCCGAAGCAGTGGCCCGTGCAGCCGACGTAGCCGATCACGTCGCCCTGGCTCACCTGCTGGCCGCACGTGACCGCGATCGAGCTCTGATGGCCGTACGCCGTCGCGAGGTTGCCGCCGTGGTCGAGCACGACGAAGTTGCCGTACCCCTCTTCCCAGCCGCAGTAGATGACGGTCCCGCCTGCTGCCGCATGGATCGGCGTGTCCGTAGCCGACGCCGATGTCGATCCCCTCGTGCATGCGGCCCCAGCGCCAGCCGAACGGGCTTGTGACCGGGCCGCTGCACCGGCCAGATCAGCCCTGCGTTCGACGGCGTCTGCGTGGGGCCGCCGTCCTTCGACTGCGCGGCGCGGATCGCCGCCGCGATTCGCGCGCTGGACGCCTGGAGCGCATCGATCTCCTCCGCCTCCGCCCGCTCGGCGGCGGTCAGCGTCGACAGATCCTGGAGCTTCGTCTGCTTCGATCGACGAGAGATCGTCCCGCAGCGCCGACGAGCTCGTCGCGCACCGCCTGCGTCTGCGCGGTCCGCGCCCGGATCACCGCCGTCTCTGCGCTCACCGTTGCCCGGAGCCGCTTCGTCTTCTTGCGTGCGGCCGTCACTTGCGACTTGGCGCGGGCGACCTGCCGCCGAGACCAGTCGATCCTGCGCGTTGATCTCACTCAGAGCCTGCACGCGGTCGATCGCATCCTGGATGCTGCGTGAACCGAACAGGATGTCGAGCGTCGTCGGATCGTCGGACTCGTAGATGTCGACGAGCCGCCGGTTCAGCACAGTCGAGCGATTTGCGGTATTGCGCGCGCAGGGTCGAAGCCGGTCGGTCTGGACGTTGAAGAGCGCGTTCAGTGCATCGAGGCGCCTCTGATGGAGCGACACGTCGGCCTCGAGGGTCTGCAGGTGAAGGGAGACGTCGCCGACCCTCGCCCTCGAGCGCGCGGATCCGCGTCGTGAAGTCGCTGACCGCGTTGCGCAACGCCTGCTCGTGTTTTCGCTGCGTCGTCAGCGTGTTCTGGAGCGTCGCGATCTGCGAGTCGATCTGATGCTTGCGGCCTGCGTCGTCCCCGAGCGCCGGCGTCGCCGCCGCAAGCAGGAGCAGGAGTGCGAGGGCGACTCGCCTCATAGGAAGAGTTTCACGTTCGGATCGGCTACTCCTGCGGCAGATCGAGTGCTCGGAGGGCCGCCGCCGCAGCCTGCCGCAGCGGGCCGACGAGCTCGCGGTAATCCGCGTCGTCGACCTTGCCCGTGCGATGGTCGAACTCGAGCTCCTTCAGCGCTGCAAGAGCGCGGTCCCGCTCGTCGACGAGCGCGAAGTGACGCTCCTCGGCGTCCGTGGGAGCGTCGAGCCGGTCGTCCGCCGTCACGGGCTCGCGCAGGAACGGCAGCGCCACGAGCACCACCACCGCGGCCGCGAGCAGGATGCCGAGGAGAATCACGACGACGCTGCAGGAGCGAGCCGTGCGACGAGCCGCCGCTGTTCGCGCGCGTCCGGCCACAGCGCGACCGCCGAGCCGAGCAGGAAGACGATCCCGGCGACCCAGATCAGGTTCACGAGCGGCTTCACGAGCACCTGGACGAAGATCAGGCCCGTCTTCGGGTGCGCCTCGTCGACGATCACGTACAGGTCCTCCCCACGCGCCCAGTCGGTACGGATCCCGACCTCGCGCGAGGGCTCGGGCGGGTTCAAGTACTGGTTGTCGCCGGAGGTGATCGTGCCGCTCCACGGGCCGGAGACGTCGAGGTGCGCACGTGTCTCCGTGACATTCGGCTTGGGATCGACGGTGACGCCACGATTCGTCAGCGTGTACCCGGCGACGGTCATCGACTGGCCGAGCGCAAGCCGGCGCTCGACGGAGCTCGAGTAGGCGCTCGAACCGGCGACCCCGATCGCGAGCAGCACGACCGCGGCGTGAACGACGTAGCCGCCGTAGCGCCTCCGGTTCCGCGCGACCAGCGTCAGGAGCGACCCGGTTGCGCGCGTCCCGCGCACGAGCTCGACGATGATCGTCGCGAGCACGAACGCCGAGAACGTGTACGCGATCAGACCTGGGGTCGAGGAGCCCGCGCCCACGGCGACGAGCGCGACGCCGGTCGCGACCGCGGCTGCGATCGGCCACGTGAGCGCTCGCGCCAGCGAGCGCACGCTGGACTTGCGCCACGCGATCAGCGGGCCGATCCCCATCAGCAGGAGCAGCGGCAGGCCGAACGTGCGCAGGAAGAAGTCGTAGTAGGGGCGGCCGATCGTGCGTGTCTCGCCCTTCACGAGCTGCGTGACGATCGGGAAGAGGACGCCCCAGAGAATCGTCAGGCACAGCGCGACGAGCAACAGGTTGTTGTAGAGGAACGCGGCTTCGCGTGAGAGTGCCGATTCGAGCTTCGTCTTCGCCCTGAGGAGCGGCAGGCGCCACATGATGAGCGCGAGCGCGAACACCGACGAGATGACGACGAAGGCGAGGAACCACGGCCCGATCGAGCTCTTCGCGAACGAGTGGATCGAGTTGACGACCCCGGACCGCGTCAGGAACGTGCCGAACACCGACAGCTCGAACGCGAGCGCGACGAGCACCATGTTCCAGACCTTCAGCATTCCTTTGCGCTCCTGCACCATCACCGAATGCAGGAATGCAGTCGCGGCGAGCCACGGCATCAGTGCCGCGTTCTCGACCGGGTCCCATGCGTAGTAGCCGCCCCAGCCGACCTCGACGTATGCCCAGTGCGCACCGAGCAACTGCCCGAAGCCGAGGAAGGTCCAGGCGGCGAGCGTCCAGCGTCGCGTCGCCACGATCCAGCGTTCGTCGGTGCGCCCCGAGAGCAGCGCACCGGCGGCGAACGCGAACGGGACGGAGAGACCGACGTAGCCGAGGTACAGCATCGGCGGGTGCGCGACCATGTACGGGTTCTGCAGGCTCGGCGTCAGCCCGGCGCCGTCGAACGGCGCCGTCTGCGTGTCGAACGGGCTCGCGACGGCGACGAGGACGAACGCGAAGAACGTCGCGATGCCGCCGATCACGGGCACCACCCAGGCAGTGAGATCGCGCAGGAGGCGCCGGTTGATCGCGACTGCGAGCGCGCCGTAACCGGTGAGGACGAGCAGCCAGAGAAGCAGCGACCCCTCCTGTCCACCCCAGAACGCGCTGAGCGCGTACGCCGTCGGGAGGTGGCGGTTCGTGTGGGCGGCGACGTATGCGAACGAGAAGTCGTGACGGACGAGCGCGAACGCGAGAACGACCGACGCGACGAGTGTCGACGCGAAGCTGCAGTACAGCGCGTTACGCGCGGATGCCGCGAGCCGCCGCTCGTTGCGCCGAGCCGCTATCCCACCCGCGACGAGCGCGTAGGCGGCCAGCCCAAGGGTGACGACGAGCGCTGCGCGACCGAGGTCGGCCATCAGCGGTCGGTCACTTTGCCGAGGTGTACTTCGAGGGGCACTTGGTGACGATGTCCGTGCCCTGGAGCCGGCCGTGCGCGTACGTGCCGCTGACGACGACGCTGCGCCCGACGCGGAACAGCGGCGGCGGCGCGGCGCCGCGGTAGACGACGTCGACGCGCCGCGTGCCGTGACCCTGCGGATCGACGAGTTGGAACTGCAGTCCGGACGCCGCGTGCGAGTCGCCGCGGGGGTGGCCGACAACGGTGCCGACGACCGCGAGCTTGCCCGACTTCCCCTGGATCTCGCTCGGAGTCAGCGTCGGCGTCGAGTGGCCCGCGACGGCCGTGTAGAGCAGGAAGACGGCGAGCACGGCCGCGACCGCGAGAGCGACGACGAGCCGCGCAGGGCTGCGCGTTGGCACGAGGCACAGGTTACCGCGGCACGCGGCGTCTCAGACCTCCAACCCGGTTCCGGGCGTTGCCCGGCAACCGAGTTACGCGTCGACGGACTCGGTCTGCTTGCGCGCCGGGACGCGGTAGCCGTGGTCGGCGCAGAGCGAGCCCGGTGCGTCCTCGGTGAGCGCGTCGCAGTAGCCCTTCCCGTAGGCGGCCCGCATGAAGGCGGCGACGACGTCCAGCGACCAGTCCGTGATCCCCGCGGCTTCGCGCCACAGATCCGACAGACGGAGGTCGATGTCGAGTTCGAGCAGATCGATACGAGATGGGTGCTGGGCCATGTATTCAGGGTAGGAGCGCAGTCGGACGGACTACCGTAGGCGTCTCGATGCGCCAAAAGCTTCACTACGGGCCGGCGATCGACAGCACGGTCGACGCGCCCCAACAGGTCATCGCAGGCCTGCTGGAACGCGGCCTGACAGCGTGTGAGGTACCTCCCTCGGGGAAGTTCTGGAACGACTACGAGGCGGCGACCGCGCTCGGCGAGCTCGCTGACGCCAACGGCATCGCGCTGTCGCTGCACGCGCCGATTGCCGGCTTCATGGGTCACGCAGAGCGTGGGAAGAAGCTGAACATGGCGTTCGGGATGCTCGATCACTCGGCCGGCATCGCGAAGGCGTCGGGTGCCGAGGTGGTCGTCTTCCACCCCGGGTTCCTGCTCGGCCGGCCGCGCGAGGATGCGATCGACGCGGTCGTCGAGCAGCTCGGCGAGCTGCGCGCACGGCTCGAGAAGAAGGATCGGCTGGTCCCGTTCGGTGTCGAGGTGATGGGGCGCGTCCGGGACCTCGGCTCGATCGACGACGTCTGTGCGATCGCGGCACGTATCGACTTCGTGCAACCCGTCCTCGACTTCGCGCACATGCACGCCACGTCCGACGGCGCGTTCGTCGAAGTCGAGCTGTTCGCGGACGCACTCGCGAAAGCGGATGCAGTCATGACGCCCGAGCAGCCGTTCCACATTCACTTCTCCGACATCCAGTACGCAAACCGCAACGAGACGAAGCACCTCCCGTACGGTGAGGGGACGCTCCGGGCTGAGCCGCTGCGAGATGCGCTCGCGCGCTTCGAGCGCCCAGCGACGGTGATCTCGGAGTCGCCGGACGCCGCGTCGACCGACGCGATCAAGCTCGTCCTCGGCGCGTAGCTAGGCTCACCTCGTGCTCGATCCGAAGGCGTTCAAGGCGTACGACGTGCGCGGGATCTACCCAGGCCAGCTCGACGAGGCGGGGGCATACGCGATCGGCCGCGCCTTTGTCGAGCAGTTCTCGCCGGCGACGATCGCCGTTGGCCGCGACATGCGCGTCTCGGGACCGTCGATGGCGGAGGCGGTGCGTCGCGGCGCAGCCGACGGGGGCGCGAACGTCCTCGACCTCGGGCTGGTCGGCACGGAGATGCTCTATTTCGCGGTCGGCGAGCTCGGCCTCGACGGCGGGATCGCCGTTACGGCATCGCACAACCCCAAGGAATACACGGGGATGAAGATCGTGCGCGCCGGCGCGCTGCCGGTCGGGGGCGAGTCGGGCCTGCTCGACGTCCGCGACCGCGCAGTAGCGGCCGATTGGCGTCCTGCGGAGCCCGGCGATATCCGGGAGGAGGACATCTGGTCGCGGTTCGTCGACCGCGTGCTCTCGTTCGTCGACGTGAGCGCGCTGCGACCGCTGCGGATCGTGATCGACGCCGCGAACGGGATGGCCGGCGCAATGCTGCCGCCGGTGCTCGACCAGCTGCCGATGCTCGATGTCGTGCGCTGCTACTTCGAGCCCGACGGAACATTCCCGAACCACGAGCCGAACCCGCTCCTGCCGGAGAACCGTGAGTTCATCATCCGGAAGACTCGTGAGGAGGGCGCAGACTTCGGAGTTGCGTTCGACGGCGACGCCGACCGCTGCTTCTTCGTCGACGACAGCGGCGAGTTCGTCCCCGGAGATTTCACGACGGCGCTGTTCGCCGAGACGATCCTCGCGCGCGAGGGCGGCGGCAAAGTGATCTACGACGTGCGAGCGTCATGGGCGGTGCCGGAGGCGATCCGTGCGGCCGGCGGCGAGCCGCTCATCAATCGCGTCGGCCACGCGTTCATCAAGCAACGGATGCGTGAGGAGCACGCGGTTTTCGGCGGGGAGGTCTCGGCGCACTACTACTTCCGCGACTTCTCGCAGGCGGACTCGGGGACGATCCCGTTCCTGCTCATGTGCGAGCTCGTCGCGCGGCGCGGGAAGTTGAGCGAGATCCTCGAGCCGTTTCGCGTTCGCTACTTCATCACCGGCGAGCTCAACACGCCGGTCGCCGATGTTCCCGCGAAGCTTCAGGAGCTCGAAGAGCGGTACGGCTCGGAGGGAACGGTCACACACCTCGACGGGCTCTCGGTCGAGGCGCCCGACTGGCATTTCAACGTGCGCCCCTCGAACACCGAACCGCTCCTGCGGCTGAACCTCGAAGCCCGGTCGGAGGAGATGATGGTGGAGAAGCGCGACGAGGTACTCGCCCTGATCCGGGCGTAAGGACTGTCGCCCAGGTGAGCGTAGCCTCGCCGGGACCAGCCATCGAGTCGGAGTTGTCCGTAAACGCGGCGAGAAGTGTTAGCGTCGCGCGCAGGGGAACTCGCGAGCGCAAGAGCGCACGAGCCGGAGGGATGAACTTGTGAGACAACAGGATGCGCGACGGTTGTTTCTTGGCGCGGCATGGGTGTTCATCGCGTACAACCTGCTCGGCGCTCTCGTAGGCTGGCTCGCCGCTCTCCCAGAATCCAATGGCGAGCGGGGCGACGTCCACAACGTCGGCAGCAACGCCCTATACGGGAAGGGAACAGCGCTAAGCGCGCCACTATGGCTCTTGGCCGTGTGGGCGTTGTTTGTCCTCGCCGCCACCCGGCACGGCTGGCTGGGCAGGCTAGGCGCGCTGCTCACCTTCCTGACCGCTGGGTTCTACGCCTCTGCAGGCCAGTTGGGTGAGATCAAGAAGCACACCTCACCCTTGACCGGGGCGAAATGGGACGTCGTCGTCGTACTCGGGTCGATCGGCATCGCCATCGCGCTTGTCGTCATGCTCGCCTGGGTGTACATGGTTGTCCTGGAGATCGTCGCCAGGGCTAGAACCCACCGCCTGCGCCCAACCTGATCCGGCAGCCATCGCCTGATCACCTCGTCCGGTCAGGGTGCGTGAGGAAACAACTGGCGCAAGCCACCGCCACTGGTGTCTGACACCATTGGTGTCAGACACCCTTTTTGAGTCGCGCGGCCGCTCGCGCCAGGGGTCATTCCGGAACTCAATGTCATTCTCGCCGCGGTGGTGGTGTCCGGTGACTGGCGGAGACTTGGTCGGCGGCGGCTGACTCGATTCCGAATGTCGACTCTCGTCTGACTTCCCGAGTGTTGTGTCGCCGCCGCCGACCGAGACCGTCGAGCGTGACCTGATAGGAGCGTGGCCGTAGGCCTCGATTGAGGTCTGTCCGCTCGCCGGTCGCCCCCAACGGCTTGGAGGCGAGACCCATGATCGTGATCGGGCTGGACGTGCACAAGCAGTCGGTGACCGCTGTCGCTGTCGATGAGGCAGGGCGGCAGCTCGAGGAGAAGCTGATCCCGGTCGGCAGCGACGAGCTGCCCGCCTGGGCCGCTGGGTTGGATGGCGAGCGGTTGTGGGCGGTCGAGGACTGCCGCCAGCTCAGCCGCTGGCTCGAACGGCAGCTCCTGAGCGTCGGCGAAGACGTTGTGCGGGTGCCGCCGAAGCTGACCGTCCCGGAACGCCGCGCGGGCCGCACCCGCGGCAAGTCGGACCCGATCGACGCGTTGGCGATCGCGAGGGCCGCGATCCGCGAGCCGGGCCCGCGAAGCTGCTCGCCGAGATCGGCCCCCTTCGACCGCTTCCGGACAGACGCACAGCTCGCCCGGCACAGCGGCGCAGCCCCGCTCGAAGCAAGCTCAGGAAAGAGCCAGCGCCACCGGCTCGACCGCGGCGGCAACCGCCAACTCAACGCCGCCCTCTACCGGATCGCGATCACGCAAGCGCGATATCACGCGCCGGCCCGCGAATACCTGGACCGCAAGCGAGCCGAAGGCAAGAGCCGACGCGAAGCACTGCGCTGCCTGAAGCGGTTGCTCGTCCGCGTCGTCTTCAACACGCTCAAAGCGAGCCCGGCCTTGACATAGGAGCAACACTCGCGCAGGCGGAAGGTCAGCTGCCGGAGGAGCCGCTAGCGTGGTTTTGTGAAGATCCGTCCTGCCACTGAAGGTGACCTTGAACTGATGCGGCGGCTCTGGGACGCATCCAACGAGGAGGTGACCTTCACGCCCTATCCCAGCCACCCGTTCGACCCTTCCCTGATCACCGACCACACCGCCCTCGTCGCCGAAGAAGACGACGAGGTCCTCGGCACTGTCTATGTGAACACGAGCAGCGCCGACTTCGGTTACGTCTTCGGCGCAAGTCAGCGTTAGCCGTGGCGACGCAGCAAGACGCGGGCGGCGGCGACGCTGATGATCCACACCGGTGCCATCGTGATCAGGAACGGGCGCAGAGTGTCGCTTGCCGAATGCGAGTGGGCGTCGAAGGCTCTGAACACCAACCCAGTGCCCAGAAAGAGGATCGCACCGCCGACCATGAGCCACGCTCTATTGCGGTTCATGCGCCAAACGCTATAGCGACGACTGCTCAGGCGTCTGTGAGAGTCGGCGGGTCGGTCCGTCAGGGGCCGTCGCCAGGCTGGTTGTCGTCGTGTCGCTTGTGACTCATCTGGCGTCAGGCCGCGTTTGCGTGTCTTGGGAATGAATCGCCCGTCCGCCTCAGCGCCTGGCTTCGGCTCGATCTGGGTCAACGACGACAACGGCCGCGTGCTCCGGATCCAGCCGACGGGCTGACTCTCCCTCCGCAGGCTCAGGGTTTTCCCTCGACCTGCCCGATCCCAGGGTGATCCCCGAAGGCACGAATACCGGCGGGTGCTTCGATCCCCGCGTGAGACGCAGTCCCGCGACAACGGAAGGAAGCATGAAGACAACGAGGCGCGTTCGCGTCACGGGCTGCGCATCAAGCCGTGACCTCACGGCTCGGATACCGAAAGGGGACGGCATGAGAAGCAACATCACTAGATGGGGACGAATGAAGCGATTCGCAATCGTTATGCCGATCCTCCCGTTACTAGCATTCGTCACCACCGCTACAGCGACCGCAACGATCACGGGCAAATACACAACCACGATCACCACGCCAGCGTCGGCTGCAGGAACGTACACGCTGAACTTCAAGAAGAACGGAACGGGCACCATCACCTGGAACGGCCAGCTGACCCCCCTCACGTTCACGTTCAAGGGATCCACGCTCACGGCTCCTGGCGGCGCGGGGTACGTATGCCCCACCGTCGGCACCTACAGAATCCATCTCGCCGGAAAGCACCTCACACTCACAGTCATCCATGACACGTGCAAAATCGGGCGCGCACAAGTCTTCCCTGGACACATCTGGACCAAAGCGACCGCAACGATCACGGGCAAATACACAACCACGATCACCACGCCAGCGTCGGCTGCAGGAACGTGGACGCTGAACTTCAAGAAGAACGGAAGGGGCACCATTACCTGGAACGGCCAGCTGACCCCCCTCACGTTCACGTTCAAAGGATCCACGCTCACGCAGTCTGCCGGCGCGGGGTACGTATGCCGCACTGTCGGCACCTACAGAATCCATCTCGCCGGAAAGCACCTCACACTCACAGTCATCCATGACACGTGCAAAATCGGGCGCGCACAAGTCTTGCCTGGACACATCTGGACCAAAGTGGGCTAACCAAGGAACAGCCCGCACAGACCGCTTCCAGTTTCAGCTCTCGCCTGATCCGCCTCGGGTGAGATTCCCGGACGCTCATATGGAGTGCGGCGTGTCAACCGGGCAGGGGTGAGCCGGACCCGCTGTTTGCGGGTTCGGGGACGGCGGGGGGAGCGCACCGACTGTCGTCGACGTCTGTGTCGCGACTCATATGCGCGGGTTGGTGCCGCATGACCGGTATGCGAAATGAGGAGCGGAGCCGATCTCTGGCGTCGAGCATGGCCGCCGATGCGGCTGCTCACAGTGTTCCCTCGGATCGCTCCTCGCGTCGGTTCGCCGGTGCGCTCTCCTCGCCGAGCCGTTGAGGTGGCGGCTACTCCATCGTTGCGAGCGCCCAGCAGTGTCCGGCGAGCTCGCGCGCGACGGCGACCACGACGACCAAGCGTGGCTTGCCTCGCGCCTCGAGCGCGTTCCAACGTCCATGCAGCCTGCGGGCGCTCGAGTCGGCCTGGGCTCGCACGGCGAGCGACTTGCCGGTGCGTCGGCGTTCCAGCGTGACGCTCAACCGTGGGGCGCTGCGTTGATGCCAGGCAGCTTCGATCAGGAGCCGGCGAGCGTGCGTGTTGCCGGTCTTGGTGATCCCGCCCCGACGGCGGCGCTCCCCGCTTGAGTTCTCGCTCGGGGTGAGCCCAAGGAACGGGCCGAGCGACTCGGGCCGGAACCGGTGCCAGTCGCCGAGCTCGACCGTCAACGCGAACGCGGTGAGCGTCGAGATGCCTCGGAGACAGACGAGCCGCTCGACGACATCGACGTACGGCTCGCTTGCGGCCAGTTCGGTGATCGCTTTGTCGAGTGTGTCCCTTCTGGTCTTCGCGTCGATCATCCGGCTGTAGCACTCGTCGAACACGACCGCGAGCGGCCCGCCTTGGAATCGTTGCTTACGAAGCCACGCGTCGTGGGCCCGCGTCCAGGCGGTCGCGTCGTAGACCGCCCCGTGACGCAGGAGCAGCTTCGAGAGCCGGTGCCGAGCCCGCATCAGATCACCGCGCGCGTCCTCACGCGCACGAACCAGATCGCGCGCTGCCTCCTCGTCCGGGCCGGGCACCCGCACCGCCGTGATCTCGCCAAGCCGCAGCAACCTCGCCAACCGCTCGGCGTCACGGCGGTCCGTCTTGACCCGATCAGCAGCCGGCCGAATCTTCGACGGCGCCGCCACAACGCAACTGATCCCCGCATCAGCACACGCACGCGCAAGCCCGTACCCGGTCGGCCCCGCCTCGTACACGACTCGAACCGGTGCCGGCAGCGTCTTCAACCACGCCACCGTCGCCTCAGACCCAGGCGGCACCCGCAGCGACCGAACCTCACCACTTCCCGAATCGATCACGCCTGCGACCACCGACCGCGCGTGCACATCAAGCCCGACACAGCTACCTTCACCCATAACCGGCGCCTCCCGTAATTGCGGCTCTACCGCCGGGCCAATCCCGACGGCAACCCGCGCCTAACTTACGAGCGAGGCGCCGGGCACTCCATACGGTCTGGCGCAGGCCAGCGAATCTCGATTCGCGTTCCGCCCTCCCCAGGCATGGAGGACTTCCTGCAGGCGGTCAGCCACTCCCGCCAGGGGTTGATTTCGGTGCAGCTGGACTGGGAGGATCGGCGTCATGACGCATCCGAACATCGAGTTGCTTCGTCGCGCCTGGGCGGCGTACGACAGGGG
Source organism: uncultured Thermoleophilia bacterium (assembly GCA_963785875.1). GTDB lineage: Bacteria > Actinomycetota > Thermoleophilia > Gaiellales > Gaiellaceae > PALSA-600. The sequence goes on along the minus strand of CAWAWV010000011.1, from coordinate 86,085 downwards.
AGACGTCGAGGCGTTCGCCGCCTGCCTAAGCGACGACTGGCGAGAGTCTGGCCCTCGGGGGCCGCGAAGCGGGATTCGCGACGCTCGAAGACGAGCGACGGACAATGGAGCTGCACCGCGTCGCTTTCCCGTCAAGCACACCGAGATACACACCGCCGTTGCCGACGACGACGTAGTGGGTTGCCATTGCACCGTCACTGCGACGCACACGGGGAGGTATCTCGATCTCGAGCCGACAGGGAAACGGGTCGTGGTCCACGAGATGATGTTCAATCGCGTCCGCGATGGACGCGTGGTCGAAACGTGGGCGATGACTGACGGAGACGGGTTCTACGAGCAGCTCGCGGGTCGCCCGGCACCAGAAGGCCTCGACAACCTGGCTTGACATTGCGAGCCGAGCTGGTGACGGCGGGCATATAACCGCCGACCGCAGCCCCCGCGTCTCGATTCGCGTTCCGCCATGACAGCAGCGCATCTCGCAACTGCCGGACGTCTACTCGTTCATCACGACGTCGAGTGTCGGCCATGGCGGCCCTGCACGCAGGGCGCTCAGGAGCGCTCGACCAGCGCTCTCGCCACCCGGGAACTGGTCGTCGGTATCCCAACGCCACGCCGCAACCATCGCCAAGACAAGGCGGCGACACTCCCCAATCAGTTCGCGATCAACTCCGGAATAAGCCTCGCCAACGGCCTCCGGTACATGAGCGAGATCGAACTCGACAGGGCCACGACAACACGACTCGAGATCGATAAACAACAACCCTCCCGCAGTCGTCAGCACATTCGCTGGGTGCGGCTCGCCGTGCAGCAGCTGTTCGGCTGAGGATCGCTCGCCAATCCTGCGGCTACAGCTCCGCAGCGTGGTGCTGAGGAACTCTCGGTCGGAGTCTTCAAGCCGTGGTGTTCTGTCATGGCTCGCGACAAGCCGTTGGGCTTCCCTGACACGGCCACTGAAGTGCGGCGCAACGACATCGAGTTGCGCCATACCCACATGCAGCCGCTCAAGCGCCCTCGCGTAGGCGGCTGCTGAAGCGGCCATGCCCGACTGTTCGTAGTACCACCAGAGCGTGAAGGCGAACCCGTCCCGCTCATAGACACGTGGTTCAACACGCGTGTCCAGCCTCGCCACTGGGCTTCCGTTCTCGATCAGCCGCTGCGCAATCTCATTCTCAAAGTGGAACGCTTCTTGCCCAGAAAACGCCACTCGTGCAAAGGAGTCGCAAGGGAGTAGCCGCAGCGCGAGCTTGTTCGAGTTGCAAACGATCTTCGCCTCATCGACAGCGAGCCCCAGTTCCGCGCCAAGATCTGTCGCTGCGGTGACCGCACGTTCCACCTCGGGCGCGTCCATCGCGCCCATTCTCGCCTACGCCCTTTCAAGAGCGGCTGGCGGGGTCGGTCAAATCGCCAGCATCGCGGGCATATAGCCGCCGTTCGTGCACCGCCGTCAGACGTCATTCGGGAACTCACTGTCATCGTCTTTGGACGGTGGACGACGCATGCAAGAAGGCAAGACACGGCGCGAAGCAAACCGCTGCCTCAAGCGCTACCTCGCCCGCAGCCTCTTCCGGCTCCTCGAACACCCACCAATGACCACTTGACTTTCATAGCAGCATCGCTGGCGCAGGCGAAGGTCGGCGCGAGCGACCCGAACCGCTCGCGCCGCGATGTGCCGATCCGACTAACGCTGAACGACGTTGTGGACGTCGAGGTACTCGATCGAGGGTGGCCCGTCTCCGAAGCCCGCCTCTGTGCGGACCGCCATGACCTTCTCGCCCCACGCCTCAGCCTGATCACGCGAGTCCCATACCTCAAAGACTCGAATCTTTCCGTCCTCGCCGACCGCGGCGGCGTGAAACACCCCCCCAGCCGGTGGGGTGTCGCCGACACCGAGCTTCTCGCGCATCTGGTCGTACTCGTCGGGGGTGATCCCCGTCTTGACGAACCTTGCTGACGCCATACCAACCTCCTCGCTAGACCCGTCGACACTACTCCGATCGGGAGCGTCAGACTCGCTTCGGTAGGCGTCATTTACGAACATTGGCGCAAGCCACGCCCACTGGTGTCTGACACCATTGGTGTCAGACACCTTTGGGTCGCGCGGCCGCTCGCGTCAGGGTGCATTGCTGAACGCTCGCCCAGGTCGGCGCCGAGAGCGAATCCACGCTTCCCGCGCCGAATACGCACCGAGCAGTAACGCTACGAAGCCCCACCACTGGTCGAACGCGATCGCGATCGTCCCGCCGATCAGCGCCACCGCGGCGTTTGACCGTACCAGAACGCATTCATTGCGAGGTCTATCGGCTGCGGCGAACGATCTCTTCAGGCGTCTTCACTCCCGAAGACTGGCGGCGTAGCCGACGATCAGGTTGGTCGAGGAGTACCGGCGAGGATCGGGGCGTCGCGTCTGAAGCCCCAGATGGTGCAGTAGACGCCGAGGAAGAGTTCCCACAGGAACTCCGGGATGGTCGCGATGCCTTGCAGGCTGCGAACCGTGCTGCTGGGATCGTTCCCGCTGAAGATGAATGCCGTCCCGGTTGCGATGAGAAGCGGCCCGCCGATGAGGCCGAGCCACGCCACCCGCCGCGGCACGAGCCCTGTCCGGTACATCACGTAACCAAGAATCAGTCCGTTGCCCCAGCCGACGGTCCAGCCGCCGCCCCCCAGCGTGAACGTCCAGTCCTTGATCGCCGCGAGGGTGTACGCGACCGTGCCTTCGGCCGCACCCGCAGTCTGTTGCTGCATCGTGGCTATTCCGAGCATCGCGACGACGCCGACGAGGATGAACGTGCACTCGAAGATCCTCGCCGTCACATAGCCGATCGCCAGTCCCTCGAACTGCCGTCTGATGATCGGGACGATCACGACCGCGGTGCCGATGTTCGAGATGATCAGCAGCAACTCCAACAGAGCGCCTAGGTAGATCTTGTTGATGTTCCCCGAGCCCGCGGCGAACGCGACGGGATGACGGAGCGCCGGCTCGTACAGCAATAGCGCCGGGATCGACGTGGCGAACGTGATGAGGTAGAGCACGCCGAACCAGCGCGCCCGCTTCTGATCCAAAGACAACCCCCTAACCCCTATCCCCGGCGACAGTTACGCGGACCACCCGCGCTACCGCGACCGAGTCGCGAACTTACGTGTTGAAGACGCAACTTACTAGGGGCATCGACAACCTCTCGTCTCAACCGCTATGAAAGGAGACCAAACGGCGATGTCGTCGATCGCGGGACAACTGATCACCGAGAGACTCGAGTTCGACGGTGGTCGGCAGGTCACGGTGTACGTCCCGCCGGCCGCGGCCGAGGCAATCGTGTTCGCCGGGGACGGTCATCTGGTTTCGCGATGGAGCAGGGCCCTCGAGGCCGCTGACGCACCGTCAACGATCATCGTGGGTGTTCACCGGCTGCACGATGAGACGCTGCGGCTTCATGAGTACTCACCAGGCTTCGAGCCGGAGCGGTTCGCGGCACACGAGAAGTTCATCGTTGAGGACGTACCTAGCTGGGTGCGAGCGCGCTTCGGAGTCGGCATGCCCGCCGAACAGACAGCGGTCTTCGGTGTCTCGGCAGGTGGGGAGCTGGCCCTCGCCCTGGGACTTCGGCATCCCGATGTCTACAGCGCGATCCTCTGCGCCTCGCCTGGCGGCGGTTACAGGCCGACTGGCGTTATGCCGAGCTCACTTCCCCGCACGTACCTCGTCGCGGGCACCCAGGAGCCGTTCTTCCGCGACAACGCCACCCGATGGGCGACCGCGCTTCGAGATGCCGGCGCCGAAGTTGTCATGACCGAGCGCGTCGGATCGCACGGCGCGAGGTTCTGGCAAGAAGAGCTGCCGCTGATGGTGGCGTGGGCATTTGGACGATGAAGCGTCGCGATGCTTCACCGGCAGCGCACGCTTAAGTCGTATGGTCACCGCGTGTTGAGACCGATCGAAGTCCGGACAGCGGCTGCAGACGAGGTGCCGAAGGTGGCGACAGTGCTCGCGGACGCGTTCATCAACGATCCCGTGTTCACGTTCCTGCGGCCGGGCCATCTGCGGCAGAGGGCGCGGCTACGAACAATGTTTGCGGTTGAGCTGGAGCAGTACGTGCTGGCGAACGGGGGGACCGTGTGGACGACGCCCGAGTACGACGGCGCGGTGGCCGAGCTGCCGCCCGGCGCCTGGGAGATGCCGAAGTCGGCGACGGGAAAGGAGGCGCTCAAGTGGGTGTCGGCGTTCAGGACGCGATTGCCGCGCGCGATCAGAGTGCAGCGTGCGATGGCGGAGCGGCACCTACGTGAACCTCACTTCTACGTTCGAACCGTCGGGGTGCGCACCGCTCTGCAACGACAGGGCGTGGGATCGATGTTGATGCAGCCGACGCTCGCGAGAGCCGATTCGGCTGCGCTACCGACGTACATCGAGGCCAGCAGCGAGCGAAGCGCGGCACTGTACGAGCGGCTCGGCTTCCTGCACATGGGTGTATTTGAGCTGCCAGAAGGCGGCCCGCCGGTCTGGCCGATGCGTAGGCCCTCGGCAGGGGCTCATGTCGGTCCCAACGGTTGAGGAGATCAACCTGCGTCACCGGGCGCCTCACCACTTGGGCTATGGGAGTTGCGAACTAGCACCCCCCGAACGCGTTGCTATGCCCGCACGTATCTGATGTGCGTCACACCGGGGGCCCCGACCGACTCGACCTGTTCAAGCTGTTTCACCGCTCCCAGGTTTTCGAACAGCCGCGCACCGCCTCCGAGCAGGATCGGGACGACCGAGATGACGATCTCGTCGAGCAGACCCGCGGCGAGGTATTGCTGCGCGACGGATGCCCCGCCCCCCAGAGACACCTCCTTCTCTCCGGCCGCTGCCCGCGCCTGTTGGAGCGCCGACTCGATCCCGTCCGTGACGAAGTGGAACGTCGTTCCGCCCTGCAGCTCGAGCGGCTCGCGCGGATGGCTCGTCAGGACGAAGACGGGATGATGGAAGGGCGGGTCGTCTCCCCACCACCCCTGCCACGACTCGTCCCACGCTCCCGGGCCGCCGCCGAACATGTTCCGGCCCATGATGGTCGCGCCGGCACCGGCGAGGATGTCCTCGGCAAACGGCGTGCTCGCGTTCACCTCGCCGCCTTCTTCGCCGTGGCTCTCGCGGAACGCCTTGAGCGAAACCAGCCAGTTGTGAAGCTCCTCACCGCCGACCCCCAGCGGTTGCTCTGGCGACTGGCCCGGGCCGGCGACGAAGCCGTCGATCGACATCGTGATGTTCAGCTTCAGCTTGCTCATCGATCCTCCCTTCTCCGACATGCTCTTACGACCGCCCGGCACGTCAAATGTCATCGGTAGTTCCGAGCGCCGGAGGCCTCGACGGTCCGCTCGTCTTTCTAGGCGTCGACCGCTAGGAACCACCGCTCCGGGGAATCCACGATCGGCGCGCTCCACGACCGCCACGCTGTCGGCGCGAGGCGCAGCGTGACGTCGTCCGACGCGCGCAGCGCCGCCTCGATCGAGCCGTCGAGCGCTTCCGGCGTGAGGTACCGGCGCCTGATCCGGGCGTTGATCGACGACGCCTCGCCGTCGCGCAGGACCTCGACCAGGCCCGAAGCGGAGACCCAGCGCTCCCGCCCCGGCTCGCGTGCGTCGACCACGACCGACGCAGAGAGGTTCCGCTCGACGTTCTTCACCTTCCGGCTTTCGGACGACGACGCGAAGTAGAAGCCGTCGTCCTCGAACAGGAACCAGATCGGCGTGACGTGGATGCCGCCGTCCGGATCGTGGGTGGCGAGCACTGCGTAGCGCCGGCCGGCGAGGAAGGAACGCAGCTCATCCGTCAAGTCACCCATAGGGACGAGAAGAGGCTAGACGACCGCCGCCACCCGGCGATCAGGCGGGACGCCGAAGGACATACACGGTCATCGGCTCACCCGAGCGACCACGGCCGGGCCCTCGCACCGCGAATCCGAGCCGCACCGCCAGGCGGTGTGACGGCGCGTTCCCACCGGCGATGTACGCCACGGCGCTTTCGACGCGCGTGCGACGCCAGAGGTCGTCGATCGCCGCTGTCATCGCCTCGGTCGCGATGCCTTCGCCGCGCCGAGTCGCGGTCACCCACCAGCCCGCTTCGACCTCGTCGGGCTCGATTCCCTCGATCCCCGGCCCGGCGAAATGCACCTCGGCGCCGCCGAGGAAAGCGTTGTCGGTCCCGTCCCGGATCGCCCACGGGCCGAACGCGTGCTCTTGCCAGTGCACAGCCGCCGCCTGCGTATCACGCAGGGCGTCGGCAGCGTCGCCCGAGGCTTGCTCGTGCTCGGCTTCGTGGGCCGAGGTCAGCGGAACGAGCAGAAGCCGCGGCGTTCGAAGGGACGGACCTACCGTCACCGGCGTCGAAACAGCCACGCGACGAACGACCGACGCGCGCGGTTGCCCGTTCGCGCGGCGTGCTCCCTGCGAAGGTCGGCGTCGGCCCAGGCGCGCTCGCGCATCCTTCGCGTCGCATACCGCGGCTTCCAGACAGCGGGTCTTGGGCGCACGCGCCTCCTCAGGCGAGCGCGCGCTCGAAGGCGGCGCGGTCGGTAGGCGGCCCGTGCGTCGGGAGCACGAGCTCCACCGGCAGCTCGAGCAGCGGCTGTAGCGAGGTGAGGATCTGCTCCGGCGGGACCCCCTTGTTCGCCCAATCCGCCGGGAACTCGAAGCCCTTGCCCCGGTCGATCAGCGTGTCACCCACAAACACAGCGTGGCGAGCCTCGAACCAGAGCACGAGGTCGTTCGGCTCCATCCCGGGAAACGCCCGAATCCCGACCGGCAGCGTGTCGCCCGCGCGGAACACTTGCGCGGCGAACGCGTCGTAGCCGGGGCCGTCGGGCGGCGGCGAGAACACGGCCGCGCCGTGACGCGCGACGAGACCAGGGGTGTCGCGGGCGTGCCATGGACAGGTCAGCACGACTACCGTCTCGCGCTCGGCAGCCAGCGCCTCGACCTGGCTCGGCGGTGCTGTCGGGTCGATCAGCAGCAGCCGCTGCCCGTCGTCGACTGCGTACGACGAGACCTCCGGCCCCCATTCCTCGGTGGCGGCGTCCTCCTCCGTCCACTCGGGATGGACAGCCTCCCACCACCACAAACCGGGCTGCAACTCGCGCACGGCCCGGATGCTAGAAGATCGACCAATGCACGGACGGGGACATTCAGTTCGCGTCTGCGTCGCCGGCATCACGGGCTGGACCGGCAGCGCAATCGCCGCCGCGGTCCGGGAGGCCGACGACCTGGAGCTCGTCGGCGGTGTCTCACGGTCCGATTCGGAGCACCATTCGACCGTCGCCGAGGCACTCGCGGCCGCGCCGGCCGACGTCCTCGTCGACTTCACGCACGCATCCGCGGTCAAGGACAACGTCCTGGCGGCGCTCGAGCACGGCGCGAATGTAGTGATCGGCTCGAGCGGCCTGTCCGCGGACGACTTCGGAGAGATCGACAGGCGTGCTCGAGAGCAGAGCGTCGGCGTCGTCGCGGCGGGGAACTTCTCGCTCACCGCCGCGCTCCTGTTGCGCGCAGCGGTCGAGGCGGCGCGCCACCTCGGAACCTGGGAGATCATCGACTACGCGAGCGCCAAGAAATCCGACGCGCCGAGCGGGACCGCACGCGAGCTCGCGGAGCGGCTTGCGGAGGTGCGCGCACCGACAATCGGCGTGCCCGTCGAGCAGGTGCTCGGCGCGAACGAGGCGCGCGGCGCGACGATCGCGGGCGTGCAGGTGCACTCCCTCCGGCTGCCGAGCTTCGTCGTCTCGACGGAGATCGTGTTCGCCGCCACTGGCGAACGGCTGACGATCCGCCACGATGCGGGTGAGACGCCCGCCCCGTACGTCGCGGGAACGCTGCTCGCGATCCGTGCCGTCCAGGGACGGGTCGGTCTCACCCGCGGGCTCGACCGCCTGCTCGACTAATGCCTAGCCTGCAGCGGTGTCGTTCTGCCAGAGGCCGAAGTCGTTCCCGTGCGGATCGCGGCACGTCGCGAACCAGCCCATCTGCGGGACCGGCATCGGATCGTCGGCCTCCCCGCCGAGCTCCTTCACGCGGGCGGCGCCCGCGTTGATGTCGTCGACGGAGAAATACGTGCGCGTCCCCCGCTTGCCCGCCTCCATGTTCGTGATCGCGCCGCCGGAGGCGTCGGAGATGCGCGTCATGTGGTACTCCCCGGGGCCGCCCGGATAGTTCTGAAACTCCCAGCCGAACAGCCCGCCCCAGAACGCCGTCGCCTTGCCGGTGTCGTCGGCCGGAATCTCGATATGAACCATCTCTCCTGCCACGTTCTCCTCCTCAATCGTTGCCGTCGATCCTACGACCGGCGAAGCGGGCGAAAGTAATCGGATCTCGCGATTAGGATCGAAACCTCGTGATCGAGCTCGGACACGTCACCGAACGGAAACCACCCTTTCACTACTCGGCGTTCGCGCGCGTGGCGTTCTCGGACACCGACGCACAAGGGGTCGTCTATTACGGCCGCTACCTGCCGTACTTCGACCTCGCCCGCGTGGAGTTCCACCGCCACCTCGGGCGGGTGCACATCGGCAACGTCGACTTCGCGATGCGCGCGGTCACCGTCGAGTACGTGGCGCCGGCGCGGTTCGATGACCTGCTCGAGATCTTCGTGCGGGTCGAGCGGATCGGCACGACGAGCATCACCTACGACCATGCCGCCTACCGCCTGAACGACGGCGGGGACGAGTTGATGGCGACAGCGAAAGCGACCCTCGTCTGCATCGCGCTCGACGAGCGCCGTGCGGTCCCCGTCCCCGACGCGTTCCGCGAGCAGATCACCGCGTTCGAAAGCTGACGCGAGCGGCGCGCCGCCCGTCCGAGCGAGTCGTTCGGGCGGTGCAGCCGCATCGCCTCCCCCGCTCGCGTTGTACGGCAGCGTTCCGCGCGCCGCTATCCCTCGATCGAGGCACGGGCCAGGCTCACCTCGGTCACGTACGGGTACGGGAACGGCTCCGCCCGACCCGCCACGAGAGCGCGTACCTGATCGAGCAACGGTCGACGCTCGTCCTCGCTCATCGCCGCGACGAACGACGTCGAGGCGACGCGGTCCTGGAGGTTCCCAGCCGTGAAGAGCTGCTCGTACCGGAATTCGACCGTCTCCGGATCGCCGAACAAGGTGAGCCCGCAAGCCGCGCGCGCCAACGGCCCTGCCGTTGCCGAGCGCCGAGGCCTGCCGCGGAGCGGCGCGAGCAACTCCTCGACGCCACGCTGCACCGGATCGTCGAGGTCGCGCATGTTCCAGACGAGGGCGAGCCAACCGCCGGGACGCAGCACGCGATGGATCTCCGGCAGCGCGTGGTCGAGATCGAACCAGTGGAATGCCTGCGCAGCGGTGACCAGGGCCGCCGAGCCGTCGGGGAGGGGGATCTCCTCCGCCGTCCCGTCGACCGCCTCCCCGGCACCGATCAGCGCGCGCATCTCGTGCACGGGCTCGACGGCAACGACCCGCGCGCCGCTCGGAACGAGCAGCCGCGTCAGCTTGCCGGTGCCGGCGCCGAGGTCGACGATCGTGTCGCCCGTGCCGATGCCGGTTCGCTCGAACAGCCACTCGATCGCCTCCGCCGGATACGACGGCCGCGCGCGCTCGTAAACCTCCGCCGCGGCACCGAACCCCGCGGCGGCAACCGGATCGACGCGATTCACGAGGGCGTGACGCGATAGGCGTCGAAGACGCCATCGATGTTTCGGAGCGCGGTGAGCAGCGAGCGCAACGCCTTCACGTCACCGACCTCGGCGGTGTACCAGTTCTTCGCCAGCTGGTCCTCGACCACCCCGCCGTAGCTGACGATGTTCGCGCCGTGCTCGGCAAACGTCCGGGCCACGTCCTCCAGCAGGCGCGGACGGTCCCACGAGTCGACCGCAAGCTGGACGCGGAAGCTCTTCGCCGAGACGGCGCCGTCCCACTCGACGGACGTGAACCGCTCCGGGCTCCGCCGCAGCGCCTTCACGTTCGGGCAGTCGTCCCGGTGGATTGTGATCCCTTTGCCGAGGGAGATGTACCCGACGATCGGGTCGCCCGGGACCGGCGTGCAGCACTTCGCGAGGCGGATCAGGACCTCGCCGCCGACCCCCGCGACCATGACGCCCATCTCGGCACCCGAAACCGTCTGCGCCTTTGGTGCCTTTGTGACGACAGGAGCCTCGTCTGCAACCTGTTCGGTCTTCAGCCGTTGGACGACCTTGTTGACGATCGTGCCGGGCTGGAGCTTCCCGGAGCCGAGCGCGAGGTAGAAGTCCTCCGCCTTCTTGTACCCGCTCTCGCGGATCACCTGCGCGAGCGTCGCGGATCCGCGCAGCTTCGCGTACGGCAGGTTCTGCTGCTTCAGGGCGTGCTCGAGCGACTCGCGGCCCCGATGCTCGGCGCCCTCGCGCGTCTCGCGCGAGTACCACTGCCGGATCTTGTTCCGCGCGCGGGAGCTCTTCGCGAGCGAGAGCCAGTCGCGCGACGGCCCGCGGCCTTGCTTCGCAGTGAGGATCTCGACGAAGTCGCCGTTCTTCAGCGTGTAGTGCAGCGGCACGATCCGCCCGTTCACCTTCGCGCCGACGGTGCGGTGGCCGACGTCGGTGTGCACCGCGTACGCAAAGTCGATCGGCGTCGAGCCTGCAGGAAGCGTCTTGACCTGACCTTTCGGCGTGAAGACGTGCACCTCTTCGTCGAAGAGGTCGGTGCGGAACGTCTTCATGAACTCGCGCGGGTCGGCCTCGTCGGTCGTCCCCTCGTCCATCAGCTGCTTCACCCACGCGACCCACTCCGCGTCCTTCTGGTTCTTGCCGCGCTTGTAGAGCCAGTGCGCCGCGACGCCGAACTCGGCCGTCTCGTGCATCTCGCGCGTGCGGACCTGAATTTCGAGCGGCCGCCCCTGCGGACCGATAACCGTCGTGTGCAACGCGCGGTAGGCGTTGAACTTCGGCATCGCGACGTAGTCCTTGAACCGCCCCGGCATCGGCTTCCAGAGCGAATGAATGAGACCGAGCGCGCCGTAGCAGTCGCGGGTTCCCTCGTCCCCGCCGCGCTCGACGATCACGCGCATTGCCGTGAGGTCGTAGATCTCGTTGAACTCCCGGCCCTTCTTCGCCATCTTGTCGTAGATCGAGAAGAAGTGCTTCGCGCGCCCGGAGATCTCGGCGGGGATGTCGACCTTGTCGAGCTCTTTCTGCAGCACCATCGCCGCCTCGCGCACGTGCTCCTCGCGGTCGGCGCGGCGCTCCGTGACCATCTGCTTGATCTCCTCGTACTTTCGGGGATGCAGCGTCTGGAACGCGAGGTCCTCGAGCTCCCACTTCAGGGCGTGGATACCGAGGCGGTGCGCGAGCGGCGCGTACACCTCGAGCGTCTCCCGCGCCTTCTGGAGCTGCTTCTGCTTGCCGAGGTACTCGATCGTGCGCAGGTTGTGCAGGCGGTCGGCGAGCTTGATCAGGATGACCCGCAGGTCCTCCGCCATCGCGATGATCAGCTTGCGGTAGTTCTCCGCCTCCGCGTGCTCGCGGCTCTGGAACCGGACACGGGTGAGCTTGGTCACGCCCTCCACGAGCTGCGCGATCTCGTCCCCGAACTCCGCCTTCACCTCGTCGAGCTCGACGCTCGTGTCCTCGACGACGTCGTGGAGCAGAGCGGCGACGAGCGTCGCCTCGTCGAGTTGGAGGCCGGCGAGGATCCGGGCGACACCCCACGGGTGGTAGACGAACTCCTGCCCGGAGCGCCGTACCTGGCCTGCATGCGCCCGGGCGGCGAAGTCGAAGGCGCGGGTCAGCAGCTCCCGGTCGGCGTCGGGCTTGTACGCCTCGACCTCGGCGAGAAGCTCCTCGACGAGGTCCTGATGTCGCTCCAGGACTGCCATCGACCCAGTGTATCCCTGCCCTTTCGGGGGACGCGTCACCGTTTCGGTTACGCCAGAGTGAGGTTGTGTCGTCCTGCGGCGAACACCACGTTGGCGTAACCCCTCAGAAGGATTCACCGTTCGACCGGTGAACCCTCGAAGCCCATGCTGAGACGACGCCGAGAGACGAAGAAGCTGCGCCAGGTCGCACGCATGCTGCAGGCGCTGGACGCCTCCGCACGCCCAGACCCCGGGCGCAAGCGCTCGCGGGTCGAGCTCAGCCGGGCGTAGGCGCAGCGAGCAGCGCGTCGAACCGAGGATCCTCGCGCAGCGCGGCCAGGTCGTCGTCCCCCCGGGCGAGGTCCACGAGGTCCGGCCGGCCCGCGAGCGAACGGCCGAGATGCTCGAACGCCCTTTCGACGTCGCCGAGCCTCGCTTCGCAGCACGCGAGGTTGTACTCGATCGACTCGCCGTCCTCGTAGTCGTCGACCACGCCGCGAAGGATCTCGCGCGCCTCGTCGATCCGGCCCTCGCCGAACAGCGGGAAGACCTTCGCGTTCGTCTCCCACGCACGCGGCTGGAACACGCCGCCTGGACGACCGCCGACGACGACGATCGTGGTGCCGTCCTCGAGCGCGTCAGCCGAGCGCGTCGTCCCGGGCTCGACGAGCACCACCGTGCCCAGTGGGGCGTCACGCTCCTCCCCGTCGACGGTGAACCGTGCGCAGCCGGCGACGACGAGGTACAGCTCCTCGTGGCCCGACCCTTCCTCGGCATGCTCGCCGACGATGCGCTCGTCCGCATTCTTGGTGTAGGCGTTGATCCCGAAGGCGCGTGCGCCCAGGTGTGCGCGGAGAGGCGCCCAGCCGTTCTCGCGCGTCAGCTCATGAATCGTGGTTGCGTTCATGGCCGTCACAGTAGAGCGGGCGGAGCCCGCTCAGCTACGAAAGCTTTCGATTACGCAGCAACGGCGAGCGTTGGCTTCGTGTCGAGCAATGCCCGGAACGTCGTCGACTCGAGGAGGCTTCGGCGCACGCCGTCTGCGAGCTCCAGCTCGGCGAAGATCGCGCGCGCCTCGGGCGTCCACGCCGCCTCGCCCGCCTGCCATTGTGCGACGAGCCACTCACGCAGCTCGTCGAACCCTTCGACGGCGTCGAACACGCGGCGCACGACGAGCTGCGGCGAGACGACGCCGTTCCAGCGGTTCTCCTGGAGCCTGAACGCCACGTCGTAGCGCTGCTCGCGCCGGAACCGGTCGAGCTGGGCGCCGAGCCCGAACGCAATCGCCGACCCGGCGTCGCGCCCGCGCTGGCGCACGCGGAAGCGCAGGTGCTTGCCGTCGCCGACCGTGGACGGCGACTCGACCTCACAGCCGTCGACAAGCAGGGTCACCGATGGGTTGCCGAGGCCGAACGGCCCGAGTCGGCCGAGCTCCTCGCACAGGTCGAGCGTCAACGACGCCCCGGCCACGATCGCGTCGACACGCGTGACCGGGCGCAGGTCGTCCTCCGAGAGCACGGCGTCCGCGTGCGCGGCGAACGCGGCGGCGAAGACCTCCACCTGCTCGGCGCGGATCGTCAGACCCGCCGCCGCGCGATGGCCGCCGAACCGCTCGAGGTGCGCGGCGCAGGCCGCGAGGCCCGCGTGCAGGTCGAACGCCGCGACCGAACGCCCCGATCCCTTCCACTGCTCGTCGGCGCCGGTGATCAGGACGACGGGCCTGTTGTAGCGCTCGACGAGACGCGACGCGACGATGCCGATCACGCCCTCGTGCCAGCCCTCGCCCGCAACCACGTAGCCGCGGCGACGACGACGGCTTTCGGGCCACGACTCGACCTCCGCGACCGCCTGACGCAGAATGCGCTCCTCGACGGCCTGGCGCTCGCGGTTCAAGCCTTCGAGCTCCTCGGCGAGGCGCTTCGCCTCACGCTCGTCGTCGGTCAGGAGCAGGGCAAGCGCGGCCTCCGGACGACACAGGCGGCCGGACGCGTTGATCCGCGGGGCGAGCCGGAAGCCGACCGATGATTCGTCCACCGCGGCGGGGTCGACGCCCGCGACGCGCATCAGCGCACGCAACCCCGGCTTCTGCGTCTGCGCGAGACGGCGCAGGCCGAGAAGCGCGAGCGCGCGGTTCTCGTCGACGAGCGGCACGACGTCGGCGACGGTCGCGAGCGCGACCACGTCGAGCTGCCGGTCGCAGAACGTGTGCTCCTCGCCGAGCAGCGCCTGTGCGAGCTTCCAGACGACCCCCGTTCCGCAGAGGCCTGCGAACGGGTAGTCACCCTTGAGCGGGGCGACGACCGGGCACGCAGGGAACTCGTCGGCCGGCCGGTGATGGTCGGTGACGACCACTTCGAGCCCGAGCGACCGTGCGTGCTCGACCTCGGCGACCGCGGTGATGCCGCAGTCGACGGTCAGGACGAGGTCGAATCCCTCCTCGGCGAGCCGCGTCAGCGTGCCCGCGTTCAGCCCGTAGCCCTCCTCGAAGCGGGAGGGCAGGTGCCACGAGACGTCGCTCCGAAGCTCACGGAGGAGCAGGACTGCGAGCGCGGTCGCGCAGATGCCGTCCGCGTCGTAGTCGCCGTGGACGCAGATACGGGCCCCGCGCGCCACGGCGGCGCGGATCGTCGCGACCGCCGCTTCCATGTCGCCGAGCTGGAGCGGATCGTGGCCGGGCAGCTTCCCGTCCAGGAACCGGCGTGCTTCTTCGACGTCGCGGTGGCCGCGCCGCGCGAGCACCGACGCGGTCGTCTCGGAGACGCCGAGTGCCTCCGCAAGCGCCCGCACGTCGGCGTGCGCGCACTGCTCGAGCTGCCAGGTTCCGGACGCCATGGGGTTCATGACGGTACGGACGGCGTCGGACGGCGGGCTCGCCAAAATCCCCTGGAGGTGCTTGAATTCTCGCCCCGTGCTGAGGACGCTCGCCGCTCTGCTCTGTTGCGCCGGGCTCGCGTGCGCGGCAGCGCCTGCATCGACGCCGGCGCACCTGATCGCACGGGGCGTCACGGTCTCGGGGGTCCGCGTCGGCGGGCTCACCTCGGAGCCGGCACGACAGCGCATCACAGCCTCGTTCCTCCGGCCGATCCAGATCGCCACGCCGAAAGGTGTGACGGCGATCGATCCCACCCGGGTCGGAGCCGTCGCCGACGTCGACGCCGCGGTCTCCGCCGCGGTCGCGGCGATGCGCGGAAACAGCATCGCCGTCCCGGTGCAGTACTCGGCCGAGCGCGTGGGCCGAATCGTGAGTGATCTGGCGGCGCAGTTCGACACGCCGGCGATCGACGCGACCGTGACAGGCGCCGACGCAGGCGGCCCGCAGTTCTCACGCGCTCAGGCCGGCGTCGCCGTCGACCGCCGGACGATGGGCGCGGCGATCGGCCAGCTGCTCCGGAGCGGCACACGCGACGCGCTCACGCTGCTGACGAATACGGTGGCGCCAAAACGAACCGTCGCCACCTTCGGCCCTGTGATCGTCATCACGCGCGGCGCCAACACGCTCCGTCTCTATCGCGGGATGCGTCTTGTCCGCACCTTCCGCGTCGCGACCGGACAGGCGATCTATCCCACGCCGTCGGGCGTGTGGCGCGTCGTCGACAAGCAGCGCAACCCGTGGTGGTACCCGCCGACCTACGACGAGTGGGCCAAAGGGCTGACGCCGGTCCCGCCCGGCCCGTCGAACCCGCTTGGGACGCGCTGGCTGGGGCTGAACGCGCCGGGGGTCGGGATTCACGGCACCGACGCCCCCGCGTCGATCGGCTACAGCGCGTCCCACGGCTGCATCAGGATGCAGGTGCCGGACGCAGAATGGCTCTTCGAGCACGTCCGCGTCGGGACACCGGTCGTCGTCTTGTAACGCGGTTCCCGGCGAAGCCGGCGCCGAGTAGCCGATTACTCGCGCGGCAACTCCACGCCGAGATACGTGAGGAGGACGATCGCGCAGGCGAGCCCGACCAGGCCCGCGACGATCAGCCGTGGGTGACCCGACTCGCGGACGGTGACGGCGAACGCGCGGCCGAGCAGGATGAGGACGCCCGCGACAAGGCCGGCGCCGACCACGATTGCCGGCAAAAGCACGATCCAGCGCTCAACATTCGACACGGCGAGCAGTCTCACTAGATGGTCGTCCTGGGCTTGACGTCGTTGCGGGGAGGGCTCACACCAAGCAGTGTGGCCGACTCGACCGGGGTCAAGGCCGGTGGGCCTTGGCGCCGGGCGAGGCGGGCGCAATGCGCCGCGTGTGAGCCCCCATCCGCGACGGCGATCAAGTCCAGGACGGCCATCTAGGATGAGATCGTGCCCGATTCGCTGCCCTCACCCGACGCGAACTACTCCTCCGGGAGCGACTACGTGGTCGAGTTCCTCGGGTACCACTTCTCGTTCGCCGCCGCCGATTTCGAGGGTCGCGTCGTCAGCGCGGCGGTGAAGCTCGGTGTCGTCGAGACTTCCGACCTCGAGGAAGAGGAGATCGACGACCTCGTCACGCTCGCCGCTCAGGGCCTCATCGACGCTCCCGCCTCGCGGCTCGGCCGCTACCTCGTGCGGAACTGGGAGCGGGTGTCGCTCGTCGAAGGGGAGTCGCTCGTCTACTGGCTGCGCAAGCTGATCTTCCGCGGCGCCTGGCTCGACCACCAGGTGAAGCGCGGCGCGCTCGACGTCGTGTGGGACGACGACGACGCCGAGTTCGCCTACCAGCATCCGGGCGGCGGTGGGCGGCCACTGCTCGAGCTCGCGCCTGTTCCGTCATGGCACGAGCTGCAGTTCCGGCCGTAGCGGGAGTCGGCGGGGACTGTTCGTTGTCCGGCGACCCAACCGTGCCCCGCTGGCTCCCGCTCGGCATCGCGGGCGTCGCCGCCCTTCTGGCGGCGACGCTAGCCCTCGACCGTTACTCGAGCTATCCGGAGCAACTGGGGCTCGGCGTGCTCGTCTCGTTGGTGTTTGTCGCGGCGCTCGCGCGCGTGCCGCTCAACGTGCGCGCACAGGCGCTTGGAGTCGTCTGCTTCGCGACGATCGGCGAGGTGACCGGCTCGCTCGTCTGGGGCGTTTACCACTACCGGCTGCACAACCTGCCGCTGTTCGTGCCGCCGGCGCACGGGCTCGTCTATCTCGCGGGGTTGTCGCTCGCCGCCGCGCTCAGAGCGCACACGCGCGCGCTCGTCGCGGCGGCCGCGGTCGTTGCCGCGACGTGGGGCCTGCTCGGCCTGACCGTGCTGCCGCGCCGCGACGTGGCCGGTGCGATCGGCGTGCCGCTCCTGCTCGTCTTCCTCTGGCGCGGCCGAAACCGCGCGATCTACGCCGGGGTGTTCCTCGTCGTGGCGTCGCTCGAGCTCTACGGGACCGCGATCGGAACGTGGCGCTGGGAGCGCGAACTGCCCGGGCTCGGGATCCCGGACGGGAACCCGCCGAGCGGCGTCGCCTCCGGGTACGTGTGGTTCGACGTGATGGCGCTGCTCCTCGCGCCGTATCTCCTGACGCTGACCAGCACGCTTCGTACTTTCCGCTCGCAGCGCCGTCAGGTAACGAGCAGCGCTTGACGCCGGAGAGCTTCCGAAACCTGTCGCCCGAGCTCGCCACGGACAACAACTCCAAGGGAGTCCACCGCTTGCTGCCGTGCCCGAAGGTATGAAGCGACCGCCTCCTCGAGGCTCGCCGGGGCGAGAGCGACGCCAACGGGCGCGAGTAAGAACCGGTACATCTTGGCGAGCTCGTCAGCGACGAGCCCCCACTCACCGCGCAGCGACTTGCCTCCTAGCCAGAGGGTCCAGTCCCAGAAGTGGGCGTCAATCCCCGGCAAGCTGTCGGCGTCCAGTCGCCAAGGCGGCTGGACGTGCCGACGAGCCCCGAGTGGGAACACATCGACCTTTGTCGGGCCGTCCATGACAACCATGTAGGCCGCCTCCTCAGAGAGCGGCTCCCAGAAAGCGGCAAGCGGCCCGAATGAGGCAACGAGTGCTGGGATCTCCGCCATCATGGCTTCGGGCTCGCCCTCGACGTAGATGTCCCAGTCAGAAAGTTCGGTGGCTCTTCCTCGCGCCCGGGATCCACCGAGCACGACAGAGGAAACGACCTCGCTAGCCCCCAGAGCCTCCCGAATGCACTTCACCAGATCGGGCTCCCTCGCCGAGCTCACGGCGCAAAGTCTTCCATGCCGTCATCCTCCGGCTCGCCGGTATCGAGCGCAGGCTCCCTGACGGAACCCCGGCCGAGCGGCGACCCGACGATCGAGCGGCACACCGACCGATGACCCCCGCGCCGTCACGGAGTCTCACCGAGAACAGGCCCACACCGCGACCGAAGGAGCACCTCCTGAAACTTCTTCTCACTTCCGCCGGTATCAAGAACCCGAGCATCAGTAACGCACTGATCGACCTACTGGGCAAGCCGATTGCCGAGTGCGACGCCCTCTGCATCCCCACCGCGTCGTACGGACACACCCCGCGCGGCTTTCACGGGGCATATCGGTTCATCACCGGACAGGCCACGACGCCAATGTGCGAGCTGGGGTGGAACTCCCTCGGACTGCTCGAGCTCACCGCGTTGCGCACCCTCGACAAGGAGCTTTGGGGCCCCGCGGTCGAGAAGGCCGACGTGCTGCTTGCGAACGGCGGAGACTCGCTCTACCTGGCCCACCACATGCTCGAGTCCGGTCTGGCCGACCTCTTGCCCTCGCTGAGCGCGGTCTGGGTCGGGTTGAGCGCCGGCAGCATGGTGATGACCCCTCGGATCGGTGAGGACTTCAAGGTCTGGAACCCACCTGACGGTGGTGACCGAGCACTGGGGATCGTCGACTTCTCGATCTTCCCGCACGTCGACCACCCGGATCTGCCGGAGAACACCATGGCCGCCGCGGAACAGTGGGCGGCCGAGTTGTCGAATCCGGCATACGCGATCGACGACGACACCGCGATCAGAGTGGTCGACGGCAGCGTCGACGTGATCTCCGAGGGGAACTGGAAGAAGCTCGCCTAGGACCCGCCGAGCCGCGCGAACTCGGCTTCCAGCCGAGCTCCCTCGTCACGGGCCCACTCCCGCGTGAGCGCAACACCGAGCTGAGCCGAGACGACATCGGCGAGCCGCAGCCCGAGCCGCCGGCAGAGGAGCGTGAAGCCGCGCGGCGCGACGTCCGTGTGCGCAACGAACAGGACACCGCGCGCAAGGCCGTGAAGCTCGAGCAGGTAGTAGGAGCGGATTCCGGCCTCCTCGTCGAGCGGCGACGGAAGCGGCACGACGCTCGCGTCCTGGACGCAGTAGGGGAAGCGGCCGTCGTCGAGGACTCCCTTCAGCGCCGCGGCGACCGACTCCGGCTTGGAGCGAAGATTCCATCCACGGTCGGCGAGCTCCAGCCGTCCGCCGTCGGCGAGGTACACGGCAGCGAGCTCGCACGAGAGCATCTCGGCCGCGACGCGGCCGAGCGTCTGCATCGCCTCACCGACGTCGTCCGTCTCGACGGCGAGCGCCGCGCGAACCGCTTCGAGCTCCTCGAGCTCGTCGGCAAGCTGCTTCGCAGGTGTGACATCGCCGACCGCGTCGGCGGCCATCGTCGCGGCCGCATGCAGCGCCTCGTCAGAGGGCGCCTCCGGCGACTCGTCGAATCCGAAGACGACCACCACGTCGTTCGTCACCGGCACGAAGGCAGCTGCGTGTGCGTAGTACGGCCCGAACACGACCTCCTTGCCGGTGTGTGCAATGCGCGCCGGCGTACGTGACGCGAGGCTCGACGTGAGCGCGCCTGATTCCCCGGTCGCGACCTCGACGATCCCGGCCCAGCCGGCACCACGGCCGCTGCCGCCGAAGTGCACGAACTGCTCGCCGCTGACCCGGCGAAGGACGAACAGGTCGACCGCGCCGACCGCTGCCGCTGCCGCATCCGCCCGTGGCGTCTCGGTGCTCATCAGAACAACCGCCCCGTGTCGGGCAGCGAGCCGAGGTGCGCGCGACCGAGGTCGGTGACGACCCGCCCACGGGGCGTGCGCTGGAGGAAGCCGAGCTGCAGCAGAAACGGCTCGTAGACGTCTTCGATCGTCTCCGCTTCCTCGCCGAGGGCGACGGCGAGCGTCGAGAGCCCGACCGGCCCACCGCCGAACTTCTCGACGACCGAGCGGAGCAGCTCACGGTCGAAGCGCTCGAGGCCGGCGCCGTCGACCTCGAGCAGCGCGAGCGCCTCCTCTGCGACGAGCGTGGTCACGGCGCCCTCGTGACGGACTTCAGCGACGTCGCGCACGCGACGGAGGATGCGGTTCGCGATTCGTGGCGTGCCGCGCGAGCGTGCCGCGACGAGCTCGGCCGCGTCGTCGTCGATTTGGACGCCGAGGATGCTGGCCGACCGCCGCACGATCGCGGCGAGCTCGACCGCGTCGTACAGGTCGAGTCGGAACGTGAGCCCGAAGCGGTCGCGGAGCGGCGTCGTCAGGAGGCCGGTGCGCGTGGTCGCACCGATGAGCGTGAACTGGGGCAGGTCGAGCGTGAGGGTGCGCGCGGCGGGCCCCTGGCCGACGACGATGTCGAGTCGGAAGTCCTCGAGCGCCGGGTAGAGGATCTCCTCGGCCGCGCGGCTCATGCGGTGGATCTCGTCGACGAACAGCACATCCCGCGGCTCGAGCGAGGTGAGGATCGCAGCGATGTCCTTGCGCTCGAGCCCGGGGCCTGCGACCTGGCGGATGCCCACGCCGAGCTCGTTGCGGACGATCTGGGCGAGCGAGGTCTTACCGAGCCCCGGCGGCCCGGCGAGCAGCACGTGGTCGAGCGCCTCGCCGCGCGCACGAGCAGCCTCGAGCGCGATCTGGAGCTGCTCCTTGACCCGCTCCTGGCCGACGAAGTCGGCGAGCGACCGCGGCCGCAGCGACCGCTCGAGCTCCTCCTCGCTGTCGGCGAGCACCGGCGCGAGGAACTGGCTCATTTCCCGCTCCGGCGCCGGCAAAGCCGGTGCCTCCGCTCTTTGCTGAGCTCCGTCAAGCCTACGCTCATGCCGCCTGCCTCAGCGCGTACCGCACCTGCTCCTCCACGGGCAGAGACTCGTCGACGTCGGAAAGAACCCGTTCTGCATCGAGCAACGACCAGCCCAGCTCCACCAACGCGTCCCGCGCAGTCAGGCCATCGCCACCAGTGAAACTCGCGTCAGCGAGTTTTGCCTTCAGCTCCAGCACCACCCGCTGCGCCGTCTTGAGCCCGATCCCGGGGATCGCCTGGAAGCGCTTCACGTCGTCGCGCGCGATCGCACGTCGGAGCTCGGCCGGGGTCGAACCCGAGACGATTGCGAGCGCCACTTTCGGGCCGACGCCGTTGACACCGAGGAGGAGCTCGAACAGCTCCCGCTCCTCCGCCGCCGCGAAGCCGTAGAGCTGCAGCGCGTCCTCGCGGACGACGGTGTGCACCTCGACACTGATCTCGCCGTCGCCGAGGCGGTGCACAGACGGCGTCGCGTGGACGAGGTAACCGACGCCGTTCACGTCGATGACGAGCGCCTGACCCGACCGGCCGGCGGCGCGGCCGCGGAGCCGCGCGATCACGACGCGACCGCCCGCTGGAGCGGCGGCGCGAGCGCATGGCAGATCGCGACCGCGAGCGCGTCGGCGGCGTGGTTCGGGGCGGGGACTTCGTCGAGCCCGAGAATCGCCTTCACCATCTTCCCCACCTGCTCCTTCTCCGCCCTGCCGTATCCACACACTGCCTGTTTGACCGAGGCGGGTGAATACTCAGCGCAGGCGACGCCGGCGAACGACGCGGCGACGAGCACGGCTCCGCGCGCCTGCCCGACGGAGAGCGCGATGCGGGCGTCGGCGCCGACGTACGACTCCTCCAGGGCGACGGCATCCGGCGCGTGCTGGGCGATCAGCTCCCGGACGCCCGTGAAGATCGTGAGCAGTCGTACCTCCAGCCGCTCCCGCGCAGACGTTCGCCACCACCCGTGGCAGGTGGCCCTGAGGCGCCCGTCGCTTCCGTGGACGATCCCGTACCCGCAAGCAGCCGTCCCTGGGTCGATTCCGAGGACTTTCACGACGACACGTTAGGCACGCCCCCGGACGTTCCTCTCGGAAAACCGGTCCCGCTCCGGCAGAGTAGGACCTAGCCATGAAGAAGACAATCGGGGTCCTCCTCGTTCTCAGCTGCGCGGGGCTCGTTGCGGCGGTTTCCGTCGCCCGTCCCGCGTCCACCGACGGCGTGCTCGCCGCGAACGTCGGGCCCGGCTACTCGATCAGCCTCACCCAGAACGGCACCAGGGTGACGCACCTCGACCCGGGCACCTACACGATCAACGTCAACGACCAGGCCGACATCCACAACTTCGACCTGTTCGGGCCGGGCGTCAAGGAGTCGACGGGCGTCGACACGATCGGCACGACCACCTGGACGGTCACATTCGCGGACGGCGCGTACACCTATGTGTGCGACGCGCACCCCGCCTCGATGATCGGGAAGTTCACGGTTGGCACCGTGCAGACGACGACCACTACGCCGCCGCTGCCGCCCGCGCTCAAGGTGAAGGCGAAGGCGAAGGTGACACTCCGGACGGTCGCCGTCACTGCGACTGCCACGCGCGTCGCATCGCTCGACTACGGCCTATGGAAGGGCACGAAGCGGGTCGCGCACGCGACCGGCAAGGCGAAGGTGAAGACGGTGCGCCTGAAGGCACCGAAGGCCGGCCGCTACGTCGCGAAGGTCACTGCGAAGGCGGGCGGCAAGATCGCCAAGGCGTCGGTCGCCGTAAGGGTCAAATAGCGACCTGAACCTGGTTGCCGGCTCCGTCGGCAACCAGGTTCGTCAAACGAAGGCCTATCCGGCGACGGCCTCGAGCACCCGCTCGGGGATGTCGAAGTTCGCGTAGACGTCCTGGACGTCGTCGTTCTCCTCGAGCGCGTCGACGAGACGCATCACTTGACGGGCCTTCGACTCGTCGTCGACGGCGACGGTCGTCTTCGGCACGAGCATCAGCTCGGCAGATTCAACGTTGAACCCGGCCGCCTCGACCGCGTCGCGAACGGCGGCGAGCTGCTCCGGCGCCGAGGTGATCTCGAACGCGCTCCCGTCCCGCTCGATGTCTTCGGCCCCGCCGTCGGCGGCGACCAGGAAGAGCTCCTCCTCGTCGACTTCGTCCCCGGACACGATGACCACGCCGCGCCGGTCGAACTGCCAGGCAACCGCGCCGGCGGTGCCGAGATTGCCGCCGTGCTTCGCGAACAGGTGCCTGACGTCGGCGGCCGTGCGGTTCTTGTTGTCCGTGAGCGCCTCGACGATCACCGCGACGCCTTCCGGCCCGTATCCCTCGTACGTGATCGACTCGAACGCGTCGGCATCGGCGTCGGCGCCTGAGCCCTTCGCGATCGCGCGGTCGATGTTGTCGCGCGGCATCGAGTACGACTTCGCCTTCTCGATCGCGTTCTGCAATGCGAGGTTGTTCGCCGGATCCGCTCCGCCCTGCTTCGCGGCGACGATGATCGCCTTCGAGAGTTTCGAGAAGAGCTGCCCGCGCTTGGCGTCCGCCGCGCCCTTCTTGTGCTTGATCGACGACCACTTGCTATGCCCGGACAAGGCGTCCCTCCCGTACCGATTCCAGGAACAGTTCGTGCAACCGCGTATCGCCGGTCAGCTCCGGATGGAACGAGGCGACCAGGTAGCGGCCCTCGCGCGCGAGCACCGGGCGGCCGTCGACGTCGGCGAGCACCTCGACGCCCGGCCCGACGTCCTCCACCCAGGGGGCGCGGATGAAGACGGCGCGCACCGGCTCGTCGAGCCCGGTCACCGGCAGGTCGGTCTCGAACGACGCGACCTGCCGCCCGAACGCATTGCGCCGGACGGAGACGTCGACGAGCCCGAGATGGTCGCGATCGAGGACGATCATCCCCGCACAGGTGCCGAACACGGGACGCTCGAAGCGCCGGATGCCCTCGTCGAGCCCGTAGAGGCGCATCAAGCGGGTAAAGGTCGTCGACTCGCCGCCGGGGATCACGAGGCCATCGAGCCCGTCGAGCTGGTCGGCCTTCCGGACCTCGACGACCTCGGCACCGAGGCCGCGCAGCATCTGCGCGTGCTCCCGAAAGTTTCCCTGCACGCGCGAGAACGCCGATCCGGAGCGGCTTCATAGCCTCATGGTAACGGCGGCTCTGACGTACGCCGGGCCCGCGCGCGCGGCCCGGCCGTGAGGACCAGCCGCTCGAGATGCGCCAGCGACTCGGCCGTCGCAAACCGCCGGAGCGTCGTCGAGAGGTCGTCGTCGAACAGCGTCGAGCGACACGTCGTACGCCGAGAGCGGCGTCCCGTCGAGCGCAGCCTCGGCGCGGTCGAGGCGATGCGCATGATGCACCGCGATCTCGGCGGCGCGGCCGGAGGGATCCGTGACCGGATTCGCGATGGCCGGTATAGGCGACCCGCGGCGCGCGCTCCTCGAACCAGCGCAGGGACGAGAGATAGTCGCCGAGCGGATCGGGTCGCGAGTTCGGATAGAGGCCGATCGCGGGCGTGATCCCCGTCAGGATCGTGTCGCCTGCGATCACGACGCCGTCGCGCTCGAGGACGATGTGACCGTCGGCATGGCCGGGCAGTACCTCGACCCGCCACCCATCGACCTCGTCGCCCGCCTCGAGCAGCCGGTCCGGGTGCTCCACCCAGTGCACCGCAGCCATGAGCCGGTCCGACTCGGCGACGATTCCCTCGATCGTCGAGCGCGGCATCCCATGCAACGCCCAGTAGTCGGCGAACCGCTGCGGATTCCGCTCCCCCCAGGCGCGCATGCACTGTCCGTGGTCGATCCGGCCCTGGAACACGGGCGCCCCCGTGAGCTCGGCCACGTCGCGCGCCCCACCCACGTGATCCGGGTGCATGTGCGTGACGACGATCGCCTCGATCGGAGCGTCGAGCGCGTCGATGACCGGCCGCCAGCGGGCTTCGGGGTCGCGCGAGCCGAGGCCGGTGTCGACGAGGATGAAGCCCCCGTTCGACGACCGGACGAGATAGCAGTGCACATGGTCGATGCCGAGCGGCAGCGAGAAGGTGATGCGATAGAGACCCTTCTCCACCTCCACCATGCATGAGAAGCTATCGCGGCTCATGCCGGCGCTGCTCGAGCTTTCCGACGTCACGGCACGGTACGGACAGGTCGTCGCGCTGCACGGCGTGTCGCTGACGGTCGCCGACGGCGAGATCGTCGCGCTCCTCGGCGCCAACGGAGCCGGCAAGACGACCACGCTCCGCGCCGTCTCCGGAACCGTGCGCAGGACCGGTGACGTCGTGCTCGGCGGCAAGCGGCTCGGCCGGGCGACGCCGGAGGCAGTGGCGCGAACCGGGGTCGCGCACGTCCCCGAAGGTCGCGGCATCTTCGCCGAATTGACCGTCTGGGAGAACCTGCGCATGGGCGGCTACATGCTCCGGCGGCCCGACTTCGCGTCGGTGCTCGGCTACTTCCCCTGGCTCGAGGAGCGGCGAAACCAGCAGGCGGGGACGCTGTCGGGCGGCGAGCAGCAGATGCTCGCGCTCGCGCGCGCGTTCCTGGCGCGGCCGCGACTGCTGATGCTCGACGAGCCGTCGCTCGGCCTCGCGCCCATCATCACGCGCGAGGTCTTCCGGGTTGTGACCGAGCTGAACCGGAAGGAAGGGCTCGCCGTACTCGTGGTCGAGCAGAACGCCGCCGTCGCGCTCGCGGCCGCGCAGCGCGGCTACGTCCTCGAGACGGGCCGCGTCGCGGTGGCGGGCAGCGCACCGCGAGCTGAAGTCGAACGACGCCGTCCGAACCGCGTACCTCGGGTACTGATGCAGACCTTCTTCCAGACACTCACGACGGGACTTTCGGACGGCGCGATCTACGGCTCGCTCGCGCTCGCGCTCGTGCTCATCTACAAGGCGACGGAGGTGATCAACTTCGCGCAAGGGGAGATGGCGATGTTCACCACCTACATCGCCTGGGCGCTGATGAGGCACGGATCGACGTTCGAGTGGTGGGCGTTCTTCGCCACGCTCGGGATCGCCTTCGTCGGCGGCGCCGCGCTGCAGCAGACGGTGATCCGACCGCTCGAGCGCGCCAGCGTGCTGACTGCGGTGATGGCCACGATTGCGCTGCTCGTGATCCTGAACGGCCTCGCCGCCTGGATCTGGTCGCCGCAGCTGCAGTTCTTCCCGAGCCCCTTCCCGACCTCGTCGTGGGTCATCGGCGGCGTGCATGTCTCGCAGCAGGACGTCGGAACGTTCGGTGTCGTGATGGCGTGCGTGCTCGTTCTCTGGCTGTTCTTCCGCTTCACGAAGCTCGGCCTCGCGATGCGCGCCGGAGCGCTCAACCCGGACGGCGGCGCGGCTGATGGGCGTGCGCACGTCGTGGCTGCTCGCACTCGGCTGGGGCTTCGCCGCCGCACTCGGCGCGGTCAGCGGGATGATGGTCGCGCCGACCGTGTTCCTGACCCCGAACATGATGCAGGCGGTGCTGATCTACGCGTTCGCCGCTGCCATCCTCGGCGGCCTCGAGAGCCCGGTCGGCGCGGTCGCAGGCGGACTCGCGCTCGGCGTCCTCCTGAACATGCTCGGCGACTACGTGCACCCGGTGACGTCCGAGCTGCGGCTGCCGGTCGCACTCGGCGTCCTGCTCGTCGTCCTGCTGATCAAGCCGGCGGGGCTCTTCGGCCGCGTCGTGGTCAGGCGCGTATGAAGCGGCGGCTCGGCAATCCGGTCGCGTTCGCCGTGCTCGTCGTGCGCCGTCGTCGCTCGCACCGTTCCTCGTCTCGAACTACCACACCTACCAGCTCGCGTTCGTCGGCCTGTACCTCGTCGCGCTCGCTCGGCCTCGACATCCTCACCGGCTTCACCGGGCAGATCTCGCTCGGCCACGGCGCCTTCATGGGGATCGGCGCGTACACGACGACGATCCTCGTCGTCGACCACGGCTGGCGCGACCTCTGGACGATCCCGCTCGCCGGCATCGTCGCCGGCGTGATCGGGCTCGCGTTCGGCCTCCCCGCGACGACGGTTCGCCGGCCCGTACCTCGCGCTCGCGACGTTCGCGATCCCGCTCTCGTTCATCGGGATCCTCAAGCGGTTCCCGCACTTCACGGGCGGCAACGTCGGCAAGAACCTGCCGCAGCTCCACGCCGAGCTCGGCTGGCATACAACCCGTCGATCTGGTTCTACGTCGTCTGCTGGGTCGTGGCGCTCGTGATGTTCCCGCTTGCGTTCCTCATCGTGCGCGGCCGCTTCGGCCGGGCGCTTCGCGAGCGTGCGCGACAGCGAGATCGCAGCGACGGCGAACGGCGTCTCGACCGCCGGCGTCAAGACGGCCGCGTTCGGCATCTCGGCGTTCTACTGCGGCGTCGCGGGCTCGCTGTATTCGCGATCGGCAATCACGTACGTCAACCCGGACACGTTCCCGATCGACCTCTCGATCCTGCTCCTCGTCGGGATCGTGCTCGGCGGCGCGGGCTCGCTGTACGGGATGCTCTTCGGGGCGCTGTTCGTGCGAGTTCATCCGCATCAGCTGGGGGCCCGAGCTATCCTCGAACCTGTTCAGCAAGGCGCACCACGTCGACACGCACGCACCGGGATCCGGGCTCGTCGTGTACGGCGTCGTGTTGCTGCTCGTGCTCTACGCCGCTCCCGCAGGTGCGGCCGGGCTCGTCGCGCGAGTTGCTCAGCCGGCCAGGTTTCCTGTCTCAGCGGCAAGAAAGACCTTCTCTTTCGGATCCAGGCCTCGTATAGTCCGACGCCAGATGCACCCCCCCAGGCCACTCCCGCAAAAGGAGACAAACGCATGAGGAAGACGTTCCTGCTGATCGCCGCAGCGCTGGCCGTTGCGGCCGCCGTCGGCGTGACGGCCGGCGCGGCGCCGTCGGCGACGCCCGGCGTTACAGCGAAAACGATCCTGCTCGAGGGGACGTTCCCGCTCAGCGGGCCGGCTTCGGGCTACGCGCCGATTCCCGTCGGCATGGGCGCGTACTTCTCGTACGTCAACGCCCATGGCGGCGTCAACGGACGCAAGATCACCTGGCACTACGAAGACGACGGCTACAACCCCGCCAACACCGTGCAGTTGACGCACAAGTTCGTCGAGCAGGATCACGCGTTCGCGCTCGTCGGCGGGCTAGGGACCGAGCCGCAGACCGCGGTGCGGCAGTACCTGAACGACAACAAGGTGCCGCAGCTCTTCGTCTCGACCGGCGCGACCACGTTCGATCGTGACTACGCGAAGTACCCGTGGACGCTCGGCTGGCAGCCCGACTACGAGGCCGAAGGCGCGATCTACGGCAAGTACGTCGTCGCCAACCTGCCGTCCGCGAAGCTCGGCGTTCTCTACCAGAACGACGACTACGGCAACGACTACCTCCGCGGCTTCGAAGGCGGGGCTCGGCGCCCGCATCAGTCGATGATCGTCAGCGCCCAGGCGTACGACCTCAGCGCGACGACGCCTCCGGCGGTGCAGATGGCGAAGATCAAGGCATCGGGTGCCGACACGTTCGTCATCTTCGCGACGCCGACGCCGACGATCCAGGCGTACGTGATCGGGACGAAGCTCGGCTAGAAGCCGGCGAACGTGATCACGAACTCGGTCTCGGCGACCGATCCGTTCCTGACGATCGCCGAGAAGAGCGGCTCCGAACATCGTCGAGGGCTCGATCAGCATCAACTACCTCCTCGACCCGTCGAACCCGGTCTACAACAAGCAGCCGGGGATGAAGCTCTACCGGCCAGATCATGGCCAAGTACGACGCCGAAGGGGAACGCCAACGACCCGCTCAACCTCTACGGCGTCGCCAAGGCGTGGACGACCGTGCAGGTGCTGAAGGCGGCCGGCAAGAACCTCACGCGCGCCGGCCTGATGAAGGCGGCGCGGTCGATGAACTACATCAGGGGGAAGAAGAACGCGAACCCGTTCGCGCTCCCCGGCGTGAGCGTGTTCACGAAGGGGAACGTTCCAGTACCCGATCTCGCAGGTGACGGTCATCCAGTACGTCGAACCACGTCTTCAAGCCGCTCGGGCACCCTGATCAACGGCCGCGGCGCGCTCCGGTAGCACGCGGCGAACATCGCTGCTCGAGAAGGGCCGGCCGAGCGCCGGCCCTTTTCGTTGCGGCAAGATGGGCGCATGCCAGAAGCCGTGATCGTCTCAACCGCGCGCACGCCGATCGGCCGCGCCGGCCAAGGGATCGCTCGTCGACGCCCGCCCCGACGACCTCGCCGCGTTCGCGGTCGACGCCGCGCTGGAACAGGTGCCGGAGCTGCCGCGCGAGGAGATCGTCGACGTGATGGTCGGCTGCGGCTTCCCGCAGGAGAAGCAGGGGATGAACCTCGGCCGGCGCGTGGCGCTCCTCGCCGGGCTGCCCGGTGACGGTGCCGGGCACGACGGTGAACCGCTTCTGCGCGTCGAGCCTGCAGACGATCCGGATGGCGTTCCACGCGATCAAGGCGGGCGAGGGCGAGGCGTTCGTCGCAGCCGGCGTCGAGTCGATCTCGCAGGTGAACGGCTACCCCAAGTCCGAGGAAGAGCTCCATCCCGCACTCTTCGGCGACGACGCGCCGATCGCGAACGTCTACATCCCGATGGGGCTCACCGCCGAGAACGTCGCCGAACGCTGGGACGTCTCGCGCGAGGACATGGACCGGTTCGCGCAGCAGTCACAGGAGCGTGCCGTGGCGGCACAGCAGTCGGGGTTCTTCGGCGCGAGAGATCACGCCGTACGACGGCGTGGCGGCGGACGACGGGCCGCGCGCGTCGTCGACGCTCGAGAAGCTCGCAGCGCTCGAGCCGGTGTTCAAGCCGGGCGGCAAGGTGACGGCGGGTAACGCGTGCCCGCTGAACGACGGCGCCGCCGCGGTGGTCGTCATGTCCGAGGCGCGCGCGGAAGAGCTCGAGATCCGGCCGCGCGCGCGCATCCTCGCGTCGTCCGTCTCCGGTGTCGCGCCGGAGATCATGGGCGTCGGACCGATCGAGGCGGTGCGCAAGGTGCTCGCGCACGCGGGATGACGATCGACGACGTCGACGTGATGGAGCTGAACGAGGCGTTCGCTGCGCAGGTGCTGCCGGTGTGCCGCGAGCTCGGCGTCGATCCGTTCAGCGACAAGCTGAACCCGCACGGCGGAGCGATCGCGCTCGGGCACCCGTACGGCATGACGGGCGCCCGCATCATGAACACGCTCCTGAACGATCTCGAGACGCTCGACCGCACGATCGGCCTCGAGACGATGTGCGTCGGCGGCGGCCAGGGCATGGCGATGCTCGTCGAGCGGCTCTCCTAGCCCTGAGCGCGCTCGCGCTCGTCCTGGCCCTCGGGTCGTCCGATCGTCTGGGGCTGCGCCGACTTCGGCGGCGGTTCGCTGACCCGGCGCCTCCCGGTGTTGGCGGTCACGGTCATCTCGCAGGCTGCGGGCTTCGCCGCACTGCTCGTCGCCGTCGCCGTTCGCGGCGACCTCGACGGTCGCTCGCTCGTGCTGGGGCTGATCGGCGGCCTCGGCGGCGGGCTCGGGCTCGCGGCGTTCTACAAGGCGCTCTCGCTCGGCACCATGAGCGTCGTCTCGCCGATCGCGGCCTGCGGTGCGCTCGTGCCGTTCGTGGTGTCGATCGCGACGGGAGAGCGGCCGGCGATCGTTGCCGCGGCCGGCGCGATCCTGGCGCTCGCGGGGGCGGTGCTCGCCTCGGTGGAGGAGCGGCGGTCCGCGTCGCCGGAGCGCGCGCGTGCGGTCGTGCTCGCCGGCGTCACGGCGGTGGCACTCGGGCTCTTCGTCTACTTCCTGGGGCTCGGGAGCCGCGAGGGAGACGTGCTGTCGGCACTCGTCGGAGCGCGAATCGGGTCGCTCGGCATCCTGGTCGTGCTGGCAGCCGGGCAGCGGGCGACGCTGCGCCTGTCGCCACGTGCGCTCGGCGCCGTTGCCGCCGTCGGCCTCGCCGACGTCTCGGCGAACGCGCTGTTCGCGTTCGCGAGCGGCCACGGCCTGCTCGCGCTCGTCTCCGTCCTCGGCTCGCTGTATCCGGTGATGACGCTCCTGCTCGCCCACGTCCTCCTCGGCGAACGCCTGACGCGAGCCCAGCAAGCGGGCGTCGCAATCGCCCTGGCGGGCGTTGTCGCGATCGCGGCGACGTGACGCTTCTGTAACCCTCGTTTGGCGAAAGGTCTTGGTTGGTCACCCGCGGCCGTACTGGGCTTTGTGGAAGGTCCGTCGCGCTTCCGTGACCCTCGTTTGGCGAGGGACCGGGGCCCGACCGGTCACCGCCCCGCGTAGCATCGCTTCGTGCTCGCGCCACTGATCGTCGAGGAGAACGTCGAGGCGTTCCTGGACGCGCACGGGCTCGGCGCCGGCCCCGTGACTGCGACCCGCATCGGCGACGGGGGAGGGTCGAACTTCACGTTCCTGATCGAACGTAGCGGCGAGCGCTTCGTGCTCCGCCGGCCGCCACGGCCGCCTCTTCCCCCGTCCGCCCACGACATGGTGCGCGAGGCGCGACTGCAACAAGCGATTCGTGCCGCCGGGTTCGCCAGGCTCGCCGAGATCGTCGCCGTCTGCGACGACGACGGCGTGATCGGCGTCCCGTTCTACGTCATGCGGCACCTCGACGGGCACGTGATCACCCAGGAGCTCCCACCCGGGCTCGAGTCGGCCGGCGCACGCCACGCGCTCGGCCTCGACCTTGTCGACACCCTCGTCGAGATCCACGCAGCCGACGTGTCGACACCTGCGCTCGCCGCCTTCCAGCGATCCGGCAGCTATCTCGACCGCCAGGTTCGCCGCTTCACCGACCTCTGGGAGATCAACAAGACACGAGAGCTCCCCCATGTCGACGAGGTTTCGCACGTGCTCGCTGAGCGCGTGCCCGAACCCCTCCCGCCTACCGTCGTCCACGGGGACTACCGACTCGGGAACATGATGATCGCCCCGGGTGAGCCCACCCGCGTCGTCGCGGTCCTCGACTGGGAGATGGGCGCAATCGGCGACCCGCGCGCAGACGTCGGGTATCTCCTCGCGACCTACTCGGAGCCACAAGGCCGATCGAGCCCGCTCGGCTCGTCGCCTGTCACCGCCGAACCAGGGTTTCCGACCCGCACCGAGCTCGTCAGCCGGTACGTCGAACGAAGCGGACGCGAGGTCGAGCCACTCGGCTGGTTCGAGGCGCTCGCCCTCTGGAAGGCGGCCGTCTTCTGTGAGGCGATCTACGGCCGCTACATCCGCGGCGAGCTCGGCGCCGAGGACACGCGCGCGGCGATCTTCGAACATGCGGTGCCGCGTCTCGCAGAGACCGCACTCGAAGCGATCAGCTAGCAGCCTCCGCGACACCGCGAAGCGTCTTCACGTCGCGTGTCGAGATCAGCAACGTCGTCGCGCCGCTCTCGCGAAACGCGTCCAGCCGCTCCCGGATCCGCTCGACCGACCCGATCAGCGCCACCTCGTCGACGAACGAGTCCGGCACCTTCGTCGCAGCCTCTACCTGCTCCCCCGCGAGGAACAACTCCTGCACCTCCTGCGCCTCGGCCTCGTACCCGTACCGCGCGAAGAGGTCGTTGTAGAAGTTCTTCGACCGCGCCCCCATACCGCCGATATAGAACGAGTAGTACTGCTTCAGCGCGTCTCGCCCACTCTGCACGTCGTCGGTCACCACAGCCGGCACGCACGGCGCGACGTCGAACCCGTCGCGCACACGCTCGAGCGGGAACACCTCACGCGCCTTCGCCGGCGACCAGAAGATCGGCAGCCAACCGTCTGCGATGTCGAGCGCCTGCGCGACGGCCTTCGGACGGACGGCGGCGAGATAGATCGGGATGTCCGCACGCAGCGGACGCGCCATCAGCTTCAGCGGCTTGCCGAGACCCGTGCCGCCCGAGACCGGGATGTCGTAGTGCGCGCCGTGGTGCTCGAGCCGCTCACGGCGGAGCACTGCCCGCACGATGTCGACGTACTCGCGGGTCTTCCCGAGCGGCTTCCCCCACTCCTGCCCGTGCCAGCCCTCCACCACCTGCGGCCCCGACGTGCCGAGCCCCATCAGGAACCGGCCGCCGGAGAGCATGTCCAGCGTCGCAGCGGTCATCGCTGCGTTCGCGGGCGACCGGCCGGGCAGCTGCATGATCGCTGTCCCGAGCCCGATCGTCGACGTCAGCGCACCGAGCCAGGCGAGCGGCGTGATCGCGTCGACGCCCCACGCCTCGGCCGCCCACGCGGACGAGTACCCGAGTCGCTCCGCCTCGCGCGCAAGCTCGATCAGCTCGAGCGGACTCGTCCCCGGCTGCGCGTAACCCATGTAGAAGCCGAGCTTCACCGCCTGCGATGCTACGGCCATGACCGGCTCACGCGCTGGTTCCCGCTGACGATGCGGGCTAGCGCGTCATTCGTCGGCACACGTAGTTTGCGATCGATGCCGGTCTTCGTTGTTGTATGTGGCCCGCCCGGTTCCGGGAAAACGACACTCGCCGTGCCTCTCGCAGCGAGGCTTGAACTGCCGCTGATCGCTAAGGACGTGATCAAGGAGGCGCTGATGGACACGCTCGGCGCACCGTCGACCGTCGAGGAAAGCAGGCGCCTTGGTCGCGCGGCGAGCACGACGATGCTGGCCGTGGCGCAGACGAGCCACGGAGCAGTTCTCGAAAACGCCTGGACTGCGGAAGCTGTTCCAGCGCTCCGATCGCTACCCGGAACGATTGTCGAGGTTCGATGTCGATGCTCGAAAGAACTGGCACTCACTCGATACCGCGAGCGGGCGACAAGTCGTCATGACGGGCATCTCGACGCGATGCGTGAGGACTCGGAGATCTGGAACGACCGGTTGTTAATGCCGCTCGGGCTCGGCCCGCTCGTCGAAGTCGATACGTCAACGGAAGTGGATCTGAACGACCTCGTCAACAGGATCCGCGCCGCCATGTAGCCGTCGGCTGGTTAGCCGGAGGGCCTCTTAGATCGAATACGCCGCAGGCTGGACGAGCGGCAGGCGGCGTGCGTTCGTCTCGCTCTCGTCTTCGCCTCTCGCGGGCTGCTCGTCCGGCCTCTCCGGCATCGGCTGACGAGGCGTGCGCAACGTCAACGTGACTGCTACACAACCGAGCGCGCCTGCGAGGAGGAACACCCCTCGCGGCGTCAACACGGAGAGCAGCAGGCCACCCACCACCAAAGACACACCGAGGGCGGTGTTCGCCAGTGCCTCGGCCGCGGCGAGCGTCCTGCCTTGGAGGTGGTGCGGAGTCCAGCGCTGAACGATGAGCACGAAGCCAAGATTGAGTAGGGCGTTTCCAAGTCCGCCCGCGACGAGCAGCAGACCGACGACGGCGAAAACCGGCAGCGCGCCCGTGGCAGCAATCACGACCGAGATGACGGCGCAGCCCGCGATCAGGGCCAGCCGCTCACGGCGCGCGTCGTTTACGCGCGCGGCGAGGCGTCCACCGACGATCTGGCCGGCGGCCCACGCAGCGACGGCGATTCCAAATCCAGTCTTACCCGCTCCGATAGCCAAGAAGTAGGGCAACTCGGCCACGTTCACCATCCCCAGCGCGAGCGCGACGAGCGCGGCACTCAACACCGTGAGGCGCACCATGCGCGTATGAAGCATGAACTGAACTCCCCTCAACACGCCACGCTGCTCGGGGTTCTCACGTGCGCCGCTGACGAATCTGCCTCCGATCGAGACGGCAACAGCGGCTGACACAACGAACGACCCAGCGTTGAAGAGAAATGCGGACGCTGCACCCACGCTCGCCACAAGCAGCCCACCAAAGGCTGCCCCGAGCACCATCCCGGCGGCGACTCCGATGGACAGCATTCCGTTCGCCCAGCCTCGCCGTTCTGCGGGGACGAGCATCGAAACCAATGCACCGGATGCTGGGCCAAAGGGTGCTTCCGCCACACCTGCAACCGCAGCCAGAGCAACCAACAGCGGAAGCGACCCCACCTGGCTGATCGCAACGAAGCAAACAGCCGCAACGAGATCCGACCCGGCCATTACGACACGACGGTCGAAGTAATCCCCGAGCGAACCTGCCCACGGACTCGCGATCACGCGCGCGCCGAGCGCCGCCAGTAGCGCCGCGGCGATCCAAACACCTGATCCGTTCGACCGCTCGTAGACGAGCGCCAGCAGGGCGATATTGGCCGCCTGTGAACCCGCCCACGAGATGAACCGCGCGAACGCGAGTCGCCTGATCGTCGTGTCCGCAGAGGCAGGACGACCCATGGCGACACGCTAACAACGAACTGGTCGGCGTCGTCCTCTCAGCCGGCGCGGGATTTCGCCCAACAGTGCGCTCACCTTGGCCCCGGTGAGGCGGCCTGCGAAACTACGCCAATGACCGCCACCGCATGGTCGCCGCCGAAGAGGCGGCTCGAGCAGGTACGC
Source organism: uncultured Thermoleophilia bacterium (assembly GCA_963785875.1). Lineage (GTDB taxonomy): Bacteria > Actinomycetota > Thermoleophilia > Gaiellales > Gaiellaceae > PALSA-600. The sequence continues at coordinate 50,994 of CAWAWV010000011.1, read as the reverse complement.
GCGCTCATGCACGACCGCGTGCTGCCGAACGAGGCTGCGCTCGACCGAGAGGACGACGCTGCCGACGCGCTCGTCGCCGAGCTCCAGGCGGAGGTGAGGGCGGCCGGGCTTTGGGCGCCGCACGTGCCGCCCGAGGTCGGCGGCACCGGCACCGGCTTTCTCGACTACGCGTACCTGAACGAGCAGATCGGCCGCACCGTCTGGGGGCAACTCGTGTTCGGCTGCCAGGCACCGGACGCCGGGAACGCGGAGATCCTGCACCTGTTCGGCACCGAGGAGCAGAAGGAACGATGGCTCCTCCCGCTCGTCGCCGGTGAGATCCGCTCGTTCTTCTCGATGACCGAGCCGGAAGTGCCGGGGTCGGACCCGACGACGCTCCGGACCCGCGCCGTACGCGACGGTGACGGGTACGTGATCGACGGCCACAAGTGGTTCTCGTCGGGCGCGGAGGGAGCCGCGTTCGGGATCGTCATGGCGGTCACCGATCCCGATGCCGACCCGCACCTGCGCGCGTCACAGATCATCGTTCCGGCCGACACAGCGGGGGTCGAGATCGTGCGCGCGATCCCGACGATGGGTCACCGTGGGCGCAACTGGTCGACGCATTGCGAAGTGCGCTACACGAACGTCCGCGTGCCGGCGACGAACCTGCTCGGCGAGGAGGGCGCCGGGTTCCGGATCGCGCAGAAGCGGCTCGGTCCGGGGCGCATCCACCACGTGATGCGCTGGCTCGGCCAGATGCAGCGTGCGTTCGAGCTGATGTGCGCCTACTCGCTTGAGCGCGAGGCGTTCGGCGAGCCGCTCGCGCACAAGCAAACGGTTCAGAACTGGATCGCCGACAGCTACGCCGAGATCCAGGCATGCCGGTTGACGACGCTCGATGCTGCGCACAAGATCGATGGCGGCGACGAGGCACGCGTCGAGATCTCCGCGATCAAGTTCTTCGCTGCGCGCGTTCTGCAAGACGTCATCGACCGCGCCATCCAGGTTCACGGCGCCCGCGGCCTCACCGACGAGACGCCCCTGGCGCACATGGCCATGATGGCGCGGGCAGGCCGCATCTACGACGGCCCGGACGAGGTCCACCGCCAGGTCGTCGCGAGGCGGATCCTGAAGGCGTTTGCCTCCGGCGACGGGTGGCACTTCTCCTAGATGGAGCCGCTCCAGGGCAAATTGATCGTGTCGTCGCCGTCGCTCGTCGACCCGAACTTCCGCAAGACCGTCGTCCTGATCGCGCACCACGACGAGGACGGCGCGCTCGGGCTCGTCCTCAGCCGTCCTTCGGACGTCGCCGCGGTGGAGGCTGTGCCTGTGCTCGAAGGTCTCCCCGGCGCCGACGACCCCATCTTCGTCGGCGGCCCGGTCCAACCGGACGCGTTCATGGTGCTGGCCGAGTTCGAGGACGTCGGGCAGGCGGCTGCTCCGATCATGGGCGAAGTCGGGTTCATGCCCGCCGACGTCGAGCCCGGCGAGCTCGCGATCAAGCGCGTCCGCCTCTTCGCCGGCTACTCGGGCTGGGGAAGCGGGCAGCTGGAGGACGAACTGGCCGAGGACTCGTGGATCGTCGTCGAGGCAGCGACCGAGGACGCGTTCGCTGACGATCCCGACGAGCTCTGGCGCACCGTGCTGCAGCGCAAGGGCGCGGCGTTCTCGCTGATGGAGAACATGCCCTACGATCCCGGGCTGAATTGACCGAGAGCGCCGTCCCGATCCTCCCGAGCCGCGCGTGGACGACGCGGATGCGCTCCATGCCGAGTGGAACGAGATCGGGGTTCTCAACGACCCGTCGACAAGAGCGGCAATCTGTACCGCATCGGGAGCTTCACCGCCTAGACGGGGGGCTCGCCGACGCGCTCGCCGTCCGTGCGTGGGCCGGGCAGGTTCGGGAACCGGAACGGCGCCGGCTCGCGGCCCGGTTGCACGAACCAGCACTCCCCGGTCCCGCCGCCCGTGACGGCGCGCCACGTCGCCTCCGCAACCTCGACGGGCGCGAGCAACGGAAACCTCGCCGCCGCGAACGCAGCCCGCTGACCGTCGATCATCGGCGTGTCGGCGATCCCGGGGCACACGGCGTTCAACCGGATCGGCTCGAGGAGCGGCGCCATGCTGCGGACGAAGCCGACGACCGCATGCTTCGTGAGCGAGTAGACGGGGTCGCTCGGCATGCCGATCAAACCGGCGAGCGACGCGGTCGCGACGATCACGCCGCCGTCCATCACCTGCCGCAGGCGGAGGACGCCGAGAACGACACCGTCCACGTTGACCCCCACCGCCCGACGGTAGTTCTCGTAGCTCAGTTCGCCCGTCAACACACCGGCGTTCAGGCACGCGACGTCGACCGGCCCGACCCGTTCCCACGCCTCCGGCGACGTGACGTCGAAGCCCGTTTTCAGGTCGAGCGACTCCACCTCGTAGCCCTCGCGTTCGAGCCGCGCGCGCAGCGCCCGCCCGAGCCCGCCCTCGCCGCCGGTGACGAGCGCCTTCACGGCTCGAGAACGACCTTGCCGACGTGGCGGCGCGCCTCGATCAGCGCGTGCGCGTCGCGCGCATCGGCGAGCGGGAACGTCGCGCCGACGAGCGGCTCGATCGCCCCCTCCGCCCACAGCGAGAGCAGCTCGCTCGCCCGCTCGCGCACGAGCGCCGGAGCGAGCCGCATCAGGCGACCGAGATAGAACCCGAACACGGACGCGTTGCGGCCGACGAGCCACTGGACACTCGGGTCCTGCCACAGGCCGCCGGCAAACCCGATCGCAACGATCGTCCCGAGCGGGTTCAGCAGCGGGAGCGACCGCGTGAACACCTCGCCTCCGACCGGGTCGAGCACGACGTCGACGCGTAGGTCGTCGATCTCGTCGTAGCCGCGCACCTCGTCGGCGCCGGCGCGCTGAGCCACCTGACGTTTCTCGACGGAGCTCGCAGTTGCGTACACGGTGGCGCCCCGCTGCTTCGCGAGCTGGATCGCAGCGGAGCCGACGCCGCCTGAACCCGCATGGACGAGCACGGTCTCTGCACGAACGATGGAGACGAGCGGAATGTACGCCGTGAGGTACGTCGTCAGGAACGCCGCGCCGGCAGCGTACGACGCAGCTGCCGGCAGGTCGAAGACCCAGTCGGGATCGAGCTCGACGCGCTCGCCGTATCCACCGCCCGACCGCGTGAGCGCCGCGACGCGGCGACCGTCCAACTCCCCTGCGACCTCGTTCCCGAGGACGTACGGCAGCTCCGGCATCTGCGGGTACAGGCCGCGCCGAATCAGCACGTCCGCGAAGTTGATGCCGGCCGCCCGCACGTCGAGGACGACGCCCGACGGCTCCTCCCATTCCTCGAGCGCGAGGTCGCCGCCGACCTCGCGCAGGACGACCGCCTTCACCGACCGACCCAGTTCGCCTGGCGCTTCTCGAGGAACGCCGCGACTCCCTCCTGGCCGTCCTCCGACGCGAGGCACGCGGCGAACGCCTGCACCTCGCGCTCGTCGCTCCGTGCGTCGCGCGTGTCGTGGAAGAGCTGCTTGATCTCACGGATCGCGTGTGGGCTCTGCCGGTCGAGCGGCTCGACGTACCGGGCGATCCCCTCCTCCAGGTCGTCGACGACGAACTCGACGAGCCCCCACGCTTCGGCGGTGTCTGCGGCGATGCGCTCGCCCGACATCGTCAGCCAGCGGGCACGACCCGGCGAGACGAGGCGGGGCGCGCGCTGCGTGCCGCCGCCGCCCGGGAGCAGGCCGAGGTTGACTTCCGGGAAGCCGAGCTGCGCGTCGCGGGTCGCGATCCGGAAGTCGCACGCGAGCGCGATCTCGAGCCCGCCGCCGAGACAGAAGCCGTGGATCGCCGCGACGACGGGGACCGGCGCGCCCTCGATCAGATCCGCGACTGGCTGGATCCCGCCGGGGCGGTCACCGTCCCCCAGGCCGCCGACGAAGCCGCTGATATCGGCGCCCGCCGAGAACGCGCGGTCGCCGCGGCCGCGCAGCACCACCGCGTGAACGTCCCCGTCGAGCTGCTCGAACGCGCTCCAGAGCGTCTCGAGAATCCCCGCGTTGACGGCGTTGACCGGCGGGTTGTCGAGCCAGACGGTCTCGATCACGCCGGCACTTTCGAGAACATCTCGCGGAGCTCCGTCTTCTTGAACTTGCCGACGCTGGTCTTCGGGATCTCGGCGACGAACTCGAATCGTTCGGGCAGCCACCACTTCGCGAAGTCGGGCGCGAGGAACGCGCGCAGCTCCTCGGCAGTGGCCGTCTGCGCCCTCGCGCAGCACGACCGCGGCGAGCGGGCGCTCGTCCCACTTCGGATCGGGGACGGCGATGACCGCCGCCTCGGCGACCGCCGGATGCGCCATCAGCGCGTTCTCGAGCTCGACCGACGAGATCCACTCGCCGCCCGACTTGATCACGTCCTTGGAGCGGTCCTTGATCTGGATGTAGCCCTTCGGGTCGATCGAGACGACGTCGCCGGTCTTGAACCAGCCGTCGTCCGTCCAGCGGTCCGCCTGCTCGGGCGTGTCGAAGTAGCCGCTCGCGACCCACGGCCCGCGCATCTCGAGCTCGCCCATCGACTCTCCGTCCCAGGGCAGGACGTTGCCGTCCGCGTCCCGATGCGCGGAGCTCGACGAGCGGCAGCGGGATCCCCTGCATCGCGATGTAGTCGAACTGCGTCTCCTCGTCCGCGTCGCTGCAGCTCGCCGACGAGCTGCGCCGTCGACGCGACCGGCGAGGTCTCGGTCATCCCCCAGCCGTGGACGACGCTCATGTCCGTGCCGCTGCTTGAACCCGGCGATCATCGCCCGCGGAGCGGCGGAGCCGCCGACGAGCATGCCTTTCATGCGCGAGAGGTCCCAGCGCTCGGGCTCGGCGTCGAGCAGCCGAGGATCCCGAGCCAGATCGTCGGCACGCCGGCCGTCCAGGTCACGCCCTCCTCGCACGAACGCGTCGAGCAGGCTCTCCGGATCGAGGTGCGGGCCTGGGTAGACGAGCTTCGCGCCGAGCATCGTCGCGAGGTACGGGTAGCCCCAGGCGTTCGCGTGGAACATCGGCACGACCGGCAGGATCGAGTCGCTCTCCGAGATGCCGAGCCCCATCGGGTTGCCCGCGGCGACGCCGAGCGTGTGCAGCATCGTCGAGCGGTGCGAGTAGAGCGACGCCCTTCGGCATGCCCGTCGTGCCGCTCGTGTAGCACATCGCCGCCGCTTCGTTCTCGTCGAGCTCGGGGTCGCGCCAGGCGTCCGGGTCGGCGCCGGCGAGCAGCTCCTCGTAGCCGTCCTCGACGACGATGACGTGCTCGATCTTCGTGCGCTCGCCGAACTGGTCGAGCAGCGGCATCAGGCTCCGGTCGACGATCACCGCGCGATCGCCGGCGTGGGTCGCGATGTACGCGAGGTCGTTCGGGTGCAGCCGCAGGTTGAGCGTGTGGAGCACGAAGCCGCCGCACGGGATGCCGAAGTACGCCTCGAGGTGCTGGTAGTGGTTCCAGCAGAGCGTCGCGACGCGGTCGCCCCGTTCGAGCCCGAGCCCCCGAAGCGCGACCGCGAGCGCGCGCGAGCGGCGGCCTGCGTCGGCGTACGTGTAGCGGTGGAAGCTCCGGTCGGCAAGCCGAGTGACGATCTCATTGTCGCCGAAGTACGTCTCGGCGCGCCGCAGGATCGTCGGCAGCGTCAGCTGGAAGTCCATCATCTGGCCGTTCATAGCCCTTCGCCTCCGAGGTAGCGTCGAGTCTCGGCGATCGACGAGGTGGCCGTCGCGCTCGACGTAGCCGTCCTTGCCGCCGACGACGAGCAGCACGAGCTCGTCGTCGGTGCGGTTCGAGATCATGCGATGCGTCGTCGACTCGACGTGCACGAGCCCGCCCTCGCCGACCACGTGCTCCTCGCCGTCGAACGTGAACGTCGCCGTGCCGCGGTGGACGAAGTACAGCTCGTCCTGCGTGTCGTGGTAGTGGTTCGAGCCCTCGTAGCGCGGCGGAAAGACGATCGCGTTGACTCCGAACGCGGTCACGCCGAGCGCGCGCGCGAACCTTGCGGAATCCATGGCCCTCCCCGAGCTCCGCGAGCGAGCTGACGGTGTAGCCCATCGGTCGCATCCTACGATCCAAACAGGAACCGTGTGAGCACGCGGTCGCGCAGCCGGTCGGGGAGCCGCTGCACGCGCGCCCGCCTCCGCGCGTCAGGGCCGACCAGGTACCGGGTGCGCGGCTTCGGCGACGTCAGGGCATGCTCAACCGCCTTCGCGACCTCCCCGGCCGGAACGCCCTTTGCAGACCGGGCCGCGGCGAGCCGGCGGAACTGCTCGATCCGTTCACCGTAGAGCTGTGCCGCTTCTGGCGGAAACTCGTCCAGTGCACGCTGCGGCTTGGTCCACATCGCCGTCGCGATCGTCCCGGGCTCCACGATCGCGACGTGCATCCCCCACGGCGCGACCTCGACGCGAAGCGAGTCGGCGAACGCCTCGAGCGCGAACTTCGACATCGCGTACGCCCCGAGGAACGGCAAGCGCCGACCGGCCGCCGATCGAGCCCATCAGCACGATGCGACCACGCGAACGGCGAAGCAGCGGCAGGAGCGGCTGCACGACCCGCAACTGCCCGACGACGTTCACGTCGAGTTGTCGGCACGAGCTCCTGATCGGGCAGGAACTCGAGCGGAGCGGCGATCGCGATCCCTGCGTTCGCGACGACGGCGTCGAGAGACTCGATCGACGAAGAGCGCGCGCGTCGTCGCGTCTGCGTCGGTGATGTCGAACACGAGCTCGCGCGTGCCGTCGGGCGCGTCGCCCGGTCGCCGCACCGACGCGTACACCTCCCAGCCGCGTCCGGCGAGACGGCGCGCGCACGCCTCGCCGATGCCGGACGATGCGCCGGTTACGAGCGCCAGCAGGTATGCCGCGATCTCCGCGCGCAGCTCGCGGCCGAAGCCGAGCGCGCTCTCGAGCTCGAGCGCGCGCTTGTAGTAGCGGTGCAGTGGGTGCTCGAAGGTGAACCCGATCCCGCCGTGCACCTGGATCGACGTCTCGCAGGCGCGCGACCGCAGCCTCGGTCGCCTGGGCGTTCGCCGCTGCGCACGCAATGTCCGCCTGCGGATCGTCGACCTCGGCGACGCACCACGCCGCCCAGTAGGCGAGCGACCGGCGCCAGCTCGACGGCGACGTACGTGTCCGACGAGCGGGTGCGAGACGGCCTGGTAGGTGCCGATCTTCTTCCCGAACTGCTCACGCTCGGAGCGTAGGTCGATCGCCATCTCGACCGCGCGCGAGCCGATCCCGACCGCCTCGAGCGCGTGCGCAGCGAGCTGCCGCCGCCGGTCGTCGCCGCGTCTCGCTCTCGATGTACGGCCCCTCGTAGAGCACGCGGCCGAGCTCCTCGAAGAGGACGGCCGCCTCGAGGAACGACTCCGATTCGACGACGCCGACCCAGCCGAGCTCGGTCGAGCTGCTCCTGCGACGGCGACGGGTTCGCCTCGAGGAACGTGCGCGCCTCGCGCCGCAGGTCCTCCTGCTCCTCGGTGAACGCGAAGTCCATCAGCGCGCCCTCGGCAGGCCGAGCACGCGCTCGGCGATGATGTTGCGGAGGATCTCGCGACGTGCCCGCCTCGATCGTGTTGCCGCGGATGCGCAGCTGCTGGTACTGCCAGTAGCCGTCGTCGACGCCCGGCGCCGCCGCGCGAGTCTCGAGCGCGAGCTTCGTCAGGCGCTGGTTCGCCTCCGACCAGTGCGAGCTTCGACGCCGAGCCTTCGGGACCGGGGATGCCCGTCCGCATGCAGCGTCGTCAGCGAGCGGTAGTTCGTGTAGCTGAGCGCCTGCAGCTCGATCCACTCACGCGCGACCCGGTCGAGCAGGATCGGGTCGGTCGGCGCCCCGCTCCTTCGCGAGCGCGACCAGCTTGCGCACCGCGACCTCGAGCGTCGCCGACAGCGCGAAGCCGAGCGTGCCGCGCTCGTGCAGCAGCGTCGTCATCGCGACCTTCCAGCCGTCGCCGACCTCGCCGAGCAGGTTCTCCGCCGGCACCTGCGACGTCGGTGAAGAAGATCTCGTTGAACTCCGGGTCGCCGGTGATCTGCCGCAGCGGCCGCACCTCGACGCCGGGCGCGTGCATGTCGACGATCAGGTACGTGAGGCCGCGTGTAGCGCGGCGCTCCGGGTCGCCGCGGCCGACGAGGATGCAGAAGTCGGCGATGTGCGCGAACGACGACCAGACCTTCTGGCCGTTGACGACGAAGTGGTCGCCGCTGTCCTCGACGCGCGTGCGCGCGGCGGCGAGATCGGAGCCGGCGCCGGGCTCGGAGAAGCCCTGGCACCAGATCTCGTCCGCGGACAGGATCTTCGGCGAGGTAGCGCTCCTTCTGCTCCTGGTGCCCTAGGCGATGATCGTCGGCCCGGCCATGCCGAGCCCGATCACGCCGATGTGCGGCGGCGCCTCGGCCGCGCGCCATCTCCTCGAGGAAGATCGCCTGGTGGCTGTAGGGCGCGCCCGCGCCGCCGTACTCCTTCGGCCAGGTCAGCCCCGCGTAGCCGGCCTCGTGGAGCTTGCGGCTCCACTCCCGGCCGATCGTCCTCGAAGCGCCGCTCGCCCGAGCGGCCGCCGCGCAGCTCTTCGGGCAGGTTCGCGTCGAGCCACTCGCGGACCTCGGCGCGGAACGCCGCCTCGTCGGGGGTGTCGCGGAGATCCACGCGCGTACTGTACTTACGGCCTTCAGTCGACGTTCGGATCACCGAGCGGATGACCTCGCCCGCCTCGAGATCGCGGAACGCGCGGTCGACCTCGTCCAGGCCGATGCGGCTGCGTGACCATGCGACTCGAGGTCGAGCTTCCCTCGAGCGCCAGGCGCGCGAGCAGCGGGAAGTCCTCCGCGGGAAGATGGTCGCCGCCGTGCGAGACGAGGATGCGTGACCCGCCGCTCGAAGAGCTCCTCGCCAGGTCGAGCGTCGACGCGTCTCGCCCGGCCGGGGATGCCGATCAGCACCGCGGTGCCCGCCCGGACGCGATCATGCCCGAGCGCCTGCTGCGAACGTCTGTGAGGCGCGCCGACGACGTCGAAGACGAAGTCGACCGGGCCCCGGCGCTCGCGTCGTCGCGTCGCGCCGAACTGCGAGCGCCCGCTCGAGCTTCCGCTGCGTCGAGGTCGATGCGCGCGATCTCGCGCTCGCGCCCGCGATGCCGCGCCCCCTGGACGACCCAGAGCCCGACGGCGCCGCAGCCGATGACGGCCACGCGTGCGCCCCCGGCCAACGCGCGCCGTGTTCAGCACCGAGCCGACGCCGGTCGCGACCGCGCAGCCGATCAGGCATGCCTGCTCGGCGGGGAGCTCGGGCGGCACCTTGACGGCGGCGACGGCGGGGACGTCCGTGCGCGTCGCGAACGTGCCGATGCGCAGGACCGGTGCAGGACTTGGCGCCGTCGCGCGCGGGCAGCCGCCCGCGCGCGGCGCGGCGGGCTCCTGCACCGGCGCGGGTCGCCGCGGACGCAGGCAGGCGCACGCGCCGCACGCGCGTGCGCCAGCCGAGCACGACCCGATCGCCGGCGCGCGAGCCCCTCGACGCCCTCGCCGACCGCCTCGACGGCGCCGGCGCCCTCGTGCCCGAGCAGCACCGGCAGCGGCATGCCCCAGCCGTCCTCCTCGATCGACGTGCAGGTCGCTGTGGCAGACGCCGCTCGCGTCGATGCCGCACGCGCACCTCGCCCGGGCCCGGGCTCGTCGAGCGGATCTCCTCGAGCGCGACCGCTCTCCGGGCGCGCTCAGAGATCACTCCGCTGGTCAGCCACGAACGAGTCGAGGTCGCGGACGGAGCGTGCCGCCGGCGAGCGCGAGCGTGAGGTCGATCTCGGCCATCAGGTTGCCGGATCAGGTCCTCGACGCCCTGCTGCCCGCCGACCGCGAGCCCGTAGGCGTACGGGCGGCCGAGCAGGACGGCGTCCGCGCCGAGCGCCATCGCCTTCAGCACGTCGGCGCCGCTTCGGATGCCGCCGTCCACGAGCACGACCGCCGTCGCGCCCAGCGCCTCGCGCACCTCGACGAGGCGTCGAGCGCCGCGACCGCGCCGTCGACCTGGCGGCCGCCGTGGTTCGAGACGACGATCCCGTCGACGCCGTGCGCGAGCGCGCGCGCGCGTCGTCGGCGGTGAGCACGCCCTTGACGAGGAGCGGCAGCGTCGTCTGCTCGCGCAGCCAGTCGAGGTCGTCCCACGTCGAGGCCGAGGTTGGGGAAGGTCGCGAGCATCGTCGCGGCCGCCGTGAGCAGGTCCTCCTCGGCGGCTCTTGTCGAGCCGCGAGCAGAAGACCGGGTCGCTGAAGAACTGGCCGCAGCCCTGCCCCTCAGGAACGGCAGGTACGCGTGTCGCAGGTCGCGCGGCCGCCAGCCGAGGATCAGCGTGTCGAGCGTGACGCACGATCGCGCCGTAGCCGGCCGCCTCCGCGCGGTGGACGAAGCTCGCGGCGACGTCGCGGTCGTTGATCCAGTAGAGCTGGAACCAGCGCGGGCGTCGCCCATCGCCTCGGCGACCTGCTCGATCGAATACGACGCGGCGCTCGAGAGCACGATCGGGACGCCGGTCGCCGCCGCGGCCGCGCGCGCCGCCGACCTCGCGCGTCCGCGTGCGCGATCGAGAGCACGCCGATCGGGGCGAGCAAGAACGGCGCCGGGGAGCGCGTGCCGAGCACCTCGACCGAGAGGTCGCGCTCGCGGTTCCCGGTCAGCATCCGCGGGCGCAGGCGCCGGCGGTCGAACGCCTCGCAGGTTCGCGCGCATCGTCGACTCGGCGCCGGCGCCGCCGGCGATGTAGCCGAAGGGGCCGGCTCGAGCGCGCTCCTCGGCGCGCGCCTCCCAGTCCGCCGGCCGTGACCGGCCACTCGGCGGCGCCGGGCGATGTAGATCGCGTTCTGGATCAACGAGCCGGAAAAGCTCATGGGCCGATCCTACGAGGTCAGCGCTCGAGGACCTGCAGGTTCGCGGTCGTGCCCTCCGAGTCGGTGACCGAGAGCGTCAGCGTGGCTTGCGTGCTCACCGCAGGCGCCGTGACGAGCGTCCCGTTCGCGAGCAGGTGGAAGCCGCGTGGCGGGCGCCCGCTCACGACGCGCCAGCGGTACGGCGGCGTGCCGCCCTGGGCGTGGAGCTTCACCGTGTACGACCGCCCCAGCCGAAGCCGCAACGGCGTCGAGCGCACGCGAAGCGGGTTCACGATCTGCATCACCGCGGCGTGTGCCAGGTGCGCCATCGCCAAGCCGCCTTCGGGCGTCAGATGGATGTCGTCGGTCTGGAACCACGACGGGATGGTCCTTGCTCGCCGCGTTCCAGTCGACGAGCCCGAGTTGCGGCCAGCGCGCCCTCGCCTTCGCGAGCAGGGCGTTCAGGGTCGGGTACGGGGCCCCGGACTCACGCAGTGTCAACCACAGGACGTGCTGGGCGCCGCCCGCGACGAGCGCCGACATCGCGCGGTCCACCTCGGCCGAGAACGTGCCGACAGGATCGTTGTACCCGACCTCGACGACGACGGTCGGCGGCACGATGCCGCGGGCGGCAACGGCCTGAAGCAGCGTCGTCGCGCGCTCCCCTTCGAACGGGCAGCTGGTGCCGTCGATCGTGCGGCAGACGGCAACGTCCCAGTAGACGCCGAGCTTCTTCTGCATGACGGCGATCGCATCGTCATGCCAGAACATCCCCGTGGCGACCGAGTCGCCGATCACGAGCACGGTGGGAGGCGTCGCCGCGCCGGCGGTCGCCGCGGCAACGACGAGCGCCGCCAGGAAGACGGAAACGAGAAGCCGCAAGCGCATCGTTCTCAAGGCAAACGTACCCGGCGCTTGGGAACGATCTGTTAGGAACGGGCGATCGCCGGGATCGGCTCGCGACGCTGCGCGTGCGGCGCCTTGAAGGTCCCGCCGTGGGCGATGCCGACGAGGTCGGCCTCGGTCGCGGCCTCATTGACCACATCGACGAGCGCGTCCACGCAGCGAGAGTCGAACTGCGTCCCACCGTGTACCTGGAGCTCCACGATCGCCTCCTCGACGGAGATCGCGTCGCGGTACGGGCGCGTGCCGGTCATCGCTTCGAACGCGTCGGCGACGGCGATGATCCTCGCCTCAACCGGAATCGACGCCGCGCTGAGGCCGGCCGGATACCCACCTCCGTCGATGCGCTCGTGGTGGTGGAGCACCCAGTGCGCCTCGACCGGAAGCTCGGCCGCGAGCAGGATCGCGTGCCCGATCTCGACGTGCTCCGTCATCGCCGACAACTCCTCGGGCGCGAGCGCTGTCGGGCTTCTGGAGGATCGCGTCCGCCACGCCGATCTTGCCGACGTCATGGAGCAGCCCGGCGAGCCGCAGGCGCTCGAGGCCGGTCGGCTCGATCTGGAGGCGCTCGCCGATCGCGACGCAGAGCTGCGGCGACCGTCTCCGAGTGGCTCCGGGTCCCGGCGTCCTTCGCGTCGACTGCGCGGGCAAGAGCTGCCGCGAGCGCACGCTGCTCGTGCGACGGCAGGTCGTTGTGGTCGCCGTCGACCGCAGGGCTGAGGCCCGGGTGGTAGGCGACGGCGCTCAGCGCGCGTCCGCTTCGCCTCGTACAGCGCGATGTCCGCCTGGTTCATGAGCAGGTGGCGGCCTCGGTCGCGATCGACTCGGTGAGGCCGATCGAGACGGCGCGACCGCCCGTGCGTGCGCGTGTGACCTGGTCGATCCTCGCTGCGAGATTGAGCCCGTGCCAGTTCGCGTCGTCCCGGCAGGATGACCATGAACTCGTCGCCACCCGTGCGGTACACGCTGCCGTCCCCGCCGACGACCTCGCGCAGGCATTCCGCGACCTTCCGGATCTGCACGTCGCCCGCCGGGTGACCCGTTTCGATCGTTGATGCGTTTGAGCCCGTCGAGGTCGACCGCCATCAGCGTGAAGGGCTGGGCGGTCTCGGCCCGGGTGGCGATCGTGGTGCCGAGGTCGTCCTCGAACGCGCGACGGTTGCCGAGCCTCGTGAGCGTGTCGGTCCGGGCCTGCGCGGAGAGCTGGTCGACGCGCCGCTGGTGATGCCGCTCGACGCGGCGGCGGTGGCGGCGCACCACCCAGAAGAGAAGCAGCGGTCCCTCGATCGCAGCGAGAGCGGCGGCACCGATCTCGATGTCCACGAGGATTCCTTGACGGGGTTGATCTGCGAGTGCATCGACCCGCTCGGTGGCCAACGCGCTGCTCGCCGCCGACGCGACGGCGGCGAGTGACGACCTCGCCTTCTTCGCCCGCGACGGCGAGTGGGCGAGCAGGATGTCGGCCCCGTACTTGCTGCTCAGCCCCCTCATCGGACGGCCCTGCCCCCACGCGTGGTCGGCCGTCCGGAGAAGCTGCATGAGCCGGCCGCTGTCGGCGTCGATCTCGCGTGCACGAGCCGACGTGTACCGCTCCTTGTTGGCGGCCACGAGATCCTGCTCGTCACGGGCGAGGTCGATCGCCGTCTGCAGCAGACTTGCGCGGGCGACCCGGTCCGAAGCGGCGTGCCGGGTTCTCGCCGAGTCGAACACCCACAGGCACGCGAGCACCGTCAGGGCAACGGCCGCAGGCGCAAACACTGAGCGCCCAAGGCGCCTGGGTGAGAGGGTAAACATGTGCCGCATGGCCCCCGTCGCGTTATCGTCGGGGTCGGGTGAGCAGGCATCCCCCTAACGGGGATCGTTCGGAACCCGCTCTATATCGTTCATCGATCGGGTCCCGGATCGCAGCGATCAGCGTCACGTCCATGGGCGCGGCTGCGGCCGGGGGAGCCGTCGCGTTCCTTGCGGTCCGCCTGCAGTCGGACGTCGGAACGAAGCCGTACTTCGAGGACGAGGCTGTCGCGGGTCTCATCGCCGCGCGCCCGCTCCCAGAGGTGATTCACACGGTTCTCTGGGAGCGAGGCGGAGCACCGCTGCACTTCGTGCTCGCTCACTTCGTCCTGTCCGCATGGCCGAGCGTCGCGGCCTTGCGCTGGTTGTCGGTTGTGTGCGCACTCGGGGTCGTGGTGTGCGCCTACGCGCTCGGACGAGAGCTCGCGGGCGAGCTTGCGGGCGCGGTTGCCGCGTGGGTCGCCGCGACGTCGGGGCTGCTCCATGTCTACGGCACGTTCGGCCGCATGTACTCGCTGCTCGCGCTCGTCGGCGGCCTCAACGTGCTGCTCTTTCTCCGGGCGCTCGAACGCCCGACCTACCTGCGCGTCTCGCTTGCCGCGGCGAGCGCCTGGCTCCTCGCCGCTGCGCATCCGTTCGGCGGGATCCCCGTCGCGGCGGAGGCAGCGATCGCGGCGTGGCTGTGGCGAGGACGCGGATTGCGCGGCGCGGCACCGGTGCTCGTCGCGGCCGTCGCCGCAATGCCGCTCGCAGTCGCCGAGCTCCGGCTAGCCCTTCGGTTCGACGTCTCTGCCTCGGGCGGCACACCGCTCGGATCGCGTGGCAACGCGGGCACGCAGCTCGAGTCGGCGGTTCGCGGCTTCGCCGGTGGTGGGAGCGTCGCGTTCTGGCTCTTCCTCGCGCTGGCACTCGCCGGCGCCGCGGTCGTGGCGCGACGATCGCCGCCGCTGGCGCTCGTCGGCGCGGCCGCGCTTCTGCTGCCACCCGTTCTCTCGCTCGTCGCCCGCGTCCGCGACCCGACCACGGCGTTCCTGAGCGCGCGCCACCTGATGCTGAGCCTGCCGCTGTGGGCGGCGCTGATCGGCACCGGCACGGTCCGGGTGGCGTCGTGGCGACCGGCGCGCGGTGTCGTCCCTCTCGTCGCGGCCGCCGCGGTGGCGGTCGTCGCCGTCGTCGCGCCCGCTTCCGCGCGCGACCCGCGAACACATTTCGTCTTCCTGGCCCAGGCCGGAGACGTCCGCACCTCGGCGCCCGTCGGTGCGTGGCTCGACGCAGCGCATCGAGCCCGGCGACCTGCTCTTCCCGTACTCCATCCCGTACCTCCGGGCCCTGCGGGCGAGCCGCCATGCGCGGTCGCTTCCGCGTGGCGAGGCGCGCACGCTGCTCGCGGCGATCGACGACGCCGGCACCGCGCAGCGGCTCTGGATCGCCGTTCCCTCGGCGCCGACGAGAAGCCGCTCTCCGGCGCAGCTCCGCGCGCTTCGCCGGACCGACATCGTCCGCGTGTTTCCGCGGTGGCTGATCGTCGGCGCGCGGCCGCCGCTGGCCGGGCGCCGGCAGATCCTCCATTCGCTCGTCGCAACGGTCGACGCGACCGCGAGCGCCCTCCCCCGCTCCGACACGGTGCACCAGTACCAGGAGATCGCGCGACACGCCCTCGCCAGGGCGCGTTGATCAGACGAGCTTTGCGAGCGTGGCGATCCCGGCGTCGATCTGCGACTCGTCGACGAGGCTGAAGGACAGGCGCACGTTGTCGCCGCCACGACCGTCGGGGTAGAAGAGCGAGCCGGGCACGATCCCGACGCCCTCGTCGGCGCGCGTGCGCCGCGAGCGCGGCCGAGTCGGCGCCCGGTGGGAGCGTCAGCCATGAGAAGAAACCGCCGTGCGGCGTCGTCCAGCGAACGCCTGCCGGCATCGTCTGCTCGAGCGCGGTCAGCAGCCGCTCGCACTTGCGCCGGTAGAGCGCGCGCGAGGCTGCGAGCTGCTCGTCGAGGAAGCCTCGGCGAACGTACTCCTCGAACAGCCGCTGGCCGAGCGCGCCGGCGCACTGGTCGGTGTTCTGCTTCGCCGAGACGAGCCGCGCCGAGATCGCTGCAGGCGCGGCCGCCCAGCCGAGCCGGACGCCCGGGAAGAACGTCTTCGACGTCGTCCCGGCCTGCACGACCGACGTCGGGCGCGAGGCGACCAGAGGCTCGGCAGCCGCTCCTCGCCGAAGCCGAGCTCGCGGTAGGCGACGTCCTCGAACACGAGGAAGCCGTAGCGGCGCGCCAGTTCGACGAGCGCTTCGCGGCGCTCCGTCGACAGGCTCACGCCCGCCGGGTTCTGGTGGTCGGGGATCGTGTAGAGCAGCTTCGGACGCATTCCCAGCCGCGAGCCGGCGCTTCGAGCTCGTCGACCTGGAGCCCGTCGTCGTCCAGCGGCACGACGGCGATCTCGGCGCCGAATCCCCGGAACGCCATCAGCGCGCCGAGGTACGTCGGACCCTCGACCACGACCTGGTCGCCCGGATCGAGGAAGGTCTTGCCGGCGAGCTCGAGCGCCTCGATCGCACCGCTCGTGATCACCAGCTCGTCGTCCGCGGGCCGCCGGCCCTGCGTCGCCTCGATCCGGCCCGCGAGCGCGTCGAGCGCGCCGGCAAGCCCGCGCGTCGGCGCGTATTGGAACGCGCTGTCTTCGCCCGTCTCGGCGAACTCGGCGAGAAGCGCCGCGGCACGCTCGCGCGGGAAACGTCCGCGGGTCGGGGAATCCGCCGGCGAACGAGATCAGGCCCGGCACCCCAAGCAGCGCGAGGATCTCCGCGATCCCCTCCCCGACCCCGCCGCGCGTGCGTGCTGCGAACAGCTCGTCGAAAGCGCGCGGCGCAGGTGTTACGCCCATCGCACCAGCCTAACCACCAAGGCGCGGTCAGCGTCCAGCCGTGACGAGGTCCGCGAGAGCGGCGACCTGGGCCTGGAGTGAGCCGCAGACCTGCTCGCAGAGCGCGAAGACGCCTTCGTCGGCGATTCGGTAGTAGACGCGGTTTCCGTCCTTGCGGCGGGCGAGTATGCCCGACGTCGACCAGCAAGGACGAGGTGCTTGGAGACGTTCTGCTGGCTCGGCGCCCAGCTGCTCGGCGAGCTCGTTCACGCTCAGCTCGCCGTCTCGGAGCAGGTCGAGGATGCGAACGCGCATCGGTTCGCTGAGGGCGCGGAAGCGACGGGCGATCAGCTCGGCGAGGTCGTCGGGCAGCGGGTGCGGAAGCGTCAACCGATACCTATCCTCTCTAACAACAGTGTAGTTGTATAGTAGTGTAGCATGAGATCCGTCGAAGAGAGGAGCACGTCGAGATGGCACGTTCTGGAAGCGCCCGTCCAGCCGCCGCTGAGGCACCACGGCAGAGCGTTGTCGGGCCGATCGGCCGGCTCGGCGGCTGGGCCGCTGACCACCTCCGAGCCGTCGTCGCTCGCCTGGGCTGTGGTCGCGGTCGCGCTGGCGGTCTTCGCGCCGAAGGTCGAGACGGCGCTGTCCGGGGCGGGCTGGCAGGCGAACGGCTCCGAGTCGGTCGCAGGCGCGCACGCTGATCCAGCGCAACTTCGCCGGGCTCTCCAGCTCGGCGCCGATCGTCGTGCTTCACTCGTCCTCGGCCTCGGTCGGCTGACCCGGCGTTCCAGACGCTGCTCGCGCACGTCGAGGCCGTGCTGCGCTCCGACCGACGCATCTCGTCCGTCGTGCCGCCCCAGCCCGGAGCGTCGATCTCGCCCGACGGTCACACGGCGATCGTCGTCGCCGGGGCGCGCAGGCGACCCGACCGCGATGGTCGCCGCCGCCGACTCCCTGAAGGGAAAGCTGCACGCGCTCGCGACGCCGTCGATCTCGGTCAGCCTGACCGGCGCATCCGGCATGTGGTCGGACTTCAACACGGCCAACCGCACGGCGATGATGAAGTCCGAGCTCTACTCCTGGCCGATCACGCTCGCGATCCTCGCGATCGCCTTCGGCTCGCTCGTCGCCGCCGGGTTGCCGCTGATGCTGACGATCCTCGGCCTGCTCGCCTCGGCCGGGCTGCTCTCGCTGCTCACGCACGGCTTCGAGATCTCGATCTGGGCGATGAACTTCGCGCTCATGTTCGCGCTCGCGCTCGGGATCGACTATGCGCTCTTCGTCGTCCACCGCTTCCGCGGCGCCTACTTCGGCTCCAAGCTCCCCGTGCGCGACGCGGTCGCGGTCACGATGGACACCGCCGGAAAGGCCGTCCTCTTCTCCGGCCTGACCGTCTTCGTCTCCCTCTCCGCGGTGATGCTCGTTCCGAGCCCGGCCTTCCGCTCGATGGCGCTCGGGATCATGCTCAGCGTCGCCTTCGTCCTCGCCGCGACGCTGACGCTGCTTCCGGCCGTGCTCGGCGAAGCTCGGCCCGAAGGTCGACGCACTCGCGCTCCGCTGGGTGCACTCCGGGGAGCACCGCTCGCGCGCGCTTCGCGCGCTGGGGCGAGCGGCTCTGGCGCCACCCGCACCTCTACGGCCCCGCCGCCACCCTCATCCTCGTGCTGCTCGCGCTGCCGATCTTCGGCCTGAAGACCGGGATGCCGTCGATCAAGGTCGTTCCGACGAGCGACGGCTCACGCATCGGCTACACGCAGGTGCAGCAGGCGTTCGGCACCGGCGCGCCGGGCGCGCTGCAGATCGTCGCCCCGCGCTCCGACGGCTCGAGCCGTAGCCGCGGTCGCACGCCGCGACCCCGGCATCGCCCGGGTCTCGCCAGCCGCAGCCCGGCGGCGAACGGGCTCGCGCTCGTCCAGGCGATCCCGACCACCGACCCGTCGAGCCGCAGCGTCGGCCACACGATCGACCGGCTGCGCGCCGCCCTTCCCGCCGGCGCGCTCGTCGGCGGCGCGGCCGCCGAGAACCACGACCTCGAACGCGCGCTCGCGGCGAAGACACCGCTCGTGATCGGCGTCGTCCTCGCGCTCGGCTTCCTGCTCCTCTTGATCGCCCTGCAGGCGCCGCTGATCGCAGCGCTCGGCGTCGTCACCAACCTGCTCGCCGTCGGCGCAGCCTTCGGCGTCGGACGGCTGATCTTCCAGAACGGCCACGGCGCCGGGCTGCTCGGCTTCGAGCCGCAGGGCTTCCTGGACGCCTGGGCACCCGTGTTCTTCTTCGCGATGATCTTCGCGATCTCGATGGACTACACCGTGTTCCTGCTCTCGTCGGCGAAGGAGCACTGGGACCAGCTCACACGACCCGAAGGACGCGGCGATCGGCGGCCTCGCCCACTCCGGCCGCGTCATCTTCGCCGCGGCCGCCGTGATGGTCGCCGTCTTCTTCACCTTCGCGCTCTCCGGCCCGCTGCCGCCGAAGGAGATGGGCGTCATCCTCGGTGTCGCTGTCCTGCTCGACGCGATGCTCGTCCGACTCATCCTGATCCCGACGCTGCTGCGCGTCTTCGGCCGCTCACGCCTGGGCGCTCCCACGCTGGCTGCGGCGGATTCCTCCCCGACGTGCGCTTCGGACACGCCTGACGACGACAACCGAGGATCAGCTCTTCGTATCCTCGTCGGCATGGTGCGCGGCCCTGCTCGCGCTGACATTCTCGCCGGCCGTCGCCGGCCTACTCGTCCTGATCGGGATCGCCGTCGGCGCCTTCGGAACGATCGTCGGGTCCGGCGGCGGTTTCATCCTCACCCCGCTCCTGCTCCTCCTCTACCCGCACGACCGGCCGGCCACGATCACTGCGATCAGCTTGACCGCCGTCTTCTTCAACGCGGCTTCAGGCTCCGCCGCCTACGCCCGCCAACGCAGGATCGACTACCACAGCGGCGTGCTGTTCGCCGCCGCTGCCCTTCCCGGCTCGATCGTGGGCGCGCTCGCTGGTCAGCACGGTTTCGCGGTCTCTGTTCGACGTCCTGATGGGAGTCGTGCTCACGGCACTCGCGGTGTGGCTGCTCGTTGGCGAGCCCGGCGGCGTACGCCGGCTCCGCGGGCATCTGACCCACCGGAACCTCACGGACCGCTACGGAACGAGCCACGAGTACGACGTGCCCGTACGCCGCGGCATCGCCTACAGCACCGTCGTCGGCTTCGTCTCCAGCTTCCTCGGTATCGGCGGCGGCGTCATCCACGTACCGCTGCTCGTCCGCGCACTCGGCTTCCCGACCCATCTCGCGACCGCAACCTCGCATTTCGTGCTCGCGATCATCGCCGCGAGCGGCGCAGCCACCCACGTCATCTCCGGCAGCTTCGCCCACGGCGACGGCGTCCGGCGAGCACTCGCCTTTCGGTCGGCGTTGTGCTCGGGGCTCAGGTTGGCGCACGACTCTCTCTACGAGCAAGTGGCCGCGCGGTCGAGTCGCTGCTCGCAGTCGCGCTGCTCGTACTCGCCGTTCGTCTCGTCGTCGGCAACTTCACCTGATTCCTCATTCCCGCGAGCCCCTATTGCCCGACTGCGGATCGCCGCTCGGCCTCCCTGATGATCGCCTTCATCGAGGATCGAACGGCCTTCTCCCACGAGCGGGCTACGACGTCGCCCCACAGCGCGCCGAGCCGCCCGAAGTCGGTCCCCAGCTCCCCCTCCCAGGTAAGGGTCGATCCGCTGTCGGTGGTCTCGAGGATGAACGACTCTCGAACGTGAGGGACAGGCCCGCGGACGAGGCGGAAGTGGATGCGTTCAGGCCGCTCAAAGCGAACGGTCTCGACCGTGCTCGTCACACCGCACTTGACCTGTGTGAAATGCGCAGCGAGGACCATGTCAGTGCCGCGTTCCCACACGTCGAGCTGATTCTTCATCGAACGCGGTGTCTGGCCAAGGTACGGACCGGCGATCACGTCGAACACGGTTTCACGGTCGGCTGTGATCTTCCACGTCACGGGTCCGAGGCCGCGGATTCTCCGCCCGACACCGCTGTCGATCGTGACGGCACCACTTGCGTACCAGCGGTAGGCGCGCTTTGCGCTGAAGACGAGGATCACGCCAAGCAGCAAGCGCCGCACACCGCCAGGCTATCGACTGCCTCGGTCTCGCTCCACGATGCGAGGTTTGCGGGCAGTGAGCCGAAGGCGCCTAGCAGATTCGAACTGCTGTAAACGGCTTTGCAGGCCGCTGCCTAACCACTCGGCCAAGGCGCCAGCCGGCGCATGGTATCCGGCGGTGACGCGCACTCTTCGACCGTCAGGCCGAAGCGGCGAGCTCGGTCGAGTCGAGCTCGACCGACGGGACCGGGCGGCCGTAATGCCAGCCCTGCGCGTATTCGATCCCGAACTGCCTCGCCCGACGCGCCCCGGCAGCGTATTCCACGCCCTCGATCACGACCTGCTTCCCATAGTGGTGGGCGATATTCGTGATCGCGGCGGCGATCACCTCGGTATCCAGGTTCGGTTGCGCGCCTTCGGTGAAGCTGCCGGGGATCTTGACGATGTCGCACGGCAACGTGGCCAGCTCCGCGAAGGACGTGAAGCCGAGGCCGAAGTCGTCGATCGCGACGAGCGCTCCATGGGCGCGGAAGCGGGACAGCGTCTCCACCGCACGGCCGAGGTCCGCGAGCGCGGTGTGTTCGGTGATCTCGATCCCGAGCGAACCTCTCGGAACTCGGGCGAGAGCGGCGTCCAACCGTCCTAGCACGCGGGGATCGAGAAAGCTGCTCGGGCTGATGTTGACGAACACGCGCAGGCCGCGGTCCGAACAGAGAATCTCCTCGGCCTTCTCGATCATCCGGAGATCGATCGACGGCATGAACCCGATCTGCTCTGCGTGCTCGATCCAATCTTTCGCCGGCACGATCGTGCCGTCCTCGGCGCGCAGCCGACAGAGCGCCTCGTGGAAGGTCACGGTCTCGTCGGCGAGTGTCACGATCGGCTGGAGGTAGAGGTCGACGCGGTCGTCGCGCAAGGCGTCCTTGATCCGAGGCGACCAGGCACGGGCGGCACCGATCCACGGCAGCGGGCTCGTGCCCCAGGCCTCCGCGCGGTTCTTCCCGTTCGCCTTTGCGCGGTACAGCGCCTCGTCCGCGCGCCTCAGCGCCAACTGGGGTGCATCGCCTACCGCCAGGGAGTACAGCCCCGCACTCAGGGTGACGTCGTAGGTGATGCCGTCGGCGTCGAGCCGGAAGTCGCGCGCCGTATCGAGGACGCGTTCCACGACAGTCATCGCGCCCTCGTCGTCGACGTCGAAGAGGATCAAGGCGAACTCGTCTCCGGACAGGCGGGCGAGCGATCCGTCGTGACGGACCGTGCGCCCGAGGAGCGTCGCCAGCGCACGCAGGATCTCGTCTCCGAGGGTATGACCCCCGGTGTCGTTCAGCGACTTGAACTCGTCGATGTCGAAGAGAGCGACGTGCTTCGGCCGTGCGCCCGCGTGTGTGGTCGTGACGGCAGCCAGCTCCTCCTCGAAGCTCCTTCGGTTCGGGAGCCCGGTCAGCGGATCGTGGCTCGCGAGGTAGGCAATCGCCTCCTCCTGCTCGCGCTCCCGCGTCACGTCCTCGAACAGCGCGACGATTCGCCCGTCATCCGTGCCGAGGGGGGCGTTCGAGACCCGCACGTCGATCGGATGCCCTTCGCTGTTCAGCACCTTGACGTCCACATGCTCGTGCGCGACCCCCCGAAGCGCCTCCGAATAGAGCAGGGCAACCCGCTGGTGATCCTCGGCGGGCACGATCGGCGCCGCCGATCCGATGACGTCCGCAGCCGCGAAGCCGGATACCTCCTCGGCGGCGGGGTTCCAGACGTGGACGATTCCGTCGCGATCGACAACGGCGATCGGGACGGGAGATGAATCGATGATCTGGTCCCGCTCGGCGAGCACACGGTGCAGGGACTGCAGCATGTCTCCCACCCGGATCAGAGTCAGGAGCGGCAGCGCCAAGAGAGCGACCGCGAAGATCACGATGTCCGTGCGATCGTCGATGCGCCGGCGACCGAGGACCAGGACGACCGGTGGCACGCAGGACGCAATGCCGACCACGGCAAGGCGCCGCCACGCCATCCGGTGCCGCAGGGCAGGAGCGACGAAGCCGAAGCGGCCGATCTCTTTGACGGATGGATGAAGCGCCGCGACCGCCCAGAGCACGTAACCGCCCATGAAGAGCGTGTTGATCGCAGAACTGACGCCGTAGCTCCCGGAGGCGAGGCTGACTCGCCAGGCGATGTCTCCGACGAACATCAGGAAGAACGCCGTCGCGACGAGGCGATAGGCAAGCGGCCACGGCCCGCTCGTGAACACGTACCGGAGCGTGAGCGAGAGCAGAACGAGGTCGAGCATCGGGTACGCGACCGTGAGCGCGAGGTCGACCCCCGCGAGGCCCTGACGGTCGACGATCGGGTCGAGCACGAGGAACCAGACGCCGCTGAACGCAGCCGTGAAGAGCAGGCCTGCATCGGCGATCTGCCGTGTCACCGTCTCCATCGCCTCGCGCCGCGAGGCGGAGAACCCGATCAACGCCCCCGCGAACAGCGGATAGGAGCCCAGATAGAGGACGTCCGAGAGGTGCGGCCACGGCGCGCGGAGGCCGGCGACTTCGTCCAACGCCCACAGGAGGTCGCCACCTGCGAACAGGGCAACGGCAAGCGAGAACATCTGCCAGGCGCGAACGGCGCGCGACAGCCGCCACCGCAGACCCACGAGGAGCGCCGTCAGCCCTCCGAGGCTTGCGGCCATGTACAGGACGCCCTCCGCGACCGGCGTTCCCGAGCACACGAGGTACGCGGCGACGAGCGCTGCTCCAGTTAGCGCCGCGACCGCGGAGGCATGACTCTTGGCGAACTGCATAGGTCGCATAGGCAACAACGCAGCCGCGGCGTCTTCCGTAGAACCCCGCAGGGCCGCGCGGGCCGACCGCTCCGAGTCGACCGCGGTGCGGTCGACCGAGCTAGCGAGCACGGATGAGCTCTCGCCTGAGCAGCACTCCGGCGCCGGCGACGCCCGACCAGATGAGAAGCTCCGTCGCGACAAGGAACACGGGACGAAGGTCGGCACGCAGCCCCGCCCCCCGCGCGTACTTGCCCGCAGAATCGTGGGGAGAGCTACTCGAGTCGATCGCGTGCACTGCGCCTACGACCCGTATAGATTCACCGCACCTTGTCGCTGCAGGAGCGAAGCGCCACCGATCGCGTTCAGGAGGCCAGGGAGCGCTATGTCGCCCGCGGTGTCTCCACGCCACGACTGGTCGTCGAGCGCGCGGAGGGAGCCCGCGTGTGGGACGTCGAGGGACGCGAGTACATCGACTTCGCGGGCGGGCTCGGCTGCGCGAATCTCGGCCACAACCTCCCAGCCGTCGTCGATGCGGTGCACGAGCAGGTCGACCGCTACATGCACCAGTGCTTCATGGTCGGCATGTACGAGCCCTACGTCGAGGTGTGCCGCCGGCTCGCGGAGCTCTCCCCTTGCCGCGGCGAGAACCAGAAGTCGATCCTCCTGAACTCGGGCGCGGAGGCGATCGAGAACGCCGTCAAGATCGCGCGCGTCGCGACCGGCCGTCCGGCGGTGATCGTCTTCGACAACGCCTTCCACGGCCGCACGCTGCTCACGATGACGATGACGTCGAAGGTCGTTCCCTACAAGCAGGGGTTCGGGCCGTTCGCGCCCGAGGTCTACCGCACGCCTGCTCCATATCCGTTCCGTGGGGTGTCCGAGGACGACGCGATCGCGGCGCTGAAGCACCTCTTCAAGGGCGATGTGGACCCGCAGTCGGTCGCCTGCGCCGTGCTCGAGCCGGTGCAGGGCGAGGGTGGCTTCATCCCGATGACACCCGACTTCCCGAAGCGCCTGCATGAGCTCCTCGACCAGTACGGGATCCTGTACGTCGACGACGAGGTGCAGTCGGGCTGCGGGCGCACCGGCCCCGTGTGGGCGATCGAGCACTACGGCGCCGCGCCCGACCTGCTCGTGTCCGGCAAGACACTCGGCGGCGGGCTGCCGCTCGCCGGGGTAACCGGTCGCGCAGAGATCATGGACGCGGTCCCGCCCGGCGGCCTCGGCGGCACCTTCGGCGGGAACCCGCTCTCGTGCGCGGCGGCGATTGCGATCCTCGACGCGCTCGAGGGTCAGCGTCCGCGGGCGGAGCAGATCGGCGCGCGTCTCCGCGAGCGGCTCGACGCAATGGCGCCGGCGGGCTCGGAGGTCCGAGGCATCGGGCCGATGGTCGCGCTCGAGCTGCCCGACCAGACCGGCGACGAGACGAGCCGCATCACGCGCGAGGCGCGCGAGCAAGGACTCTTGCTGCTCTCGTGCGGCATCTACGGGAACGTCATCCGCATCCTCGTTCCGTTCACGATCGGCGACGCGGAGCTGGAGAAGGGCCTCGACATCCTCCAGACTTGCCTTGGCGGCTGAGGTCTCCGTCGAAGGGTGTCGCAAGACATACGGCGACGTCGTCGCCGTCGACAGCGTCGATCTGACCGTCGGCGCAGGCGAGTTCTTCACACTGCTCGGACCGTCCGGCTCTGGCAAGACGACGACGCTGCGCATGATCGCCGGCTTCGAGCAGCCGGACACCGGCCGCATCACGCTCGGCGGCGAAGACATCACCCGCCAGCCGCCCTACGCGCGCGACGTGAACACGGTCTTCCAGGACTACGCCCTCTTCCCGCACATGACGGTCGGCGAGAACGTCGGCTACGGGCTCAAGGTGAAGGGCGTGCCGCGGGCGACGCGTCGCCGCCAGGTCGACGAGGTCCTCGACATGGTGCGCCTCGGTGGCTACGGGGACCGCAAGCCGGTCCAGCTCTCGGGCGGGCAACGCCAGCGGGTCGCGCTCGCGCGGTCGATCGTCAACCGGCCGAAGGTGCTGCTCCTCGACGAGCCGCTCGGCGCGCTCGACCTGAAGCTTCGCCAGGAGATGCAGGTGTTCCTCAAGTCGCTGCAACGCGAGCTCGGCATGACGTTCATCTACGTCACGCACGACCAGGAGGAAGCGCTGACGATGAGCGACCACCTCGCCGTGTTCAACGACGGGCGCATCGAGCAGGTCGGCGCTCCAGACGAGGTCTATGAGCGACCGGCGACCGAGTTCGTGGCCGGCTTCGTCGGCACCTCGAACATCATCGAGCGAGGCGGACGCCGGATCTCCGTCCGACCCGAGCGGATCGAGCTGAACGGAAGCGGCGAAGGCGCGGTCGTGGCCGACGTCGTGTTCGTCGGCGCGTTCCGGAGGATCTTCGTCGACACCGATGGCGGCGACCGGCTCATGGTCGTCCGTCCGAACGACGGCTCGAGCATCGAGCCCGGAACGCGTGTCCACGTAGGCTGGCGAGACGCCGACGCGTACGAGATCGACGCAACCCCCCAACAGCAGGAGCAGGAGGTCAAATGAGGAAGCGCATGTGGGCGCTGATCGCGATCGGCGCCGCCGCACTGGCGTTCCCGGCAGCCGGCGTGACCAAGCAGGCCGCCGGCGGGACGCTGAACATGATCGCGTGGGAGGGCTACCTCCAGCCGCAGTGGGTGACGCCGTTCGTGAAGCAGACCGGCTGCAAGGTCCACCCGAAATACGGCGGATCTTCGGACGAGATGGTGACGCTGATGCGCTCCGGCGGCGGCACGCAGTACGACATGGTGTCTGCGTCCGGCGACGCGTCGCTTCGCCTCATCTACGGCAAGGACGTGCAAACAGTCGACCCGTCGCAGGTGCCGGACTTCAAGAACTTCGGGAAGGCGTTCCAGTCGCCGCCGAACAACACCATCGGCGGTAAGCATTACGGGATCTCGCTCCAGTGGGGCCCGAACACGCTCCTCTACAACACGAAGAAGGTGAAGCCGGCACCGACGTCTTGGAGCTCCATCTACAGCCCGAAGTACAAGGGCAAGGTGACGGTGCCCGACAACCCGATCCAGATCGCGGATGCGGCCCTGTACCTGATGAAGACGAAGCCGTCGCTCGGGATCAAGGACCCGTACGAGCTGAATTCGGCCCAGTTCAACGCAGCGGTCAGCCTGCTCAAGAAGCAAAAGCCGCTGGTCAAGAAATACTGGGCGCTCGCCTCCGACGAGATCGACCTGTTCAAGAACGGTGACGCAGTGATCGGCGCCTCGTGGCCGTACCAGACGAACACGCTGATCGCGGCGAAGGCACCGGTCAAGGACCTCGTCCCGAAGGAAGGCGCGACCGGCTGGCTCGACACCTGGATGGTGTCGTCGCACACGAAGAACATGGCGTGCGCGATGAAGTGGCTCGCGTACGTCTCGACGCCCAAAGTTCAGGCGCAGCAGGCGATCTACTTCGGTGAGACGCCGGTCAACTCGAAGTCGTGCGCGATCATGGACAAGCTGTCCAAGGGCTCGTGCGCGCAGTACCACGCGAACGCGCCGCTCAAGTACTTCAAGCAGATCTACTTCTGGAAGACGCCGATCGCCGCCTGTGGCAACGGCAAGAAGAACTGCATGGACTACACGAAGTGGCAGCAGGCCTGGACTCAGCTCAAGGGCTGACGTCCGCTCCCGGCCCTGGAGCGCGTCGCCGGCTCGGCGGCGCGCTCTGGCGCCGGACCTGGCTGAAGGGGCTCTCGCTCCTCTCTCCCCCGGTCCTCGCGTTCGTCCTTGTCTACGTTGCGGCGCTCGTCGCGCTGTTCATCTACTCGCTCTGGACGGTCGACCCGTTCACCTCGCTGACGGTCCACAGCTGGACGTTCGACAACTTCCGCGAGCTCTGGCACGGCAAGACGTACCACACCGTCGCCTTGCGGACGATCTCGATCGCGGCGGCCGTCACGCTCACGGACGCGATCATCGCGTTCCCGTTCGCTTACTTCATGGCACGCGTCGCGGGGCCGCGCACCCGCGCGGTGCTCTTCGTGCTCGTGCTGCTGCCGCTATGGGCCTCGTACCTGGCGCGGGTGTACGCCTGGCGCCTGATCCTCAACTCGGACGGTCTCCTCAACTGGTCGCTCCACAAGGTCGGTCTGCCGTCGGCTGGGATCGCGTACACGAACACAGCGATGTGGATCGTCTTCTCCTATATCTGGCTGCCGTTCATGATCCTTCCGGTCTACGCCGCGCTCGAGCGGATCCCCCACTCGTACATCGAGGCGTCGCGCGATCTCGGCGCCAAGGGCGGTCGCACCTTGCGCAGCGTGATCTTGCCGCTCGCTCTGCCGGGCATCGTGGCCGGCTCGATCTTCACGTTCTCGCTCACGCTGGGTGACTACATCACGCCGATCCTGATCGGCGGCTCGTCGTCGCAATTCATCGGGAACGTCGTGTACGACTCCGTCAACGGCGCGGGCAACCTGCCGTTCGGGGCCGCCTACGCCGTCGTCCCGGTGCTCGTGATGGGTGCCTACCTCGTCGTCGCGCGCCGGCTCGGCGCCTTTGAGGCGCTGTAGTGGAACGCCGCGCGACCCGCATCGGCCTCGGCATCTGGGTGGCGCTCGTCCTCGCGTTCCTCTATGTGCCGATCGCAGTCATCTGTCTTTACGCGTTCAACAAGTCGAACGTCCAGAGTTGGCCGATCGACGGCTTGACGACGAGGTGGTTCTCGCCGGCGATCCACAACCCGGACATGCGGGAGGCACTCTGGCTGTCGCTGAAGGCCGGTGCGCTCGCCACGCTCGTCGCGCTCGTGCTCGGCTCGATGGCGTCGTTCGGTGTGCACCGCTTCCGCTTCTTCGGCCGCGAGGCGATCTCATTCTTGCTCGTGCTGCCGATCGCGCTGCCCGGGATCATCACGGGGATGGCGCTCAACTCGTACTTCACGTACTGGAAGCTGAACTTCGGCCTGCTGACGATCGTGATCGGCCATGCGACCTTCTGCGTCGTCGTCGTCTACAACAACGTGATCGCGCGCCTGAGGCGCACCCCTGGATCGCTCACCGAGGCGTCCATGGACCTCGGGGCCGACGGCTGGCAGACCTTCCGCTACGTCACCTTCCCCTCGATCTCGACCGCCCTCATCTCGGGCGGGCTGCTCGCCTTTGCCCTGTCGTTCGACGAGGTGATCGTCACGACGTTCACCGCGGGCGCCCAGAACACCCTCCCGATCTGGATCTTCGGCCAGATCCGGCTCGGCCAGCAGCTGCCGCAGGTGAACGTCGTCGTGTTCCTGATCCTCGCAGTCACTATCGTCCCCGTTGCGCTCGCGCAGCGCTTGACGCGCGAGAGCGGGATTCTTCGCACCGAATAGGAGGTCCGGATGGCCACCATCACCGAAGGCACGCTCGACGTCTTGAACCCGGCGACGGGCGAGACGATCGCGCAGGTGCCGAACATGTCGGCGGACGAGGTCGACGAGGCGGTCGAGCGCGCAAAGAAGGCGCTGCCCGAATGGCTCGACGCAACGCCCAGGGAGCGGTCGGAGCTCCTGCACAAGCTCGCCGACGTGATCGACGACAACGCGGAGGAGCTCGCGCAGATCGAGTCACGGAACGTCGGCAAGCCGTTGATGGCTTCGCGCGACGAGATGCCGTTCTCGGCCGACAACCTGCGCTTCTTCGCCGGCGCGGCCCGCAACCTCGAGGGGAAGTCGGCGGGCGAGTACATCAAGGGGTACACATCGATGATCCGGCGCGAGCCGATCGGCATCGTCGCCGGCATCTGCCCTTGGAACTACCCGCTGATGATGGCGGTCTGGAAGATGGGGCCTGCACTCGCGGCCGGGAACGTGCAGATCCTGAAGCCGTCGGAGCAGACTCCGCTCTCGCTCCTGCGCTTCATGGAGCTCGCGAAGGACGTGATCCCGGAGGGTGTGCTGCAGGTCGTGACCGGCGACGGCGTGCCGACCGGGGCGCGCCTCGTCGAGCACCCGGCGATCGGCCTCGTCTCGCTGACGGGTGATGTCTCGACGGGCAAGCTGATCGCACGCAACGCGGCCGACACGCTCAAGCGCGTGCATCTCGAGCTGGGCGGCAAGGCCCCGATGGTGATCTTCGACGACGCCGACCTCGAGGCGGTCGTCGAGGGGATCAAGCTCGCGGGGTACTGGAACTCCGGCCAGGACTGCACTGCCGGCTCGCGCGTCATCGCCGGGCCGAAGATCTACGACTTGCTCCTCGAGGCGCTCGTACCCGTGATCGAAGGGATCAAGGTCGGCGACCCGATGGACAGCGACGAGATCGAGATGGGCCCGGTGATCACGCAGGCGCAGCAGGAGCGGATCCTCGGCTTCCTCGAGCGCGCGTCGAGCGCGACGGTGCTCACCGGCGGCGGGACGAACGGCGACAAGGGCTTCTTCGTCAAGCCGACCGTCATCACCGACGTCTCGCAGGACGACGAGATCGTGCAGCGCGAGGTGTTCGGGCCGGTCGTGACCGTGCAGAAGTTCGCCGACGACGACCAGGCGCTCGCCTGGGCGAACGGCGTCGACTACGGCCTCGCTGCCTCGGTGTGGACGCGCGACGTCAGCCGTGCCATGAACGCGGCCCGGAAGCTGCAGTTCGGGGCGGTCTGGGTGAACGACCATCTGCTGCCGATCTCGTCGGAGCTGCCGCACGGCGGCTACCAGGGCTCCGGCTACGGCAAGGACATGTCGATCTACTCGATGGAGGAGTACACGCAGATCAAGCACGTCGCGGTGAAGATCTGACCTCGACGGTCAGATCTTCACGGGGTCAGACCCGTTCTTAGGTGTCTGACACCTTTCGCAGGTCATCTAGCTCACCCGCCGTCGGCTCCCAGCCGCCGGCGGCTGCGTTGGCTGTCACCTGCTCCGGCTTCGTGGCGCCCGCGATCACCGAGACGACCGGCTTCGCGGCGAGCAGGGCGCCGATCGCAACGTCGAGCAACGAGCGACCGTGCGCGTCGGCCCACGCACGCAGCTGCTCGACGCGCTCGAGATCCGTGTCGTCGATCGACCGTCCGTGCAGCCGCGTCCCCTCGGCCGGCGGGTGCTCGCCCGAGACTTTGCCCGTCAGGAGCCCGCTCGCGAGCGGGAAGTACGGGATGAAGCCAAGGCCGAGCCGCTCGCACGCCGGCAGGAGCTCCGCCTCCGCGTCGCGACGAAGCAGCGAGTACTCGCTCTGCTCGGAGACGTAGGCGGCGGAGGCGAGCGCGCGGACACGCTCGATCGTCTCGGGCCGGTAATTCGACGTGCCCCACGCGCGGACCGTTCCTTCGGCGACGAGCTGCTCGAGCGTCGCCGACCGTCTCCTCGAGCGGCGTCTCGGGATCCTCCTCGTGGTGCTGGTAGAGGTCGATCACGTTCGTCTGCAGCCGGCGGAGGGACGCCTCGAGCGCACCGAGGATGTACGCACGCGACCCTCGGCGCTCGGCGCCGTCGCCCATCGGCTTCCCCCACTTGGTCGCGAGGACGACGCGGCCGCGGCGTCCCTGCAGAGCACGTCCGATGAGCTCCTCGCTCCCACCCTGGCCGCCGTAGGTGTCGGAGGTGTCGAAGAACGTGACGCCCGCGTCGATCGCGGCGTCGATGACCGCGAACGTCTCCTCCTCGCCGATCCGGCCGCCGAAGTTGTTGCAGCCGAGCCCCGACGACGCGAGACCTCGAGCGGCCCGAGCGTGCGCGTGCGCATTCAGTGACCGTAGCCGTCTAGCGCCACGGCTCCTGGCGCCGAGCACTCGCGAGCCAGTTCCCGTGCGTGATCTGGTCGACGTCGCCCGAGGCGTAGCGCTCGTGGAGCAGCTCTACGAGCGACGGCAGACCGCGAACACCTCCTAGCGCCGCGGGCACCGTGGCGCCGTCGAAGTCCGAGCCGAACGCGACGTGGTCGATTCCCATGCGATCGACGAGGTAGTCGACGTGGCGGACGATCTCGTCGAGCCCGGTCTCCTCGAAAGCGTTGAGCCCGTCCTCGCGCAGAAAGGTGACCGCGAAGTTGACCCCGACGACTCCGCCCGAGTCGCGAACCGCGTCGAGCTGGGCGTCGGTGAGGTTCCGGGTCGACGCGCACAGCGCGTGTGCGTTCGAGTGCGTCGCGACAACCGGGCGCTCGGAGACCTCGGCCACGTCCCAGAACCCGCGCTCGTTCAGATGCGACACGTCGACGAGGATCCCCAGCTCGTTGCACGCGCGAACGAGCGCGCGCCCGGCGTCGGTCAGCCCCGGCCCCGTGTCCGGAGAGGCTGGAAACTCGAACGGGACACCCTCGGCGAACGCGTTCGGACGCGACCAGACGATGCCGATGGAGCGGAGGCCGCGGTCGTACCAGCCCTGCAGGTTCGACAGGTCGTCCGCGATCGCCTCGGCGCCCTCCATGTGCACGATCGCAGTGATCTCGCCTTCACGGAAGTCGTCGACCGACTGCGCACGCCGCACGGGGAGCGCGCACAGCGTCTCGAACAGCTCCTCGGTGATCGGCGCTGCCTCGGCGAACGGGATCGGTCCCGCGATCGGCATCGCGTACGGCGTCGACGGCGGATCCCCGGTGTACTGCGAGGGGACGTACAACGCGAAGAAGCCGCCGGCGAACCCGGCCTCGGCCGCCGTCTCGAGGTCGAGATGCTTTGCCGGCTCGCCCCGCCACCGTCTCAACACCAGGTCGTTGTGACCGTCGATCACCATGTCTGCCGCATCGTACGGGTGCGTTCT
This sequence comes from uncultured Thermoleophilia bacterium, assembly GCA_963785875.1. Lineage (GTDB taxonomy): Bacteria > Actinomycetota > Thermoleophilia > Gaiellales > Gaiellaceae > PALSA-600. The sequence goes on along the minus strand of CAWAWV010000011.1, from coordinate 18,994 downwards.
CTTAGGCTCTGCGCCTCGTGACCGACCGGCGGCTCCGGATCCTGATCTGCGAAGACGACGAGCGCTTGGCCACGCTCGTCACCGAGACGCTCGACTCCGACGGGCGCTTCGAGGTGGTCGCGCGCGCGACGACCGGCGACGAGGCTGTGCGCCTTGCGGAGGAGCACGGCCCGGACGTCGTCCTGATGGACATCGGCATGCCGGGGCTCGACGGCATCGGAGCGACGCGCGCGATCCACGAGCGCGACTCGGCCCAGCACATCGTCATCTACACCGGGTCGGACGAGTACGAGAACATCGGCCGCGCCGACGAAGCGGGCGCCGCCGGGTTCCTCCACAAGGAGGCCCTCACATCACCCGATCTGCCCGACGCGATCCAGGTGCTGCACACGAACTATGTCAGCGCCCCCGTCGACCCCTAAGAGGCCCTCACACAATGAAGCTTGTGTCGCTCGGACGCGCTCGGCGGCACGCTGCCGCGTCCTCGGGAGCGCCCATATGCCCGCATATGGACGCTCCCTGCGTCCTTGCATCGCACTCGCCGATCACGCCCGATCAACGAAGCCCATTATGTGAGAGCCTCTAGCGATGGCGGAGTTCGACGTCATCGTGATCGGCGCCGGCCCGGCGGGCGAGGTGTGCGCCGGCCGACTCGGCGAGAACGGGCTCTCGGTCGCGATCGTCGAGTTGCGGCTCGTCGGCGGCGAATGCTCGTATTACGGCTGTATGCCGTCGAAGGCGCTGCTCCGTCCGGAAGAGGCGCTCGAAGAGGCGCGCCGCATCCCCGGGGCCGCGGAGGCGGCGACCGGCGCGCTGGACGTCGGCGCCGTCCTGCGCCGTCGCAACGAGGTCGTGCACGACCTCGACGACACCGTCCAGCTTCCGTGGCTCGAGCAGCGCGGCGTGACGCTTCTTCGGGGCGCCGCACGTCTCACGGCCGCGCGCACGATCGAGGTAGACGGCGAGACTCACACCGCCCGTCGCGCGATCGTGGTCGCCACGGGGACCGAGCCGTTCATCCCACCCGTCCCCGGGCTGGCCGAGGCGCACGGCTGGACGAACCGCGAGGGGACGACGTCGAACGACGTTCCCGGACGGCTGCTCGTGCTGGGCGGCGGTGCGGTCGGCGTAGAGCTCGGCCAGGCGTGGGCAACGCTCGGCTCGCACGTCACGCTCATCGAGGGCGGCCCGCGCGTGCTCGGACGCGAGGAGGAGTTCGCATCGAGGCAGGTGCACGACGGCCTCGTCGCGCACGGCGTCGAAGTGATCGTCGGCACGCGTGCGACGTCGGTCGAGCGCAACGGCGTCGTCCGCATGACACTCGAGGACGGCACGGTGCTCGAGGGCGACGAGGTACTCGTCGGGGTCGGCCGAAGCCCCTGGACGGGCAACCTGGGCCTCGAGACGGTCGGCCTCGAGCCGGGCAAGTACGTCACCGTTGACGACACGCTGCGCGTGCCCGGGCACGATTGGCTCTACGCGATCGGTGACGTCAACGGCCGCGTGTTGCTCACGCACATGGGCAAGTACCAGGGGCGCGTCGCCGCCGACGTCATTCTCGGCAAGGACGCTCGCATCGACCCACTGAGCGACGGCGCGCTCTCACCGCGGGTCACGTTCACCGAGCCGCAGGTCGCCGCCGTCGGCCACACGCTCGCATCCGCACAGGAGGCCGGCCTCCCCGTGCGCGCGGTTGACATGGAGACGTCGGGTACCGCGGGCGGAAGCTTCTACGGTCGGAATGCACCGGGCACTTCGCGTCTCGTCGTCGACGAGGAGCGGAGGGTGATCGTCGGTGCGACGTTCTGCGGCACCGACGTCGCCGAGTGGCTCCAGGCGGCGACGTTCGCCGTCGTCGGCGAGGTGCCGATCGACAAGCTGTGGCACGCAGTGCCGTCCTTCCCGACGCGCAGCGAGGTCTGGCTCCGCCTCTTCGAGATCTACGGCCTTTAGCCGGCGGGACTGGGGATTCGGCTAGACGCGCTCGGCGAGCTGTCCCGCGTACCAGTGCTCCCACGGCTCCGCGGGCGACGCGGCGGTGTAGTCGCGGTCGAGCTGAACGAGCGCGTGCACGAGGTGCGAGCGCACCGGTTCGCGCCCGAGGAGCTGCGGCAGCTCGGAGAGGCGCAGGAGCCAGTCGGCATACCAGGAGGCCCAGTCGGGGTCGTCGCCGTCGACGATGCGATAGACGACGTGGTGGGTCTCGGCTGCCTCATGAAGGAGCTCGGCGATCGGGTCGGTGTTGTCCATGCGCGTGCAGACCTCGTGCGACCGCGGGCGTTACGCACGTTGAGAACAGGGCGGCCCGACCCCCGGGCCGCCCAGCCCACCGATGTCCGACCCGGCGGATCGCAAACCGATCGGTCAGACCGGTCTTCGTGTCTCGCCGCCGCTCGCGTCAGGATGCGTGCGACCGGCTACGGCAGCGGGATGTCTGAACGGCTACGCGCTTCCTCGCGCTCGGCTTCGGTCAGTTCGGACGGGCGCACGGGTGTGATGAGCGACCAGTGTCCTCCGACGGGGCAGCGCTGGTAGCGCCACCAGCCGAGTCGCAGGGCCTTGAACGAGACTCCGGGAAGCCAGAAGGTCGTAAAGAGATGGCCCTGCCGACAGCGAACGATGAGCTTGCCGCCGATCGGATAGCCGCGCAGCTTCATCGCAAGCGGCTCCGCCACGACGGATGCGATCCCGACGAGCCAGAGACTGCGATGCTTCATGCGTGGCCTCATCCTGGTACGGCTTCTCCTCCGGTCGTCGACGCAACTAGCCAAGGCGTAGAGCTGGTCCGCTTCGGCCTCTCGAACAGGCATGATCCTGCCATGGATCCGGCAACGAGGTAGCGGTTTGGCGCGGCGAGCAGCCGCGCGTTTCCGGCGCAGCGTCGCCGAGGCCCGCGCTCCTGGGCTCGGTGCTGCGCGCCACCGCTACGACTCGGAGGTACCACGAATGAATCGTCAGAACCTCTTCTCCGACGCATGGGACGGGGAGAACGAAGAAGACCGGACTCGGCAGCGAATCTTCTGGCGGCCGGACGACGCCAGGTTGGGAGCAACGCTGTACGAGTTGGCCCCCGACGCGCCGGAGCCGCGGATCCATATGCACTTCGGGGCCGAGGAGATGTTCTTCGTCCTGAGCGGTCGTCCCCTCTTCCGGAACCAACACGGCCGAGAGGAGCTCGCTCCGGGCGACTTCGTCTTCTGCCCCGAGGGACGCGCCGGACTGCACACGTTCAGCAATCCCAACGCTGAACCCGCTCGGATCCTCGCGGTCAGCGCCGGAGGCTTCCCGGACGTCGTCGCCTACCCCGAAGATGGGTATGCCTGGGTGGCGACTCGCGATCCCGATCCCGAGCTCTCGCGAGAGGCGGCGACCCCGGCATCATCGCTCGCTTCGAAATCCCGATCGAGTAGCTCGGCTGTAAGAGTCAGTGCCAGACCCGAAGGGGCCGCGCGAGCGGCCTCTTCGCTTATCGCGCGCTGCCCGAAGCTCCGTCGGGGTCGGATGCCTCCTCGGTGACGTGCATCGGCTCCGTGCTCCTGCGACCGGACGTGTCGGGCCTGGCTGCGGCGACCCGCCGCCGTCGTGTGCGGAGGCGGAAGACGACGCTGGTCACGATTCCCAGCAGCCAGCCGAGGACGGCGCTCGCGACGATGATCCAGACGAGCGAGGCGCGCGCGCTGCCGATCACCCAGCTCACTTTCACTTGCCGTGTATTGGCGATCACCAGCGCGATCAGGACGACGAGAAGCGCGACGAGACTGAACGCCAGGATGTACAGCCCGGCGCGATGACCGAGTCTTCGGAGACGTGCTCTGCGGGACTCGACAGGTTGCGTCTGCGGCGGCGCCTGCGGCGAATGCGAGTCGACCTGTGGCTCCGTTCCCTGATCCGTCGATGTGGGTGAGTCGTCCGACACAGCTCAGCTCGCAACCGTCAAGCCGTCGTGACGCGGCGCTCTCAAGAAGCTGAGACGTTTACTCCGCCGAGTCGTGCAGACCATTCGATCCTCCCGTTGCGAGCTCTATCGGAGAACAGATCATTAGGGGGCGCCGAGGCTTCCGACTGCGAGGCAAGCTTAGACAGGATGGAGCCGTAGCCCCGCGGGCGGCGGCGTCCGATTGTCGGCGGAGAGTGGTCGGCGCCTACGCATCTGTCGTGGGTTGCCGGGGTGCGCCCGGTAGAGCCACATACGGAGGTCGCCGACCATGGTCGAGTCTATGACGGTGACTGTGGGTTTGGACGTTCACGCCAGGTCGATCCGGTTGGCGGCGGTGCGCGCCGACGAGTTGCTCGAGGAGCGGACGCTGCCCTACGACGAGGAGGCGGTGGAGCGGCTGCTGCGCCGCTGGCCGGGGGTGCGCTGCTGTTACGAGGCGGGCCCGACCGGCTTTGGTCTGTACCGGCATCTGGTCGAGCGCGGGATCGACTGCGCGGTGGTGGCGCCGGGGCTGGTGCCGCAGCGGCCGGGCGATCGGGTCAAGACCGATCCGCGCGACGCGCGCAAGCTCGCGCGGCTGCTCGCCGGCGGGCTGCTCGAGCCGATCTACGTGCCCTCGCCAGAGCTGGAGGCGGCCCGCGACCTGGTGCGCGCGCGCGAGGACGCCCGGCTTGACCGGATGCGCGACCGGCAGCGGCTGTCGAAGTTCTGTCTACGCCACGGACGCCTGCTGCCGACCAGCGCCTGGACGGTCATGCGTCGCAAGTGGCTCGGCGAGCAGCGCTTCGAGCACGCCGCCGAGCAGATCACCTTCGACAGCTACCTGCACGCCGTCGACCTCGTCGACGCTCGCATCGGGAAGCTCGAGCAGGCGATCCGGGAGACGGCCGAACAGGGGCCGTGGCGCGAGCTGGTCGCGCGGCTGCGCTGCCTGCGCGGGATCGACACCCTGACCGCGCTCGCGCTCGTCGCCGAGATCGGTGACTTCAACCGCTTCCGCACCGCCGAGGAGTTGATGGCGTTCGTCGGCCTGGTGCCCTCGGAGCACTCCTCCGGCGAGCAGCGCCGGCAGGGATCGATCACCAAGGTCGGCAACAGCCACGTCCGCCGGCTGCTGGTCGAGTCGGCCTGGCACGCGCGCCGACGGCCGAAGGTCGGCTACGAGCTCGCCCGCCGCCAACGCGGCCAAGACGCGGTCGTGATCGAGCGCGCCTGGCGCTGCCAGCAGCGCCTCTACCAGCGCTGGCAGCGGATGGCCGCCCGCGGCAAGCCGCACCAGAAGATCGTCGTCGCCTGCGCCCGCGAGCTCGCCGGCTTCGTCTGGGCGATCGCCACCGACCAGCCACTCAGGAGTACTCTGATCCAGCCTCTCGGCCTCGAGCAGCGGATGCGTCCAACCACACGGAGAACCCTCGCAGGCTCTATGCGGCGCCGCCCGCCGGTGACCCGCGACCTTAGACCGAGGCAGCTCCCGACGGTTCCCAGTCATGCCGTCCCGACCCGCGAATGTCAGTCTGATCCACCGTCGCTGCTCCGGACGATCCGCTGCTCAAGGCCGAGAGGACAACCAATCGACCGAGCCTCACCCCTTGACCTTTTGCTCCATGTCAGAGGCTCTCAGCGCGCGGCAGCACCGGCTTACGCGGGCGATTCCTGCTGGAATCACGCCCGCCGTCGACTCGGAGGATCGGAGACGACGGCCTGAAGCCCTTGAAGGTGCAAGAGAGAGCCAGGAACAGTTCCCACAGGATTCAGGGATAGGCCCGGTTTGCAAGTCGCAAAGATCGGACACAAACGTGAAAGCTCGGTCGGCGGCCAAAACAATCGGCCGCCCCGACCCGCTCTCCAAGCCTCGTGGACGGGACCGTGGTGTGCGTCAGCCGGCGCGCGCGAGGAAAGGAGAAGCGTGTTCGAAGCAACCTCTCACCGCGTTCAACGGTTCACCTTCGGGGAGAAGACTCTGGATGTCGAGCGAGTCGGAAAAAACTGGAAACTCAGCCGCGAGCACCAGGTCGTGCAAACGCGAGACCTGTCTGCCGGAGTGGACGAACTACTGGGAAAGAGTCGAGGCAACCTGAGCCTGGTCCTGAGCATCCTCGAGTGGGATGTGGTCGCCGCAGCTGCGGTTGCCCGGCGTCGCTGACCGACGGCCGAGCAAAGAAACCTCGCGCGAGCGAGGCTTTCGAGGAGCGGATGATGGGACTCGAACCCGCCGTGAGACGATTGATGGATGGGAGACGAAGCCGTGGCTGAAGTGGTCGTCGCCTCTGCGCAGGCTGAGCGAGAAACGCGCGACCGCCTCGACCAGGGCGGGCCTGAAGCGCTTCGCGTGGATGACCTTGTGATCGCGGACTTGCCGCACATCGCGTGGTCTGGCAATCCGAGCCATCTGCGGAACGTCGAAGGTCAACTGACGCGCGCCGCAAGCGGCGAGGTGGAGTACCTGGCCGTCAGGGCACCCAGTGGCGCGCCCGTGGCCAAAGGCGGAATCGACTACACACTGCACGAGGCCGCCGGCACGATGTTTCAACTGGCGACGCTCCCCAACCTTCAAGGCCTGGGCATCGCCAGACGGCTCATCAGTGTGGCAGAAGACCGGATCAGGGAACGGGGTCTGTCCGTTGCCATGCTCGGAGTTGAAGACGACAACGACCGCGCCCGGAGCATTTACGAACGACTCGGATATGAAGTTTGTGGGCACGAGGAAGACTCCTGGGAGACCGAGGACGAGCAAGGCAACAAGCACACCAAGTACGCCCAAATCACACTGCTGAAGAAGCACCTCGTGTGAAGGGCCGGGAGCCGCCCTCTCGCCGCGGCACTAGGTCGGTGATCATCCCGGATGCTATTCGGCCAGCGAACCGATCCAGATCGACCAGCGCCGCACAGAGTCGACCCGCAGAACCGTGTTCAACCACGGGTCGCCGGAGAGGTAATCGTGCACCTCGTTTTCGCTTTCGGCGGCGAAGACGAGCAATGCCGGGCCGAAGTCGGTGTCCCCGACCGGGCCGCCAAGAACGATTACGCCTTCTGCGACAAGGCTGTCGATGAACGCAACGTGCTCGCCCCACCCGTCTTGCTCTCGGCGCGGCCGCGACGGATCCCAGTCTGGGCCAGGGAGCTCAGTAACGAGGAAGTAATACAGCCGGCACCTCCAAGTCGATTCCGCATTCTCTCGGACAAACCCGGTATCGCGTGTCACGGTGCATTGGCAACGCTGGCGCCGCGCGCCGTTCCTCGTATTCGAGGCACGCCACCGAGGGCTCCGTCTGGCCTCACTCCGGAACCGTCGGGCATACAACACACCGCCACTACGAAGCGCTGAACGCGACTAGCGAGACCGCATCTTGGCGGTCGGAGCCCCGCTCGATGCGGCCCTGGTCGAGGTCACTATTGAGAGTGGCCTTGCGGTCGATGACGGCGGCCCGAGCGAGTTACCGAAACACCCATGGGTTCGGGACTCGCACGTCCGCGCCCTCTGCACGCCAGTCAGCGTAGGCCTCCACCGAGTCATCGGTTTCGTTCGACACCGAGGCGTCATACTTGGCAGCCGTTTCGTTGACGATGTAATGGCATGCATCCTCGCGCCGCGAGCCGATCATGAGCACGGCGCAAGGCCCATCCCCAGCTCCCACGAAGATGTGCCCACTCCCAGCTGGACAGTGGAGAAAGTCCCACTGTCGCAGCGCGCGCTCTTCGTCGTCCACAATCGCGATGCACTCGCCGTACAGGACGAGAAAGTCCTCCTGCACAGGTTCCGAGTGGTAGCGACCATTAGGTTCGCCCGGCTGCATGACCTGGACGTTGACGCCTGTGTCGGGCCAGGTCACCCCATCCGGTTCCAGCCGGATGAAAGTGGCTCCTCGCGGAGCTCCGATCGCAGGTGCGTCCGCGAGATTGATGACGAACGGCTCGTCGATGGCCACACCATACAAATGGAGCGGGTTGGGCCTACCCGTTCACGAGCCGCAGACGGAGCGAGCCGCTCGTGCGTCGCGGTATCGGCCGCGTGATCCTCTAGCCGGCGCCGGAAACCGCTCGGGCGGCTCGCATTTCGGCTGCGGTGACGCGCACGGCCGTTTCGAAACGCTCTGAAACGGGTTGAGGCGAGAAGCGTCGCCGCCGATAACCGCCTCGTGGGTTGGCGCGACCGCGACTACGCGAAGTTCAACGACGAAGAAAGACGGAGATTCTTCGGCACCGGCAGGCGTGAGCCGCCGTTGCCGCCGAGCGCCGAGGGTCGCGGCCAAACGAACGCGCTCGTCTTCGAACCATCCAAGAAGCGGCGGAAGTCGGCTCGGCGCGTCAGTTCTGCGATGACTGTTCGGCCACCGTTCGCCGTACTCGGCATCTTGATCCTTGCAACCGGCGCCTTGGCGATTCACGCCACGGGAGCGGACCCGAGCCAGCAAGACCCGACGGTGAAGCCGGGCGTCTTGCTGATCCCGGCACCGGTGCGAGTCACTGCGCCTCCCTCGAACGTGATCCCCATTCGCTGGAGCAGGACTGATCTTGCGCCCGCCGCGAACGCTGGACGCATTTGCGTCAGCGACCCGCACCACGGTCGCATCTGCGCGTCGTACGTCGTCGGTGAGCGACCAGCCGACAATCTGACTAGACGGATCGAGAGCCTGGGCTTACACGTCCAGAGCAGCGGCTGAATCGCGGCCGCTTTAGGCAAGAAAAAGCCCTCGTTTCCGGGGGCTTTCGGGAAGCGGATGATGGGACTCGAACCCACGACCTTCTGCATGGCAAGCAGACGCTCTAGCCAACTGAGCTACATCCGCGCGGGGTCGCCAGTATAGCCACCCAAGGCTCAACTCCCCTCTCGTAGCCTCAAGCCTGTCCGGCGGCGTGCCGATATCAGGCCGATGTCGCAAACCTCGGGTCACGGAGCGCCCGCGGATCGCTTCCGGAGCCTGCTCGAGAACATTCCGGGCCTCGTCGTCTACCTGGACGAGGTCCAGCCGGACGACCCGTCGGAATCGATCCCGCTCTACATCAGCCCGCAGGTCGAGAGCCTGCTCGGGTACCCGCTCGAGGCCTGGACGAACGAAGACGAGTTGTGGCTCGACGTCCTGCACCCCGACGATCGCGAGCGCATGACCAAAGCCGACGCGGACGCGCGCGCCAACCTGACCGAGCTCTACGCCGAGTACCGCATGCTCGCCAAGGACGGGCGCGTCGTGTGGGTGAGTGAGAACGCGGCCGTCGTCAAGGACGAGGCGACGGGAACGCATTACTGGCAGGGCGTCATGGTCGACATCACCGATCGGAAACGCGCCGAAGAGGCACTGGCTGCGAGCGAGCGCCAGTACCGGTCCGTGTTCGACGCCGCGACAATGGGTCTCCTCACGGTCGCCCTCGACGGGCGCGTGCGAGACGCGAACCATTCAGCCGAGCGGTCGCTCGGCTATGCCGCGGGAACGCTCGCCGGGAGCGAGCCCTGGAACGCCGGCATGCCCGGCTCGATGGCCGCCCTCGTCGAAGGGCGCAGCGACCGCTGCGAGCTCGAGCAGCCGTTGCGGCGCCGCGACGGGACGCTGCGTTGGTTCCGGCTCGTGATGGTCCTCGTACGGGACGCGAACGGCGACCCTGACCACCTGACGGTGATGCTCGAGGACATCGACGCGCGCAAGCGGACCGAGGCGGAGCTGATCCACCGCTCCACCCACGACCCGCTCACCTCCCTCCCGACGCGGACGCACTTCCTCGAGCGGCTCCACGACGCCCGCGCACGCGCAGCGCTGGCGGGCGGAGGTGTTGGCGTCGTCTTCATCGATATCGACAAATTCAAGAGCGTGAACGACTCGTTCGGCCATCACGCCGGCGACGAGCTGCTGATCGCGGTCGCGGCGCGGCTGAGCGGGACTCTTCGCCCCGGCGACCTCGTCGCTCGATTCGGCGGAGACGAGTTCGTGGTCCTCGCCGAGGGAATGTCCGATCCGCGGGCTGCGGCGCAGCTCGCGTGGCGGCTCGCCAGCCTGTTCCGCAACCCCGTTCGGGGTCGCGGGCACGACGATCTCCGTCACCGCCAGCTTCGGCGTCTGCTACTCGCACGACCGCGAGGAAGCCGACGAAGATCTCGTGCGCAAGGCCGACGCGGCCATGTACGGCGCCAAGGAACGCGGGCGGAACCGCGTTTCGGTGTTCGGCGAAGCCGCCGACGCGGTCGCGTAGATCGGCGAACCCTGGCATATGCTCGCCTGAGTCCACATCGGAGGTTTCCCATGCGCCGTATCGTCCCCTCGCCCGCGATGGTCGTGGCCTGCCTCGCGCTGCTCGTAGCGCTCAGCGGCGCCGCGTTCGCAGCCGGTCGCCTCCCCGCGAAGAGCGTCGGCACCGAGCAGATCCGCGACGGCGCCGTCACCGGCGCCAAGGTCCGGGACCGAAGCCTCCTCGCGATCGACTTCAAGCGTGGCCAGATCGTCGGCGCCCGCGGCCCGAAGGGTGCCTCCGGCCCCAAGGGCGACCCAGGCGCGAAAGGAGACCTCGGCGCGAAGGGCGACCCCGGCGCGAAGGGCGACACGTGGTCCGTCGGCCCGAGCTGGGGCGACGTCGGACGGGGTCGGCTCAGGCACCGGCCCGCTGCCGTCCTCGTTCAAGGCGGACGGCGTCGTTGGTCCCTCAAGTTGCCGATCACGGCCACCGGGAAGCAGACGACCGAGAAGTTTCTTCGTCGTCGGTCGCGTCACACTCGAGTTCACCTGCAGCACGGCCGGCGACTGCTTCAAGACCTGTTCCCTCGCCGTCAACGGCAGCAGCGTCAGCGGCACGCTCATCTCGTTCTCCGGGCGTGCCGGGCAAGCGTCGCGGGACGAGAAGATGGCCTTCGGCGTTGCGAGCGTCTCAAGCTCGCTCGCGAAAGCGATCAACGTACGGCCGCTCATCCTTCAGTGGTACTGCTCGGCGACCCGCATCGCGACGTCGAGCACCGGGACCTATGCTCCGGAGCGATCGCGTTGGGCAGCTAGCTGCCGACGCCGAGGCGCTGCGCCATCGCCGCGGCCACCGCTTGCAGCCCGGAGAGCGGCCGGATCATCACCGTGAACCGCTCGATCAAGCCCGCGTCGTTCTCCTCGAGGATGTCGACGCCCTGCAGCTCGCGGTCGCCGACGTTCGCCTCGAAGAAGAGGATCGTCGTGGCCCCGTCGCGCCACTCGGCTGTGTAGCGGAAGTTCTCGAACACGGTCGCGACGAGACGCAGGATCACGGCCACCTGCTCCTTGCCGTGGTACGGCCTGTGTACCGCAGGGCTGCGGAACGCGACGTCGTCGGCGATCGTCGCGAGCGCCGCGTCGTGGTCGTCCGCGAGAACCGCGAGCGCGAACGGGTGGTTCATGCGTCCAACGCCTCGTTGACGAGCCGGTCGGCGAGCTCGTTGTGCGCGCGACTCACATGCCGGTACTCCACCCCGGCGAGCCCACGGGCAAGCGCAGTCGCCTCGAGGAAGAGCCCACGCAACGCCTCGTTCTTGACGCGGTACTCGCCGCGCATCTGCTTGACGAGCAGCTCCGAGTCCGAGACGACCTCGACCTCGGGCACCTGCAGCTCGACTGCCTTCCGCAGCCCCGCGACGAGCGCCGCTGTACTCGGCGACGTTGTTGGTCGCCACGCCGATCGCCTCGCCCTCGGCAGCGAGCACCGTGCCGTCCTCGGCTTCGAGCACGAACCCGTACGCCGCAGGACCGGGGTTCCCGCGCGCGCCGCCGTCGGTGAAGAGGCGCGCTTTCATTGGTGTCTGACACTCTTGGTATCGGACACTTCCGCGTACCACGAGCAGCGCTCGTAGTCGCCGATGCGTCCCGCGCCCGCGGCGAAGACCGCGTCCCGCACGGTGGCGAGCGCGTCTTCGGGTACGAAGACGACGAGCTTGCGGTTCATGGGCCGAGCGTACCGCGCCTCAGCAAGGGTGTCTGACACCACCGGTGCCAGACACCCGGGTCAGTTGTTGTCGATCTGCGCGCGCTGCAGCTTGCCGCTGTAGTCCACGTACACCGACTTCCACTCCGTGAACACGTCGAGCGCCGCCTGCCCCGCCTCGCGGTGGCCGTTGCCGGTCTGCTTCATGCCGCCGAACGGCAGGTGCACCTCCGCGCCCGTCGTGCCGGCGTTGATGTACGTGATCCCGGTCTGCAGGTCGCGCATCGCCTTGAACGCCTTGTTGACGTCGCGCGTGAAGATCGACGACGAGAGCCCGTACTGGACGCTGTTCGCTGCGCGCACGGCATCCTCGAACGAGTCGACCGGGATCAGCGCGGTCGTCGGCCCGAAGATCTCCTCCTGCGCGATGCGCATCTTCGGCTCGACCTCGGCGAACACGGTCGGCCGGTAGTAGAAGCCGTGACCCTCGACGCGCTCGCCGCCGGTCAGCAGCTTCGCGCCCTCGCCCTTGCCGATCTCGGTGTACGAGTGGATCTTCTCGACCGCGGTCTCGTTGATCACCGGCCCGATCTCGGTGTCGTCGTCCCACGGCGCGCCGATGCGCATCGCCTCGGCGCGCGCGACGAGCTTCGACTGCAGCGCCTCGTACACGCCGCGCTGCACGATCACGCGCGACGCTGCCGTGCAGCGCTGCCCTGCAGTTCCGAACGCGCTCCACACGATCCCGTCGACCGCAAGATCGACGTCGGCGTCGTCCATCACGATGATCGCGTTCTTGCCGCCGAGCTCGAGGTGGACGTGCTTGAGCTCGTCGGCCGCGCCCTTCGTCACGAGCGACGCCGGTCTCGCGCGAGCCGGTGAACGTGATCACCGGCACGTCAGGGTGACGCACGAGCGCGTCGCCGGCTTCCTCGCCGAAGCCGTGCACGATCTGCACGACGCCCCTCGGGAAGGCCCGCCTCGTGCAGGAGCTCGACGAAGCGCTGCGCGAGCAGCGGCGTGTCCTCGGCCGGCTTGAGGACGACCGTGTTGCCGCACACGAGCGCCGGGCACAGCTTCCATGCGGGGATCGCGATCGGGAAGTTCCACGGCGTGATCGCGCCGACCACGCCGACCGGCATGCGCACGCTCATCATGAACTTGTCGCGGAGCTCCGACGGCGTCGTGTGCCCGAACAGGCGCCGGCCCTCGCCGCCCATGTAGTAGCTCATGTCGATCGCTTCCTGGACGTCGCCGCCCGCCTCCGCCTTCACCTTCCCCATCTCGCGCGTCATCAGGTCGGAGAGCTCGGGCTTCGAGCGCTCGAGCACCTGCGCGAAGCGGAAGAGGATGTTGCCGCGCTCCGGCGCGGGGACGAGCCGCCACTCCTCCCATGCCGCACGCGCGGTCGCGACGGCGCGGTCGACGTCGGCCGCCGTGGAGCGCGGGAACGACTCGATCAGCTCGCCGGTGGACGGGTTCAGGGATTCGAACGTTGCGGTCGCCATGCGGCGATCGTAGCGGCGACCTGGTTCCCGAGCGCAGCCGGAACCAGGGCTCGTACGCTCGTCAGGCGGGTGCGTCGGTGTCCGGGAACGTCCCGGCGGCGCGCCTGCGGCGACGGTCGCGGGTCTCGCGGCGCTCCCGGAACGAGCCGTCCTCTTGGCCGTCGCGACGGTCCGGCCCGTCGCGGCGGTCGAGGATCACCGTCACGTTCGGGTTCTCCCGGTAGTACTCGACCATCTTCTCGAAGAGCTCGTCCTCGAGCTCGCGCGGAATCACGCAGTAGATCACGCTCTCAGTGTACGAGCCCCGGCGGCGGAGTCCACTCGAGAGACCCTCTAGAGCTTCGCGATATCCGGGACGATCCGGCCGTCGTCGGCGAGCCGGGCGTTCCAGTCGGTGAAGCCGGGCTCCAGCTCTCCGGGATCGTGGCCGCGCCCTTCGAGGCGCACCGGATTGTCCGAGTCGGGGAAGACGCGGTACTGGTACCAGGAGATGTCCCACGCGACGGTGACGACGACCTCGGCGTTCACGCCCGGAGAGCGCGACGACCGACGCGTGCGGCTGCGCCGAGCGATTTCGCGATGCCGCCGACCGTGCGGCGGTACTGCGACGAGTTGAAGAGGTCTGCCGCCTCGACGATCGCGAGCTCCTGCGGAGAAAGCCGGCGGAGGATCGGGTCGCGGCGCGATCGTCTCCTCGACCGGGTGCGGCCGCGTGCCCATGATCGTCGCGAGGATCCCCCGCCGCCCTCTTCGCCGCCGCTCGGTCGGCACGGTCGGAGACGTCGGCGCCCCTTCGCGGATCCACCCGTACTCGACCGCCGTCTCGGCGCAGAGCGGACAGACGTCGACGTAGTCCGCACCGCCGTTCGGCGAGAAGCGCGTCGCGCGTTCTCCCATCAAGAGCGTCCGCTCGCAGATCGCGCACGACCGCTCGACGGTCACCCTCGTGACCCGTGTCATGGGAAAAGCGTAGCCGCCTAGGCGGGAACCGCCTCTTTCTCGCGCTTCGCTGCTTCGATCAGCTTCTGCGCGATGTGCGCGGGCACCTCGTCGTAGCGCAGGAACTGCATGTGGTAGTCGCCTCGGCCGCCGGTGAGCGACGTCAGCGCCTGGTTGTAGGTGAGCACCTCCGCCATCGGCACCTCGGCCTTGATCGTCGTGATGCCGCCCTTCGGCTCCATCCCGAGCAGCCGGCCGCGGCGCGAGTTGAGGTCGCCGTTGATCGCGCCCACCGACTCGTCGGGCACCGTCACCTCGACCTCCATGATCGGCTCGAGGAGCGTCGGCTGCGCCTGCTCGTACGCAGAGCGGAACGCCATCGACCCCGCGATCTTGAACGCCATCTCCGACGAGTCGACGTTGTGGTAGCTGCCGTCGACGAGCGTCACCCGCACGCCCTGCACGGGCGCGCCGGCGAGGTCGCCGTGCTGCAGCGCCTCCTGGATGCCCTTGTCGACCGCGGGTCGGAAGCCCTGCGGGATCACGCCGCCGACGATCTTGTCGATGAACTCGTAGCCGACCCCTTCCTCGATCGGCTCGATCTCGATGTGGCAATCGCCGAACTGGCCGCGTCCGCCGGTCTGCTTCTTGTAGCGCCCGTGCGCGCGCGCCCTTCCCTTGATCGTCTCGACGTACGGCACGCGCGGCTGGTGCAGCTCCATCTCGACGCCGAAGCGGCGCTTCGCGCGCTCGACCGTGACCTCGACATGAACCTGGCTCATCCCCGAGAGGAGCTCCTCTCCGGTCTGCGGGTCGCGCGAGAGGCGGAGCGTCGGGTCCTCCTCCGAGAGCCGCCGCAACGCCTGCGCGACCTTCTCCTCGTCGCCCTTCGTCTTCGCCGTCACCGCGAAGCTCATCACCGGCTCCGGGAAACCGAGCGCCGGCGGCTCGAGGTCGTGCTCGGCGTCGACCAGCACGTCGCCGGTCTGCACGTCCTTCAGCTTCGCGACCGCGCCGATGTCGCCCGCGGCGAACCCGTCCGCCTTCTCGTGCTCCTTCCCCTCGAGCGTCATCAGCGCGCCGAGGCGCTCCTTCGAGTGGTCGCGGTGGTTGACGAGCGTCGTGTCCGGCTTCACCTCGCCGGCGTAGACGCGGAAGATCGAGATGCGGCCGGCGAACGGGTCGGCGACCGTCTTGAACACGAACGCGGCGATCGACGCGTCGGTCTCGATCGGCGAGCCCTTCTTCGCAGGGCTCGGCACGCCTTCGACGAGCAGGTCGAGCAGCTCGTGGCTGCCCAGGTTCTTCGTCGCGACCCCGCACGAGACCGGGTAGATCTCGTCGCGCGTGACCGCGTTCTTCAGTGCGTCCGCAAGGTCGGCGTCGGCGATCTCCTCGCCACCGAGATAGCGCTCCATCAGCGCCTCGTCGGTCTCGACGACCGCGTCGAGCAGCTTGGTGCGGTGCTCCTCGACGAGCTCCTTCATGTCGTCCGGGACGGCAACCGGGTCGCCTTCGCGGGCGCCGCTCGGATCCATGTACGCGCAGTTGTGCAGCAGGTCGACCACGCCCGTCAGTTCGTGCTCCGAGCCGATCGGCAGCTGGATCGCCACGCAGCGCTCCGACAGCTGCTCCTGGACGGCGGCGAGCACGCGGAAGAAGTCGGCGCGCTCGCGGTCGAGCATGTTCACGAAGACCACGCGGGAGAGGCCGAGCTCCTCGGCGCGGTTCCACACGCGCGACGTGTTCACCTCCACGCCCATCACGCCGGAGACGACGACGATCGCGCCTTCGACGACGCGCAGCGCCGCGACCGTGTCCGCTTGGAAGCCGGAGTCGCCCGGCGTGTCGATCAGGTTGATCTTTCGCCCTTGCCACTCGCAGTTGCAGAGCGAGGCGGCGAGCGACATCTGCCGGCGGTGCTCGTCCTCCTCGAAGTCGCAGACCGTCGTGCCGGCTTCGACCTGCCCCAGCCGGTTCGTCTTGCCCGCCTGGAAGAGCAGCGCCTCGACGAGTGAGGTCTTCCCTGTCCCGCGGTGGCCGACGACGGCGACGTTGCGGATCTTCCCGGCTTCGATGGGCATCGAGTCCTCCTGGGCGGTGGCTGGCGGTCGCCGCGAATCCTACGCCCGCACCGGCGAGAGGTCCTCACATGGTGGGGCTTCGTTGCCCGTGCGCAGCCGGGCGACACAAGCCTCACCGTGTGAGGGCCTCTGACACGGAGAAGCGTGCGAACGCGGCGATCGCAACCGCCGCGAACGATCCGGCCGCGAGTGCCGCGAACCACGGGTCGTGCGGCATCGGTCCCGGCGAGCACGACGTGCACGCTCGCGAGCAGCCAGGCCGGCAAGGTCAGGTAGTGCAGCTTGCGCCACAGCGCATGCGGCAGGCGTCCGCGAAGCGCATTGGTGATCCCGACTGCGGCGATCAGCTCCATTGCGCACACGCCGAGCCCGACCGCGAACGGCCGGTACGGCGACGTGAACGGAACGAGCTCCTGGGCGAGCGAGATCGGAACAACCCGGTCGAGGAGCAGCGAGCCGCCGTGCAGCACGATGAACACGCCGGTGAGGATCGCGAGGAAGCGGTGCACCTCCTCGACCGCGAAGCGCGGCCAGGTGAAAGTCGCCCGGCCGGCCATGAGCACGCCGAGCAGCACCGACGACGAGAGCAGTAGGTACGCAACGATCCCCGCCGAGCGGGCGAAGTACCAGACCCCTGGACTCATTTCCCGCTCCGGCGCCGCGCAGGTCGGCGCCTCCGCTCCTTGGTGAGCTCCGTCGAGCCTACGCTCACGCCGCGACCGCTTCGGGCGCGCGCGCCGACCAGGTGTCGTTCAGCGTCACCGCGGCCGTCGTGCGAGACGAACCGGCCGGCGAGGCCGCGGGCGTCGAGCCACGCCGGGCCGTCAAGCCCGAGCAGCAGCGCCGCCTTCGCCGCGACGTCCGCGACGAGGCAGCTGCGAGCGGCGACGGTCACGTCCCGCCACGGCCCGTCGCTCGACCGGCCGGTGCGGGGGTCGATCAAATGGTTCTGGGGCACGCCGGCCGCCAGCCAGCGGCGCTTCGCGACGCTCGAGGTGGCGAGCCCGCCCTGTGGAGGGCGATGCTGCCGCCGCCCGGGAGCCCGACGACGACCGGGTCGAGCGCGGCGACGTCGCCGCCGGCGGAGATCCAGCCCCGCCCTGCGACCGCGAGCGCGTCGTCGATCGTCCGGCCCTTGACGACGCCGTTCAGGTCGAGCTGCACCGTCTCGGTCCGGAGCAGCCCGCCCGTGCAGCGAGATGGACTGCCATGACGGAACCGCCGCGGGCACGACCGCGCCGACGTCCGAGGGCAGTCGGGCGAAGTCGCGGTCGTACCCGGCGGCGACGATCGCGCCCCCGACGGTCGGCGTCACGATCCCGTCGGTGGCGCAAGCCGCGTCGAGCGAGAGGGAGAGCATCGACGCGAACTCCCCCGAGACGAGCGTCAAGCCCAGGGGCAAGGCGTTGACGCGCGAGAGCTCGGAGGAAGGGACGAAATCTGCTGAAGCGCGCGTCGCGCGCCTCGAAGAGCGTCCGCACGGGCTCGAGCGGCATCCCGAACGGGAGCACCACCTCGCAGCCCATGGAGCGGAACGCGTTCACGACGCCCCCGACTGGACCTGCGGCGTCGCGCTGCCGGCGGGGCCGATGTTGAAGAACGAGTCCGAGCCGTCGCCGTCGAAGGTCGAGTCGTCGGAGGCAGTGGCGGTCTGACGCTCGTCCTGGCCGTCGCGACGCGGTGGGTACCGGGATGCGAGTCCCGGGCGGCCGCTGCGAACCTGCGAGCGCGGCGGCGGAGACGTCCGATCGCGTAGCGCGTACCGTTACGCGGCGGCGGGCTCGTTCGATCCGGGTCATGCCTGAAGCGTCGAGGCCCGCCTAAGGCCGTTCTAAGACCAGCGTTGCGGTTTTGTTCAGACTCGGGCTGCGGCGCCCGCGAGCCGTGCCTTCAGACGCAGGATCGCCTTCGTGTGCAGCTGGGAGACCCGCGACTCGGTCACGCCGAGCACCTCGCCGATCTCTCGCAGGGTCAGCTCCTCGTAGTAGTAGAGGGTGACCACGAGCTTCTCGCGCTCCGGCAGGCGCGCGATCGCCTCGGCGAGCGCTTCCCGCGTCTCGGTCTCGTCGAGCACTTCGGCCGGCCGGGGGCCGGTCGTGTCCTCGATCGTGTCCATCAGTGCACCTGGTCGCCGTCGCCCGAGACCGACCACAGCTCGTCGAGCGCGGCGATCGAGGAGCGCGAGATGTCGCGTGAGCGAGTCCTCGAGCTCCTTGACGGTGATGCCGATCTTCTTGGCGATCTCCTCGTCGGTCGGGGCGGTGCCGAGCTTCGCCTCGAGCTCGGCGATCGTGCGTTCGATCTCGCGCGCCCGCGACCTGACGCTCCGGGGCACCCAGTCGAGCGCGCGCAGCTCGTCGATGATCGCGCCCTTGATGCGGGCGATCGCGTACGTCTCGAACTTGATGTCGCGCTCCGGGTCGTAGCGCTCGATCGCGCCGATCAGCCCGAGGAGGCCGTAGGAGACGAGGTCGTTCTCGTCGACGTGGGCCGGCAGCCCCGACCCGAGCCGTCCGGCGACGTACTTGACGAGCGGCGCGTACGTGAGGATCAGGCGGTCGCGCATGCCTGGTCGCCCGATTGCCGGAACTCGATCCAGAGGGCCTGCGTGTCCTCTCCCGCCACGAATGGAGAATACGCCCTAGGAACGGCTTTTCCTTAGT
>CAWAWV010000010.1:0-150705 GCA_963785875.1 uncultured Thermoleophilia bacterium | reverse complement strand
CAACCAGACCGCCGACAGCGACGGGAAGCTCTACTCGTCGAAGACGCTCCAGAGCTATCTCGCGTCGTTCTTCCAGAACCTCGGCGGGAGTCCCTGGGCGAACGTCCAGACGCAGTACTGCAACACCGTCCTCGTCGGCTCGGCCTCCTGCGTCGGCGGCGCCGGCTACGTCACCAACCCGAAGAAGCAGCTGAAGGGCGTCTGGGTCGACCCGACGCCCGTGCCTGACGACATCGTCACGCTCGGCCTCGGCGAGAACCTCGTCGACGACCCGCTCGCGCAGGAAGCGATCCGCGCCTCAGCGCACTTCGGCTACGACGCGCAGGCGACCTACATCATCCTCACGCCGCCACGGCCGGTCGCGACCGGACAGCCGGTCTACTGCGGCTACCACACGCAGACCTCGTCGATCGACGGGCTCGGCAACCCGTACCGCCTCCAGTACGCCTTCATCCCCTGGCAGAACACGAACTGGCCCGGCGTCGGCACGACCGGGTGCGGCATGCACTTCGTCAACGCCACCTCGAATGCGTTCGGCAACGGCATCTTCGACGGCTGGTCGATCGTCACCGGCCACGAGTACGCCGAGGCCGTGACCGACCCCGACAACATCGCCTCGTGGCAGGACGGCTGGCTCGACGCGCAGGGGAGCGAGAACGGCGACAAGTGCGCCTGGGCGGCGAACACGCAGAACATCACGCTCGGCGGCCACGCGTTCGCCGTGCAGCCCATGTGGAGCAATGAGGCCTTCGACGCAACCGGGAACGGCTGCGTCCTCGATCGGTAAGGGAGACGACCATGCGCAAGCGCATCCGGGCAGCCGGGCTGCTCGCGGTCACCGCTGCCCTCGTAACGGGCATCGCGGCCGTGGCAGGCGGACCGTCCGTCACGATCACGAGCCCCGGCGCGGGGCAGAAGCTCTCCGCGCGCCACACCACCTACGTCGCGGTCGCGGGCGCCGCGTCCTTCGCCACGCCGACCGCCGGGACGAGCCGGTTCTACCTCCGTCGCGACGGCTGCGGCACCGCGAGCGACAACCCGCACCTGAGCGTCACCTCTGGCACCGACGGCGGCGACGGCTGCGGGCTCGTCCTGACGATCGTCGGCGTCGGCGGCACAGCCGACCAGGGCGCGTTCGTCGACTACCCGTCGACCGATGGGATGCCGTTGACCCTGGACGCCTCGCGTCCGGTCACCGGCACGATCGACCTGCAGAGCTTCGGGATCACGGATCCGCTCGCAGCCGGGACCGGCCTCGTCACGGTGTCCGTCTCGCTCGAGGCGCTCGACCAGGGGAACGGCGTGTCGGTCGGCTCCGACTCGGAGAGCGTGCTCATCACGCCGACTCAGGCGGAGTACCCGGTCGCGTTCACGATCCAGCCGAACGGTGCACTCGACCGGGCCGACCTGAGCGGGCTCGACCTGCGCGTTCACGTCGAAGGCCCGTACGCCTTCAGCGGCTTCATCGGCAACTCCGGCAAATCGTTCACCGACGTGCCGGCGTGGTCGACGAGCTTCGGACAATCCGTGGCCGTCTCTGTCGACGATGCGTCGTTCGCGAACGCAGTGCCTGCACGGATCTCGGGTGGCACGTGGAGCGTCGCGCTCCCGACACCGGCCGCCGGACAGCACACGGTCTATGCCCGCGCGACGCAGGGCTTCGACACAGGCGCAACGGCGTCCCGTCAGTTCACCGTCACCAAGTGAGAGGAGCGGAGATGAAGATCGGAGCAGCACTGATCGCAGCCGTGGGCCTCCTCCTCGTCGGCGGGGCGGGAGCTTCTGCGAACACCACCCTGCACCACGCGCTGTACATGCCCGACGCAAATCACGTCGGCGACCCGGCACTGCAGCCGCCGCCCGTGTGTTGCGTCCCGGTCGGCCCGCCGGTCGCCGGCGAGCCGGCGCCGGTGAACATGGCGTACTTCGGCGGGCACGTGCAGGTGACGCCGAAGATCTACCTCGTCCTCTGGGGCTGGGGCCAGACGGGTGCGTTCGACCACGTGACGCCCGGAATGCCTGCGAACGACCCGGACGGCGCGGCGGCTCGCATGACGGCGTTCATCAAGGCGATGGGCGGAACCGCCTGGGCCGGCAGCCAGACGCAGTACTACATGACGGTCAACGGGCAGAACATCAACATCCAGAACCCGACGAACGTCTTCGGCGGCGTCTGGCACGACGACACGAACCCGATCCACAACGACGTCAGCGGCCTCGAGCTCGCGCAGGAGGCGCAGCGCGCGGTCGCGCACTTCGGGATCACCGACCTGAAGAACTCGCAGGTCGTCGTCGCGCAGCCGCAACGCTACAACGAAGCCGGGTTCAACAGCGGCGCCGGCTACTGCGCGTGGCACGACTACACGCAACCGCAGTACTACCCCGGCGTCCAACCCGGCATCTCGTTCACGAACATGCCGTATGTGCTGAACAGCGGCACGGGGTGCGGCCAGAACTCCGTCAACACCGGCTTCTACGCCGGCCGGCTCGACGGGTTCACGATCGTGATGGGGCACGAGATCGAGGAGACGATCACCGACCCCGGCGCCGAAGACGTGATCGACGGCGTCAACCTCGGCGGCTGGTACGACTACGCCGCCTACGAGAACGGCGACAAGTGCGCCTGGGTCGGCTACACCGAGGGCATCGCTCCCGCATCGACCGTCCCCGGCGGCCTCAACAACATCACCGGGAACGACGGCCAGCAGTACCCGGTGCAGAGCCTCTGGAGCAACGACTCGGCGGGCGGCGCGGGCTACTGCGCCGGCGCAGAGGACGACCTGCCGGTAACCGGTTGAGTACGAGGGTGGGAGCGGCCCCAAGGCCGCTCCCACCCGTTCGTGACGGACCGCTCAAGGCCACTCTCCCCCGAGCCGATAGGTGGGAGGTGCTGCGGACACCTCCGCCATCTGCCTGCGCGGCCCTCGTCGGCCTCGCCTTCGTCGCCGCCGCCCTTGTCTCGAGGGCGCAGGCGACGTCGACGAGCCCGTCCGTCGTGCGCGTCACGGAGCGCGACTTCCACATCACCACCGTGCACGGTCGGGTCATCGCAGGCCCGGTGCTCTTCCGCGTCACGAACCGCGGACCCGACGAGCACGAGTTCATCGTCATCCGTGCCGACGGTGGGCTGCCGCTCCGCCCGGACGGGATCACTCTCGACGAGGACGCGCTCGAGAAGCGCATCGTCGACGCGATCGAGCCCGCGCCCGCAGGTGAGACGCACGTCCTCCGGGTCACGCTGGCCCGCGGCCGGTACGCACTCGTCTGCAACATGTTCGGCCATTACATGGGCGGCATGTACGCGCCGCTGGTCGTCCGATGACACGTGCGGCACGCGAGTTTCGCCCGTTCGCACCGCGGGCGCGCAGCACGATCGTGGCGATCGTCGTCACCTTCGCACTCGTGTCGACCGCCAGCGCGGCGATCTCGATCTGGTCGACGAGCAAGTCGCAGAACCGTGCAGCTGTGGTCGAGATCGCCGGCCGGCAGCGCACGCTTGCCGAGCGCTACGTCACCCAGCTCCTCCTCGTGCGCGAGGGAGCGCAGGCGAGCCCGCAGCGCACCGGCGTCCTCATGACGCAGAGCGTGAACGCGCTCTTGAACGGCGGCACCGCTCCCGCGGTCGAAGGCGACGACGACGCGGTCACATTGCAGGCCGAGACCGATCCCAGGATCCGCGCCGAGATCGCCGAGCAGCGGAAGCTCATCCACGACCTCCTCGCGACCGGCAGCGCGATCCTCGCGGGTCAGCCCGTGTCGTCCCTGAATGCGACCGCCGGCGAGCGCATCGACACGACCGATCCACTGCTGCGCCTGCGCGTGCTGTCAGGGCTCACGTCGAACGTGTCGCTGAGCGCGGCCCGCGAGATCGCCGCCAAGACCGACTCCAACGTGTCTGAGTCGATCAAGCTGCAGATCGCGCTCGGCGCTGCCGGCGTCCTCGTCTCGATCCTGCTCGCCTGGGCGCTCGTCGCGACTACGCGTCGCCAGACCGCGCACTTCCGGAGCCTGGTGACGTCGTCGACCGATCTCGTCCTCGTTCTCGCCGACGGCCGCTGTCGCTATGCGAGCACCGCGGTCGAGCGCCTGACCGGTCAACCGCAGTCGCACCTCACCGGCAAGGGCATCCTCGATCTGATCCACGAGGAAGACCGGGAGGCGTTCCAGGCTGCACAGGAGTCGGGCAACGTGAAGGAGCTCGTGTTCCGGATGCGCAACGCAGCGGGCGAATGGCGTCATCTCGAAGCGCACCTCACAGACCTGCGCAGCGACCGTCATGTGCGCGGCGTCGTGTTGAACTCGCGCGACATCACCGAACGCGTCCGCCTCGAGCAGGAGCTGACGCGGCAGGCGCAGCGCGACAACTTCGGCTCCCAGCTCGTGGAAGCACTCGAGATGGCCGACGAGGAAGCAGCCGCTCACGACGTGGTTCGCCGCGCGATGGTCGAGATCAGCGAGCACACGCCGATGGAGCTTCTCCTCTCCGACTCGAGCCGCGCGCATCTCGACCAGACGGCAGTGCACCCGCTCGCGGGCGCTCCCTCGTGCCCGGTGGAGTCGCCGTACTCCTGCGTGGCAGTGAGGCGCGGCAATCCCGTCGTCTTCGAGACGAGCGAGGCGCTGAACGCGTGCCCGAAGCTCCGCGACCGCGAGCATGGTCCGTGCTCGGCTGTCTGCGTCCCGATCAGCTTCATGGGGCGGTCGCTCGGCGTCCTCCATGCGACCGGCCCCGAGGGCGTGGCCCCGAGCGCGGAGCAGGTGGCCCAGCTGACCACGCTCGCCACGCAGGCCGGCGCGCGCATCGGCACGGTGCGAGCGTTCGAGAAGACACAGTTGCAGGCGCAGACCGACGGACTCACCGGGCTGATCAACCGCCGCACGCTCGAGACCGAGCTGCGCGGCCTGCTGCGCCAGGGGCGCCCCTTTGCACTGGCGCTCGCCGATCTCGACCACTTCAAGCGTCTGAACGACACGCACGGCCACGAAGAGGGCGATCGTTCGCTGCGGCTCTTCTCGCACGTCATGCGTCAGGTGCTGCGCGACGACGACCACGTCGCCCGCTGGGGAGGCGAGGAGTTCCTGATCGCGCTGCCCGACGCGAACGCCGAAGCGGCCGTCGAGGTCATGGACCGGATCCGCACGCATCTCGCGCGCACGCTCAACGGCGGACAGGTTCAGTTCACCGCGAGCTTCGGCGTCACCGACTCCGAGGCGGCAACGTCGCTGCAGGAGCTGATCCAGCTCGCCGACGTGGGCCTCTACGTTGCCAAGGCGTCCGGCCGCGACCGCACCGCGGTGGGCGTGCCGAGCGAGGTGCGGCAGGCGCTCGCCGGCGCGAACGGCATGCGGCGGGCGCCGGCGATGCACCAGGCCGCTGCCGAGGACGAACCGCACACCGCGTAGCGCTCAGCGCGATGCCGTCGCGTCGTGATACAGACGTAGCGTGAACGTGCTCATCCTCGGCGCGGGGTTCGGCGGCCTCGAGCTCGCGACGATGCTGGCCGAGACGTCGGGCGGGGGGTTCGACGTCGTGCTCGTCGACCGGAGCGACACGTTCGTCTTCGGCTACTCGAAGCTCGATGTCCTCTTCGGGCGGACGACGCTCGAGTCCGTCCGGATCCCGTACCGCGGATTCGTGCATCCAGGCGTGCGCCTTCTGCGCGAGACCGTGACCGCGATCGACCCCGAGACACGTCAGGTCATCACGAACGCGGACGTCCACGACGCGGACGTGCTCGTCGTCGCCCTTGGCGCCGACTACGACGTCGCCGGCACACCCGGGCTCGCCGACTGGGGAAATGAGTTCTATTCGGTCGGCGGCGCGGATCGACTCGCGGGCCTGCTGCCCGGCTTCAGGCGCGGACGCGTGATCGTCGGTGTCTGCGGCGCGCCGTACAAGTGCCCGCCGGCGCCGAGCGAGGCGGCACTCCTCCTCCACGACTCCCTGACCGAGCGTGGCGTGCGCGACGACTGCGAGATCTCGATCGTGACGCCGTTCGATACGCCGATCCCACCCTCGCCCGACTCGTCGGTCGCCCTGCTCGAGGCGTTCGCCGAGCGTGACATTCGCTTCCTGCCCGAGTCGCACATCGCCTCGCTCGAGGAGGGTCGCGCCCTGCTCGAGGACGGGAGCTCGTTGCCGTTCGACCTGTTCCTCGGCGTGCCGAAACACCGCGCACCCGACGTCGTGCTCGCGAGCGCGCTCGCCGAGGACGGCTATATCCCAGTGTCGTCCGCGAACCTGCAGACGCGGTTCCCTGGGGTGTACGCGGTCGGCGACGTCGCGACCGCCGGCGTACCGAAGGCGGGCGTGTTCGCCGAGGGGGCGGCACGCGTGGTCGCCGAGACGCTACGCGCGGTCGCAGCCGGCGGCGACCCGCCGGCGCCGTACGGCGGGCAAGGCTCCTGCTACATCGAGTTCGGGTCGGGCCTGGTCGGGCGCGTCGACATCGACTTCCTCACCGGCCCCAAGCGCAGCGGCGTGTTTCAGCCTCCGTCGGCCGAGTTCGTCGCCGAAAAGCACCGCTTCGGTGCGAGCCGCCGCGCCCGCTGGTTCCCCGCGGCGTAAAGCCGCCCCTCCCCGATGCCGATGCATCCCTCGAATGGTTCCCGTCGATGTCATCGCCGGTGTTACGGCTGTGCTCCTCGTGCTCTGGCTCGCCCTGGCCGGATGGGTCGTCGGCGCGCGCCTGCGTCACGACCGTGGCCAACGGCGGCGTGAAGCCGACGCGCGAACCCTCGCCGGCGGTGCCGATCCGTCGCGCTGGTCCCGGCGACAGCTCTGGCGCGTCGCCGACGGCGAGCGGGTCGACGGCGCAGCCGGCGCGGCACGCGAGCTCGTCTCGCGCCAAGGACCGCGGCTTCGCCGCCGTGCCCGCGAGAAGTCCTTCCAGCGCTCGCACGCGCTCCGCGTGCTGACCCGGGGCGGCTCGCCGTTCGCCTTCGCGCTTCTTCGCTCGGCACTGCTCACCGGTTCGGAGGACGTCCGCAGCGCCGTCGTCTCGATCGCCGCCGAGCAGCAAACGCCGGCGGCGGACGCGTTGCTCCTCGACGTCCTCGTCGCAGGCACGCACCCCCGGTCGCGCACGGCGACCGAGCTCGCGCCGCGTGCACGTCGCCTTGTGCCCGACCTCCTCTCCCTCGCAACCGACACCGACGCCGAGGTGAGGTACTGGGCGCTGATGCTGCTGCGCGACGCGGCTGCCGATCCGCGCGTCACGGCAGCCGCAGTCGAGGCATCGACCGACACCGCGGGCACCGTCCGTTCCGCCGCCGCCCGCGTCCTCGGCGCGAGCGGCGCGACCACCGTGCAGCACGTCCTGCGCGCGCTGCTCACCGACGACGTCTTCTTCGTCCGCTCTCATGCCGCCCGGGCCGTCGGTGAGATCGGTTCGGAAGGACTCGCGAACGACATCGCCGCGCTGCTTGCCGACCGAAGCTGGTGGGTGCGCGCCGCGGCCAAGGAGGCTCTGCTCGTCCTCGGGGAGAGTGGGCTGCGGGCCGCCCATTCGATGCTCCACGCCGACGACGCGTTCGCCCAGGACGGCGCACGCGAAGTGGTCTCTGCCTTCCGCCGCGAGTCACCGCCACTGGAGCTCGCAGGATGAGCGTCCTTCGCGCAATGCTGCAGTGGACGGTCGTCGTGTGCCTCGCCTACGTGGTCGCGGTCTACGGCGCCTACTTCGCGATGATCGTCTACTCCGCCGTGGAGGAGCGGCTCCGCCGCCGCGGTCGCGGGTTCGAGAGCCTCGACCGCGTCCGCGCGTCCACGCTCACGATCCCGGTGAGCATCATCGCGCCCGTCTACAACGAATCGCCTGTCGTCGCCGCCTCGACCCAGTCGTTCCTCGACGTCGACTACCCGGAGCTCGAGGTGATCGTCGTCAACGACGGCTCGACCGACGACACGCTCGGCGTGCTCCAGCGGACGTTCGACCTCGAGCCGATCGAGCACTTCTACCGCCGCCGCTACGAATCCGGTCCGATTCGCGGCCTCTACCGGAGCCGCACTCACCCCGAGCTCGTCGTCATCGACAAGGTGAACGGCGGCAAGGCCGACTCGCTCAACTGCGGCCTCAACCTTGCCCGCTACCGCTACGTCTGCGGTGTCGACGGCGACACGATCCTGGCGCCCGCGTCGCTCCTGAACGGCATGCGGCTCGCGCTCGCCGATCCCGGCCGGATCGTCGGCGTCACCGGGCACATCGCGATCAGCAGCCGGCCCGAGCAGGCGCTCGCGCGTGACGGCGTTCCCGCTCAACTCGACAAGCGGCCGCTGCTCGCGTTCCAGCACAGCGACTACCTACGCTCGTTCTTCAACAACCGACTCGGCTGGACCCGCCTGAACACGATGCTGTGCGCGGTCGGTGCGTTCCAGATCTGGCGGAGCGACGTGATCGAGGAGATCGGCGGCTTCTCGACGACCTTTACGTGCGAGGACATCGAGCTCACGTTCCGCGTGCACGAGCACTTTCGGCGCCTGGGGCGACCGTACGAGATCGTCTCGCTCGCCGATACCGTCGGTGTCACCGAGGGGCCCGACACGATGCGCAAGCTGATCGCACAGCGCGAGCGCTGGCAGCGAGTCATCCTCGAGACCGTCTTCCACTACCGGCGGATGTTCTTCCGGCGCCGGTACGGCGCGGTCGGCATGGTCGGGGTGCCGTTCTTCGTGCTGTCGGAAGTGATCGCGCCGGTCTTCGAGCTTCTCGCCGTCGCTGCGCTCGCCGTGAGTGTCGCCGTGCAGGCGCTCGAGATCGAGCCGGCGCTGCTCACGCTCGCCGCGCTCGCGCTGCTGAACGGACTGATGACGTCGGCCGCGGTCCTGCTCGAGGACCGCACCTCGCGCGCCTACCCGCTCGGCGACCTCGTGCGCCTGATCGTGCTCGGCCCATTCGACCTGGTCGTCTACCGGCCCTTCATCGTCTGGGCGCGCCTGAAGGGAACCTGGCGGTTCCTGCGCGGCGACCGGGGGTGGCACAAGTTCGAACGCAACGCGCGGCCCGCGTCCGCGTAGCCGACGGCAGGAAACGCTGTTTGGTCCACTCGCGTCGGCGACAGGGCGTAGCTCCGTTTGCGGGCACCGCCGAGGGACGGCTGTCGGGCTCAGCCTGTAACAGGTGCCAGGCAAGGCGAGTCGGTAGCGAATGGCCGCGTTCTCGATGCTTCGCCGGAGTCGACGCCTGTTCGCCGTTCTCTGCGCGTTCTTCTTGTTTGCCGTCGGCTGAACGGTCGACCGCGCCCCCGTGCGGGACGCGCGCAACACGATGGGGCTCTGCCGGCCCTCTAGCTAATCGGCGCCGAGGCCGAGCAGCGGGCCGTCGACACCGACGGCGGGGCTCGTCGTGAGGAAGAGGACGACACCGTCGCGCGGTGCGTGCAGCTCATCGAGCACATCGCCGTAAAGCGTGCGCAAGGTCCCGAGGAGCTGTCCCTCCGTGACCTCGTCGCCGGCCGCGACGACCGGCTGCCACCAACCGTCGTGCGCCGAGCGGAGCCACACGAACCGCCCGACGAAGCGCGCGCTTGCCGGCACGGGCGGGCCGGGCAGCAGCTCGAGGTGCCGGAGGACGTTCCGAACGCCGTCGACGAGCCGCGTGGTCGCCGCCTCCTCGAGCTGCCCGCACCCGCCGGCCTCGGCGATCACCGCGGGGATCCCGATCTGCGCCGCGGCGCTCGAGGTCATGCCGCCGAGGCCACTCTCGGCGCGCTCCTGCCGGACGACGTAGGGCAACCCGAAGGCGAGGGCGATCGCGTGCGCCCGCTCCTCGACCGGTGAGGCGTCGTAGATCGCGAACGGCTCGAGCGCCTCGACGAGGTCGCCGCCGTGGAGGTCGAGAAGCACGTCGGCCGGCTCGATCACCTGCTCGAAGATCGAGGCCGCGAGCGCGTCGGTGTACGTGCCGTCGTACGAGCCCGGGAAGCTGCGGTTCAGGTTCTTGCCGTCCTCCGGGACGACGAACGCGGAGCGCTGCCGGAACGACTGCATGCTGACGACCGGCACGGCGGTGATCGAGCCGGCGAGCTCAGCGGTGTCGAGCTCGTTCATGAATCTCGTCACGGCGGCGATCGACGAGTACTCGCAGCCGTGGACGCCGCCGATCAGCGCCACGTGCGGCCCGTCACTCGCACCGCGCGCCTCGTAGGACGGATGCTCGAGCCCGCAGAAGGTGAACGTGCGCCGCTCGATCATTTCTGCTCCTGGAGCCCGGCGAGGATCAGGTCGAGGCCGACGCGGAACGAGCTCACCTCGCGGTGCGGCCCCTCGCTCATGTGCTGGTCGCGATGATCGGCGAGGTCGGGATACTCATCCCACGGAATGGCTTGCATGAGTCTCGTCACTACTTCGGCATCCATCGGGATCGTGCTGTACGCGATCTCCCAGAGCGTGAAGCCGAAGATATAGCCGTCGAGCAGGTGGTAGACGTGGTACGCGGCGTTTGGGGCAAACCCACCGCCGCGGAGGGTTGCAAGCAGGCGGTCCATGTAGCGCAGGCGCGCCGGCCGGATGTGCGCGCCGGTCATGAGCAGGCGCGCCGACCACGGGTGACGGAGGAGCGCGTCGTGGACGGACTGCGCGCTCGTCCGGATCGCCTCGGCCCAGTCGCCCGCGCCCGGCTGCTCCCACTCGGCGAGCACGAGGTCGAGCATCCCGTCGAGCAGGTCCTGCTTGCTCGCCACGTAGCGGTAGAGAGACATCGCCTCGAACCCGAGCTCCTCGCCGAGGCGGCGCATCGTCACCGTCTCGACGCCGCCGTCGTCGGCGAGGGCGAGCGCCGTCTGAAGCACGCGTCCGCGGTTCAGCGGGATGCGGGGTTCGGCAGCCACCCTTGACGAGTTTACGGAGTAAGGCATATCTTACTATGTAAGCTTACTACGTAAGGAGAGAGATGAAAGCTGCAGCGGTCAGGAAGTACGGGACGGTCACGATCGACGAGGTGCCGACGCCGGAGCCGGCGGAGGGCGAGGTGCTGGTGCGGGTCCACGCGTCGTCGGTGAACGCGGTCGACTGGTACGGGTGGAACGGGCGTCCCCTCCTCGCGCGGCCCTTGACGGGGATGCGCAGGCCCAAGTCGAGCGCGCTCGGCAGCGACTTCGCCGGCGTGATCGCCGCGGTCGGCGGCGGCGTGGACGGCTTCGCGCGGGGCGACGAGGTGTACGGCTGCGACGGCGGCGCGTTCGCCGAGTACGTGATCGCGAGCGATGCGGTCGACCGGAAGCCGGCGAACATGTCGTTCGAGGAGGCGGCGGCGGTTCCCGTCGCGGGCCTCACGGCGTTGCAGGGGCTTCGCGACCACGCAGGCGTCGAGCCGGGCCAGCGCGTCCTCGTGAACGGCGCGGCCGGCGGTGTCGGCACGTTCGCCGTGCAGATCGGGAAGGCGCTCGGCGCCGAGGTGCACGCGGTGTGCAGCGCGGGGAACATGGAGCAGGTGAAGGGGCTCGGCGCCGATCGCGTCTTCGACTACGGCAGCGAGGACTTCACGCGCGCGGGAATCCGCTACGACGTGCTCTTCGACAATGCCGGCAACCGGTCGTGGCGTGCGATGAGCCGCGCGCTCACGCCCACCGGCAAGCTGCTGCTCGTCGGCGGGCCGCGCCGCAGTCGCCTGCTCGGGCCGCTCGGCCACTTCGCGCGCATGATCCTCGCCGGCAAGTGCAGCAAGCGAGCGGTGCGGTTCTTCATCGCGAAACCGAACCGAGACGACCTCGCCGCGTTGCGCGACCTGATCGAGGCGGGTCAGGTCAGGTCGGTGATCGAGCGGCGCTACGACCTCACGCAGATCGAGGAGGCGATGCACCGGCTCGACTCGGGGCATGCGCGCGCCAAGACTGCGCTCGTCATTCCCTGACCGGATAATCGGCGCCATGAGCGAGCGCCGCACGAGCCCGGTCGAGCTGCTCTGGGACCTCGTCTTCGTCTTCTCGGTGACGCAGGTAACGACGCTGATCGCGAACAACCTCACGTGGACCGGGTTCGGGCACGGGCTGATCATGCTCGCGCTCGTCTGGTGGGCATGGTCGGCGTTCGTGTGGGCGGCGAACGCCGAGGAAGAGGAGGCTCGTGCGCTGCGGGCAATCCTGCTGCTCGGGATGCTGCTCGTGTTCGTCGCCGGCCTCGCCCTGCCGTCGGCGTTCTCGGGGAAGGCGACGCTGTTCGCTCTCTGTTACGCCGCCGTTCGGTTCCTTCACCTCGGCATGTATGCGCACGCGGCGCGCGCGGGAAATGCGTCGTGGTCGGCGATC
This sequence comes from uncultured Thermoleophilia bacterium, assembly GCA_963785875.1. Classification (GTDB taxonomy): domain Bacteria; phylum Actinomycetota; class Thermoleophilia; order Gaiellales; family Gaiellaceae; genus PALSA-600. The sequence goes on along the minus strand of CAWAWV010000010.1, from coordinate 138,462 downwards.
GGCTCGTTCGCCTTCACCGTCGGAGCCGGTATGGCGCTGATCGTCGCCGGCTCGTTCCTCTCGTCCCGGCTGCAGGTCGTCCTCTGGACGCTCGCGTTGCTGATCGACTACTCCGGACCGGCGTGGCTGACGCGCGAGCGGCTGCGCGGCCTGCAGCAGGTGGCGATCGCGCACTTCGCCGAGCGCTATGGGCTGTTCGTGATCATCTGCCTCGGCGAGTCGATCGTCGCGATCGGACTGAGCGCGGACGCTCACGCGATCGACGCGCGGCTCGTTGCGGCGGCCGCGCTCGGGCTCGCAACCACGATCGGCCTCTGGTGGACGTACTTCGACCGCCTCGCTGGGACCGCAGAAACGCGTCTGCGTGGGCACGACGACGTCGTCCTCGCGGCGGCCGACAGCTACAGCTACATCCATCTCGTGATCGTCGGCGGGATCATCGTCTTCGCGGTCGGCATGAACGTCGCGATCCACGACGTCGACACCGCGCTCCCGGACGCCGCACGGCTCGCGCTCTGCGGCGGGCTGGCGCTGTACTTCGCCGGTCTCGTCGCGTTCAGGCTGAGGCTCGTCGGCGGGATCGGGTACGCGAAGCTCGCGGGTGTGCTCGGCGCGGCGTTGGTGTTCGCGCTCGGCGGCGGGCTGTCGTCGGTGTGGGTGACTGCGCTCGCGACCGCGGTGGTGGTAGCGGTCTGCCTCCTCGAGTCCGCGCGGTAGCGTTCGAGCATGAACTACGTGAACCTCGGCGGGACGGGGCTGCGGGTGTCGCGGATCTGCCTCGGGATGATGAGCTACGGCGCGCACGAGTCGCGGCGCTGGGCGATCGACGAGGCGGCCGCCGAGCCGATCGTGCGCCGCGCCGTCGAGGGCGGGATCATCTTCTTCGACACCGCCGACGTCTACAACGACGGCCAGAGCGAGGTCGTCACCGGGCGGTTGCTGTCGCGCCTCTTCGAGACGCGGGAGGAGTACGTCGTCGCGACCAAGGTCCATGGGCGGACGATGCCCGGCGAGAACGGCGCTGGTCTTTCGCGCAAGCACATCCTCGCCTCGATCGACGCGTCGCTTTCACGGCTCGGCCTGGACTATGTCGACCTGTACCAGATCCACCGCTGGGATCCCGGCACGCCGATCGAGGAGACGATGGAGGCGCTCCACGATGTCGTGCGCGCAGGCAAGGCGCGGTACATCGGAGCGAGCAGCATGTACGCCTGGCAGTTCGCGAAGGCACAGGCGGCCGCAGCGACGCCGTTCGTGTCGATGCAGAATCACTACAACCTCGTCTACCGCGAGGAAGAGCGGGAGATGATCCCGCAGTGCATCGACCAGGGCGTCGCGGTGCTTCCGTGGAGCCCGTTGGCGCGCGGCCTACTTGCCGGCAACCGCACGGCCGCCGGTGAGCGCTTGACCACGCGTTCCCAGACCGACCAGTTCGCCGACTCGCTCTACGTCCCGGAGCTCGACTTCCCGGTCGTCGAACGCACCGCCGAAGTCGCCAAAGCGCGCGGCGTGCCGCCGGCGCAGGTCGGGCTGGCGTGGCTGCTGCACAAGCCCGGCGTGACGGCACCCATCGTCGGCGCCACGAAGCTCGGGCATCTCGAGGATGCGCTTGCCGCGGCGGAGCTGTCGCTCTCGGACGACGAGCTCGCGCGGCTCGAGGAGCCGTACGTGCCGCACGTCATCGCGGGCCACTAGTAGGACTTTGTTACTCACGTCGATGGAGGAGTGTGAGTTGCTCGAGGTCGACGGGCTGTTGACAGGTTCGGCAGCGGCCGGCCCAGCAGCGCAGGACGGGCTGGATGAGCAGCACCGCCTGGGGCAGTGTCAGGCCGGCCGCGGGGCTTTTGGGTCGAGCCGTTCGAGCGTGAGGAACGCGTGCGCGCAGGTGACGAGCGCGCAGTGATGATGGAAGCCGCGGTAGCTGCGGCCTTCGTAGTGGTCGAGCCCGAGTTCGCCTTTCAGTTGCCGATAGTCGAGCTCGATCGTCCAGCGCAGCCTGGCGAGCCGTGCCAGCCGTTCGCGCGGAGCGTTCGCGGCGAGGTTGGAGAGCCAGTAGTCGCTCGGCGCCTCCGCGTCTTTCGGCCACTCGATGATCAGCCACTCCTGACGCGGCTGCCGATGCCGGTTGCGGACCGGGTTGGTCGCGACGATGCGGAGGAACGCGAACCGGCTCTTCACCTGCTCGCCGGCGGGCGTCGTCCGGCAGTCGAGCGTCTTCCAGGCGCGAGCGGGCAATCGCTTCGCGAGCGTCAGCGCCGACTCCGGTTTGCGATCAGGACGAGCGACCGTGCGCGGCCTGCCGCGGTTGCTGTCGCGCTCGGGCACCGCGAAAATCGTCTCCGGGCCGTAGACGCTCGTCTCGGCCCGCACCGCGAGCACGTACTCGAGGCCGTCCTCGTGCAGATCGGTGCGGAAGCCCGCGTCGTCGCCGTAGGCGGAGTCACCGAGGATCGGCGCCGGCGGGACCTGCCAGGCCGCCGCCAGCTCGCAGAGCTCGCCCGCAAGCTGCGGCTTCGTCTTGAAGACGAGGTCCTCGGGGACCTTCGCCTTGCGCCTGCGCGGCAGGTCATCGCACCACTCCTCCGGCAAGTACAGGCGCCAGCCGAGCGGCAGCGTGCCCCGCGCGCCGACCGCGTGCACGCTGACCGTGATCTGACAGTTACCGATCTTGCCGAGCGTGCCCGAGTACTGCCGCTTCACCCCCGGCGAATGCTTGCCATCCTTGACGACACCGGTGTCGTCGACGACCCACGCGATCACCCCGATCTCCGGGGCCACCCGTTCCGCGCAACCGCGTACGAGCAGCTCCGGATCCCAGGGCGAATCAGCGAGAAACTGCTGCACCGACTCGTACCGGGCCGGCGTCTCCTCAAGCCGAAACAGCGTCGGCTGCAAGCTCTTCCGGCCACCATGCTCGACCAGCCCCCGCACGTACAGAAGCGCGTTCTCACGCTGCACCCGCAGCACAAACGGTCTCGTCACCTCATCGACGAACTCGGCCAGCCGATCGCGAACCCCGACCGCCGGCACAGGCAATGCGACTGCCGCCTCCATCCTCTCCTCCCTCCAACGATGACCGCTGACGCGGACACCGTTCGCCGCGACCGAAGAGGACCCTTCAACCAGCTAACAAAGTCCTACTAGAGGCTTGATGTGAAATGGGGCAGTGCCGCGGATGCCGCCTCAGACGCGGCGCGAGACCGTCTCGTCGTCCTTGTGAAGGCTTCTAGCCTTCCCTGCGGACGCCGAGCCGCCCTGGCTTGGTCTGAGACGGCCCCACGACGAACCAATTCCACATCAAGCCTCTAGCGGAACCAGGTTGTTCCTGACGGGGCCGAGCGGGGAATACTCCGTGAATGGTCGCCCTCGCGCTCGTGATCGCCGTCACCATCGTGGTCGCGGTGGTTGTGATCGGCCTGCACGTCTGGGGCGCGATCATGGACGGACGCGAGGAGAAGGCGATGTACTCGCGGCGCCATCCGCCGGAATAAGCGTCACGCGGCGCGGGAACATCACGAGTCCCGCGAGGCCGAGGACGCCGGCGACGACGAGCGCCCAGAAGACGCCGTGCACCGCGTGGAAGATCGCCGGCGGCGTGTGGCGCCGGTGCGCGAGGCGGCCGTTCGCAATCGATCCGAAGACCGCGATGCCGACGGCACTTCCGAGTGTGCGGATGAACATGTTGGTGCCGGTGACGACGCCGCGTCTCCCCCACCCGACGGTCGACTGGACCGCGACGACGGTCGAGACGGACACGAACCCGAGCCCGACGCCGAGCACGAACCCGGCGACGCTCACGCGCCAGAGGCCGGAGCCGGATCCGACGAAGAGCGCGAGCAGCAGGCAGCCGAGGATGGTGATCGCGCCGCCGAGGAGAGCCGTCGGGCGGAAGCCGATGCGCATGTAGACGCGCGGTGCGAGCGTCGCTGCGATCGGCCAGCCGATCGTCATCGTCGCCATCGCGAGCCCTGCGACGACTGCCCCGACGCCGACGACGCGCTGTGCGTAGGTCGGGACGTACGACGTTTGCCCGATCAGGATCGCGCCGATCGCGAGCCCGGAGACGTTGCCGGCGAGCAGGATGCGGTGCCGGAAGACCCAGAGCGGCAGGATCGGCTCGGCGACGGTTCGCTCGATCTGGACGAACGCGACAAGGAGGACCGCCGAGGCCACGAAGAGCGCGATGCTCGTCGCCGAGTCCCACGCCCAACTCACGCCGCCCTCGAGCAGCGCGAGGATCAGCAGCGAGCAGGCGAAGCTGAGCGTGAGCGCGCCGGCGTAGTCGATCCGGTGCCTCCGTCGCTCGAGGCGCTCGTGGAGGTGACGCTGGATCAGCCAGGCGGCGCCGAGCCCGATCGGCAGGTTGAGCCAGAAGATGCCGCGCCACGTCCAGTACTCCGCGAAGAAGCCGCCGAGCGTCGGACCGACGATCGCGGAGACGCCCCACACCGACGAGATGTAGCCCTGCACGCGTCCCCGCTCGGCGGGCTCGTAGAGGTCGCCGACAATCGTGGTCGTCGTCGGCAGGATCGCACCGGCTGCGAGACCCTGTACGCCGCGGAAGATGATCAGCGTGACCATGCTCCAGGCGACGGCGCAGAGGACCGAGCCGGCGAGGAAGCCCGCGACGCCGACGAGCAGCACCGGCTTGCGGCCGAAGACGTCGGAGAGCCTCCCGTAGATCGGCACGGTCACGGCCTGCGTCAGCAGGTAGATCGAGAAGATCCACGGGAAGAGCGAGAACCCGCCGAGGTCGGCGACGATCTGCGGCACAGCGGTGGCGACGATCGTGCTGTCGATCGCCGCGAGCCCGATCGTCAGCATCAGCGCGGCGACGATCGCGGCGCGGTTGTCGGCCTCGGTGGCCGACGCGGGCGCCGGCTCAGCGACGCGGGAAGCGGTAGACACGCGCGTTGTGCGGCCCGTAGGGGCTCGCGTCGGTGAACGCACCGGCGTTGACGGCGATCGTGCGCGGCGGGTTGCTCGGCCCGTGCGGAAGGGCGGTCCCCTCGCTGATCGCGGCCGGTAGTCCCTGGAACCGAATGCGTCCGCTCGCGGTCGGACTGCGCCGGACGACGATCAGGTAGATCGAGTCAGCCGTCTGACGTGCGCTCAGCGCGATGTCCGGCGCGTTCGCGGTCAGCTTGAACGGCGCGTCGGGTGCGAGCAGCGCTGCGACGTGTTGCGGTCCGGCGAGCTCCTGCGTGAGCGGCTTCTGCACCCTACGCCAGTACGTCCAGTTGAAGCCCCGGACTCGGTCCTGCGGCGTCATCACCTGCCGCAGGTGGCCGCCGAAGAAGAACAGTCCACGCGCGCCGGCGATGATCGCGTCGTACGCCATGAACCGCGCCTGCTGGAGCGTCGGGAAGACGACCCGGTGGCGAGGAGGAAGGACACCGCTCCACGCGATCTGCAACGTCGTCCAGATCGGCTGGCCCGGCTTGGCAGCGGCGAGGATGCGGGTGACGTCGCCGACAACGCTGATGTCGGTGTTCGCGCGGCCGGCGTGTTTCCCGGGCGGCACCGAGACCGGGTAGATGTCGACGCCGTGGATGTCGCAGGCCGCGGCGTACGGCGCCATCGCTGCCGCCGTCAGCACCCGGTCCGCTCCGCCTTTCTCCAGCGACGGGTTGCGAGGCGCTTCGATGATCGCCAGCGGGTGATCGGGGTCGAGCGAAGCGCACGTGCTCGAGCACCGCGACGAGACCCGACGCGGCGAGGTGCCCGTGCGCGGGCTCGTCGGCTCCCTTCCAGACGCCGACCCCCGCGTGGCCCTTCACCGCGTTGACGATGTCCGTGAGCAGTTTCTTGTTCGCAAGCGTGTTGTCGATCGCCGGCGAGGGCGAGCCACACCTGGAGCTTGTTCTTCTGGGCGACGTCGAGCTTGTGCCGAACGTTCACCATCTGCTCCGCGGCCGACCGCTGTCCAGGGGTCGTAGTGGCGCACGAAGTTGATGCCTGCGTCGGCGATCTCCGCCCAGGCCGGTCCCCCACTCGGCGTGACGCCGTCCACCGGCGGCGGGTCGGAGAGCCCGAGTGGGAAGATCGGCTTGCCGGCTGAGACCAGGTTGCCGGTCGCGGGGTCGAGCCGAGTCTTCGTCACGCGAGCTGCACGACGGTCGGCCCAGGGTCGGGCAGCGGCAGCCGTTCGGCCTCCTCGATGATCGCGTCTCGGGCGGCACGCGAGAGCCTCTTCCAGATCTCGATCGTGAACGTGCGCTTCGCGCGGCGCCAGATGCCGACGATGTCGCCGTCGACGAGGACCGCGCCCGGCCAGACGCGTGGCGTCCAGAGCTCGCCACGGTGCTTTGCATTCGGCACGAGCAGCGCACGTTCGGTGGTCGTCGTGTGGAGCCAGTAGGCGTCGCCGCTCGGAAGCAGCCGTGCAGGCGCCGCAGGCCCGGGGGGCTCGCGCATCGTCGGCTCGTCCACGGCCAGGATGCGCGCGTCGCCGGCGGGCGTCCGCACGGGGAGCAACTCGGCTTCGAGCTCGTCGATGGTCTGCGCCGCCTCCCGAGCGCCGATCCCAGCCCACTTCGCGAAGGCGGCCGCGGTCGACGGTCCGTAGACGTGGAGGTAGCGGCGGGCGAGCTCGCGCCTGGCCTTCTGGACGGTGATCTTCGGCGGCGGGACGATCCAGACGTGCGGCGCGCGGGCTCCCTCCCAGCGGATCGCGAGCCGGCCGGTGAGGGTTGCGTAGCGGAGGCTGTTGCCGGTTCCACCGAGCGCGATCCCCGCGTCGCAGGCACGCATCCGCTCGCCGGCGAGCGCGGCCTCGAGACGATCGGCGAGCTCTTCACCCACCGTGCGGGTCTTACCCGACTCGGGGAGTCGGGCAAGCGTGAACAGCGGCAGGTCAGGCGCCGCGACGACGTAGACCCGGTAGCGCGGCCCCCACACCTGCACGAGCGACGGGTCATCCCACGACATGGGCTCGGCGCCCTCGACGCGCGCGTGGATGGAGAGCAGCGCGGCGCGGGGCATGCTGTCTTGCAGCCCGGCCCACGCGGCGCGCTGCAGCGAGAGCTCCCCGGCGGGCAGGCGCCGGCCGAGCGAGCCCGTGCGCCGGCGGAACGCGAGGATCTGCGCGCGTGTGACCTTCAGCGGCACGCGGGGATCGTAGGTGCTAGAGGTTGTGGAGTTGCCAGCGAGGCGTGCGCTGGTCGGAGCGCAGGCGGCTCACGACCGTGCGGAGGATGGCATGTGTGAGCGCGGCCTCCGTGCGGAGGAGCCTTGCGAACGCGGCGCGCCCGATCGTGAGCACGACGAGGTCGTCGGTCGCGATCACGTCGGCCGAGCGCGGAGCGTCCTCGATCAACGCGAGCTCGCCGAAGAAGTCACCCACACCGAGCTTCAAGGGCCTGCCGGTCGCGCGGACGACGAGCACGTGGCCGTCGAGGATGACGTAGAAGGTACTGCCGGGAGCTCCGAGGTGAACGATCGTCGTCCCCGCGGCGAAGTGCTTCACACGAGCGACGGCGGCCACTCGGCGAAGTTGCTGCGGCGTGAGCGCTGCGAACAGCGGCACCCGCTTCAGCGCGGGCACCAGACTCGCGTCGGCGCTTGGAGCCGCGAGGGTGATCGGGCGCGACACGCGTCAGCCGACGAGCAGGCGCTGCTGGGCACGCTCGCCGTCGGCGGCGAGCGCTTCGCGCACCTTCGCCGCGAGACCCTTGGCGATCCGTCCGCGCTCGCCCCACGAGCCGTACTCGCCCCGTTGTGCGGTCTGGCCGCTGAGGACGAGCTTCGACGAGGACTCGGTGACGGCTTCGGCGGTCACGGTCATGTCCTGGCCGGCGTTCGACCAGATCGACGCACCGGTGTTGAAGGTCAGCGACGTGTCTTCGCTCTCGCGGATCGAGAATCCAAGCACGCTGACGGCGCTGATCGTCTCGAGGTAGACCTGCTCGGGCGGAGCTTCGAACTCGAACTCGTAGATCTTGGCCACGGGTTGCGGCTCCCGGGTTGCTTACGGTCGTCTTGTTGTCGACTCAGTATCGACTCAGGTCAATTCCTCGACCGAGGGAGCGCATCCGCGGTTGCGCGCAACGTGCGGCGGCCCGCGGCTCAGGCCTGCGGTGCGAGCGAGCCGTCGGCGGCGCGGGCGACCAGCGCCGCGGCCTCCTCAACCGAGATGGCGTCTGTGTTGACGACGAGGTCGTAGTGCGTGGGCAGCTCTTCCGTCACGTCGTAGAACCGCTTCAGGTAGTCGCGCCGCCCCATGTCTGATGTCCTGACGGTTCGCTCCGCGCTCGCAGCGTCGACGTCGGCCGATTCGCTCATCCGCCGTGCTCGGGTTCGCGGCGAGGCAGTTACAAAGACACGCAGCGTCGTCTTGCTCGGGTCGAGCGCGTGCGAAGCGGCGTGCGCCGTGATGACGACGTTTCCGCGCGCCGCCGTCTGCTCGATCGCCTCGCGGATGAGACTCTGGATCTCATCGCTGCCCAGCGCGTCATCGACGATGATTGGAAGCGCGCCCCCGGCGAGCGCCGCAGCGCTGCTGCCGCCGTCGGAAATGGAGCCGAGGAGGCGGTTCACGAGCGACTTCCGACGCTCTTCGTCCGCGACGTCGCCGGCTGAGATCCCGCCCCGCGCGGCCGCATCGGCGACGATCTCTCCGTCGACATGCAGGAAGCCGAGCCGCTCCGCAACGAGGCGCCCGACCTCGTCGCCGCCCGAGCCGGTCGCGTGGGAGATGCAGATGACGCTGCACGGCACGACGACGAGGCTAGAACCTTGCGGTCGCGGGGTCAACCGGGCCCGATGTGGTCGGGTGTAAACCGGTACTAGAAGGGCTGTCTCCTGTGATGGAATCCACTTGTGCCTGACGCAATTCCGGTTCGGATCCACTATGTCGGCCCTGACGATCCGCTCCAACCCCGTTTCCCGCCAAGCCGGAGCGCGATCATCAGGACGGCGCAGATCTGGAAGAAGGGAGAGGAGATGCTCCCAGCCTTTCCGGGGCTGTACGTTTGGGAGGCTGACTTCCATAGATCAGGCAACGTCTACGCGACGTACGTCGTCCGGATAACTCCGCCTCCGCCGCCTCAGCAAACTCCGTCAGAGCTGACGGCCTGATCCCTCGATCCGCGCGAGCGGCAGGAAGGTGGGCTGACGCCGATTCGGAAGCGTTCAGGTATCCCCGAGCGTGGCAGTCGCGCGGCACACGAGGCCCTGCGGCCCCCACGCAGTTGCCGAGACGGAGTCCCTGCCTGGGAGGTCCCCCAACGTCCGCCGCACCTCGAAGGAAGCGCCCGGACGACGTGTCCTGGCGGCACCTCGCCAGACGATCCGGCGCTCGTGCACCAGCGCCACCCGCCAGACGACGCCGGCACGCGTGTGGTCGACCTCGAACCTCAGGTCGATACCACGGTCGCCGCTTCTCAGTCTCAGCTGCGCGGTCGCTCCGGCGCTGCAGACGGCAGCAGCGCGCACCTCCCCACGCCCGTCCTTCGCCGCCGCAGCAACCGGCCGTGTGGCAAGGATCGACACCAGGCCGACTCCGATGAGGAACGCCGTCAGGTGGGCGCGGGTCATGGAACCTAGTCTGTGGCGTCGGCACGCGAGCCGCAACGGGACCTTGGTCCCATCGCTACGACCCGAACTCGCTCCGCAGCCCGTGCCGCTCGACCCAGAGGATCGCCTGAACGCGGTCCGTGACGCCGATCGCGCGAAAGATGCTCGTGAGGTGAGACTTCACCGTCTTTTCGCTGATCCCGAGCCGCGCTGCGATCAGCTTGTTCGGCATCCCGTCGAGCAGCAGCCCCAGAACCTCACGCTCGCGCGGTGACAGGCCGGCAAGCGGATCGGGCGCGTTGTTCGCTTCGAGCAGCGACCGAGCGGCGCGAGGATCGAGTGGCGAGCCTCCCGCCGCCGCCGCGCGAATGCCGCGCACGACCTCGTCCGCTGCCGCGTCCTTGAGCAGGTAACCAACCGCACCGGCGTCGAGCGCTCCCGTGATGCGTCGCCGATCCGAGAACGACGTCAGCACGAGGACCACGGTCTCCGGCGCCTCGGCGAGAATCGCGCGCGTCGCGTCGATCCCGTCCATGACCGGCATCTCCAGGTCCATCAACACCACATCAGGCGAAGCAGCACGACACATCTCGATCGCCTCGAGCCCGTTCGTCGCAGTCGCGATGAGCGTCAGATCCGGTTGTGCGGCGATCAACCCCGCCAAGCCGTCGCGCAGCACACCGTGATCGTCGACAACCGCAACGCGGATCATCGAACGGGAACCTCGAGCTCGACACGCGTCCCGCCCCCTGCACTCGAACTGATCGTCAGGTTGCCGCCGGACTGCCGCGCCAGCTCCTCGACGAGCGAGAGACCGAGATGCCCTTCTTCACGCCGACGGCTGCGCGTGCCCGGGTCGAAACCGCGGCCGTCGTCGCTGACGGTGAGCCGCCCGATCCCGTCTTCGACCGTGAGCTGGACCTGCAGGGCGGTTGCGTCTGCGTACGCAATCACGTTCCGCACCGCCTCCTGGGCCACCCGGTAGACGAGCGCTTCCTCCTCGCGCCCGAGCAACTCGGCGCCCTCGATCGAGATCGACAGGTTCGTGCCACCTTCCTGCAGCGGGCTGACGAGGTCCGCGATCGCGCGATTCGAGACCTGCTGCTGCGAGGTGCGGCGGATGGAGCTCGACCAGCAGCGTGCGGAGATCGCGCACCGTGCGGCGGAGCCGGTCGATCACCCGGCCGAGCGCGTCGGCTTCGCCGCGCGCTCCGCGCGCAGTCGCCCCACTCGCGAGCGGCGCCAGTGAGAAGGCAAGGCCTGCGATCTCCTGCACCGGCCCGTCGTGGAGATACGACGCGACTCTCCGGCGTTCCCTCGCCGAGGCCGCGATCGCGTTCCCGAGCAGCGCCTCTCGTTCCTCCTGGCTGCGTTGGAGCCCGCGCATCAGCGACCAGAGCAGCGGAACCTGCACGAGCAGGATCAGCGCGACCGCACCGAGGATCGGCGGGGCGAGCGAGCGGAGCAGGCGCCGGGCGCTCGCGGTGACCGACCCGAATCGCTGGTAGATCTCGAAGAGCACCGGAGTTCCAGAGGGCGTGCGGATCCGGGTGTACGCCTCGATCAGGCGGCCCTGCCCGCGGTCGAGCGCGTTCTCCGGGCGACTGAGGTCACTCACCTCGACCTTCGCGCCGCCTTCACGGAGCAGACGCCGTTGTCCCGCGTCGAGCGAATAGTGGCCGCCGATCTGATTCGCATCGTCCGAGTAAAGGACTCGCCCGTCGGCCGACCAGATCTTGACTCTGACGATCGAACTGCTCAGCACTCGCGAGACGACCGCATCGTCGACGGCTCGAACCGCGGCCGGCCGACCGGAGACCAGGCCGTCCGCGAGAATCGCCTCGACAAGCTGCCCCGACTCCTGGACCTTCGTCCGCGTCTCGCGTTTCGCCTCGTCGACCGCAACCGAGCGAAGCGCGAAGTAGCCACCGACGACGGCGATGAGGATCGCGACCGCGCTGCCGAGCGCGAAGCGCAGAAGCACCGACCCCGCTGTGGGAGCGTGACGTCGGACGTCGCGAGTCCGTCTTTCGCGAAGGGACTGCATCGGCTCCAATCATTGCGCCTCGTGGACGCCACAACGCGCAACGGGACCAATGTCCCATTGCGACTCCGACCGGACAACGCGGAGGCTGCATTCGTCAACTACCGGAGGAGTTCCATGTTCAGCTCGCGCCTCATCACCCTCTCTGTCACGTTCGCCGTGGCCGCCGCAGCTCTCGCCGTCACTCCGATCGCGTCCAGCAAAGGCGGACCCGGGTCCTGGTCAGCGGCACGTGTAGCAAGAGTTCGACCGCCAAGCTCAAGCTGAGCCGCGAGGACAGCGGCCTCGAGATCGAGTTCCAGGTCGACCAGAACCGAAACGCCGTGCCCTGGAAGGTCACGCTCCGGAGGAACGGCTCGATCGTCGCCTCGGCGACCAAGGTTACTCGCGCCCCGAGCGGGTCATTCACGCTGCGGCGCGTGATCGCCGGCGCGCAGGGAACGATCCTCGCCACCGCGACGCGCGCCTCCGGCGAGCGCTGCACCGCGCACGCCTCCATCTGAGCCGAATGCTCGTTCGCCCCGCGCGTCGCGCGGGGCGAACGAGCATCGCTTCGTGTTCAGCCCGCGAGAGCCGGCGTCTCGACGAGTCCTTCCTCTGGATCGATGGGGCCGAGGTCCTCGACGATCTCGAAGCGGCCGTTTCGAGCTTGGGCGATGTACATGTTCAGGCGCAGGTGGTGCTGGCCTGGCGCCATTGCTGCAGGCCCGCCCGGGCTCTCGGCGATCCGTGCGTGGTCGAGAGCGGCGATCACGTCCTCCTGTGTGAGCGAGCCGGCCTCGGTGACCGCACTGGCCCACAGCCGGAGGCCGCGGTAGAGGCCCGAGCACGCACTGCCGCCTGTGAACTTGGCGTCGCCTGGATAGAGCGTGTCGTACCGCTCCAGCAGCTTGCGACTGAACGGGTCGGGAACGGCCTGGTAGTAGTCGAGGCAGCCGTAGAGGCCTTCGACATGGAGGGCCGGCACCATGTTCAGGAAGTTCTCGTCGAAGTACGTGCAGACGAGCTGTCCCCCGCGCCGCGTGAAGCCAGACTCGTAGAGCTCGGCGAAGAACGGCGTCAGCCCGGGCGGGACGATCGTGTTGAACACGGCGTCGGCGCCGCTCGCCGTGATCTTCTCGACGGTCTCGCGGTAGTCGGTGTGATCGAGGGGGAAGTACTCCTCACCCACGATCGAGCCGCCGTTCGCGGCAACGACCTCCTTGACGCGCGCGTTCAACACGTGCGGCCAGATGTAGTCGGCCGACGGCAGATAGAACGTCTTCGCTCCCGTCTCCCGCATCAGCCACGGAATCAACGGATCGACTTGCTGCGCCGGTACCGGCCCTGTGCAGAAGATCAACGGATCCGACTCCTGCCCTTCGTACTGCTCGGGGTAGATGTAGAGCGTCTCGCCCTCGCCGACGACCGGCCCCTTAATCGCCTGTCTCGTCGAGCTGTAGATACCGCCGAGGACGACGTCGACCTGGTCACGGCCGACGAGCTTCGCCGCCTTGGCGGCCGCCACGGCATCGTCGGTGGCGCCGTCTTCGAGCACGAGGACCACGGGCCGCCCGAGCAGGCCCCCCTCGGTGTTGAGCTCATCGATCACCATCCGGGCCACATTGGCGTTCGCGAGCCCGATGAACGACAGCGGGCCCGTCTGATCAGCGATCACTCCGACCTTGATCGGAGCGACCTGGGTTGCCTCCGCCATGACTCCCTCCTTGATGTCTCGCCGGACGCCCCGAGGGCGACCAGCAACGACTGTCGAGTGCAGCAACTCTGCGACAACTCCACCCGAGAGCACATCGGGCGAATGACCCATTCCATCCACGACCTGAAGCAGCGACGCAGCTGGCGTGCGCGGTCCTAGAGAAGCGCCTCTCCGCTGCTCGGATCGAACAACTGCAGATGCTCGGCGTTGATCGCGACCCGCACGCGGTCCCCGCGGGCTCCCTTGAACGTCGCCGGGGCGCGCGAGACGAGTCGCCCACCACGCACCGGCGAATCCGACGCAACCTCCTCGACCTCGACGTTCGCGAGGACAACTCCGGGGACGTCGAAGTGCACCAGCATCTCTGGCCCGAGCTGTTCGGTGATCACGATCTGCGCCGGCAGGGTCTCCGACTCGGATGCGGCCCCGTCGACGGCGACGAAGTCCTCCGGGCGGATGCCGACGACAACAGGACCACTGCGGCCGCTCAACGTTTGCACGATCCGCGGCGGCAACGTGACTGTGTGCTCGCCGAGCTGGACGCTCCCGTTCGACAACGACCCTTCGAGGAAGTTCATCGCGGGGCTGCCGATGAAGCCGGCGACGAAGACGTTCGCAGGCTTGCGATAGAGCCGCTCCGGCGCGTCGACCTGCTGCACGACGCCGCGCTTCATCACGACGACGCGGTCGCCGAGCGTCATCGCCTCGGTCTGGTCGTGCGTCACGTAGATCGTCGTGATCCCGATCCGCTGATGGAGGCTGAGCAGCTCGGCGCGCATCTGCACCCGCAGCTTCGCGTCGAGGTTCGAAAGCGGCTCGTCCATCAGGAACGCCTTCGGCCGCCGCACGAGCGCACGGCCGATCGCGACCCGTTGCCGCTGTCCGCCGGACAGCTCGCGCGGCTTGCGGTCGAGCAGGTCCCCGATGCTGAGCAGCCGCGCCGCCTCCGACACCCGCTCGCGAATCACCGCCTTCTTCAGCTTCTGCTGGCGCAGCGGGAACGCGATGTTGTCGGACACGCTCATGTGCGGATACAGCGCGTAGTTCTGGAAGACCATCGCGATGTCGCGCTGCGTCGGCACGAGGTCGTTGACGACACGGCCGTCGATCGCGATCTCGCCGCTCGTCACCTCCTCGAGCCCGGCGACCATCCGCAGCGCCGTCGTCTTCCCACAGCCGGACGGGCCGACGAGGATCAGGAACTCGCCCTCGTTCACGGTCAACGTGAGGTGATCGACCGCGAGCGTCGACTGCCCGAACTGCTTGGTCACCTCGTCGAACGACACGGCTGCCATCAGGTCACCTCCACATCGAATGAGCGACCGCGGACATCCGCACTCGTCACTGCCCCCAGTGTGAAACACGGATGTCCGCGGCCTGCGGGCCGGTGACGGATCATTCCGCCCCGTCCCGGATCAAGACGAGCACCCAGGTGTCGAAGCCGGGCAAGGCGACGGTGTCATAGCGCTCGCCTCGTTCGACCATCAGAGCGGCGAACTGAGGCGCGCCGGGCGAGCAGGCCGCGACCGACGGCGCGTCCTGGCCGCGGCGGAGGATCGAGAGCCGAACGCCTGCGAGCGGCGCGCTCCCGCTCTTCGGCTCGTCCCACGTGTCGTCCGCCTGCGCCGAGAGATCGATCAGGCTGACGAGGAGTCCCTGCGGCAGCCGCAGGACACGTCCCCAGAGCGCGCCCGCCTCGCCGTCGGTCGCGACGGGCACCGGCGCCTCGATCCGCACCTCCTCGTTGTCGCCGCCGAGATGCGTGCGCGTCACCTCGAGCGTGTCTTCGGCGAAGAGCAGGTCGCCGTAGCGCACGGCGAAGTCGAAGTACCGGCGCGCGACGTCCTGCGTCTCGGGCGTCACCTAGCCGATGCTTCACGTAGTACGCCTCGGTCAGCACCGCCGACTCCTCGCCGTGCAGCAGGACGGTCCCGCCGTGGGAGAAGACGGTGGCGAGCTGCAGCTTCTCGGCCTGCAGCGCCGCCACCTCGTCGCCTTGATACGCGGAGAGATACGCCGCGAGAACGACCGGCCGGTCGGGCGCAAGCAGTCGCGCAGTCGACACGAGCTCCGCCAGGTGCCGGAGCCGCGTGTGCGGGGCCCACACCTCGATGTAGGTGAGCGCCTGCGCTGCGCGCACGGTCGCGAAGGTCGGGAAGTCATTGACGTTGTTGAAGATGAGTCGCGCCTCGGGCACGTCTGCGGCGACACGGTCGATCAGCGCCGGGAACGCCTCGACCAGATCGACCCGCGTGCCGTCGCGCCGCAGCGCCCACTTGGGCGAGCCGTACTGGTCGAGATGGAAGCCGGCGAACCCGACCTCCAGCGTGCTGCGCAGGTCGGCCGAGAAGTGCGAGAGCCACCGTTCGCTCGTCGGATCGACGTTCCAGAGGAAGTCGCCGAGCATCCACGGCGAGCCGTCGCGCCGGAACAGGCCGTCGGCCTCCCACTCAGGCCACGCCTCCTTGCCGACCGCGTAGACCGCCGCGTACGCGAACGGCAGCGACCCCGCCTCGCGCACCGCAGCCGCGAGCCGCCGGACGGTGGCGAGCGAGATGCGCCGGCCGAGGGCGTCGTCGAACTCGTCCGTCGGCGGCATCAGCTTCGCGTGGCGGTACATCCAGTCGTAGAACTGGACCGCGTTTAGGTGGAAGCGGCGGACGTTCTCGGCGACGCCGTCCGTCGCGCGGTCCGCCTCGTACTGCGAGACGAAGCCGTAGCGCGGTCGCCGCAACGGATCGTCGAGGACATCGACCGCGGTCGACACGCCGTCGGCATCGACGCCGTAGCCGCCTTCCGCCTGCGGTGGGAACGAAGCGTGACCCGACCCGTCGAGACGCACCTCGGCAACGACGCGATCGAGGTGCAGCAGGCGAAGCGTCTCCCCCTCGCTCGTGCCGCGCGCCTCGACGACGACGGGCTCGCCGGGCGCGAATGTCGCCTTCGTCGGAAGGAGCTCCATCAGGCCGCTGCCTCGGAGATCAGGAACATGGCGTGCGACCAGAGGAGCGGCGTCGCACCGGTCCCCAGCGCTCGACCCAGGGCTCGACCAGCTCGGGGACCTGCGACGAGCCCGTCACCTGCTCGGGCAGGTCGCCGTTCGCGCGCGCCTGCGCGCGCACCCAGGCGCGCAGCTCGCGCGCCGACGCGTCGTCGCCGGCGACGTCTCGTGCCAGCCGAGCCACCTGGTGAGCAGCAGCCACTCCCCTCCGCCGTAGTAGGTGTCGCCGAGGTAGCGGCGGACGCCGCCGCTGTCCGCACGATGAGTTCCTGCTCGACGGCCTCGACGGTCGCGGCCCACGGGAGGGTCGTCGCCGCGAGGCCGAACGACGCGCCGAGCCACAGCATGCTCGAGTCGACACCCGTCTGCCCGGCCCCTTTGCGACGTCGCCGTCGCTCACGTCGGCCTGCGAGCTCGTCGCGAACCGCGATCGGCCTCGTCGGCGAACGTCTCGTCGCCGAGCAGCCGCGCGGCCGCGGCCAGCCCGTCGCTAGCGCCAGCAGTGTCGACGCGTGCTCAGCCCGTCTGGTCTCCTCCCAGCAGCTCCAACACGGGGCCGCCAGACGCGGCGAGATACTGGCGGTGAGGTCGACGGTTCGCCCAGCACGCCGTCGGGCGCCGGCCCGCCGGTGACGCTCGAGCGACCAGAGCCACATGCCGTAGCCGTCGATCTGGAAGTTCGGCCACGGCTCGGTCGGGTCGTCCTGCTCGATCGTGCCCTCCAGGGTGTAGCGGGCCGGGAGCATCGCGTCGAACGGCGGGGTCTCGCCGCTGCCGACGAGGGCGATCGCCGCCTCGCCTTGGCGCGATAGCGCTCGATGTCTCCTGCGCCCAGCGTGGAAGGCGCCCGCGGCGGCGCGTTCCCGACCACGTCGAGCGCGTGCGCGCAGAACGCGCTGTCGCGCAGCCACCCGAAGTCGTAGACGCGGAACGCCGGGCTCGCGACGAACGCGCCGCTCCGTCGACTGCCCGTCGCGGAGGACCCGCGGCCCGCTCGGTGATCAGGTCGCCGGTCGCGATCGCCATCAGGCCTTCAACGCTCCAGTCGTGAGGCCGCTGACGAACTGCCGCTGGAAGATCGCGAAGACGGCGATGACCGGGACGACCGCGATGTCGACGCGGCGAAGACGAGCCCCCAGCTCGTCGAGTGCTCACCCTGGAAGAGCGAGATCGCGATCGGGAGCGTGCGCTTGTTCGGGTCGTTGATCACCGTGAGCGCCCAGACGAACTCGTCCCAGCTCGCGAGGAACGAGAAGATCGCCACGTCGCGAGCGCGGGGCCGCGAGAGCGGCAGGACGAGCTCAGGTAGCGCTTCCAGGCCCGGCGCCGTCGACGACCATCGCCTCCTCGAGCTCGCGCGGGATTCCTGGAAGAAGCTCCGCAGCAGGAACGTGTTCAGGGCGAGCGTGCCGCCGGTGTAGAAGAAGACCAGGCCGCTCAGCGAGTCGAGCAGCCCGAGGTTCTTCGCGAGGATGAACTGCGGGATGAGCAGCATCATCGTCGGCACCATCAGGCCGATCAGCAGCAGCCCGAAGAGGATCCGCCGGCCGGGAAGCTGAAGCGCGCGAACGCGTACGCCATCATCGAGGAGAGCCAGACGGAGAAGAACGTCGTCGAGATCGCGACGACCAGCGAGTTCACGAAGTAGCGGCCGAACTGGTTCGAGGTCCACGCCTGGCTGTAGTTCGCGGTCGTCGGGTGGTGCGGGATCAACTTCGCCGGGATCTCGAGGACGCAGCGCGTTCTGCTTGAACGACGTCGCGATCATGTACGCGAACGGGACGATCATCAGGAACACGCCGGCCGAGAGGATGAGAGTCGCGTGCCGAGGATCGCGCGTGTCCGGCGACGCTGCCGGTGACCATCAGGCCGCGTCCGACCTTCGGCGGAAGAGGCGCAGCTGCGCGACGAGAGCGCGAAGACGACAGCGTCAGCGTGAACGAGATCGACGAGCCGTAGCCGAAGTCGAGGAACGAGAACGCCTGGCGGTACATGTAGGTGAGGAGCACCTGCGTCTCGTCGAGCGGGCCGCCGTTCGTGATCAGGAAGACCGAGATGAAGACGTTGAAGCCGCCGATCACGAGCATCACCGTCACGAACGCGATCACCGGCAGGATCGCCGGCAACGAGACGGCGCGGAACCGCGCGCCAGGCCTTCGCGCCGTCGACGGCGGCGGCCTCCTTCAGCTCGCGCGGCACGCTCTGGAGCGCGGCGAGGAAGATCACCATCGACCAGCCGATCCCTTTCCAGATGCCGAGGATGCTGATCACCGCGAGCGCGGCCAGCGATGCGAAGCCACTCGACGTTGTGCCCGACGACGTGCAGCTTGTCGTGCAGGACGAAGTTGATCAGCCCGCCGTCGGTGATGAACATGTACCGGAAGAGCAGGGAGACGACCACCCAGCTCGTGACGACGGGCAGGTAGTAGAGCGTCCGGAAGAGGCCGCGCGCCGGCATCCGCGCGTCGAGCAGGAGCGGCGACCGCCATGCCGAGCACGATCTGCGCGGGCACGGTGACCGCCATGTAGAAGCCGGTGTTCGCGAGCGCACGCCAGAAGATCGGATCGTGGATCGCGTGCCGGTAGTTGCCGAGCCCGATGTACTGGCTGGCCGCGCCGGGACGATGACCAGTGGTAGAGGCTGATCTGGAACGCACGCACGATCGGGTACAGGACGACGAGCACGAAGATGCGAAAACCGGGCGCGAGGAAAGGTGTAGGCGGCGAGCGTCTCCTTCCGCTTGCTCGCCCTCACCGTCCGGCCGCCGAGGCGTAGCGCCGCAGCGCTACGCCCCAGGAGGCCGGTCGAGGAGGTCGCTACCTGAGGAGGCCGTCAATCTGCTGCGCTGCGCCGTGAGCGCCTGCTGGACGGTCTCGTCTCCGCTGAACGCCTTTGCGACCTCGTCTTGGAAGACCGGGTCGATCTGCGGCCACTTCGGCATCGGGGTCCGCGGCCTTCGCCGTCGCGATCTGCTTGAGATAGGTCGCGTAGTACGGGTGGATCTTCGACAGGCTCTTCGTCGACGACTTGAGCACCGGCATCTGCCCCGCTTGCGCCATCTGCGTCTGCGTCGACGGTGGAGCATGAAGCGTATGAACTCCGCCGCGGCCGCCTTGTTCTTCGACGTCTTCGTCATGACGATGTCCTCGCCGCCGACGACGCTGACGCTGCCGCCCGGCCCAGCGGGAACGGGCGCTCCCCGCGAACTTGTGTACTGAGGCGGCGAGATCGCGTACGTCCACGGGCCGTCGAGCATCGTCGTGTACTTCTTCTGGGCAGCCCGTCGTAGGTGCCGAGGCCGCCGTGAGTCGACGACGATGTTCGGGCATCTGCCCGGCCTTGTAGAGGTCGACGAGCATCTGCACGGCGGCGACGCTCTTCGCCGAGTTCAGGAAGCCGGTCGCCTTCGTGTACGTGCCGTTCGTGATGTTGCCGCCGCTCGACCAGATCCAGGGCAGATGTTCCACCCAGCTCGTGCCGGATTCGGCGTACAGGTGACGCCCTTTGCCTTTGCGCGGTCACCGAGTCCGACTGCAGCTGCGCGAACGTCTTCGGCGGCGCCGCCACGCCGGCCGCCTGGAGCGCGACCGGGTTGTAGACCAAGATACGGGTGTTCGTGTCGAGCGGCAGGCCGTAGTAGTGGCCCTTCCAGAAGTTCGTCGCGAGCGGCCCCGCGAACACCTTCGTGGAGATCGACTTGAAGTCGGGCATCGTCGTGTCGAGCGGCTGCAGCACACCGAGGTTCGCGAGCTCGGGCACCCAGATGATGTCCGAGCGGACGAGGTCGGGCAGTTGCGAGCCGGCGACGGCCGTGATCAGCTTCTGGTGCAGGCTGTCGTAGGGGATCGTCACGTCCTTGACCTTGATCCCGGGATGCTCCTTCTCGAACGTCGGGATCAGCACCTTCTCGAGACGCTTCACCTCGGGGCCGTCGGAGCTGTAGGCATCCCAGAACGTGATCGTCGTCGTCTTGCTCTGCGGTGCTGCAACGCGCGCGCCCGCCGTCGCCGCCATCACCGCGACAGCCGCGGTGAGGCCGAGTGCGAGGATCGTCCATCTAACACGCATCTTTTCGAATGACCTCCTGCGAGTGTTTACCTGGGTGGCGCGCGAGGTCTGGGGGCAGCGCGCGGGGGAACCAGCACGAACGTGTCGTCAGGCGACCACCTCCGTTGCATGCGAGTCGGCTCGAACCCAGGCTCGCATCGCAAGCTCGTTTTGCGTGCCGTCGACAAGCGGGGTGAATGTGGCCCGCAGGACGAGTGACGCGGCGCCGACCGCCCACTTCGCGTCGTCCCACGGATCGACCTCGACCGTGACCCCACGGAGCGGCGGGAAGACATGCGCCCGCAAGCTCTTCTCGAACGCGTCCTCGAAGTGCGCCCACGCCTGCGTCCCTTCGCCGCTGACGAGGATCAGCTTCGGGCTCAAGACGTTGACGAGGTCGGCGACCGACTGCCCGAGCACGGCTGCGGCGTCGGCATACACCGACCGTGCCGCTTCGTCGCCGACATCGGCCTTGCGACGGAGCGCAGCGACGCCCTGGCGCGTGCCGATGATCCCACGTTCCCGCGCCGTCGCCACGAGCGCCGGGTCGCTGACCACGGCCTCCAGGCAGCCGCGCTTCCCGCACGAGCACACAGGGCCGCCGGCGACCGCCGTCACGTGCCCGAACTCGCCGGCTCCTCCGCCGTACCCGTGGTAGATGTCGCCGTTCGCGACGATGCCGAGGCCGACGCCGCGGCCGAGCGTGAGCGCGATGAAGTGCTCGGCGTCGCGACCGCGACCGTAGAGCCGTTCCGCGATCGCGAGCGTGTTCACGTCGTTGTCGACGAGCACGGGGATGCCGAGCGCCGCCTGCAGTGCGTCTCGCAGCGCGAACTCGCGCCAGCCGATCATCGGCGACGTCACGGTTCCGAGCGCGCTGTCGACGACGCCGGGGACACCGAGCCCGACGCCGAGCAGCGGCGTCTTCTTCGCCGCGACCTCCAGCCAGCGGCGGAGCACCTCGACCGCCGCCTCGAATCCGCCGGCAACCGTCAGATCGAGACGCTCCTCGAACTGCTCGATCACGTCGCCGTCGAGGTCGACGACGACGCCGACCAGGTGATCCGGTGCGATCTTCACGCCGAAGGCGTGAGCGGACGTGCCGTCGATCTCGAGCAGAAGCGCCGGACGGCCGCCCTGGGAGGGGGCACGGTCGGCCGTCCGAACGATTCCGCTCTCGATCAGCTCACGCGTGATCGAGGTCACGGTCGCCGGCGAGAGACCGAGACGCTTGGCGATCGACGTGCGCGCGATCGGGCCGGAGAAACCGATCAGCCGCAGGATCGCGGCCCGGTTCAGGTCGCGGGTGAGGCCGGTCGCGCCGGTGCGGTACGACATCGGCTAGAGCATAAATTTAGAACCGAGCGAAAGTCAAGCGAGAACCGAGTCAGGTGTCGCGGCGGACGAGCAGCGCCGCGGCGATCGCGATCGCGACGGCGCAGTAGCCGAGGAAGAGCAGGGCCCCCGGCCCCGGCGCGAGCGATCCCGAGTCGTGCGTCAGCTGGAAGACGGCGCGCGCAGCCGAGTCCGGGCGCCACGGGCTGATCGCGTCGTTCCAGCTCGAGGGCAGGATGTTCAGGAGCGGCGGGATCACGAAGAAGATCGCGGCGAAGATCGAGATGCCGCCGGCCGTGTTGCGGACGATCGCGCCGAGCGCCATCGCGAAGATCCCGATCAGCACGAGGTAGACGGCGCCACCGATCACGGTGCGCGCCACGCCGGGGTCGGAGAGCGAAGTCCTCAGTGTCGGGTGTCCGTGCAACAGAAACCTGGCTCGCCCAGAAGGCGACGAACACGGACGGGAGCGCGAGCACGAACGTCAGCAGCGAGAACACGCCGAGCTTCGCCCAGAGGATGGCCAGCCGCTTCGGGACGGCCGTGAAACTCGCACGGATCATCCCGGTGGAGTACTCGGCCGTGATCGTGAGCACGGCGAGCACCGCGATCGCGAGCTGCGACAGGTTCACACCGGCGGTCGCGATCTCGAGCGGATGCCGGTTCGCGCGCTCGCGCGGGCTCATCGTGCCCCAGTGCGACGAGGTCACCGCTGCGAACAGGCACGGGAGGCCGATCGTCAGCGCGACCGCGACGAGGAGCGACCAGCGCGTCGAGCGGACCGAGCGGATCTTCGTCCACTCCGACACGGCCACGCGCAGCTGCGTGACGCGGCCGGTGTGCGGAAGCGGCGGCAGCATCTGCACCGAACTCATACGGCGGCCTCCTCGCCGACCGACGCGCGGTACTCGACGTCCCCGCGCGTGAGCTCCATGAACGCCTCCTCGAGCGAAGCCTGCTGCTGGGTCAACTCGTGGAGGCGCACGTTGTGGTCGGCCGCGATGTCGCCGATCTGCGCCGCGGTCAGCCCGGTCACCTCGAGCGCGCCGGCCTCGACGGATGCGACCGTCACGTCCGGCCCTGTGAGGAGCTCGCGGAGCTCGCTCGCCTGCGGCGAGCGCACCCGGACGACGTTTCGTGAAGCGCCGGCGATGAACTCGCCGACCGGAACGTCGGCGATCAGCCGGCCTCGTCCGATCACGATCAGGTGGTCGGCGGTGAGCGCCATCTCGCTCATCAGGTGCGACGAGACGAAGACCGTGCGCCCCTCGGCCGCGAGCTGCTTCAAGAGGTTCCGTATCCACTGGATGCCCTCGGGGTCGAGGCCGTTCACCGGCTCGTCGAGCATCACCGTGGCCGGGTCGCCGACCAGCGCCGTCGCGATCCCGAGGCGCTGGCCCATGCCGAGCGAGAACTCGCCTGCACGCTGCTTCGCGACGTCGTGCAGGCCGACGAGGTCGATCAGCTCGTCGACGCGCCTTCGCGGGATCCCATGGGTCTGCGCGAGCGCGAGCAGGTGGTTCCGGGCGGAACGGCCCGGATGCACCGAGCGTGCCTCGAGCAGCGCACCGACCTCGTGGAGCGGCGCCGGCTGGTTGCGGTAGTGCGTTCCGTTCACCGTCACGCTGCCGTGCGTCGGGTGGTCGAGCCCGAGGATCAGGCGCATCGTCGTCGATTTCCCGGACCCGTTCGGACCGAGGAACCCGGTGACGATTCCCGGCCGTACCGAGAAGGAGAGGCCGTCGACCGCGCGCTTCGGGCCGTAGTCCTTCGTCAGCTCGACGGCTTCGATCATTCAGCAACCCACCGTAGCGCCGCCTGCATAAGAACCGGTGAAGAGTGCTTCGTCGGGTCGCGATGCTGACTCGGAGCCTAGACTCAGCGGGTCGGGGGGCGCGGCGAGAGTTCCGGGGAGCGTGCGGTGACTGAGTCGATAGAGCTGGCGACGATCTTGGTGACCGATCTCGTCGGTTCGACGCGGTTGGCGACGTCGGTCGGCGCGGTTCGCGCCGATGAGCTGCGGGATGAGCACTTCGCGGTGTTGCGCGAGGCGATCGTCGCGTCGGGCGGGCACGAGTTCAAGGACACCGGCGACGGACTGATGGTGGCGTTCAACTCGGCATCGGCGGCGGTGCGCTGCGCGGTGTCGATGCACCAGCTGATCGAGCGCCGCTACCGGCGGGCTGAGCAGAAGTTGCAGGTGCGAATCGGTCTCGGCGCGGGTGAGTCGACGGTCCAGGACGGGAACTACTTCGGGATGCCGTCGATCCAGGCGGCCCGCCTGTGCGCGCAGGCGCCGGCGGCCGGGATCCTCGTGGCGCCGGCGGTCCGGCTGCTGGCCACACGGCTCGACGACGTCCGGTTCGAGTCCGTGGGCGAGCTCGAGCTGAAGGGATTCTCCGAGCCCGTCGAGGCGTTCGCCGTTCCGTGGACGACGCTCGCGGACGAGGCGGCAGGTGTCGGCGGCTGGCCGTTGCCGGCACTCCTGCGCTCGGCGCCGAGGGCGGCGTTCGTGGGTCGCGAGCCGGAGCGGGTGGTCGTGGAGCGCGCGCGGAGTCAGGCGCGCGGCGGTCTACGACAGCTGGTGTTGGTCTCCGGAGAGCCCGGGATCGGCAAGAGCCGCCTCGCATCGCTGTCCGCACACGGTGCGCACGGCGAGGGGTTCGCCGTGCTCTGGGGCGCCTGCACGGAGGAGCTGGCGGTGCCGTACGAGCCATGGATCTCGGTGTGCTCGCAGCTAGTGGAGCATGCACCGTCCGAGGTGCTCCAGCGCCACGTCGAGCGTCACGGCGGCGAGCTTGCGCGATTGACGCGCGAGCTGCCGCGACGGTTGCCCGAGGTGCCGGAGCCGGAGAGCTCCGATCCGGAGACCGAACGCTTCCTGCTCTTCTCGGCCGTCGCCGGGGCGCTCGTGGAGTTGGCGGCGTCCGTGCCCGTGTGCCTCGTGCTCGACGACCTGCACTGGGCGGACAGCCAGTCGGTGGCGCTGGTGAAGCACGTGGTCTCGACCGCCGAGTCCTGCGCGCTCCAGGTGATCGTCGCGTTCCGCGATTCGGATCTGGGCAAAGACCATCCGCTAGGCCCGATGCTCGCGGATCTGCGGCGGGTCGAGGGTGTCGAGCGGATCGCGCTCGAGGGCCTCGGGACGGCCGAGGTGTCCGAAGTGATGGCGGCGGCTGCCGGGCACGAGCTGGACGCGGACGCGCTCGTGCTCGCGGAGGAGATCGCGAGCGAGACCGACGGTAACCCGTTCTTCGTCGGGGAGGTGTTGCGCAGCCTGGCGGAGTCCGGGCGGCTGCAGTACGACGACGCGACCGAGCGGTGGAGCGTCGACCGCTCGGCACCGCTCGGCTTGCCGGAGAGCGTCCGCGACGTGATCGGTCGTCGCGTCGAGCGGCTCGGAGACGAGACCCGAGAGGTGTTGACGCTCGCGTCCGTGATCGGCCGCTCGTTCGAGCTCGAGCTCCTCGTACGGCTGATCGAGAGCGAGGTCGGGCTGCTGGATCGGCTGGAGGGTGCGGTCACCGCGTCACTGCTTGACGAGTCGACCGAGCGAGTCGGTCGCTTCCGTTTCGTGCACTCGCTGATCAACCAGACGCTGTACGACGGGTTGGGCCCGACCCGCCGCTCGAGCATGCATCACCGCGTCGGGCTCGCGCTCGAGGAGTTGCACGGGCAGGATCCGGGCGAGCACGTCGCGGAGCTGGCGCTGCACTGGCGCTTGGCGGCAGTCGACAGCTCGAAGGCGGCTCACTACTCGGCGAGCGCGGGGCGGCGCGCGCTCGACAGCCTCGCCCCCGCGGAGGCGGCGAAGCTGTTCGCCGACGCGCTCGAACTGCTCGGCGCTGAGGAGGATGCGGAACGCTGCCGGGCGCTGATCGGCCTCGGCGAGGCGCAGCAGCTGACGGGCGATCCGGCGTACCGCACGACGTTGTTGCACGCCGCGCAGATCGCGTCATCGCTCGGCGATGCCGATCTAGCCGCTGCCGCAGCGCTCGCGAACACTCGCGGTTTTTGCAGCCTCATCGGCGACCTCGACGACGAGCGGGTCGATGCGATCGAGCGCGCGGTCGCGCTCGACGACCGCACCGACACGGGCCGGCGCGCACAGCTGCTCGCACTGCAGTCGCAGGAGCTCCTCTACGAGCACGACCGCACCCGGCGGCAAGCGCTGGCCACCGAGGCAATCGCGCTCGCCGGCGACATGGGCGATCCGAGAGTCAGGGCACGTGTGCTGCAGCACGCGTTCTACGGCCTCTGGGGCCCCGACATGGTCTCGACGAGGGCCGGCCTCGCAAACGATCTGCTCGCAAGCGCGCAGGCGTCGGAGGATCGCGCACTCGAGTTTTGGGCCAACCTCCTCCTCTTGCACGGCAGCTTCGAGACAGGCGATTTCGTGAGAGCCCAGATTGTGCAGGAGCGCCAGGAGGAGCTCGCAGCGGCACTCGCTCAGCCCACGCTGAACTGGGTCGTGCAAGTCGGGGTTGCGGCGAGGGCGGTGCTCGAAGGGGATCTCGTCGCCGGAGAGCGACTCGCCAGGCAGGCGCTCGAGCTCGGCGAGCTCGCCGGCCAGCCCGACGCACTCCAGATCTTCGGCGAGCACCGTGCGCTCGTTCGGACCTATCAGGGCCGCGGTGACGAGAAGCTCATCGCGCTGAGTCGACAAGCCGCAGACATCCACCCGAGGATGGCGGTGTGGTCGGCATCGACCGCCCTGTACGAAACGCATTTCGGCAGCCGGGACGCGGCGCGCGCGCTCCTTCGCGACGCCGTCGAGACCCACCTCGAGGGAGTCGGCTGGGACACGCTGCGGCTCGTGGCGCTCGCGTTCTACACGGAGGCTGCGTCGCGTCTGGACGCGCGCGACGCCGCGGCGCTCGTCCGCGAGCTGATGGAGCCGTGGCGCGACCAGTTCGTCTGGAGCGGAGCCCTCGGGTACGGGCATGTGCGTCTCTGGCTCGGAGTGGCAGCCGCCACGCTCGGACGCGACGACGAGGCAGACGAGCATTTCGCCTTCGCCTGCCGGTTCCACGACGACAACGGCGTCAGGTTGTGGTCGGCCCGGTCGCATCTCGGCTGGGCCGAGTCGCTCGCGGCCAGAGGCGAGAGTGCGCGGGCGCAGGAGCACGCCCAGCGTGCGCTCGAGCTTGCGCGCACCTACGGCTACGGCCTGATCGAGGCCCTGGCCACGCCGATCGTCACCGCTGGTGCGGTTGCGCGCAACTGATCCGAAGCCCGAGAATCGAACGATGACATCGATCCTGAAGTGGGTAGAGAAGGAGCTCCTCGAGAAGGCGCTCCAGATCGAGGCCGACGAGGTCTCCGACGCACCGGCCACCAATCTCTCCTTCCTGAAGCAGCTTCCGCTGCAGCAGTGGGGATTCACCAACTGCCCGGCGATTCCCTACTGGGCCGACGAGTACGGGGATCCCGACATCAAGCACATCGGCGCGACGGTGATCAACCTGAACGGCCGCGCCGAAGACGCCAAGCCCACCGGGTACCACGGGCTGTCCACCGAGTACACGATCGACGGGCAGCAGAACGTTGCGTACGAGTTCCTCTACGACCTGCCGCTCCCGCCGGGCCCGTCCAAGAACGCAACGGAGACGTCGCCGGTGCCGAACGAGTTGACGCTCAACGACCCGACGCAGTTCACGCTGCCGTGGACCAACTACCAGGACGTGTACACCACCTCGCTCCCCCTTGCTCCACACTTCGCGGCCACGCTGACTGATCACGACACCGCGACGGAGAGCTTCTGGCCGACGATCGCGAACTGGGGCCTGCCCTACAACCTCCTCGTCCTCGCGAAGGTCGATACGGCGCGAGGCCGTGAGCTCGAAGCTGAGCTCGGCGCCGCCTGGTCGAGCCAGGGCATGAAAGCCCTACAGGCGGCGGGGCTCTTGTACGAGATCGACATGAGCATCCTCGCGTCGCTCCCGCCGTACACCGCGCTCGACCAGACGGTGCGCTTCACGCCCGGCACCGTCACAGTGTTGAAGCAGGATCCGAACACAAAGGCGCTCACGCCGATCGCAATCACCGTCTCGACAACGGACGGCCTGCCACCGCGTGTCTACACCGGCGGCAGCAACGCGTGGTGCTATGCGCTCCAGGCGGCCAAGACCTCGATCACGGTCTGGGGCATCTGGCTGGGACACGTCTATCACTGGCACATCGTCACGGCGGCGATGCAGATGACCATGTACAGCACGCTTCCCGCCGGCCACAAGCTCTACTGGCTGCTGGAACCCCAGTCGCAATCGCTCATCGATTTCGACTTCGTCCTCCTCACGTTCCTGTGGGGCCAGATCTCGCCGCCCACGCCGGTGCCCGACTACATGTCGCTCCTCAAGCTGCTGGACAAGTTCGCCGACGGACGACAGTTCACCGACGACGACCCCCAGAGCGAGCTCGCCGCGCGTGGGATCGTCGCCGACGACTTCACCGTGAAGACGAAATGGGACGCGTATCCCGTGGTCGGGAACCTGCTCGACATCTGGAAGATCACCGAGGCCTACGTGACCGCGGTCGTCGACGACCTCTACCCGACCGACGGCGACGTGGCGAACGACACAGACCTGCAGGCGTGGATGAAGGCGGCCGGCGCAACCGACCAAGGGAACGTCCAAGGAGTGCCGCCGACGGTCCAGACGCAAGACGAGCTCACGGAAGTGCTCACGAGCATGCTCTACCGCATCACGGTGCACGGAGCCGGCAGCATCAACCCGGCGGTGAACCCGGCCCTGTCGTTCGTGTCGAACTTTCCACCGTGTCTTCAGCAGGCGGCGATTCCCGATCCGACCGACCAGCTGAGCACCCAAGAGCTGCTCGATCTCCTACCCCACACCGGCACGATCGGCGGGATGACCACGTTCTACTTCACGTTCGTCTACTCCCCGCCGTACAAGCGGCTCGTCCCGAAGGATGGCCCCACGTACAAGCCGTACTTCCCGACGACGCAGCCGAACTCCAACAAGGCGCTGGTCGCGTACAGAACGGCCATCCAGAACTTCACAAACGACTACGCCGTGTGGTGGAACGAGACCCTTGCGGGGATGCTCGGGCAGCCTCCGGGACCAATGCCGCCGTACGGCCAGAATCAAGCGGGACAGTGGCCTCTTAGTATCGAGATCTGAACCGCGTCCTAGCTGCGGAGGCCGCGGCGCTCCTGGATGCGGTCGATGCCGACCGCGAGCACCAGGATGACGCCTGTCACAACCTGCTGCCAGAAGCTCGAGACGCCGCGGATCGCAAGGCCGTTCTGCAGCGTGCCGATGAACAGCACGCCGACCGCAGTGCCGGTGACGCCCCCAACCCCGCCCGTGAAGCTCGTGCCGCCGAGCAACACGGCGGCGGCCGCGCTCAGCGGGATGTCGCTGCCGACGATCGGGCTCGAAGCACCGAGGCGCCCTGCCTGGATGACGCCTGCGACCGTCGCCGCGAATCCGGCGATCGCGTACACCGCGACCAGCGTCCCCGTCACGTTGATCCCCGACAGCCGCGCCGCCTCGACGTTCCCGCCGACGGCGTACACGTCCCGCCCAAAGTACGTCCACCGCAGAACGACGAACGCGAGGAGGAACACGACGACCATGATCAAGATCGACGCGTCGATGCCCGCCACCTTCCCGAAGCCGACCCAGTCGACGAACGAGGAGTCGATGTACGTTGTCTTCGTCCCCGACCAGATGCTGACGGCGCCCTGGTACAGCGACGCGGTGCCGAGCGTGACGACGAAGAACGACAAGCCGGCGGCGCCGATCAGGACGCCGTTCACGCCGGCGCCGATCGCGAGTCCGACAAGCAGCGTCAAGACGACGGCGAGCCACGACGACAGCCCCGCACCGCTGTAGAGCTTCGAAAGCACGAGGCCCGACAGCGCGACGAGGGCGCCAACCGATAGGTCGATCCCACCGGTCAACACGACGAACGTCATCCCCATCGACGCGACCCACAGGATCGAGACGCTCGTCAAGAGGTTCTCGATGTTCGCGCTCGTGAGGAAGCCGGCTTCGCTGACCGCGAAGTACACAGCCGAGCCGACGAGCAGCATCAGCACTGCCGCGTAGCGGCTGGCGAGCGACCACGCCGCCCCCGCCTCGGCGAGCGTCCGCAGGCGTCCGCGCTGCAGCACCTGCGTCTTCGCGCTCACACGTGCCCGCCCGCGAATTGCGCGATCCGCGCCTCCGTCGCCTGCTCACGCGGCAACGACGCTGTCACCCGCCCCCGGAACATCACGAGCACACGGTCGCATAGCGCCAGCAACTCCGGCACCTCCGACGACGAGACGAGCACCGCTACACCGCGCTCGCGCGCCTCGTGCAGAAGACGGTAGATCTCACTCTTCGCGCCAACGTCGACGCCGCGTGTCGGTTCGTCGAGCATCAACAGGCGCGGGTCGGTCTCGAGCCACTTCCCGAGCAGCACCTTCTGCTGGTTGCCGCCCGAGAGCGTCGCCACCGGCGCAGCCGGCGAGCGGGCGCGGATCGAGAAGCGGTCGATCGCACCCGCCACCGCCGCCGACTCGCGCGCGCGGCGCGGCGGGCGCAGCCGGAAGCCCCGCGACGTCGACGCCATCAGCAGGTTTTCGCGCACGCTGCGCTCGAGCACCAGACCGTGTCGCTTGCGGTCGGCCGGAACGAACGCGATCCCGTCACGCATCGCGTCTGCAGGCCGGCGATGCGTGACCGGCCGACCGTCGATCTCGATCGCCCCCGTCGAGCGCCGTACCCCAAAGAGGCACTCGAGGAGCTCGGTGCGCCCCGCCCCGACGAGCCCGGCGAGGCCGACAATCTCACCGCGACCCACCTCGAGGTCGACCTCGTGCAACACCTCGCCGTGCGAGAGCGCGCGCGTGCGCACCACGGGCTCGGCCGCCGCGACGCCCTCTGACGGCTCGAAGTCCTCGAGTGCGCGGCCGACCATCGCCTCGATCAGCCGTGGCGCGTCGTAGTCGATGATCGGCCCCGTCGCGACCGTGCGACCGTCACGCAGCACCGTCACGCTGTCGGCGAGTGCGAACACCTCGTTCAGCCGGTGCGAGACAAAGATCACGGCGACGCCCTCCTCGCGTAGCGCGCGCACGGTCGCGAAGAGCGTCGCGACCTCATCGTCGGTGAGCGAGCTCGTCGGCTCGTCGAGGATTAGCAGGCGCGCATCCATCGAGAGCGCCCGGGCGATCTCGACCATCTGCGCCTCGTCGGGCTTCAGGCGCCGCGCCGGCAGCGACGAATCGACCTGCAGCCCGAGGCGATCCAACGCGGTACGTGCCGCGCGCCGCGTCGCCCGCCAGTTGACGAACCCGGCACGGGCGACCTGCCGGTGCCCGAGGAAGATGTTCTCGGCGACGGACAGGTCGGGGACGAGCGTCGTCTCCTGGCTGACCACGGCGACGCCGCCGTCGAGCTCGACCGCGCCCGCGTCCGCTCGCAGGTGCCCGCTGACGATGCGGAGCAGCGTCGACTTGCCGGAGCCGTTCTCGCCGATGAGCGCGTGCACCTCGCCCGGACGGACGGCGAGCGCCGCACCGCGGAGGGCGTGCACACCGCCGAAGCGCTTGTGCACGCCCTCCGCGCGGAGGATCGCGGCTTCCCCCAGCAGGGTCCCCTAGTGAATCGCCTTGATCTGTGCGCTCCAGCTCGCGGCTTTGCCGACGTTCGCCTTCGTGATCATCTCCGCCGGACGAACGATGATCTTCGGCAGCGGCAGGTTCTGCTTCGTGATCAGGCTGTAGGCGGCGATCACCGTCTGGGCGCCCCAGCCGACCGGGTCGACGCGTACCGTCGCGGCGAGCTTGCCCGACTTGACCGCGCTGAGGCCGGCGCTGTCGCCGTTGCAGCCGACGATCGTGATCTTCCGGCCGGCCGTGCGGGCGGCGATCGAGGCGCCGAGCGCGCTCGGGTCGTTGTAGCCGATGATCGCGTTCATGTCGGAGTAGCGCTGGACGAGGCCCGTAGCCGCCTTCTGGCCGCCCGTGATGTCGTCCGACGGGTTGTCCTGCTTGCCGACGATCGTGAGGCCGTACTTCTTGCCCCAGAACGCCTCACGCTGGTTCAGGTACTTGAGCGCCGGCACGGGGAAGCCGAGGCCGATGATGCCGGCCTTCGCCTTCGGGTGCGCCTTCACCATCGCCTTGACCTGCAGGAACGCCTGGATGTCGCGGCCCTGCCACACCTGCGTCGCGAGGTACGGCAGGTACGGCACGCTGGCCTTCGTCGAGCCGAAGGTGCCGTCGATCGCGACGACCGGCACGCCTTTCTTCTTCGCCTGCTTCAGCAGCGGCACCGTCGCCTTCGGATCGAGCGGGTAGAAGATGATCGCGTCGACCTTCTGCGCGAGCAGCTGCTGCATGTTCGACACCTGCTTGTCGGGCTGCGTCTGGTCGTCGAGCGCGATCACCTTGCACCCGAACACCTTCGCCTGCCTCTGAACAGCGAGCTGCAGCGTGTGTAGCGTCTCGTTGCCCGCGATCGGGTTCTGGAAGCCGATCGTGCACTTGGTGCCCTGCTTCGCCGGCACCTTGTAGGCGATCGGCAATGACGCCTCGACGCCCTTGTAGCCCTTCGGGACCGGGACACCTGCCCCGCGCCCGGACGCCGACGCGGCGACCGCGAGTGCGACGGCGCCGACCAGGAGCGTCAGCGCGGCCGCGATCCTCCGGTGGATCACGTTCCCCTCCTCGTTCGTGGGAGTAGCCAGGTTGATCCCATCACAGGATCTGATCAAAGATCAAGTCCCGGCATCCATTG
The DNA here is from genome assembly GCA_963785875.1 of uncultured Thermoleophilia bacterium. Taxonomy (GTDB): domain Bacteria; phylum Actinomycetota; class Thermoleophilia; order Gaiellales; family Gaiellaceae; genus PALSA-600. The sequence goes on along the minus strand of CAWAWV010000010.1, from coordinate 106,068 downwards.
GCGGCGGAAGATAGGTTCCGCAGGTGCGAATTCCCCCTGAGGATCGGGCGCGACAGGGCCGCGAGGCGTACGCGAGCCAGTTCGGGATCGCGACCGACGAGGTCGACGGCTGGTTCGCGGAGCGCTACGGCGAGCGCTTCGCGGAAGAGGCGGTGAACGCTGCCGCCGGCGCCTGGAGGGACGACGCGCTCAGCCTCCGCGATCGCAGCCTGGTCGTCGTGGCGGCGCTCGTCGTGCAGGGCGGCGTGGAGGATCGGCTGCGGGGACACGTCCGCTGGGCAGTCGAGCACGGCGCGACGCGCGAGGAGCTCGAGGCGCTCTGCTCGCTGCTCGCGGTCTACGCCGGCTACCCGCGGGCGTCGGTCGGCCTCGAGGTGGTACGCGACGAGTTGGCGCGCATCGACGAACGAGGAGGAACGGCATGACCGAATCGCAGGTACTCCCCGCACCCGACATCGAGCCGAGCGGCATCCGCGAGGTCGCCGACGGCGTGTGGGTGATCCCGGACCGGCGCGTGCCGCTCGTGCCGAACATCGGCCTCATCGAGGGCGAGGACAAGGTGCTCATCGTCGACGTCGGCATGGGACGCGAGAACGGCGCACGCGTGCTCGCGGCCGCCGAGGAGAAGGCAGCCGGCCGGAGCCTCGTCGTGACGACCACGCACTTCCACCCCGAGCACGGCTTCGGGCTGCAAGCGCTTCGCGGGCAGGCGCACTCGGTCTACAACCGGGCACAGCTCGACGAGCTGCGCGACAAAGGCCAGGGCTACCTCGAGATGTTCCGGACGTTCGGGCCGGCGATCGCGGCGGCGCTCGAGGGCGTCGAGCTTGTCGATCCGGACGAGACCTATGCCGGCGGGTCGCACACCGTCGACCTCGGTGGCAGAAGCGTGCAGCTCCTGACCTGGGGACGTGCGCACACGCGCAGCGACCAGGTCGTTTTCGTGCCCGATGCACGTGTCCTCTTCACCGGCGACCTCGTCGAGGAACGCATCTTCGCGATCTATCCGTACTTCCCGCCGAACGACGCCGACGTCGACGGCGATCTATGGCTCGAGGTGATCGGCCGCTTGCAGGAGCTCGACCCGGGGGTGGTCGTCCCGGGCCACGGCGATGTCGTGGGACCGGAATTGCTCGAGACGGTGCAGACCTACCACTCCCTCATCCGCGACGAGACGCAACGGGCGCTCGACGACGGCCTCAGCGCAGACGACGCCGTTGCGCGCATCGAGCCGATGGTGCGCGAGCGCTACCCGGATTGGGAAGCGCCGGAGTGGATCGGGTTCGCGGTGCGCTCGTTCCACGCGAAGTAGCCGCTACGGTGCGGCGTGGCCGTTCGGGGTCGTGCCAGATTGCGTCGCCTCGCACCGGAGCGGCAGCTCGCGGTTGACCTCGGCACCGCGAACACCGTCGTGTACCAGCGCGGCCGGGGCGTCGTGACGTTCGAGCCGTCCGTCGTCGCGATCGACGAGCGCACCGGCGACGTCTACGCGGTCGGCGCGGAGGCGCGGCGCATGATCGGACGGACACCGGCTCACATCAAGGCGACCCGCCCCCTGCGACACGGCGTGATCGCCGACTTCGACACGACCGAGCACATGCTCCGCTACTTCATCCGCACGGCGTTTCACCGCTTCGGGTCGAGCGCCGAGGTGATGGTGTGTATCCCGAGCGGCGTCACGCAGGTCGAGCGATCGGCCGTCGAGGAGGCGACGCTCGGGGCCGGCGCGTCGCGGGCCTACCTGATCGAGGAGCCGCTCGCCGCAGCGATCGGTGCAGAGCTCCCCGTCGCCGACTCGATCGGCTCGCTCGTCGTCGACATCGGTGGTGGCACCTCCGAGATGGCGGTGACGGCGCTCGGTGGCATGGTCGTGTCGCACTCGGTCCGCACCGGCGGCTACGACCTCGACGATGCGATCGTGAAGCTCCTCCAGGACTCGCAGCGGTTGCTGATCGGGCAGGAGCAGGCGGAGGCGATCAAGCTCGAGATCGGAACGGCGGTCGCGGGCATCGACGATGACCGCACGACGGAGGTTGCGGGGCGCGACCTTCGCACCGGGCTCCTGCGCCGCGCAACCGTCGACGCGGATGCGGTGCGGTCGGCCCTCCAGGCACCACTCGCGCAGATCCTCGACGGCCTCGAGTCGCTGCTCGAGCGCACGCCGCCGGAGCTCGCGGCGGACATCGCAAACAGCGGGCTGATGCTCGTCGGCGGCGGCGCGCTTCTTCGCGGGCTCGACCAACTGCTCCGGCAGCGCACCGGCCTCGCCGTCACGGTCGCCGACGAGCCGCTGATCACGGTCGCGCGTGGCGCGGGGCTCGCGCTCGAAGGGCTGCACCACCTGACGCCTGCGAGGAGGGTCAAGCGTCGCTGGTCGTGAAATGATTGCCTCCCGACGTCAGGAGGACTCCATGACCGGCACCGCTGCGGCGCCCGATCTTCAGTTCGAAGCCCCCGGCCCGGGGTCGTACGCGCTCGATCCCGTCCACTTCCCGCGGCCGCTGACGCGCTACTGGACCGAGGTCCACCCGGCCGCGTTCGCCGCCGGCACCGCCGGCTTCGCCCGCTACTACGGGATGCTGATGGGCGGGCTCACGATGTCGTACGTCAACGGCTTCGGCTACAAGTGCGCGCTGCCGCCGCCGGAGGAGGAGATCCCGCAGCGCTTCGCGCGCGCGGACGAGGTGTTCGCGAAGAAGCTCTGGCGCGAGCAGCTGCGCGAATGGGACGAGACCGCCAAGCCGGCGGCGATCGCGACGCACCGCGAGCTGCAGGCGGTCAACCCCGACGCTCTCTCCGACGCCGAGCTGGAGGCCTACCTCCGCCGCTGCCGCGAGCACCACTCCGCGATGATCACGCAGCACATGCGCTTCACCGCGAGCGCCGTCGTCCCGACGGGCGACTTCCTCGCGCACCTCTCGGACTGGACAGACGTGCCGCCGGCGGAGCTGCTCGGCCTGATGCGCGGCGCCTCCCCCGTCTCGGCGGGAGCCTCGGGGGAGCTGGATCGCCTCGTCGCCGCGCTCCGCGCCGACACCGCTGCACACGCGCTGCTCGCGTCGGCCGACGACCCGGGCAGCGTGCTCAACGGGCTGCGCGCGTTCGACGGGGAGACGGGCGAGGCGATGTCGGCGTATCTCGATCTCGTCGGCAACCGTCTGCTCGACGGGTTCGACATCTCGGAGCCGTCGGCGCTCGAGCTCCCCGACGCGCTGCTGCGCGCGATCCGAACCGCGGTCGCGGGCAGTGCCGAGGCGAGCGACGTCGACGAGAAGATCGCCGGCGTCCGTGCGCAAGTTCCGGAGGAGCACCGCGAAACGTTCGACGAGCTGCTCGGCGAGGCGCGGCTGATGTACCGCCTACGCGACGAGCGCGGCGTCTACAGCGACATCTGGGCGTCCGGGATCATGCGGCGCGCAGCGCTCGGCGCCGGACGCCGGCTCGCAGCCACCGGCCGCATCCACGAGCCGCAGCACGTGCTCGACGCGGGCCTCGACGAGATGTGCGGGATGCTCGCGGGCGCTGAGTCACCCTCCGCCGACGAGCTCGCTGAGCGCGCCGCCTACCGGGCCGCACACAGCGCGAAGGACGCGCCCGCGACGCTCGGCCCACCCGCGCCGCCGCCGCCGGACGCGTCCGGGCTGCCGCCGGGAATCGCACGGCTGATGCGCGCGACGGGGGTCGCGCTCGGCGCCCTCTTCGGGAGCTCGGAGGCGGAGCACGAGGAGCACATGCTGCGCGGCCTCGCGGCAAGCCCCGGCGTCTACGAGGGAACCGCTCGTCTGATCGCCGGCCCGGCCGAGTTCGAGCGCATCGTCCAGGGCGACGTGCTCGTGACGATGTCGACGACCGAGGCGTTCAACATCCTGCTGCCGCTTCTCGGCGCGATCGTCACCGACAGCGGCGGCCTCCTCTCCCACTCCGCGATCGTCGCGCGTGAGTACGGGATCCCCGGTGTCGTCGGCACGCGTCAGGGAACGGAGCTGATCGCGGACGGTGCACAGGTGCGCGTCGACGGCACGGCGGGCGAGGTGACCGTCCTCGCGTGAGCGTAGGCTTGACGGAGCTCACCAAAGAGCGCAGGCCCCGGCTTTGCCGGCGCCGAAGCGGGAAATGAGCGAGGGCGTCCTCCCGCTCCGGGAGGTGGCGGACACCTCGGTCTTCGGCTCGAAGGCGGTCGGGCTCGGGGAAGCCGTCCGGGCCGGGCTGCCCGTGCCGGACGGCTTCGCGCTCTCCGGGCCGATCGTCGAAGAGGTTGCAGCGGGCGACGAAGGCGCAATCGAGACCGTCACCGGTACGGTTCGCCCCCTCGGCGGGCCGTTCGCGGTGCGCTCGTCGGCCGTCGACGAGGACGGTGCCGACGCCAGCTTCGCCGGCCAACACGTGACGCTCCTGAACGTGCCGACGGTCGACGCGCTGCCGCCGGCGCTCGGCGAGATCTGGTGGTCGGCGAACTCGGACTCGGCGATCAGCTACCGCAAGCGCGTCGGCCTCTTCACACGCCCCAGTGTCGCCGTCGTCGTGCAGAAACTCCTCGACCCGGAGACGGCCGGCGTCATGTTCACGCGCAATCCGGTGACCGGCGCCGACGAGCGGATGATCGAGGCGAGCATCGGCCTCGGCGAGGCGGTCGTCGCCGGTCTCGTCATCCCCGACAGCTACCGGCTCGACCGCGACTGCCGCGTGCTCGAAAGCAGGCCGGGCCTGAAACGGATCGCGATCCGCCGCCGGGAGGGCGGCGGCACGGACGAGATCGAGGTGCCGGCGGCCGAGGCGGAGCAGCTCTGCCTGAGCGACGCCGACCTGGCCGCGCTGAACGAGCTGGCAAACCTCTGCGAAGAGGTCTACGGCCCGGCGCGCGACATCGAGTGGGCGATCGAGGACGGCACGCTCTACCTCCTCCAGTGCCGGGCGGTCACGCGCTGATGGCGGGTGCTCCGCTCGAGGCGCTGCGCCGCGTCCCGCTCTTCGCCGACCTCGACGAACAGGAGCTGCAGCAGGTCGCGCTGCTCTTCAAGAAGCGCCACTTCACGGAGGGCGAGACGATCGTGCGCGAGGGCACCGACGGGGCAGCGTTCTTCCTGATCGAGGCGGGCGAGGCGAGCGTGTCGGTGGCCGGCAACGCGCGCGACAACCTGCGCGCGGGCGACCACTTCGGCGAGATCGCGCTGATCGACGAGGGCGTGCGCTCGGCGACGATCGTCGCCGTCACCGACCTCGACTGCTATGGACTCACCTACTGGGAGTTCCGGCCGCTGCTGCTCGCAAACGGCGCGATCGGGCTGAAGCTCCTGCAGTCGCTCGCGACCAAGCTGCGCTCGGCAGAGTCTGCGTAGGTGCCTTTCTCACGCCTCGACGGCGGTTCCCTCTTCGAGCACGGCGAGGTACTTGCTGTACGCGAACAACTTGTTCCGCGACCTGCCGGTGACCTCGCGCACGATCCCAAGATGCTCGAGATGCGCCGCCGTATTCGCGATGGTCACCTCAGAGAGCGATAGAGCTTTCGCGGCCTCGGGAATCCGGAACACAATCTGACGGATCGCGACCTCGTGCAATCGGAGAGCCGACCCACTCGCTCGGCCAAGAGCATGGATTGCCTGCCGGTCCGTGTCGATAAGCGCTAGAAGTCGCCGCGTCGTGTCGGTCGCCGAGCCTGCGACCTCATTGACCCCTTCGAGGAAAAAGCGCAGCCACTTCTCCCACTCTCCGTGCGTTCGGATTCGTTGCAGATACGTGTAGTAATCGTCTCTGTTGCGCTTCAGATAGAGGCTGAGGTAGAGAAGTGGTCGAGACATGACCTGCTGATCTTCTGCGCACAAGAGAAGCGTGATCAAGAGCCGACCAACCCGCCCGTTGCCGTCGAGAAACGGGTGAACGGTCTCGAACTGCGCATGCGCGAGAGCCGCCTTGACGAGGATCGGTGTCTTCACCGGGTCGTTGTGGAGGAACTTTTCGAGGGCTCCCATCGCGGGCATCACCTCGTGCGCCGGCGGTGGTATGTAGCGCGCGTTCCCCGGACGGGTACCGCCGATCCAGTTCTGAGACGATCGGAACTCGCCAGGCGCCCGCTCCGCTCCCCGGCCCGACTCGAGGAGCAGCGCATGGACCTCCTTGAAAAGCCGAAGGCTGAGCGGGAACCCGCCCTGCAGGCGCGCGATGCCATGGTTCATCGCCCGGATGTAGTTGAAGGTCTCGCGGGTGTCCGCCGCAGGCACGCCCGGCGCCTCGTCGTGCTCGAAGAGCAGAAGATCCGAGAGCGACGACTGCGTGCCTTCGATCTGGGACGAGAGCACAGCCTCCTTGCGGATGTAGGAATAGAGAAACTGATCAGGATCTGGCAGAAGCAGCGTGATCCCGTCAAGCCGACCGAGGGCCTGGTTCGCCGAATCCAGCAGCTCCTGCGAATCCGGATCGATCTGGAGGGGAGGACTCGGCGGAAGCGGCTTCGGATGGAAGCTGAAGAACTCCTCGCCGGCGGCGCTCACGCGCCGGAAGGTGCCCGCGCGATCGCTTACCCCGGGGCTCTTTGCGGCAGGGGCCACTAGCTAGCTCACCATCCTTTGCCTCACAGGCACGAACCTAAGGATAAGCCATTTGCCTTAGTTAACGTCGGACGGAAGCAAAGGAAGCTTGCCCTCCAGAGCCGAGCGTCTCGCTTTAAGCGGTCAATTCGCGAGGCGTGAGCGGATCGCGGTTCGCACCTGGTCGGCGACGGTCGGCAGCCCTTTCGTCATCTGCTCGAACTCGGGCTGGAACATCACGATCACCTCCATCGGCGTGGTGGCGACGACCGATGCCGTTCGGCGCTGCGTTTCGAGGAGCCCGATCTCAGCGAAGAAGTCGCCCGGGCCGAGCGATGCGACATGCTCTCCGTCCTGTACGACCGCAGCCTCTCCGTCCTCGATCAGGAAGAACTCGTGGGCGAAGGTCCCTTCGCGGGCGAGCTGGTACCCCGTCGGCACCGATTGCACCTGCAGCCAGCCGGCAAGCCGCTGCAACTCGCTCTTCGAGAGGTGCTGGAAGATCTCGATGTCACGCAGGCTGTTCGCGTTCACGGCGCGATCATCGCACGGCCACCTTCACTGCGGCTGCTACCTTGGCAACACGGTCGCGTTTGGTGGCCGTGAGATCTGGCTTCTCGTTTCTCCTTTTCAGGGCGTTCGAGTTTCTGCATCTCGACCCTGATTCAAAGGAGTTACAACAGCATGACCAAGTCTTTCCAGGCGCTCGGCGTCAGCGCGCCCGTCGTTCGCGCTCTCGCGGCGCGGGCGATTCACAGCCCATTCGCAATCCAGCAGTACGTCTTGCCCGATGCCCTCGCGGGGCTCGACATCCTCGCCCAGTCGCCGACCGGCTCGGGCAAGACACTCGCCTTCGGCATCCCGCTCGTCGAGCGCACCGACGGCGCGAGCGGCCGCCCCGCGGCGCTCGTGCTCGTCCCGACGCGCGAGCTCGCACTGCAGGTCGCCGCAGACCTCCGCCCCCTTGCGGAGGCGAAGCGACTCCGCGTCGCAACGGTCTACGGCGGCGCGTCCGTCGGGTCGCAGGCGCGCGCGGCGCGCAGCGCCAACATCGTGATCGCCACACCGGGTCGCATGAATGACCTGCTCGAGCGTCGGATGCTCGATCTCCGCCACGTGCGGGTGCTCGTCCTCGACGAAGCGGACCGGATGCTCGACATGGGCTTCAAGCCGCAGGTCGACCGGATCCTCCGCACCGTTCCGGCCAACCGCCAGACGATGCTCTTCTCGGCAACGCTCGAAGGCCCCGTCGCGGAGCTCGCTGCGAGCTACGCGAGCGATGCGTCTCGGTTCGCAGCGACGGCGCCGCCCGAGCGCGAGCAGGGCCGGATCGAGCACACCTTCGTGCCGGTGACTGTCGCCTCGAAGCTCGACCGTTTGATCGAGCACCTGAACGAAGGCGGCCGCACGCTCGTCTTCGTCCGCACCAAGCACGGCGCAGACAAGCTCGTCAAGAAGCTGGGCCATGCCGAGATCCGCGCCGTCGCGATGCACGGGAACCTTTCGCAGAACCAGCGCGAGCGCGCCCTCGCCCGCTTCACCTCGGGGAGAGTGCCGACGCTCGTCGCGACGGACGTCGCCGCCCGTGGGCTCGACGTCGACGACATCACCCACGTGATCAACTTCGACCCGCCCCACAGCGGCGACGACTACGTGCACCGCATCGGCCGCACGGGCCGCGCCGGTCGCGACGGCACCGGGATCACGTTCGTGCTGCCCGAGCAGCAGGCGGACGTCAGCCGGCTCGCCTCGAGGCTCGGTCACGGCGAGCGGTTCACGGAAGCCGGCATGGCTCCCGCGAGGCCGGCGCGCCAGGGCCAGCCGCACCGCGCGCGGCGCAGGCGGCGCTAGCCGAAGCGTGATCCGGGGGCTCCCGAACGAGCCCCCGGATCGACTTCCTGTCCTACGGGAACGTCAACGCGGCCGTGAAGACCTCCTCGCGGAGGCCCAGGTCGATCACCGCTTGGCGGCGGTCCGTCCAGACCGGGCGAACGACGCCGCCGAAGGCGGCGACCCCTTCGTAGTCGCCGGTCTGGTTGCCGAGGTTCACGCCGACACCGCCGGTCTCGTCGGTGGGCGCGTTCGCGACCGGCTGAGCGGTGTAGCTCGTCCCGTTCGTCGAGCGCGCGAGCGTGTACACGGTCGACGGAGCGTCTTTCTCGTGCGTGTCGTAGTACGCGACGTCGACTGAGCCGTCCGAGTCGACGGCGAGCCACTGGTTGAACTGGTCTCCGCCGGGCGGCATCTGCGTGATGCTGGGCCAGGTGGCGCCGCCGTCGGTCGACTTCGCGACGTACACCTTCGTACCGTCGGGGGTGTCGTTCATGTACGAGCAGTACAGCGTCGAGCCGGCCGCGCCGCACGCGGGATACACGAGCGCCCCGCGGCTGGCCTGCGCAACCGGATCGAACTCGAAGCCACCGACGTCTGCGATCTTGTGCGGCGCCGAGAAGCTGTGCGTGCTGTCGCTCCATGAGGAGTCGCTGATCTGGCCGTGCGCGTAATCCTGCCACGCGACGTGCAGGGTCCCGTCCCCGGCGACGTACGGGTCGGCTCCAATCCCGCCCGTCTTGCCGGTGAAGTTCCCGCTCACGGAGACGGGAGCCGAGAACGTCACGCCGCCGTCGTCGGAATACGACAACAGGACGTTGTTGCCGTTCTTCTCCGACGACGAGCTGCCGGTCGCGTTGTCCCACGCGACGTAGACACGGTTGTAGTGGTGATTCACTCCGGTCCCCGTGTCGACGGTGATCATCGGCTTGTCGTTGAACTGGGCGTTCCCCGTCTGCGGGTTGAAGAAGGTCGAGGTCCAGGTCGCCCCGTGGTCGGTCGAGCGCGAGACGGCCATCTCGGTGCCGTTGATCGACCCGCCCGCGGAGAAGAAGACGACGATGTACGAGTAGTACGCGGTGCCGTCCGAGTCGAACGCGACGCCAGGGTCGGACCCGAAGTCGAAGCCTTTCTGCGTTCTCGGCGGCGGCAGCGGGAGGTCGACGCCGGTGAAGGTCGCGCCTCCGTCAGTCGACGCCAGCGCCCGCATCGGCAGGCGCTGGATCTCGTTCGACCCGGCGATGACGTTGGACGGGTCATGCGGATCGATCGCGATCGACGTCTCGCTCTGGGAGCCACACTCGTGACCTGCATCGATGTTTGCCGGCGAGGCGCCGAACGGAGGCAACTGGCCGACGTCGCCGGTGTTCGAAGCGCACGGAGTCGGCGTGAGCTGCCCGGAGACCGCAAGGTACTTCTCGTACCACGAGGCTCCCTCGTAATTCTTGAGATTCCCAGCAGTGACCGACGTCGCGACAGCGACGGCGAGCGCCGTCACCGCGAGCGCCACGAAGACGATCCGACGCATACCCATCTCCCCTTTCCGATCGATCGAGGCTGACATACAACCCGATATCGACAGCGGCCGCAAAATACTCGATTTGCAGACCCTGTTGGGTGGTTCTTCGGCCCCTTCTGGCGGAGTGGAGCGCTAGCGAGTGGCGCGGGCGGCCCGGAAACCGACGAGCTTCCGTTGCCGCTCGTCCCACAGCTTGAGTCGCGTCGCCCGCAGGCCGTCGACGAGCGAGATGGTCGGGACACTGTGCAGCGCGGCGTTCTCGTCGTGCGCAGCCTGCAGGTTGTAGTTCGGGATGCGCGCGCTCAGGTGGTGGACGTGATGCAGGCCGATGTTCCCGGTCATCCACTGCAGGACGCGCGGGAGGCGCAGGTAGGAGCTGCCCTTGAGCGCGGCGTCGTCATACGACCACGTCTCGCCCGCCTGCCAGTAGGTGTCCTCGAACTGGTGTTGGACGTAGAAGAGCCAGATCCCGATGCTGCCGCTGACGAGGAGCGCCGGCAGCTGCACGATCAGGAACCCCTGCCAGCCGAGCAGCCAGCAGAGCATGGCGATGATGACGACGAGGGTGAGGTCGGTGCCGAGCACGCTCCGCTGATGCCGCCTTGGTGCCGACCACGAGATCGCCCGCGGTCCGAGCAGGACGACCCAGAACGGGCCGAGCCCGAACATCACGAACGGGTTCCGGAAGAGCCAGTAGCGGAGGCGGTTCCACCACGGCGAGGCGTTGTACTCCTCGACCGTCATGGTTTCGATGTCCCCCACGCCCCGGCGATCGAGGTCGCCGGCGGTGGCGTGATGGATGGCGTGCTCGCGCCGCCACACCGCAAACGGGGTGTAGACGAGGACGCCGAGCGCCGCGCCGAGCAACGCGTTCGTGCGCTTCGACTTGAAGAACGACCCGTGCGCGCAATCGTGGAAGACGATGAACGTGCGCAGGAGGAACCCGGCTGCGACGATCGAGAGTGCGCCCGCAAGCCACGCCGAGAACCTGAGTGCGACACACGCGGCGCCGATAAGTGCGAGATACGTGGCGACCGAGGTGAAGAGGTTCGAGACCGCCCGGCCCCGCCGCGGCGTTGCGTAGCGCGAGAGGATCTTCTGCAGGGACGCCTCGGTTGTCGGCGCGGAAGCGGTTGTCATCGGTTCGATGGTACTGGTCGTCACGGAAAATGCGGGCCGTCGAGCTTCAGGTCGAGGCTCCCGCCGCGGTGGCAGCCATCCGGAACGACGTACGCGGGCGCACCGGCGAAGTCGGCGGGGTTGTCGGCCAGCTGCTCGCGCATCAGCCGCCGCGCCGTCTTTGTGCTCAGGCCGAGCGCGCGCCCGACCTGCACGCCTGACTGGTAGGCGAAGCAATTCGCGATCGCCTCGCTCCGCTCGCCGTGCAAGTGCCACGCCTCGTGGGCGAGCACGGCGATCGCGTGCCCGGACGCCGTCTCGGTCGACGCGGTCATCTGTTTCACCTTCGCCAGGCGGTAACAGATCCCTGGCGTCACCCACAGGCGCCGCCCGCCGACCTCGGCGAGGCCGTCCGCATCTTGCACGTAGCCGACGTGCCGACCGTTGTCGCAGATGACCTGGGCCGGATGACCGGCGATCCTCGCCGCCTGTCGGTCGAGGATCGCGAGTGTCGCCGCCCGCTCGTGCGCAGGCAGCTTCTGCCACGTCGGCCGCGAACGATCGAGCAGGAAGAGCCCGGACAGCAACACGAGAACGACCGCCACCTGGAGGAACCGCCGCCGCGCAGGCGAGCGGCTCGGAGCCGCAGCGGGAGGAACGTGGAGCGCGACGGGGCTCTCCGGCCCTTCGATCGGCGCCAGCTCGTGACGGCCCGGGCCCAGCTCCTCCAGCTCCGCTTCGTGCGCCTCGAGCCACTCCGCGATCTCCTCGTCGCCGAGCTCGCCCGGCCGGAGCACCAATTCCGCCTCGGCGCCGCGCACGACGACGGTCCGGCCCGCCCAGCCGAAGTCCGCGAGGTCGCTCGCCTGCGGCCCGCGATCGCCCTGAACATCCCGCGGCGCGTGCTTCCGAACACCGGAGACGAAGAATTGCGCCTCGACTGCGGCCGCGGCCAGAAACGGCAGCAACGGCGGCAGCCACAGCTGAAGCGACGAGCTCAGCAGATACACGACCGCGAATCCGCCAAGCAGCACCCGCCAGAGCCAGATCAGCGGAACACGCATCCTGCCCATGGTGCCGGTCGGTCGAGCTCGGCTGACTAGACTCGGTCGCCGGGTGAGAATTGTCGTCACGAACCTCAAGGGCGGCGTCGGCAAGACGACGACCACGCTGTATCTCGCCGCCGTCGCCGCCTCCCGCGGCCATGCTCCTGTCGTGGTCGTCGACGCCGACCGGCAGGCGTCCGCGGCGGAGTGGCTCGAGGAGCGGCCGATCGAGGGCGTCGACGTGGTCGAGGCACCGTCCGAGCGCACGCTGGCGCGCGCGATGGCCGGCGAGGACGGGACGGTGGTCGTCGATCTGCCGCCGGGAGACGAGCGGCTCGTGCAGGCGGCGATCGGGACCGCCGACGTCGTCGTCATCCCGACGCGCGCCGGCGGCGTCGAGTTCGGACGCGTCGCCTACACGCTGGGTCTGATCCCGTCGAGGACGCCGCGCGGCATCGTCATCACAGCCGCACGCCTGGGGACGAACGACCTGCAGGAGACGATCGACTGGTGGAAGGACGAGAACGTTCCGGTCTGGGGTGTCGTACCGGAGCGCGTCGGCATCGCCGCCGGGCCCGAGGCGCGGCTGTATCGCGACGGCCTCGACGAGTACGGCAAGGTGCTTCGCCGCGTCCTGCGCTCGCGTTAGTCGCTGAGATGGGAGAGAATCGCCGCGTCCCGTGGTGCTCGCAGCCCAACGGGACTCCCTACCAAGCAGCAGGCGTCGGCTGGGCCGGAGTCATTCGCTCAGACCCAGCCGGCGTCCTGTTGTAACGGCCGGAGCGCCCGCTAGCCGGCCGCGTCGCACGCTCGAGCGAGCGCTTCGTTTACGGCAGCGAGCGTGAGCCCGTCGACTTCGACGATCTTCGTTCGCGCCGAGCGGCCGCCAACGATCGCGATCTGGCGCTTCGGGAGCGCGAGCACATCCGCGAGTAAGCGGACGATCTCCTCATTCGCCTTACCGCGCTCGGGCGCAGCCGCAACGCTCACCTTCCACCCGTCGAGATAGCGGCCGAGGACTGCCGTCCGGCTCGAGCCCGGCGAGACCCGCAGCCTGATCCGCACCGGCCCCGTCAGCGGTATTCCGGGTTTGCGAAGTCGAAGCGACAGCCGGCTTCCCAGAGTGCACGCTGGTTGCCGTGTGCGGGCATTCCGCCGGCGTCCCTGAGCAGCCGCGCCAGGTGGAGGAGATTCCAGGTCATGAAGGTCGTGTTCCGGTTGGTGAAGTCGTTTTCCGGGCCGCCCGAGCCTTCATCCAGGTACGACGGCCCCGGGCCGGCCTCGCCGATCCAACCCGCATCCGCCTGCGGCGGAATCACGTACCCGAGGTGCTGCAGCGAATAGAGGATGTTCATCGCGCAGTGCTTCACGCCATCCTCGTTCCCGGTGATCAGGCAGCCGCCGACCTTCCCGTAGTAGGCGTACTGACCGTGCTCGTTCAGCTGCGAGGAGTTGCCATACATCCGCTCGATCACCCGGGTGCAAACGGATGACTTCTCGCCCAGCCAGATTGGCGACCCGAGCACCAGGATGTCCGCCGCCTGCACGCGCTCGTAGAGCTCGGGCCACGCATCGGTTGCCGCGCCGTGTTCCCGCATGTCCGGATAGACACCGGGTGCAATCGCGTGATCGACGGCACGGAACCGGTCGACCGAAACGCCGTTGGCTTCCATGATCGCGATCGAGAGATCGATCAGCCCCTGCGTGTTCGAGACGGAAGGAGACGATTTCAGCGTGCAGTTCACATAGAGAGCGCGCAGATCGGAGAAGTCCCAGACGCTCGTCGTGCAGAAGTCGCGTTGCCGCTCGGACAGGTTCATGGTCTTGTCGCTCCTTCAGTCACGGCCTTGTCACCCCATCCGATCACGCCGGAGGCGACTTCGTTACGAGCGGCAGCGGCCACGACGACCATCGCTCGGGACGCATCCAGGCGCTGACGCGACGGCGGTCGCGCGTGCCGAATGGTTTCCCGGTGTAGCGAAGAGCCAAGCGATCGATGTCGCGCAACTCGTCGTCCGGCTCGATCGACTCCACGCGCCCGAACAGCGTCACCTGATCGGCCGCAGCTCCGTCGACGAGGATCGTGATCGAGACGCGTCGGTTCTCGCGCAGGTGACGGAGCCGGGCGCGCGATTCGTCCATGTTGAGCAGAATGCGGCCCTCTTCCCAGTCGTACCAGGTGGCTGCGGTGTGCGGCGATGTGTCGGGACGTACGGTGCCGACGACGGCCGGGTTCGCCTGGGCGACCAGCTGATCGAGCTCGCTCGGCAGTGGCATCAACGGCATCGGATGAACATCAGGGCGGCAGGTCCGGCGAGGGTACCGGCCACTCGTCAGAGGCAGGGGTCGACGCCCGCGACCTCGCGGGAGTTGGTCTCCTCGTTTCCGGCCGCATCGCGGGCGCGCACTACGAAGTACGCGCTCGCGTGTGACGGCAGTCCGGGCGTGCGAAAGTGGGTTACGCCCGGGGCTGTCGTCCAGGTCGGCCGCGAGAAGTTCTCACCTCCTGCCTGGCGTGCGAGGTAGACGTCGAAGACGATTCCGGCGGTGGGTGTCCTGTTGTCGCTCGCCCGTTGCCAGCTCAGGGAGAACGGCGTCGTTTCACCGGGCCGCTGCGGTCCGGGAGTACAGGCAAGAGCACGTTCGAGCCCGGCGAACACGGGCGGCCTCTCGTCGCCACCCGGGGCGGCACGGCGGACGGCCAGCGAAAAGCGACCGAGCGTCCGGATGCGAACGTTGGCCGGACAGAGCGCGAGAGGAGGGCAAACGGCCGTCTGCAACTCGAGCAGTCGCCCCCGAAACACACCCACACACCAGCGTCCTCCGAACACCACCGGATCGAGACGAACATGCATCGCCTCACCTCTCCGCGCGCCGGGCACGAATCTCGTCGCACGATGGAGACAGCCGCCGGCCCCGGTCGTTTCGATGCTGAGCTCGTCACGCAGGCGGATCGGTCCGATCACGCCGGTCCGCGTCGGTGCGACGAACGACACCACAAACGTCGTTCTCGGCCCGCCGACCGCCGGCGCCACGCGAATAGCGACACCGACCGCACCCGCGCCGGGCGAAGCGGCGACAAGAGCCACGGCCGTGATCAGGGCCGCCAAGCGGCCCGAGTTACAACAGACCACCTTCTCACCGTACCCCCTGAGTTCACTGCCGAACCCGTCGAGTGCGCGCTACTCGAGCGGCCCGTCCCCTGGCGTCCGATTCTCGCGCACGGCGTCGTGCGCGCGGGCTCGCGCGATGAGCACTTCCGCAGGCACTTGCATCTCTGCTGCTGACTCGTCGTCCTCGAGTGACCTCCGGTAGATCAGGAGCGCTGCCAGCCCACCGATCAGGACGATGAAGAGCAGCATCGAGGCGACCCACACCATCTGCTCATTATCGGCGCGGAGACGGTCGGCAGTTCGCCGGCCTGTGGTCAGCGCGAAGGTCGCGCGAGATCTACCATCCCGACCCATGGAAGCCACGATCCGAGCCGGCCAAGCGCCCGCTGTGGTGGTCGCTCTGCAGAGCGGCGAGACGCTGACTTCGGAAGCGGGCGCGATGATGTTCCTGTCGGGCGACATCTCGATGGACGTGGAGATGCCGGGCGGCCTGATGGGTGGGATCAAGCGAAAGCTGCTGGCGGGAGAGAGCCTCTTCCTCACCCGCTATCGAGCGAACGGCCCTGGTGCTGTCGGCATCACCGGACCGTTTCCGGGCTCGATCCGCCAGCACGAGCTCGACGGCGAGATCATCTGCGAGAAACACGCCTACCTCGGGCACCACGGAGAGGTGGAGATCGAAAGCGCCTTCGCGCAAAAGCTCGGGATGGGGTTTCGCGGCGGTGGCGAAGGCTTCTTCCTGCAGCGGTTGAGAGGGAAGGGCACGGTCTGGCTCCACGGCGGCGGTGACTTTCTCGATTTCGATCTCGCTGCCGGGCAGCGGTTGATCATCGACACGGGTTGCATGGTGATGATCGAGCCGTCGGTCAAGTACGAGGTGAAGATGCAAGGCGGGATCGCCAAGAGCTTGTTCGGCGGAGAGGGCCTGTTTCTCGTCCACATGACCGGGCCGGGCCATGTGACTCTGCAGACGCTTCCGTTCTCCCGAACGGCGCGGCGCGTCCTGGCCGCCGCCGGAGGCGGAGGGGACGAGACGGGCGGCGGTATCCTCGGCGGCATCCTCGGCGAATAGGAGGCGAGCAGTGGGATTTCTCGATAAGGCAAAGGCCGCGGCCGAGCAGGCGGCGGCCAAGGCGAAGGAGGGCGTCGACGACGTCCAGACGAAGCGCGAGCTGAGCCAGGCGTACAGCGATCTCGGCAAGACCACGTACGAGTTGATCGCCGCCGGCGACCTCACCGATTCACGGCTCGAAGCGGGCGCGGAGAAGATTCGCGGGCTCCGGGAGAAGATCGGCGGGAACAGTGCGCCGGATGCAGAACCTGACTCAGCCGATCTGAGCCAGCCGCCCGCTATGCCGACCTGACGCGGCCTCTGCGGCCACGCCAGGTCGGGGTGCACTAGGCGGGGTGTCGCTGCCGGCGAATTGGCCCGGCCGTATCCATGCAGGCGAGGCGGGGCGGCTCAGGCCAGGGATCCTGCGGCTTCATCAGGTACTCATCTGGGCTGCATAGGCTCGGAACATCCATGAGCCGGTCGAAGCGGGCTCGCGCGAAGAAGCGGCAACTCGCGGCAAGGTCGGTTCCCCAGCCCGCGAAGGCGGCTGCGGTGGCCGACTCGTCTCGGCTTGCACCGGCTCGTCGTCGTGCCTCTGTCACGAAGGTAGGGATTGGGGTCGCGGCACTGGCGAGCGTGGGCGTGTCGGCGGCGCTTGCACGGGTGACGTACGCGGGCCATGCGAAGCATCCTGTCCGGTCGCTCTCGATTCCGCCTCCGCTGTATCGAGTCGTGCGACAGAACCTGTTGCAGGCGGGGATCCTCGCGCCGGCGACGGCGCCGCCTGACGCGACAACGAGCACGTCCTGATCGAGAATGGTCGCGCAACACACCTTTCGTTCGATGGGATGCGAGATTCTCGTCGCCGGTGCCAGCAGGTCTGCGCGGGCCGCGATCGAGCGTCTATTCGAGTCCCGAGACCGCATCTTCAGCCGGTTCCGTGACGACAGCGAGCTCACGCGTGTGAACGCCGCAGCGGGACAGCCAATCCGGGTCTCGCGGGTCTTTGCTGAGATGCTGAGTCTCGCGCTCGAGGCTGCGCACGAGACCGGAGGACTCGTCGACCCGACGTTCGGAGCCGAGCTCGAGGCCGCCGGTTACGACGACGACTTCGAGATGCTTGCCGACGGGCTGGAGATCACGCGAACGGTCGACCCAGCAGCGCAGCACGGCGTAAGTCAGGCGGGACGCTTCGTGTTGGCCCCGAAGTCGGTCAGGCTCGATCTGAACGGCGTTGTGAAGGGACGAACGGTGGACGACGCGCTCATGCTGCTGGACGGGGAGGGGTTCGTCTCTGCCGGAGGCGACCTGGCCGTACGCGGATCGCATGTCGTAGGGCTACCGGGCGGCGGAGCTGTGAAGCTAATGCGCGGAGGGCTCGCGACAAGCGGCACCGACCGGCGTCGATGGGCTCGCGGCGGGGCGATCCATCATCACATCATCGACCCGCGAACGGGCGCCTCTTCACAGTCGCCTTGGCAGCAGGTCACTGTCTGCGGAAGCACCTGCGTCGGAGCGGACATCGCCGCGAAGGCTGCTTATCTGCAGAGCTCACGCGGTCCGGCTTGGCTCGACGAGCGGGGCATGCCAGGGCGGTTTCTCTCAATCGACGGCGTCATCGAGGTCAACCGCAGCTGGACGCGCATGCTCGAGAACGGTGCAGCGTGCATCTGACGTCGAGTCCCGTCGATTGGTACACGGCCCGGGCAGCCGGGATTACGGCCTACCTGCTGCTGAGCGGCGTCGTGCTCCTCGGCCTGACGATGGCCTCGAAGAAGCCGCTGGCGCGCTGGCCGCGCTTCGCGCTCGAGGACGTTCACCGATTCGGGGGCATCCTCGTCGGCAGCTTCGTGACGATCCACGTCGTCACCATCGCGGTTGACGCATGGTTGCCGTTCACGCTGACCTCGCTCATCGTCCCGTTCACTTCCCGCTACCGGCCGCTTTGGGTTGGACTCGGAGTCGTTGCCGCCGAACTCCTCGTCGCACTGGCGGTCAGCAATCACTACCGGCAAAGACTGCAGTACACATTCTGGCGCCGTGCCCACTACCTCAACTTCCTCGTGTGGAGCGCCGCGACCGTTCACGGCATCGGGAGCGGCACCGATCGAAGCTCACCCTGGTTGCTCAGCGTTTACGCCGTCGCGGTCGGAGCAGTCGCCGCAACCACCGCAGTCCGCTTTCTCAGACCAAGACTTGGCTGGTCGGCGACACCGCTCGCGGGACTGGCTGCGACGCCCACGATGCTCCTTGTCATTTGGCTCGCGCTCGGCCCGTTCCGGTTTAGCCCCAGACCGTGGAACGCTGCGAGCTTCAGCGACCAGCTCACAGGTAACGTCACCCAACTAAATGGCGTCAGCCGCGGAATCGTTTCGCTAGTCGGCCAGGGTCAGGGCCGCCAGAACGTGCTCGTGCGTGCCGATCTCCTGGTCGCCCCGAGCAAGCTGCTCGAGACCTCCTTCCAGATGGAGTACCTCCCGAGCGCAGAGCTGTGCACCGGGGTGGTTACCGAGGTCCATCCGACCGCGTTCACCGCAACCTGCCGCCTTCCCGCCGGGGAAAGGCGGCGCGTCACGGCGCACTGGCAGGCAGGCGCTGCCGGTATCGCAGGAGGCATCATCACCGCGGCACGCTACTGAGCGCTGCCAGGCGCCAGTTCTCAAGCGGCTCGATCAGGTCGCCTCCTCGATCACCTCGGGAACGTGCGCCGGCGGTCGCTCGGTCCACGCGAAGTGGCAGGCCGCGACGTGAGCAGCGACGGACGCACCGGCGAGCGCCGGATCCTCCGTCGAGCAGAGCGGCTCCTGTGCGATCGGGCAGCGCGGATGGAACCTGCAACCGGTCGGCAGGTCGACGGGGCTCGGCGGATCCCCGGCGACGCCCGCGCCCTCCGACACGCGGCCGGGAATGAGTCGCGGCACTGCGCGCAGCAACCCCTGCGTGTACGGGTGCCGCGCGTTCGTGAACAGCTCGTCCGTCGCCGCCTCCTCGACGATCCGTCCGAGGTACATCACCGCGACGCGGTCGGCGACATGCCGTACGACCGCCATGTTGTGCGCGATCAAGAGCATGGTGAGGCCCAGCTCCTCTCGCAGCTCCTCGAGCAGGTTCAGCACCGTCGCCTGCACCGACACGTCGAGCGCCGACACCGGCTCGTCGGCGATCAGGAGCTCCGGCTCGAGCGCCAGCGCGCGCGCAATCGCCACCCGCTGACGCTGGCCGCCCGAGAACTGTCTTGGATGCGCGTCGAGCGCCCGCGACCCGAGCCCGACCAGGTCGAGCAGCTCGCGGCAGCGCGCGTCGATCGCCTGCTTCGGAACCATCTCGTGTGCCCGCAGCAGCTCCGCCAGCGTCTGCCGCACCGTCATGCGCGGATTCAGCGACGAGTACGGATCCTGGAACACCATCTGGATGCGTCGGCGCCGGGATCGTTCGCGTTTCGCGGTCAGCGTCTCTCCCCCGTAGCTGACAGTTCCCGCGGTCGGGCTGCACAGCCCGACGATCGCGCGTCCGAGCGTCGACTTGCCGCAACCCGACTCGCCGACGAGCCCGAGTGTCTCGCCGCGCCTGATCGTCAGATCGACGCCGTCGACCGCCCGCAGGATCTCCGGTGTCCGGCCGCGCAGGCGGCGGCCGATCCCGCCCCGCAGGTCGTAGTGCACGTGCAAGCCGCGCAGCTCGAGCAGCGTTTCAGCCATTCGCGATCACCGGCTCGCGCCGCACGTCGAGGGCGACCTGATCGTGATGCAGGCACCTGGCGGCACGGTCGCTGCCAAGGTCGAGCAGCGGGATCTCGCCCTCGAGGCAGTCCGTCTGCACGAACGGGCAGCGCGGGTGGAAGCGGCAGCCTCGCGGCGGCGACGCGAGGTCCGGTGGTGCGCCCGGAATCGAGGAGAGCGTCTCCCGCACCGCGTCGAAGTCGGGCACCGAGCGCAGCAGGCCGAGCGTGTACGGATGCCGCGGCTCGCGGAAGACGTCCGCCACCGCGCCCGTCTCGACGATCTGGCCGGCGTACATCACCGCGAGCCGACGGCACGTCTGCGCTATCACCGCGAGATCGTGCGACACGAACACGAGCGCAACGTCGAGCTCGCGCTGCAGCTGCTGCAGCAGCTTCAGGATCTGATCCTGGATCGTCACGTCGAGCGCCGTCGTCGGCTCGTCGCAGAGGATCAGCCGCGGATCGCCGGAGAGCGCGATCGCGATCATGACGCGCTGTCGCATCCCTCCCGACAGCTCGTGCGGATACGCCTCGGCGCGGCGCGCCGGATCCGGGATCCCGACCAGGCGCATCAGCTCGAGTGCGCGCTGCTTCGCCTCGCGCCGCGACTGCCCCAGCTTGACGAGCGGGACCTCGGCGATCTGCTCGCCGACCCGCATCACGGGATTGAGCGCCGTCATCGGCTCCTGGAAGATCATCGACACGGTGGTGCCGCGCAGCGCGCGCCGGCGGTCCTCGCTCGCCGCGGTGAGGTCGACACCGTCGATCTCGACCGTGCCGCCGGTGATCCGCGCCGCCCGCGGAAGCAGGCCGACGAGCGCGCGCAGCGCAACCGTCTTGCCCGAGCCGGACTCACCGACGAGGCCGAGCGCCTCGCCCGGGTGGACGTCGAACGACACGCCGTCGACCGCACGCAGCGTGCCGCGCGCAAGCTTGAACTCGACCTGCAGGTCCCGGACGCGGAGCAGCGGCTGGCTCATTCGGGCCGGAGCAGGTCGGCGAGCCCGTCGGCGAGGAGCGACAGGCCGAGCGCGGTGACGACGACGGCGATTCCGGGGACGGTCGAAAGCTCCCAGTGCGTCGTCAGGAACGTTTGCCCGTCGGCGATCATCCTCCCCCAGTCCGGGTTCGGCGGCTGCACGCCGAGCCCCAGATAGCCGAGCGTGACGATCGCGAGGATGTCGAGCACGATGTCCGAGCAGGCGAAGACGATCGCCTGCGTGACCACGTTCGGGAGCAAGTGACGGAAGAGGATGCGCGCGTCCGAGAGGCCGCCCGACTTCGCCGCGAGGACGTAGTCGCGCCGCTTCGCGACCAGCACCTCGCCGCGGATGATCCGCGTGTACGACACCCAGCCGACGAGTGTGATCGCGATGTAGATGTTTCGCGTCCCGGAGCCGAGCGCGAAGACGAGCGCGATGATCAGCACGTAGAACGGGAACGCGACGACGACGTTGACGAACCAGTTGGTGATCGTGTCGACCCAGCCGCCGTAGTAGCCGGCGACGAGCCCGATCAGCGTGCCGATCGTGAACGGGAACAGGACGGCGAGGAACGCGACCTTGAGGTCGGTGCGCGCGCCGTAGACGAGCCGCGACCAGACGTCGCGGCCGAGGTCGTCGGTGCCGAGCCAGTGCGAGCTGGACGGGCCCTGCAGCGTGTGGAGCAGGTCCTGGCTGGTCGGCCCGTGCTGGGTGATCAGCGGTGCAGCAATCGCGGCGAGCACGATCAGGCCGAGGATCGTCACGCCTGCGACGAAGCTCGGCGTGCGGTACCAGCGCCCCGCGAACCCGCGGCGATGCTCGATGAGTTGCGCTTCGACGACGGCTTCGGCGGCGACGGCCATCACTCGAACCTCACACGTGGGTCGAGCAGTGCGTGCGCGACGTCGGAGAGCAGGTAGACGAGCACGACCATGATCGAGAACACGAGTGTCACGGCCTGCACGACGGGAAAGTCGCGCTGGAAGATCGAGTTGATCATCAGCTGGCCGATTCCCGGCAGTGCGTAGACCTGCTCGATCACGAGCGTCCCGCCGACGAGGTAGCCGATGTTCACGCCGAGCACCGAGACGGTCGAGACGACCGCGTTGCGGAGCGCATGGCGCACGAGCACGCGCGACTCCGGCAGGCCTTTGGAGCGCGCGGTGGTCACGTATTCCGACTCGAGCACCTCGAGCAGGCTGGCGCGCAGGCTGCGGATCAGGATCGGCGCGATCCCGAACGCCACCGTCAGCGCCGGCAGGAACATCGAGTGCAGGTGGCCGACGAACCCGTTGCCGTAGCCCCCGACCGGGAACGCGCGCCCGAGGTGCAGCCCGAAGACGAGCAGCAGCACGATCCCCACCCAGAACGGCGGGAAGCCGAGGCCGACGAGCGGCACCGCGCGAACGACGTGGTCAGGCACGCGGTCGCGGTTGGTCGCGGCGATCGCCGCCAACGGCACCGCGATCAGCACCGACAGCAGCGTCCCGAGGCCGATCAGCCACAGTGTCACCGGAAGCCGCTGCAGCACGAGGTGCCCGGCGGAGACGCCGTAGAAGAGCGAGTCGCCGAGGTTGCCGTGCACGACTCGCCCCATGAACTTCCCGTACTGGACCCAGATGGGGCGGTCGAGGCCCCACTGATGGTGGAGCAGGGCGACCCGCGCCGGCGTCGCCTGGTTGCCGAGGATCGTCGCCGCCGGATCGCCTGGCACGAGGTGGATCAGGAAGAAGACGAGGATCGTGACGCCGAAGCGTGATCGGCACCAACTGCAGCAGGCGCCGCAGGACATACCCACTGAGGTTCATTCGTGTCTCTCAGCCCGCGAATCGAACGAGGTGCCCGGCACTCCGGGCGCCGGACACCTCGTCAGACTGCCAGATCTCCCTGAGCTCTACCCGAGCCAGGCGTCCTCGAGGTGGTAGTTGCCGAGCGGGTACACGAAGAACCCGTGGAGCTTGCTCGAGTACGCGTACCGGAACGGCGAGTAGTAGAGGAACCCGAGGAACGCGTCGTGCGAAGCGATCTGCTGGAGCTTCGTGTAGAGCTTCGCCCGCTTCGCGATGTTCGTCTCCCGCTCCGCCTGGTGGGAGAGGCCGATCACCGTCGGGTTCGAGTAGTCGGTGTAGAACGAGTGCGCGCCGCCGCCCTTCGGATCGATCGCGAACGAGACGAGCTCGTCGGGGTCGGCGATGTCCATTGTCCAGTAGCTGAAGCCGAGCTGGTAGTTCTGCTTCTGGATGTTCTGGAACTCCGTCGAGGTGTCCTGTTGCGTGAAGGTCACGCTGATCCCGAGCTGCTTGAGCTGGTTCTGCATGATCTGACCCATCGCGGCCTCGACCTGCGCACCTGCGCCGACGAGCAGCGACACCTTGAAGCCCTTCGGGTACTTCGACTTGGCCATCTCGGCCTTCGCCTTGGCGATGTTGAACTGCAGGCCGCCGCTCGCCTTGCTGTAGAACGGCACCTGCGGGGGCAGGAACGAGTTGGCGGGCTTGCCGAAGCCGAACAGCACCGACTTGACGATCGCCTGCCGGTCGATCGCGTAGGAGATCGCGCGACGGACGTGCACGTCGGCCAGCGGCGCGTACTTCTCGTTCATGTCGAGATAGTCCGTGCGGGTCGACGGGAACAACGTCATCTTCACCCCGGAGGTGTGCTGCAGCTTGGTGATCGAGTTGAACGGCGGAAACTCGTCGACCTGGATCTGGTTACCACGCAGTTGCAGCTCGCGCGTGTTCTCGTCGGTAACGAACTTCCACGTGACCGAGTCGAGGTACGGCTTGCCCTTCTGCCAGTAGAAGGGGTTGCGCTTGAAGGTGACCGACTGGCCGACCACGCGCTTGTCCCACATGAAGGGCCCGGTGCCGATCGGGTGCTTGTAGAACGCCGTCCGCGTCTGGCCCGCGAAGTGGTTCGGGATGATCCCGTTCGCGAACAGCGCGATGTCGGCGAGGAACGGCGCCCACTTGAACTTGAGGTTGAAGACGACCGTGCTCGGATTCGGCGCCTTGATGTTCTTGATCGCCGCATCCAGGTAGCCCCACCCTTTCGTCTGCGCGCGTGCGTCGTCGATCGAGAACTTGACGTCCGCCGAGGTCATCGTCTTGCCGTTCGAGAACTTGACGCCCTGGCGGAGCTTGAAGGTGTACGTCTTGCCGCCGTTCGACTGCTTGTAGCTCGTGGCGAGCCACGGCTTCACTCCCTTGCCGTCGGCGGAGACGGTGTAGATCGGCTCCATGATCTGCTCGGCCAGCCAGATCGACTCGTTCTGGAAGACGTTCGTCTTGTCGAACGACTGGGAGTCCTCGATGCGCGCGAACGTGATCGAGCCGCCGCGCTTCGGCTTCATCGCCGCCGTGCGGTGCGAGTCGTGGCCGGCGAGTGCGGCGGCCGCACCGGCGCCGCCGACGAGTAGGAGGAGCAGGAACAGGACGAGAGGGCTGCGTACCTTCACGGTCACTCCTTCGAACGGGGAAGCTCGGGTGAGGTTCTGTATACAACACACAGCACAGCTGACGCATGATCGAACCTCCCGCCCTCTCGCTCGACCAGGACCCGCCGCATCCGGCCGAGCACAAGCTGCTCTCGCGGACGGTCGCGGACTGGCTGGCGGAGCGGATCATCAGCGGCGAGGAGGCGCCGGGGCGTCGCCTGACCGAAACCGACGTGGCTCGGCGGGCCGGAGTCAGCCGATCGCCCGTGCGCGAGGCGCTCCGCATCCTCGAGGGCGAGGGCCTCGTGCAGATCGTCCCGCGCTACGGCGCCCAGGTGGCGCAGGTCGGAATCGCCGACGTTCAAGAGCTCTACGCCTGCCGGATGCTGCTCGAGCCCGTGTGCACACGGCTCGCGGTCGAGGCGCTCGCACCCAACGACCTCGCCGAGCTCGACGCCGTGCGCCGCCGAATGGAACGGGCCGTGACGAATCCGGCCCGGTTCCTCAGCGTCAACGTCCACTACTTCCGGACGCTCGTCCTCCATTGCCCGAACGAGACCCTGCGTGAGCTCGTCGAGCTGACGTGGAAGAAAGCCGTTCGCTACTGGAGCATCTTCGCCCGCCTGCCGCGGTACGCCGAGATCTCGATCGTCCAGCACGAGACGCTGCACGAGGCCGTCCGGCTCGGTGACGGCGCGGCCGCGGAGCGAGCCGACCGCTTGATCCTCGAGCGCGCGCTGCAAGAGATCGTCGCGACGTTCGAGCATGTCGCGTGACCTACTACGTTGTCGTCGGCGCAGGTGCGATCGGCGGGACGATCGGCGCGCGCCTCGCGCGCGACGGCCATTCGGTGCTTTTCTGCGACGCCGATCCCGACCACGTCGCCGCGATCAACTCGAGCGGGCTGACGATCGAGGGACCCGTCGAGACGTTCACCGTCGCGGCGGAGGCCGTGTCGCCCGAGGAGCTCCCCGCCGAGTTGCATGCTGTGTTGCTCGCGGTCAAGTCGCAGCACACGGACGCAGCGCTCGCGGCGGTAGCACCGCGGCTCGCGCCCGACGGCTTCGTCGTCTCGCTCCAGAACGGGATCAACGAGCCGCAGATCGCCGGCCGGGTCGGGCCGGAGCGGACGGTGGGCGCCTTCGTGAACTTCGGCGCCGACTACCTCGAGCCGGGACGCATCTTCGTCGGGGGCCGCGGCGCGCTCTATGTCGGCGAACTCGACGGCCGCCCGAGCGGGCGGCTCGACCAACTCGTGCGCGACCTGCCGGACGCGAAGGAGACCGCGAACATCGTCGGGTTCCTCTGGGCGAAGGAGGCATACGGCGCGATGCTGTTCGCGACCGCGGTCTCCGACCTCTCGATCGCGGATGCGCTGGCCGAGCGCTCCTACCGCGGCGTGTTCGTGCAGCTCGCGCAGGAGGTGCTCGCGGCCGCGCCGGTGCCGGTCGAGCCGTTCGACGGCTTCGACGCCGACGACCTGGACGGCTCGATCGACCGCCTCGTCGAGTTCAACCGCCGCTCCGCCAAGACGCACTCCGGCATCTACCGCGACCTGATGGTGCGCAAGCGGCGAACCGAGAAGTCGATGCTGACGGCGATCGAGGGGCCACTGCTGCTGCGGACGCTCGAGCTGATCACGGAGATCGAAGAGGGCCGCCGAACGTGCGAGGTGGCGAACCTCGACCTGCTCGCCGCCTACCAGCGACTCCAGGCGCGCGCGCCGGCCCTCAACGCGGTGATCACCGAGCTCGCACCGGGTGAACGCGCTGCCACCGGGCCGTTGCACGGCGTCGCCGTGGCGGTCAAGGACAACATCGACGTCGCCGGCGTCGTCACCACGAATGCGTCGACCGTCGCCGTGCCTCCGGCGGCCGCGCGCGACGCGACCGTCGTCAGCCGTCTACGGGCCGCCGCCGCCGACCTGCTCTGCAAGACGAACCTGCTCGAGTACGCGGCCGGGAGCGTCAACCCGGCCTACGGGATGACGTACAACCCGCGCGACCCGAGCCGCACCTCGGGCGGGTCGAGTTCCGGCTCCGCAGCGCTCGTCGCCGCCGGCGTCGTCGACTACGCGCTCGGAACCGACACCGGCGGGTCGATCCGGATCCCCGCCGCCTATTGCGGCATCGTCGGGCTGAAGCCGTCCTACGGGCTCGTCCCGGTCGACGGCGTGTTCCCGCTCTCATCCAGCCTCGACCACGTCGGGACGCTCACGACGACCGTCGCCCAGACGCGCCGCCTGCTCGAGGTGCTGGCCGCGCGTTTCGCTCGACGCGGCTCCGCCCGCGCGGATCGGGGCGCTGCGTCGCCAGCTCGACGATCCGGACCTGACGGCCGGCGTCCGCGAGCGGACGCACGAGGCAATCGCGGCACTCGCGGCGGCGGGCTTCGAGATCGTCGACGTCGACCTGCCGGAGCTCGAGCTTGTGGACGCCGCGCTCGGCGCGATCGCCCTCCGCGAGGCGTGGGAGGTGCACCGCGAGCGCTTCGAGCTCGAGGGCGACGGCTACGGAGACGGCACGCGGGCACTGCTCGAGCTCGGGTCGCGCGTCTCCGACGACGACTACCGCGCGGCGCTGGCCGACAAGGAGCGGATCACCGCTGCGTTCGCACGCGTCTTCGCCGACGTTCCGGTGCTGGCCGGGCCGACGGTCGCGTACGAGGCACCGCCCGAGGACCCGCCGTTCGGCACGCCGGAGGGTGATGTCGAGGGACGGTTCACCGGCCCGTACAACATCGCCGGGCTGCCCGCGATCTCGCTGCCGTGCGGCCTCGCCGACGGCTCGCTCCCGGCCGGGCTCCAGCTCGCCGCCGCCGCCGGAAACGACGCCGTGCTCCTGTCCGTCGCCGAAGCCTACGAAGGGATCGCGCCGTGAGGATCGAGGACTGCAACTGGATGCAGGTCGAGGAGTACCTGCAACGCGAGGACCGGCTGGTGATCCCGCTCGGCTCGATCGAGCAGCACGGCTACCTGTCACTCGGCGTCGACCGGATCCTGTCCGAACGCGTCTCGGTCGAAGCGGCCGACCCGCTCGGCGTCCTCGTGCTGCCGTCGCTGCCGTATGGGCTGACGCCGTACTTCGCCGCGTACCCCGGCAGCCCGACCGTGCAGGTCGAGACGTACTCCGCCCTGCTCGTCGAGCTGCTCGACTCGCTCGCTGGGCAGGGGTTCAGGCGCTTCCTGTTCGTGAACGGGCATGGCGGCAACGAGGGCGGCCGCGCCGCCGTCGAGGCGTGGGCGGAGACCCGCACCGATGCTGCGGTGCGGTGGCACAACTGGTGGGCCGGCGAGCGGGTGCGTGCGGTCGTGAACGAGATCGACCCCGACGCAACGCACGCCTCGTGGTTCGAGAACTTCCCGTGGACGCGGCTCGATGGCGTCGAGCTTCCCTCCGAGCCGAAGCCGATGGCGGACGTCTCGCGGATGCGCGAGCTCGATCCGCGCGACGTGCGCGAGCTGCTCGGCGACGGCTCTCTCGGCGGCGCCTACGAGCGGCCGGAGGCCGACGTCCTCCGGGTCTGGGCGGCGGGCGTCGAGGAGGTCCGGGCCTTGCTCGAGGACGGTTGGGATGCCTGACCTGACCGGCCGGGTCGCGCTCGTCACCGGCACAGCCCACGGGATCGGCGCCGGCATCGCTGCCGCACTCGAGGCGCACGGCGCCGTCGTGCACGGGCACGACCGCGACACCGTCGACGTCAGCGACGAGTCTCAGGTCTCGAAGCTCGTGGCCGAGATCGGCCGGATCGACATCCTCGTCAACAACGCGGGCGGGGTCGCCGGCCAGGTCGGCCGGCCGCTCGAAGAGGTCTCGGACGAGGACTGGCGGGCTGTGATCGACGCGAACCTGACGAGCACGTTCGTCTGCACGCGCGCGGTGGCGCCCGGGATGAAGGAGCGCCGGTACGGCCGGATCGTCAACATCTCGTCGGGGGCCGGGCGGAGCGTCAGCTTGACGGGCATTCAGGCGTACGCGAGCGCGAAGGCGGGCCAGATCGGGTTCACGCGGCAGACCGCGCACGAGCTCGGGCCGTTCGGGATCACCGTCAACTCGATCGCCCCCGGCTTCGTGCTGTCGAATCCGACGTCGATCGCGCAGTGGGAGAGCTACGGCGCCGACGGGCAGCGCCGCCTGCTCGAGGCGATCGCGACCCGGCGGCTCGGAACGCCTGAGGACATCGCGAACGGCGTTCTCTTCTTCGTCTCCGACGAGTCCGGATGGGTGACCGGCCAGGTGCTCTCGATCGATGGCGGACATTCAATTTTCTAGGAGCTCCTTTCATGATGTGCTTCGTTCTCGGGGTGCGATGGACGTCGCGAGGCAAGGACGCAGGGAGTCGCCGATAGTCGTGACTATCGGCGCGACTGAGGACGCAGCATCGCGGCGTCCAGCGCGGCCCGAGGACACATGACTCATCGTGAAAGGAGCTCCCATCGCCTTCGCTCGGCACTCGCCGAGTTCGTGGCGATTCCGAGCGTCAGCCTCGACCCGGCGCGGGCCGGCGACATGCGCGACGCGGCCGACTGGGTCGCTGCACAGCTTGGGTTCGCGAACGGCCGTGTCGTCGAGAGCGACGGGCATCCGGTCGTGCTCGGCGAGCGGATCGTCGCCGACGAGGCACCGACCGTGCTGGTGTACGGGCACTACGACGTCCAGCCGCCGGGCGACGAGGCGGCGTGGCAGACGCCGCCGTTCGAGCCGAGCATCCGCGACGGCCGCCTCTACGGTCGTGGCGCGACCGACGACAAAGGCCCGGTCGTTGTCGCGCTCGAGGCGTCTCGGGCGAGCGAAGGCGTGAACCTGCGGTTCCTGTTCGAGGGCGAGGAGGAGATCGGGAGCCCGAGCCTGCCGCGCTTCCTCGACGAGCACCGGGACGAGCTCGCCGCCGACCTGGTCGTGTCGGCCGACGGCGCGATGTGGCGGGCGAGCGAGCCGTCGATCGCGATCGCAGCGAAGGGGCTGCTCGGCCTCGACGTCGCGGTCGTCGGGCCGGCGTCCGATTTGCATTCGGGCCGGCACGGTGGAGCGGTGCTCAATCCGAATCACGCGCTCGCGGAGATCGTCGCGTCGCTGCACGATGCCGACGGCCGGGTCGCCGTGCCCGGCTTCTACGACGACGTCGTGGAGTTGTCGGCGGACGATCGCGGCGCGCTGTCGAGGATCGCGTTCGACGACGAGATGTACCGGCGCGAGACCGGCGCGCCGCTCTTGCACGGCGAGCCGTCGTACTCGACCCTCGAGCGTCTCTGGACTCGGCCGACGCTCGAAGTGAACGAGCTCCGCGGGGGCGGAGCGTTCACCGTGATCCCGAGCAGGGCGACCGCGCACGTCACGTGCCGGCTCGTCCCGAACCAGGATCCGGATCGCGTCTTCGCCGCGATCGCCTCGCACATCGCGGAGCTCGCCACCGCGGGGGTGCGCGTCTCGGTGGTGCAGCAGCCCGGCGCGGTGCCTGCGTACGCGATCGCGAGCGACCACCCGGCCGTCGTCGCCGCGCTCGGTGCACTGGGCACCCTCTACGAGGAGGAGGCGTTGCTGGTGCGGATCGGCGGCACCCTCCCGGCCGCGGTGTTGTTCGAGCGGCACCTCGGCCTGAAGACCTTGCTCTTCTCGTTCTCGACCGCAGACGAGAACCTGCACGCGCCGAACGAGTTCTTCCGGCTCAGCCGCCTCGACGCGGGCGTCGCCGCGTGGAGCGAGCTATTTCGGCGCCTCGCGGGATAGCAGCACGAGCACGCGTCGGTGGAGACGCACTACCTAGCCGCAACCGAGGTAGATCGCCTCCACCGACGTCGTCTGTAACTGGAGCTCTTGCTCAGCTAAGAACGAGCGACAGGTCGTCTGCGCCGGCGAGGTTGTAGTTCGCGTGAGGATTCGTGAACGTGACGACCACGACAACGGCGGTTGCGCCGGCGGGAACCTTGCCGCTTCTGGCGCGCGACGCCATGTCAGTGCTCGCAATCGTGGTGTCCGGACCGATCCTCAATGCCGACAGTGTCTTGCCTGAGGCGTTTGTGAACTGCGCACGCACCTGCGTGGTGTTGGCGCTGTAGTTGCCGAGCCAGCCGCTAAGCGTCGCCTTGTGCCCAGCCGCTCCTCCTGGCAGCTTGATCGTCTGGGTTCCGATCGTCGCCTTGACGCCGGTGGCTGCCGTCGTGACCCCGCCAAAGAAGTAGTTCTTTCCCCGGGCCGTGGGGCCTTTCGACCGCTTGGAGAACCACCCGTTCGGGAAGCTGCCCCAGGAGGCGGCGCTGAACTGGCCCTGAGTGTTGACCCAGTGCGGCACAGCTCCATAGGCCCCGATCGCAGTCACACCATGGCCGGCTTCGGCGCCGGGATTGAGGATCAGGTTCTTCCCGCAAAAGGAACACGCGCTGGTCGAGGCAAAACCTGTTGCCGCCAGGGTCAGAGCCGCGACCCCAGCGACCAATGCAACGATCGCCGCTCCACGAACCGTGTGACGAGATACGCGCTTCATCGATCCTCCGATCTTCGACTTCATCATTGAGGCGATCGAAGCGCGCGCGCGCATAGAGCCCGCATAGCCCAGCACAACCGAAGCGCGGTCGGCCGGGGCTACCCGCTCGCAACGAGAGCTCGAGCGAGATCGACAGCCGCCGCATCGCCGAGGCGGGTGGCGTGCGCGGATAGCGCAGCCTCCTCGACGGCCGTGCGTGTGCGCCAGTACAGACGCTCCTCGAAGGGCTTCATTGCAGCGCCGATCGCGCCAAGCATCGCGTCAATCGCCCCGAGAAGCTGACCCGCTTCGTCGAATCGCCCGCGCTCGCAAGCCAGTGCGGCGACGCCGATCATGCACCAGGCGAGATCTTCCGGCTCGCCGACCTCCTGGGCTAGGTCGATGCTCTCAGCGAAGCATGCGGCGGCTTTCTCGAGCTCATGCTCTTCGAGCGCCGCAGCGCCAACGTTGTAGACGGCACGCGCGATGTTCGCCGTATCTCCGAGGTTGCGCATCACGGCGAGGCTCCGTTCGAAATGGACGGATGCAACTCGAAGATCCCCCTGGCTGAGCGCAACGTCGCCTCGGTTGTTCTCGGCGAGGGCGAGCAGGCGTGCTTGGCCGAGCGTCGCGCAGCGGCGGATGCACTCATCGAGGATCTCCGCCGCGCGCACCAAGTCACCTTGCGCGTGAAGGATCGCGCCGAGGTTGCTCAGCGTTCGCGCAATACCCTCCTCGTCGTCCAGCTTCTCGTTCAGGGACAGCGCCGTCTCAGCGAGCTCTCGGGAACGCTGATAGTCACCCCGAATCAGCGCCAGCGCCGAACACACGCGCAGTGCCTTCGCCGCCAGCGGGTCGACGAAGCTGTGGTTGCGCTCGACCGCGTGTCCAAGGCGCGCCATGCCCTCGGCGATGTGCCCGCGTAGGTACCAGAAGCGGCCGAGCGCCGCTGCAAGCCGCAACTCCCCGACGTCTTCGCCCATCTCGCCCAGGTGATCCAGCGCAGCCCGAAAGTTGTCATGCTCGCGATCGAGCCGAGCGAGCCAACGCACCTGTTCCGATCCGGACAGATGCTCTTCGGCCGCTTCCGCGACGTTCGTGAAATGCGACGCGTGACGGCGCCACCACGACTGATCGTCGCCGACCTTCTCGAGCGCGTATTCGCGCACAGTCTCGAGGAGCAGGTAGCGGCCATCGGAAGGATGAACCAGACTCGCGTCGACGAGCGAGGCGAGCACGTCCACGGCCTGAGACCCGACAACCGCTGTGAACGCGTCGAGGTCGAAGCCTCCGGCGAATACCGCCAGCCCTACGAAGACCTCTCGCTCTCGCGGCGAGAGCAGTTCGAAGCTCCAGTCGATCGCGGCACGCAGCGAGCGATGGCGCTCCGCCGCGTCGCGCATCGTCCCGGAGAGCGCCAGCCGGTCGGCAAGCCGGGCCAAGAGGTCGTTCGGGGCAAGCGTGCGCAGCCACGGTGCGGCGAGCTCGATCGCAAGCGGTGAACCTTCCAGGCGCGCACAAACCGCATCAATCGCCGTATCGGACGCGCTGATCGTCGCCGAAGGGATGCCGGCGGCGGCGGCTTGCTGAATGAAGAGCTCCCGTGCCTCGTCCGTACCGAGGGGCGGGACGGTCACAACCACTTCGCCTTTGACTTTCAGCACCGTCGTGCTCGTCACGACGACCTTGAGCTCCGGCGCGGCCCGCACGAGCTCCGCGACAGCCGGTGCGGCCACGACGAGGTGCTCGAAGTTGTCGAGGACGAGCAGTGTCTGCAATGGCGCCATCGTCTCCGCGAGCACCCCCGGCCACGACCGCTCCCCCTGCTCGCGAGCCCCGACCACGCGGCCGATGGTCGGCAGGACGAGCTCCGGATCCGTGAGCGATGCAAGCTCGACGAAGAAGACGCCGTTCGCGAACGACCTTTCGAGCGAGCGTGCGATCTCGAGCGCCAACCGCGACTTGCCGATCCCGCTCGGTCCGACGAGCGTCACGAGTGACTGCGGCGAGGCGAGGAGGCGGCGTTGCACATCCTCGATTTCGGCCTTTCGGCCGACGGTTACCGTCGTCGGCCGCGGAACTGGAGGCGCCGCCGAACCCGTACGGTTCACCTCGATCCGCAGGGTGGGGTCACGTCGATGGATACGCCGTTCGAGTTCGCGCAGCTCCTCCGAGGGCTCGAGTCCGAGCTCGTCGACGAGGTGCCGACGCCCGTCCCGGTAGACCGCCAGCGCCTCCGGCTGGCGATCGTCTCGGTAGAGCGCGAGCATCAACAAACGCCGCAGTCCTTCTCGCAGAGGATGCTCGGCCACCACGTGCTGCAACTCGGCCAGAATTGCGGAACCGCGTCCCACCTCGAGCGACGCCGCGGCCCACAGCTCGAGCGCCTGCAGCCGCAGCTCGTCGAGACGTGCCGCTTCGAGAAAGGCAAAGGGCTCATCGACGAGATCGGAAAGGGCCGATCCACGCCACAACGCGAGCGCGTCGCCGTACAGCGCTGCAGCGAGCTCGTTGTTGTCGGCACTCGATGCCTTCGCGCCGCGAGCGAGCAGGCGCTCAAACACGTCGAGATCGAGCTCGCCTGGTTCGACGACGAGCGCATATCCCCCTTGCGAACGCGTCAATCGTTCCGGCGGCAAGAGGCGACGAACCTGTGACACGTAGAGCCGGAGCAGGCTTGCCGCCGAGGCGGGCGCGTTTTCTCCCCAGAGCGAAGCGACCAGCGTGTCAACAGGCGCAGCGCGTCCGCGGCGGAGAAGCAGGTCCGCGACGAGCGCCCTGTGTCGACGCGCGGTCAGCCTGACGTCCGTCCCGTTGTTTGCGACGCGCAAAGGGCCGAGCACCCCGAACTCCACGACCTCCCCC
This sequence comes from uncultured Thermoleophilia bacterium, assembly GCA_963785875.1. GTDB lineage: Bacteria > Actinomycetota > Thermoleophilia > Gaiellales > Gaiellaceae > PALSA-600. The sequence goes on along the minus strand of CAWAWV010000010.1, from coordinate 72,402 downwards.
TCCCTACACCGTGCCTTTGCAGATCCTATGCACCTGCCTCCGATATTCAGCGGACGGCGCCCCTCGACCGGGCTATGCGGAAACTATGCGCGGCCGGTTCACAGTGCGGGACATGAACACCGTTCGGAAGCTGGGGCTGGTGGTAGGGATCGCGCTCACGCTGGTCGTTGCTGCCTGGCACGCACCGGGTGCGGCGGCGGCCGGCGGGCCAACGAGTACGTCGATCAGCTTCTCGTCGAACCCGGCCTCCGCCGGACAGCCGGTGACCGTGAAGGTGACGGTGACCGGGACGCTGTTCTCGCCGCTCGGCGGTGTCGTGCTCTTCGACGGCGACACCGCGCTCGGGCTGCTCCTGCTGACGCCCGACTTCGACGGCTCGTTCTTCTGCGACGCATGCATCCCGACGGATCACAGCTCGGCGACCATCACGAGGAGCTTCGGCCGTGGCGACCACATCTTCACTGCTCTCTATTCGGGCGACCCCGAGGATTTCTCGAGCGGCGGCGGCCCGACCACCCTGACGGTCAATGCGGCCGCCTCGGCGACCGTCATATCGAGCTCGGTCAACCCGTCGGTGCACGGCCAGAACGTGACCTTCACCGCGACAGTCGGGAGCACTGGAGAATCGCCGTCGGGAACCATCCAATTCAAGGTGGACGGCAACGCCTACGGCGCCGCGCAGACGCTCGATAGCGGGGGGCGCGCGTCGATCGTCGCCTCCGACCTCGACGTCGGAGCCCACACCATCATCGCCGTGTTCACGAGCGACAACCCCGATGTCCTGGGCTCGACCGGACTCCTGCTCAGCGGGATCATCCCTGTGAAGCAGCAAGTCGATCCAGCGCAGACCTCGACAAGCGTCAGTTCGTCGAAGAATCCGTCCGAGTTCGGCGACACGGTCACGTTCACCTCGACGACGTCTGTCGTCTCACCCGGTGCGGGTCGGCCGACGGGAACCGTCCAGTTCGAGGACGGCGGCGCTCCGCTCGGCACGCCGCAAACGCTCGACGGATCGGGCCAAGCGTCGCTCACGACGTCCGCTCTCGACGTCGGCGCGCACACGATCAACGCCGTGTATACGAGCGACGACGTCGACTTCGACGGCAGCACCGGCAGCGTCGACGAGACGGTCGACCGCGCTGCAACCACGCTCGTGTACGACGGTGCGACAACCTCGGACTTCGACGACCTGGCCACGCTCTCCGCTCGGCTCGTGCGCACGAACGGCGGCGCGCCGATCCCCGGCAAGACGATCGGATTCACGATGGGATCGGGAACCTGCTCGAGCGACGACGGACGCTGCCGGCGAAGCGAGCTGCTCGATCACGCCGCAGGAAGCCGCGGGAAGCTACACCGCCTCGGCCGGCTTCGCAGGCGACACCGGGTTCGCGTCGGCCACGGCCTCGGCCACATTCGTCGTCACGAAGGAAGAAACGACCACGGCCTATACCGGGCCGACAGCGATTCTGCAAGGCCAGACGGTCACGCTCAGTGGCCAGCTGCTCGAGGACGGTGTCAAGCCGATCGCGGGCCGCACGCTGACCCTGACGCTCGGCGCGGGCGCGGCAGCCCAGTCGTGCACCGCCCTCACCGACGCAACGGGGAGCGGACAGTGCGCGCTGCCGGCGGTCACCGTCGCGCTGGGACCGGAAGCGCTTGTCGCCCGCTTCGCCGGAGACGCGTACTACCTTCCGTCGTCGGACGCAGAGACGGCGATCGTGTTCGCTTTCCCCTCGCGCGGAGCATTCGTGCTCGGCGACACCACCGTCGCGCACGCAGGCCCGGCGAGCGTCACCTTCTGGAGCTCGCAGTGGTCGAGCGTCAACACGCTCACGGGCGGCGGCGCCCCGGCGGCCTTCAAGGGCTTCGCCGCCGCGTCGACCTCGACGCCGCCGGCCTGCGGAGGCATGTGGTCGACCGGCCCCGGCAACAGCCCGTCTCCCGTCGCCACGACGCCCGCGTACATGGGCACACTCGTCACCTCGTCGGCGGTCCAATCGGGCAGCTCGATCTCGGGTGACATCGTAGGCATCGTCGTCGTCCAGACGGCCGGCGGCTACGCGGCCGATCCCGGCCATGCCGGCACCGGCGCGATCGTCGCCCGGTACTGCTGAGATCGGATCATGAATCTTTCCCCGGTTGCGCGCGGCTCGGCGCAGGAACGCGTCGCGCGAAGTCGCCGGCCATCTCGTCGAACGTGACCCAGCGCGCCCCGTCGATGCGCGTTGATGTGCTCGATGAACCGCTCGAGCATGAGCAGGACCTGTGGGCGCCCGCTGACGTCCGGATGGATCGTGATCGGGAAGACCGCGTAGTCGTACTCGCGGTAGATGTAGTCGAACTGGTCGCGCCAGATCTCCTCGAGTTGCCGCGGGTTGACGAACCCATGGCTGTTCGGCGACGACTTGATGAACATCATCGGCGGCAGGTCGTCGAGGTACCAGCTGCCCGGGATCTCGATCAGGTCGGTCTCCTCGCCCTTCTCGAACGGCTTCATCCATGTCTCCGCGGGCTGCGAGTAGTCGATCGGCGTCCAACTGTCGCCGACGCGGACGTAGTAGGGGTGGAAGTCGTCGTGCATCAGGCTGTTGTCGTAGGTGATGCCGTGCTCGAGCAGCAGCGAGTTCGTGACCTGGGAGAACTCCCACCAAGGCGCGACGTAGCCGGTGGGGCGCCGGCCACTCGCGCGCTCGAGCACCTCGATGCTCTTGACCAAGACGGCGCGTTCCTGGTCGGCGGTCATGGCGAGTGGGTTTTCGTGCGAGTAGCCGTGTAGGCCGATCTCGTGCGCCGCGTCGACGACCATCGCGGTTTCTCGCGGGAAGCTCTCGGCGGTGTGACCCGGGATGAACCAGGTGCTCTTCAGGCCGTACTTGTCGAACAGCTTCAGCAACCGGGGCATCCCGACCTCGGCGGCAAACACGCCGCGCGAGATGTCGCATGGAGAATCCTCGCCGCCATACGAGCCGAGCCAACCTGCCACCGCGTCGCAGTGGACACCGAAGGCACAGAGGATCTCCTTGTTCATGGCACTCCTTCCGCGACCGTAAACCGTTTCCTAGCCAACTCGGAAGCTAACCGGGATTCAGCGCGGGGCAAAGAGCGCCGCTGACGGGAGGTCGAAATGACCGGTACAACAGAGAGATGACAGGAATCGATGACCCAGGGCTCGTGCCGGAACCGGCCCCACCACCGGACGAAGGAACACCGCCGACGCCACCGCCGGACGAGGGAACACTCCCGACGCCGCCGCCGGACGAGGGAACGCTGCCGTCGCCTCCCGGCCCCGAACGACCCTGAAGCTGAGTGAGCCTTCGGACGTAGTGGCTCACCGTGGCGTCGAGTTCACACGTGCTTCGGGACGTTGCCCGTGAGTGTGAACAGGACGCGCATTGCCTTGTGGCCTCGATCTGCGGTCGGTCCGAACATGCAGGGGCAGCCACCGTCGATGACGGTGATGTCATGGTCGCGGCCGTATGTGGTCGCGCTTGCGGAGACGCTGCCGGCGCCGGGCCCGCGGTGCATCCAGACGTGCTTGATTCCGAGCTCGGCGCACTCTCGCATCGTTTCGTCGGCGCGGTCGGGTCGTGTTCCGATGATGACGGCGTCGACGCGGTCAGGGATCGAATGCAGGTCGTGGTAGGCACGGTCGCCCTCGACGGTGTCGGCGTTGGGATTGACCGCGAACACGTCGTAGCCGCGCTCGCGCAGGCGTTTGTAGACGGCGTTGCTGCCGTGGCTGCCGGGCGTCCGCGAGACGCCGGTGACGGCGATCCGTTTGTGGCTGAGGAACTCGGTTGCGGCTTCTTTGATCGTTGTCACGGTGACTCCTTGGGTGGGGCGGCTAGGTTGTGAGCGAGCGGCGCAGTTGCCAGGTCGCGACGGTGAGCGTGGCGGCGGCGACGGCGAACAGGACGCCGACCTGCGGGAGGACGGTGACGAGGTTGCCGCCATGTTTGAGCAGCTTGGAGAAGGCGTCGTTGGCCCAGGCGTGCGGGGTGATGTGCGCGATCGTGCGTGCCGTCTTGGGGAAGACCTCGAGTGGTGCCATCGAGCCGCCGAGGGCGGCGAGGCCGAGGCCGAGCAGCATCGCGACCGGGCCGGCCTGCTGGCCGTTGCTGAAGAGGCTGCCGAGCAGGACGGCGACGCCGGTTGAGACCAGGCAGAAGGCGATCACGACCGCCGTGGTGCCGAGCGGGTTGCCCCAGTTGACGCCGAAGAAGAGGAGCGAGCCGAGGATGATGATCAACGCCTGCACGAGCGCGATCGCGAAGCGGCCGAGCACCTGGCCCGCCACCAGGACAGACGTAGAGGTCGGGGTCGAGAGGATGCGACGCGCGATGCCGAGCCGTCGCGTCTCGATCAGCCAGATGGCGCCGTTGAGTGAGTTGAGGAAGATGAACAGCAGCAGCTGCGTGCTCGCACCGCTCTCGAAGCGCCCCGTCGTGCCGGTGTAGCGGCTGCCGCTGGGCGCGGTCAGGATGACGTCTATCGCCGGTGCTCCCCTTGCTGCTGCGCGTGCGCGTGCAAGCGCTTGCCGGAAGGGGATGTGTCGGCGGCGGACGAGCAGCTGTGCCACGGCCAGCGCACGGCTCTGCTGGTCCGCGACCGACTGGATGGTGGTGCGCAGTTGTTGAGCGACGGAGTCGGGCCGGGCGAAGAAGCGGAGCGTCACGCTCTGGCCACTCTGGAGCAGGCTGTCGTAGACGCCCGGTAGGACGAGGCCGGCGTCGAGGTTGCCGCGCGAAACGGCGCGCTGGATGGCTCGGACGTCGGTGTACCGGTGCACGGTCGTCGCTGGACGCGACTGGAGGTCGGCGACGAACTGGCGCGCGAGCGCCGTGTTCGGAGCGGCGACGCCGATCTGGGCGTGGCTGGAGCCGCCGAAGGCGGCGCCGAGCAGCAGGATGATCAGCATCGGCAAGACGAAGAGGAAGAAGATGTTCATCCGCCAGCGCAGCAGGCGGCGCAGGTCGGTGGCGGCGATCGTGAGCACCTTCGTCATCGGCCGCTCAGCCTCCCTGCGCGCAGGAAGGCAGCGCTGCCAGTGACGGCTGCGAAGATGAGAATCGCAGTCGCCGGACCAAAGACGACATGCACGCCGGCGCCGCCGCCGAGGTTGTCGATCCCGCGCAGGAACCAGGCCTGTGGTGTCGCCAAGCTGAGCTTCGCGAGCAGCCCGCCTGCCTGGGAGACGGGAAAGAAGGTGCCGCCGAGCATCCCGAGCACGAGCGCGACCATCGACTGCCATGCGCCTGCTTGATCCGGCGTGCGGGCGAACGTCGCCACGAGCGCCATCACCGCTGTCGCCGCAACCACGCCGGTGCAGATCAAGATCGCGACCCCGAGTGGGTTGCCCCAGTGCGCGTGTAGCAGGAAATGGGTGGCCAGGGCGAGCACCGCCATGCTGATCACACCGAGGATGAGGCTGGTCAGCAGCTTGCCGCCGAGCACGGCGCCGCGCCGAATCGGTGCCGCCAGCATCCGCGCCAGGGTGCCGTCGCGGCGCTCGTCGATGATGCTCGAGATCCCGAATTGGACGGTGAAGAACAGGAAGAACACGGCCATGCCGGCGGCGTAGAACGTGCCGGCGCTCAACTGGCGGTTCTCGGTCGACACGTCGGCGAGTGCGACCGGAGCGGCGGCGGCCGCAAACGCGGCGGGCGGCCGACCGTGCAGCGCGCGGGCCGCGATCGCGAGCGTCTCGGCCCGGCTGGCGTACGACTGGGCGATCGAGTCGGCGATCTGGGCGCCGATTGTCGCGTCGACACTGCCGAGCACGCGCAGCTGCGTCGGCCGGCCGGCGTCGAAGGCCGCCGTCAGCCCCGCCGGTAGCACGAAGGTCGCGGCCACCTTGCCCCGTTCGACCGCGTCGCGGCCGGCGGCGAGACTTGACTCGCGCCGGACCTGAATCAGGCCGCTCTGTTGCAGCGGCGCCAGCACTTGCTGCTCGAACGCTTGCGCGGCCGCGCCGTGGTCCTGGTCGACGACGCCGAAGGCGAACGTGACCTTGCCGCCGGTGACGTTGTGGAAGATCAGTCCGAAGATCGAGGCCAGGACGAGCGGCACCACGATCGCGACCAGCAGCGCCGAGCGGTCACGCAGCCGCTGCCGCAGATCCTTGCTCGCGATCAGCAACGCCGCCCGCATCGCCCCTAGTCCCGCAGCGCCTTGCCCGTCAGGTGCAGGAACACCGCCTCGAGGTCGGGTTCGTCGACCTCGACCGCATCGACGGCGAAGCCGGTCGGGGCCATCGTTTGCAGCAGCTTCGGCAGCAGCCTGCGCGCCTGCTCGACGATCAACTGCACGCCACCGTCCTCGACGCTCGCCGCCCGCACGGCCGGCAGCGTCCGCGCCGCCGCAGCGGCGGCATCCGCATCGCCGACGCCGCCCAGCCGCACGCGGTCATGCTCGCCCACGAGCGCAACCAACTCGGCGCGGGTTCCCTCCGCCTTCAGCTCACCGAGGTCGATGATGCCGACCCGGTCGCAGAGCCGCTCCGCCTCTTCCATGTAGTGGGTCGTGTAGAGCACCGCCATCCCCTCGCCGGCGAGCTGCTCGACGCTCTCGAGGATCGCGTTTCGGCTCTGCGGGTCGACGCCCACCGTCGGCTCGTCGAGCACCAGCAGCCGCGGGCGGTGCAGCAGGCCGATGCCGATGTTCAGCCGCCGCTGCATCCCGCCCGAGAAGTTCTTCGTCGGCTCGCGTGCCCGATCCGCCAGGCCGACCACGGCCAGCACCTGGTCGACGCGTGCGTTGGCCTGCTTCGAGCTCAGCCCGTACAGACGGGCGAAGAAGCGCAGGTTCTCACGCGCGCTCAAGTCCGGATAGATCGCGAGCTCCTGCGGCACGTAGCCGATCACCGCCTTCGCCCCGACGCTGTGGGTGGTCAGCCGCCGCCCGGCCACGACCACCTCGCCCGCGTCAGCCTCCAGCAACCCGCAGACGATGGAGATCGTCGTCGTCTTCCCCGCGCCGTTCGGTCCGAGCAGCCCGTACGTCTCCCCCTCCGCGATCTCGAAGCTCACGCCGCGAACCGCCTCCAGCTCGCCGAAGCGCTTGCGCAAACCACGACACTCGAGCGCCAAACTCGTCTCCGTCTCCGGATGGGTGACGGACTCGATCGGCGGCGCCAGTGTCTCGGTGGTCATTCCTTGCGCGCCCTCCTTCCTCGGTCGGACTTGGCCAGGATCACCCATCCGCCGACCACAGGAAACAGGGAAACCCACAGGCCCCTGTGGCCAACTACGCGATCGCAAGTGCGAACACGCCTTCGCGCTGGAGAACGTCCCGGCCAGTCGTCAGCCCGGTGATCAGCGTTGGCCCGGATGCCTGGGAGGTGCGCAGCGCGCACCGTCTCTGTAGCTGCAAGAGCGGGCGCTACCCGCTCGGCATGGCGATGAAAGGAGAAGATTGTGGCCACAGTCCAACATGAGTCGCACCTGAAGCTGAACCCGTTCGGGGTCGCGCAGGCGCAGTTGCACCGCGTCGCCGAGATTTTCGGGATCGACGAAGGATTGGTACGAGTTCTCGAGCGATGCAAGAAGTCGATCGTCGTCTCCGTCCCCACCAAGATGGATGACGGAAGCATCCAAGTCTTCGACGGCTTCCGGGCGCAGCACAACATGGCGCGTGGGCCCTCGAAGGGAGGCATCCGGTACCACCCGGACGTCACGCTCGACGAGGTGCAGGCACTCGCCATGTGGATGACCTGGAAGTGCGCGCTGACCGGGATCCCGTTCGGCGGCGCGAAAGGAGGGATCGCCTGCGATCCGAAGTCCATGTCGCGGGACGAGCTCGAGCGGATGACGCGCCGCTACGCCAGTGAGATCGTCAGGGAGATCGGCCCGGAGATGGACATCCCCGCACCGGACGTGAACACGAACGGGGAGACGATGGCCTGGATCTTCGACACCTATTCGATGAACAAGGGCTACCCGGTGCTCGGCGTCGTCACCGGCAAGCCGCTGACGATCGGCGGCTCCCTCGGACGTGAGGAGGCGACGTCACGCGGGGCACTGTTCACGATTCGTGAGGCCCTGAAGAAGCTCGACCGTCGCTTCGAAGACCTGACCTGTGTCGTCCAGGGATTCGGCAACGTCGGCAGCTACCTGGCCGTGTTCCTGCACGAGCAGGGGTCGAAGGTGATCGGGCTTTCCGACTCCACCGTCGCCCTTCACAACCCGAAGGGCATCGACGTCCCTGCAGCGCTCGCCTGGAAGCGCGAGCACAAGACGCTGCGGGGCCTGACCGGAGCCGACGAGATCGGTCCCGCCGAGCTACTCGAGCTCGAGTGCGACCTGCTCGCACCGTGCGCGTTGGAACAGGTGATCGACGGCGACAATGCGCACCGCGTCAAGGCCTCGATCATCTGCGAGGGCGCGAATGGCCCTGTCACCCCCGACGCCGACGCGATCCTCGAAGATGCCGGCGTCTTGATCCTGCCCGACATCCTGGCGAACGCCGGCGGCGTCGTCGTCTCCTACTTCGAGTGGGTGCAGGGACTCCAGCAGTACTTCTGGAAGGAGCCCGAGGTCAACGAGCGCCTCGACGAGATCATCACGCGCGCGTTCGACGAGACATGGCAGGTCAGCCAGGCGCGCAAGTTGCCGATGCGGGTCGCTGCGTACGGACTCGCTGTGCAGCGAGTCGCCGAGGCGACGACCACACGCGGGATCTATCCGTAGCAATGTGAGGGTGCTGCCTCCGAACAGGAGGCAGCACCCTCAAAGCTTGGTTGCGGTTCTTGGCCAGGAACCGCGGTCGCGAGGCTGCCAACTCGCAGATGCACGACGTCGGAAAACCCATCGGCGATCCTGAAGCGGAAGATGGAGCGCTCATCGAGCCAAGCGGGCGCGACCGGTGGCAACCCCCGGCCAGAAGACCGCACGATCCGGGTTCCACCGACTGCCGTCATCGCTGGAACCCTCTGCTCCTAGCGCGCCAATCGATGGAATGCCGCCGTCCATCTAGTTGCTACATAGACGGACGCCGCAAAAGTGGAAGCGTTAAACCGGAGCCTGTTCGCGCTTGCGGCGCGACGCCATGCGTCTGCCGCTTCGACGCCGACAGCTCGACCTTGCGCAGCCGGATCGACTGCGGCGTCACCTCGACCGCCTCGTCGTCGCGGATGAACTCGAGCGCCTGCTCGAGCGACAGCGGCCGCGGCGGGATCAGGCGCACGAGCATCGTCGGCCGACGCGGCGCGCATGTTCGTCAGCTTCTTCGGCTTCGCGGCGTTCACGTCGAGGTCGTTGTCGCGCGAGTTCTCGCCGACGATCATCCCCTCGTAGAGCTCGTCGCCGGGCGCGACGAACAGCGAGCCGCGCTCCTGCAGGGCCGCGATCGCGAACCCGGTCGCGCTGCCGCGCCGGTCGGCGACGAGGCTGCCGGTCGGCCGCGTGCGCAGCTCGCCGTGCCACGGCTCCCACGCCTCGAAGACGTGGTGGAGGATCCCGGTGCCGCGCGTCTCGGTCAGGAACTCCGTGCGGAAGCCGATCAGCCCGCGCGCCGGCACGAGGTACTCCATGCGCGCCCAGCCGGTGCCGTGGTTGACCATCTGCTGCAGCCGGCCCTTGCGCAGCGCGAGCAGCTGCGTGACGACGCCGATGTACTCCTCCGGCATGTCGATCGCGACCCGCTCGACCGGCTCGTGCCGCTTGCCGTCGACCTCCTTCGTCAGCACCTCGGGCTTGCCGACGGTCAGCTCGAAGCCCTCGCGGCGCATCAGCTCGACGAGCACCGCGAGCTGCAGCTCGCCGCGGCCCTGCACCTCCCAGGCGTCCGGGCGCGAGGTCGGGAGCACGCGCAGCGAGACGTTGCCGACGAGCTCCGCGTCGAGCCGCTCCTTCACCTGGCTCGCGGTCAGCCGCGTCGCCCTCGGTGCCGGCGAGCGGGCTCGTGTTGATCCCGATCGTCACCGACAGCGACGGCTCGTCGACCGTCGTCACCGGCAGCGGCCGCGGGTCGTCCGGGTCGGCGATCGTCTCGCCGATCGTCACCTCCGGCAGCCCGGCGAGCGCGACGATCTCGCCCGGCCCCGCCTCGTCGGCCGGCACGCGGTCGAGCGCCTCGGTGATGTACAGCTCGGTGACCGTCGCGGGCTCGATCGTCCCGTCGGCGCGGCACCACGCGATCCGGCGCGCCCTTGCGCAGCGTGCCGTGGCGGATGCGCAGCAGCGCGAGCCGGCCGACGTACGGGCTCGCGTCGAGGTTCGTGACGAGCGCCTGCAGCGGATGCTCGGGGTCGTACGTCGGCGCCGGGATCGCGCTCGAGCAGCGTCGTCGAACAGCGGCGCCGAGATCGTGCGCGAGCTCGTCGGGCGTCAGTGCCCGCGTGACCGGCGCGCGCGTTCGCGTAGACGATCGGGAACTCGATCTGCGACTCGTCCGCGTCGAGGTCGAGGAACAGCTCGTACACCTCGTTCACGACCTCCGTCGATCCGCGCGTCGCGGCCGGTCGACCTTGTTCACGACGAGCACGACCGGCAGCTTCAGCTCGAGCGCCTTGCGCAGCACGAACCGCGTCTGCGGCAGCGGCCCCTCGCTCGCGTCGACGAGCAGCAGCACGCCGTCGACCATCGTCAGCCCGCGCTCGACCTCGCCGCCGAAGTCGGCGTGGCCGGGCGTGTCGACGATGTTGATCTTCGTCGTCGCCGCGCTGGATCGCCGTGTTCTTGGCGAGGATCGTGATCCCCTTCTCGCGCTCGAGATCGGTCGAGTCCATCACGCGCTCGCCGACGTCCTGGTTCTCGCGGAACGAGCCGGACTGCCAGAGCATCGCGTCGACGAGCGTCGTCTTGCCGTGGTCGACGTGCGCGACGATCGCGACGTTCCGGAGGTCGTCGCGGGAAGCCATCCCAGCAAGGTAGCCGCGAGAGCGCGAAGATAGGGCCAACCAACGAAAGGGACCAAGACATGGCTGTCGGCATGCTGCTCATGGGAGAAGGCGTCACCAGGGACGCGTACGTAGGACTGACCGAGAAGATGTTCGGGGCCTATCCGATGCGCGAAGACCAGGCACCCGAAGGGCTGATCGTGCACACGGCGGGTGCGACCGCCGACGGGTGGTACATCTACGACATCTGGGAGTCGCAGGAGCAGTTCCAGCAGTTCATGGAGAGCAAGATCGGCCCCGCCGCCGCCGAGCTCGGAGCCGATACACCGATGACACCGCAGTTCTTCCCGATCGAGACGATCGTCAAGGGATCGGCGTAACGACCCGACCGCGGATTGGGCGCTCGCCTCGCGGCGAGCGCCCTAACCGACCGAGGCGACGCCGGCGCCCACGGCATTCGCGCGCGCGAGATACGGCGCCGCTTCGAGCCGCTCGAACGTCTCGCGCGCCTCGCGCAGCAGCGCTTCGGCGTCCTCGGGCCGACCCTGCGCGACGAGCCATTCGCCGTGGTCGAGCTGCGTGATCGCAAGGGGGAAGACGAGGTTGTGCTCACGGAAGATCGCCTCAGCGGTCTTGAAGCCCTGCTCGGCCGTCGCGTGCTCGCCCCGGGCCGCGCGTAGGAGCGCCTGGAACCGTGCCGCCTGCGCTCGCAAGGACGGCGGCCGGACGCCCGGCGGAATCGCCTCGATCCGCGCGATCAACTCCTCGACGAGGTCGAGCCGCCCGAGCGCGAGCGCGGACTCCAACCCCTCACCGAACGCGACCTTCGCGTCGACCGAGAGCTCCAGGCCGTACTGCGCGCTGCGCGCGAGGGTCTCCAGCGCCGCAGCGTACGCCTCGTCGTAGAGGCCGGACGCGCGGCGGCATACGGCCGTCGCGGTGAACAACGACTCTCGCTCTTGCACATCCACCGACTCGGCGAGCGGCGCCATCTCGTCCACGACCTGCTGCGCCCGCGCGAGGTCGCCGCGCGCGGCCGCGATCTCGACCTCGGCGTTCAGCTCCGATAACGTCCAGAGACGCTGCTCGGATGGGATCCCGCTCGCGTACGACAGCGCCTCGTCCCAGCGGCCGACGCGCTGCAGGCACCACGCGAGCTCGCCCGCGAGCCGCCAGCCCTGCATCCGGTCACCCGCCTTCTGGGCGAGCGCCAGCCCGCTCTCGTGGATCTCGATCGCCTCCTCGTGCCGGTCGCGGCGGTCGAGCAGATCGCCGAGGTTGTTGTAGGCCCGCAGCGCCGCCGCCGCCAAGTCGTGCTCGAGGGCGAGCGCGAGCGCGTGCTTCAGGAGCGCAACCGACTGCTCCGAGCGGCCGGCCCAGCTGGCGATCAGCCCCTGCGTGTTCAGCGCCTGCGACACCACCTCCGGAAGCCACAGGAACTCCGCGACCTGCACGGCCGTCTCGATTCGGCGCTCCGCCAGCTCGAGGTCGCCGCGGAAGAAATGGAGGCGGCCGAGCTCCGCGGCGAGGGTCGCCAGGTCTTCGTCGGGCTCGTCCCCCGCCAACACCTCGAACGCGCGCTCCATCCGCTCGAGCGCCTGGTCGAGCTGCGTCGTCCGCCACTCGACAACACCAAGGCGCGCCGATACCCGCGCGGCCGGGTGCGTCAGCCCCTCGGCCTCGAAGAGCTCGATCGCTCTCTCCAGATGCGTCCGTGCCCGCTCGACCTGGCCGGAGTTCCAGGCGGTCGCGCCGGCGCGCTCGAGTAGCCCGGCCTCCACGGCGACCTCGTCGCTGAGCTCGGCCGCGCGCTGGAAGTAGTGCTCCGCCTCGTCGTTCGCCGCGAGCGACGCGGCGCGCTCACCGGCGCGAGTGAGCATCTGCTGTGCGAGAGCCTTGATCTCCGGCGCGTCGTCGGCGTCCGGAGCCGCCCGATAGGCATCCACGTAGTGGGCGGCGATCACCTCGACGATCTCCTGCTCGCCCGCGCCGTACGCGTGGGCGAGATGAGCGGCGGCAGCGAGGTGCCGCGCCTTCCGCTCCTGCTTCGCGAGCGTCTCGTACGCGACCCGCTTGAGGAGATCCTGGAGGAAGCTGTACTGCCCGCGCTCCGGCGAGCGCGGGTCGACCTGCACGGACAGCACCTCCTTCCGCACGAGCGACGTGACGAGGCGCTCGACGTCCGCGTCCTGCATCCCGGAGAGCGCAGCCAGTCCCGCCTTCGTGAACGACTTGCCGAGCACTGAGGCGTCCTGCAGGAGACGGCGCTCGTCCGGCTCGAGCCCGTCGAGCCGCGCGGAGACGAGCGCGTGCAGGGTCTCGGGCACGTCGAGCGACTCGATCTCGCCCGTCGGCCGGTAGACGTCGCCCTCGCGCGCGAGCAGGCCGCGGTCGAGCAGCATCCGGATCGTCTCGACCGCGTACAGCGGGACACCCTCGGCGCGCGAGAGGATCTGCGCGCGAAGCTCGACCGGAAGGCCGGGGACGAAGCCGTCGAGGAGGCGCTCCATCGCCGCCGCGGAGAGCGGCTCGAGCGAGATCGTGGTCAGGTTCCGGCCCGCCGAGCCGAAGCTCGGCCGCCGCTCGCCAAGCTCCGGGCGGCTCAGCGCCAGCACGAAGATCGGATGGTTCCGCGACCATTCGAGCAGGTACTCGATGAAATCGAGCAGACCCGTGTCGGCCCACTGCAGGTCCTCGAACACCAGAATCACGGGCCGCTCGTCGGCGATCCGCTCGAAGAAGAGCCGCCAGGCGGAGAAGAGGTCCTCGCGGTCCGGTGCGGTCCGCTCGGCGAGGCCCAGCAGATGCGCGAGACGCGGCTCGAGCCAGCTTCGCTCGTCCGGGTCCGGCACGTTCTCCTCGACGGCGGCCTGCAACTTCGCCAGCGCCGGCTCCGGCGGCTCATCCTCGCGGATATCGGCGCGCATCCGCACCATCTCGGCGAGCGCCCAGTACGCGACGCCGTCGCCGTAGGCCAGGCACCGGCCGCGGTGCCAGGCGAAGAAGTCGGCCAGCCCGTCGATGTACTTCTCGAACTCCCAGGCGAGCCTCGACTTGCCGATGCCGGCGATCCCGACAGCGGAGATGAGCTGCGCCTTTCTCTCCTCCCCGCAGGCGTGGAAGAGCTCCTTGACGAGGCGCAGCTCACGATCGCGGCCGACGAACGGCGGCTCGAGCGCAGCCGACCGCATCGCGCCGCCCCGCGCGGCGATCACGCGCAGCGCGCGGTGAAGCGGCATCTGCTCGACCTTGCCCTTGAGAGCGTGCTCGCCCGCTGCCTCGTAGGTGATCGCCGCCTCGGTCGCGCGTCTCGTGACCTCGCCGACGAGAACCGTGCCCGGCTCGGCGGCGGACTGGATCCGCGAAGCGGTGTTGACGAGATCGCCCGCGACCATCCCCTGCCCGGCCGCGCCGAGCGTCACCGCTGCCTCACCCGTCAGGACACCGGCGCGAGCGTGCAGGCCCGGATCGAGTTCCGCGACCGCGGCGACGAGGTCGAGCGCCGTCCGGACCGCACGCTCCGCGTCGTCCTCGTTCGCGACGGGCGTGCCCCAGACGGCCATCACCGCATCGCCGATGAACTTCTCGACGGTGCCGCCGTAGCGCGAGATCAGGCGCTGGCACGTCTCGAAGTACCGCGAGAGCAGCAACCGGGTGTCCTCCGCGTCGCGACTCTCGGACGCGGCCGTGAAGCCGACGAGGTCCGCGAACAGCACGGTGACGAGCCGGCGCTCGACGCCGACCCGCGGAGTTGCGGCAGGCGCCGGCGCGGCGGCGGCGTCGAGGGATACGCCACAGTGGCCGCAGAAGCGCTTGTCGGGCGGGTTCTCGCCGCCGCAGCTCGGGCACGCCGAGGCGAGCGGGCCGCCGCAGTCGCCGCAGAAGCGCATCCCCGCCGGATTCTCAGCACCGCAGCTCGCGCAGGAACCCACGGAGACAGCCTAGGGGTCGGCCATAGCGTTGTCGATGAGCGGAGGCTGGGCTTGACCGAACTGGATATCCCGGATATCCTGACCTTGTGGCCAAGGTCCTCGTTTCCTTGAACGACGCGCTTCTCCGCCGGGTCGATCGGATCGCCAACTCCCGCGGGCTGACCCGTAGTGCCTACCTCGCGGAGTTGGCGGAACGGGATGCGGCACGCTCGACAGGCCCGGGCGCGACCCTCGCGTCGCGACGTGCGCGTGCACGCCTCGACGAACTCTTCGCAGGCGGTGCCGCAGAAGACTCGACGCAGGCCATCCGGGCGGAACGCGACGCTCGTTGACCGAGCTCGTCCTCGATGCCTCGGTTGTTCTGAAGTGGTTCAGGGCCGAAGGGGAGAGACATCTCGATCACGCTCGTGCGCTGCGTGCAGCCTTCGAGGCCGGCCAGCTTGCCATCGTCGCGCCGCCACTGCTGGGCCTTGAGATCGTCAACGTCGCAGGGCGCCGCTGGCACTGGGGCGAGGAGGCGCTGGTTGCGCTCGCTGTTGCGCTCGACGGTCTCGGCTTTGAATTCGAAGAGCCGGAGCTCGCGCGCGTCGCGTCGTGGACGGGTCGCGGCTTGACTGCCTACGACGCGACCTACGTTGCCCTCGCGGAAGCACGCGCGATCTCGCTGGTCACAGATGACGACCTGATCGTCTCGCTCGCCGGCGACGTCGCGACAGCGCTCGCAGACACGGCGCGCTGACAATCAGCACTGCGCCTATCCTGGGCGGCGTCGTGCGCCGGAGCAATCAGAGGCGTTCCCGTCGTGGGGTCTGGGTCGTCGTCGCGCTGGTGGTGGTTCTCGCCGGGGCGTTCGCGGCGGCCGTGATCTTGCTGTCGGGCGCGAGCCTTGCCGGGGATGACTCCGCGCTCGCGCGGGTGCGGTTGCAGCTCTTCGCGGGCCGGATCGCGAGCGTGCGCGCCTTTGCGCCCGACGGGACCGCGATCCCGCTCGCGCGGAGCCACGGCCGCCTGACGCCGCGCGAGCAACTCGGGCCCGGCGAGACGATCTCCGTACGTGTCGTCGTGCGGCGTCCCGGCTGGTCCGCCTGGGCACTCGGGAAGGAACGCAACGAGCGCCTCACCGTGCAGACCCCGGTCGCGCACATTCTCGACCGCTGGCCCATCGGCGCGCACCCGAGGATCCGCTTCGACACTGCGGTCAGCACCGTCGCCATCGGCGGAACACGCGTCACCGCTGCGTCCGCGACAATCGAGCTCCCCACGAAGAAAGCAGCCGGCACCGTGAACGTCTCCGCTGCCGCACGCCCGTGGGAGAAGCTCGGCGCACCCGTTCGCGTCAGCTACTTCCCGAGGAGCGATCAGCCGGTCGCGATCGCGGATCCCGCGCCCGGCGCCCAGCTCGACCCGCTGACACCGTTGCGGCTGACGTTCTCGCGCAGCGTCGCGTCGGTGCTGGGGAAAGATCACCCGCGGCTCTCGCTCCGCCAATCAGGCAGCTGGGTGCAGACCGACAGCCACACGCTCGAGTTCCACCCGACCGGCGACGGGGCGCCGTTCGACGCCGACGAGACCGTCCGCTTCCCCAAGCCGGTGCGCGTGCTCGGCGGGACGACGTGGCACGTCGCGCCCGCGTCCTTCCTCCGGCTCCAGCAGCTGCTCGCCCAATTGGGCTACCTGCCCGTCACGTGGTCGTCCGCCGCGGACGATGTCGCGCTCACGAAACGCGCGGAGCTCGCGGCGGCAACCGCTCCGCCGGCAGGCACGTTCAGCTGGCGCTACCCAAACACGCCGCCCGAGCTCACCGCGCTCTGGAAGCCCGGCGAGCCGAACACGATCACCCGCGGCGCCGTGATGATGTTCCAGCACGACCACCGGTTGACGGTCGACGCGATCGCCGGACCGAAGGTGTGGCACGCCCTGATCGCGGACGCGCTCGCGGGCAAGCTCAAGCTCGGCGGCTACAGCTACGTGTACGTGCACCGGAACGTTCCGCAGCTCCTCACCCTCTGGCACAGCGGCCACGTGGTCCTGACATCACCGGGCAACACCGGCGTGCCGGCGGCGCCGACGCCGCTCGGCACCTGGCCGGTGTTCGAGCACATCCCGGTCGGCCGCATGAGCGGAACGAACCCGAACGGCACCCACTACGACGACCCGGGCATCCAGTGGATCAGCTACTTCCACGGCGGCGAGGCGCTGCATGCGTTCACCCGCGCGTCGTTCGGCACGCCGCAGAGCCTCGGCTGCGTCGAACTGCCACTCGCGGAGGCGGCGAAGGTGTGGCCCTACACGCCGATCGGCACGCTCGTCACGATCGAGAACTAGATCGGGATCCGCGCGCGACCACCCTCGGCCGCGTCGACCGCGCGCGCAAGCCACGGCGCGTCGGCGGCGTCGGCGAGCGCCCGGGCGGCCGCGAGCACCTCCGCGACGCCGTCATCGTCGGTCCGGCGGAGAACGTCTGCGAGATGGACGCGCGACGACACGCGATCGAGGAGCCGCCCGAGCTCGTCGGCAATCTCCACCCGGCGGCGGGACACCTGCTGCGCAGCCGTCACGTCGCCGTCGGCCAGAGCGACCAACGCGTCCATCCGAAGGATGAGGAGCAGCGCACCGCGGTCACCCTCGGGCAGCCACTCGCGTGCGGCCACGGCCACGGGCGACGCCTCCTCGCCGGCACCGCCCGCGACCAGAGCCTCCACCAGTGCGAGCTGTGCCTCCAGCACGAGCGTGTGCGATCCGAGCGCGACGGCTGCGTCGACCGCCTCACGCGCGATCGAGACTGCCGCCGGGTCCTCGCCACGGTCCCACGCGAGCTCCGAGAGAAGCCGCAGGTTCTGCGCAACGAAGTAGCGGTCGCAGGTGCGCAAGAACGGATCGTGCGCCTGCCGCGCAAGTTCTTCCGCTTCGTCCGGCGCGCCCTGGAACCGCCGCGCGAACGCGAGCTCCATCCTCGCCCGCGACGCGTCGCGCGTGCGCCCCAGCTCCTCCGCGCCCTCGATCACTGCGCGAAGCTCCTCCTCCGCCTCGTCCATCCGGCCGAGATCGAACAGGTGGAACCCGGCGCGCAACCGTCCTTCGAGCGCCAGGCCGTCGTTTCCCGCTCCCCGTGCGCGCTCCCGCCCGCGCGCGATCTCGTCGAGCGCCTCCTCGATCTCGCCTTCGAAGCTCGACATCAGCACCGACCGCTCGTACGCGGCGCGCGCGAGCAGCTCTCCGTCGCTCGTGATCGCGGCGTCGAGGCAGGCACGCGCCTCGTCGGGGCGGCTTTGTTTGCCGTGCACGTTCGCGAGCCAGACGAATGCCCGCGCACGCTCGTCCGGGCTCCGCGCGGCGAGCCCCGGGTCGGCGACCAGAGCCGTGAGCGCCGCAACTGCCTCATCCAGCCTGCCGAGCGACACCGCGTGACCCGCACGCCGCACACTGAGCGCATCTCGCTGCGCCGACTCCTCTGCTAACAGATCGAGCGCGCGCGCGAGGTACCGCTCAGCCTCGTCGAACCCCTCGCGAAGCTCCGCCCTCGTCGCTGACGCCTCGAGCGCCGCCACCGCCCGCTCCGTCGGCGGCTCGACCGGCGGCCGCCGCGACTCGCGCAACAGCCCACACGCACGCTCGAGGTGCGACGCGACGATCTCCACCAGCTCCAACGCGCTCGGCCGCTCCTCGATCCAGTCCGCAGCTGCGATGTGCATCTCCGCCCGGACACCACGCGGCAGCCGCGCATACGCGACGTCGCGATACAGCTCGTGATGGAACGCGAGCTCGCGCTCCCCACCGAGCGACGACGTCGTTCGCCGATGCACGAAGCCCTCGTCGAGCAGCCGCCCGAGCTCCGCCACCGTCTCCTCCGGCGCGACCCGCGCGAGCGCGCCCTCCCAGAACACCGCCCCCACCGCGGCCGCCGCCCCGAGCAGCCTCCGCGCACCGACCGACAGGCGGTCGAGTCGGGCGCCGATCAACGCTTCGACGCCCGACGGCAGCGGCCCGGCGAGGTCGCCCTTGTCCGCGACTGCGCGGGCCGTCTCCTCCAGGAACAGCGGGTTGCCACCCGCGCGCCGAACAACCGCCCGCCGCACCTCGGGCGGCGCGTCCGGCCCGAGGAGCCGCAACGCAAGCTCGAGCGCGTCGCCGTCGCCGAGCGGCGCCAGCGCGAAGACCTCGCCCGGCAGATCGCCCGCCTCGTCCGGCCGCGCCGTCGCCAGGACGAGCAGCGGTGCGTCGACGTCCGCGAACGACGCCAGCAGGTCGAGCAGCGTCGGCTCCGCCCAGTGCACGTCCTCGACCACCAGCACCGTCGGCGCTCGGCCGGCCCGCAGCTCGAGCGCCCGGCGGATCCCCCAGTGGAGCTCGCCCTGCGTGATCGCCTCGTCACCCATGAGCGCGCCGAACGCGTGGGCCACCGACTCGTCGTCCTCGACTTCCACGCCGGCGAACGCCTCGACCAGCGGCCAGTAGGTGATCCCCTCGCCGTAGGCGAGGCAGCGGCCGCGCAAGACCTCTGCGCCGAGGCGCCCGAGCAGCTCCCTGACGAGACGCGTCTTCCCGGCGCCGGCCGCCCCGGCCAGCGTCACGACCCGCGCCCGGCGGTCGCCCTGAATCGAGCGCCACGCAGACTCGAGCCGCTCCAGGTCCGCGGCGCGCCCGACGAACGGCGCGTCCGGACGAACCGTCGGCGCGACGAGCACCGACACGGCCTCCCACACCTCGACCGGCTCGCCCTTTCCTTTCGCCTGGACCGGCCCTCGCGCGCGCAACTCGACCTCGGATCGCGCCGACTCGTACGTCCGCCGGCCGACGAGGATGCCGTCGACGGGAGCCGCCGCCTGAATGCGCGCCGTCGTGTTCAGGACGTCGCCGGTGACGACACCCTCGGAGCCCGGCTGTCCGGCTCCGATCGCGACGAGCGCCTCCCCCGTCGAGACCCCGAGTCGCGCGTGCAGGTCGAGCCACGGCTCGTCTGCGTTCAACCCGGTAACCGCGTCACGGGCCGTCAGCGCCGCGCGCACCGCGCGCACCGGATCGTCCTCGTGTGCCTCCTCGGCGCCGAAGAGCCCGACGACTGCGTCCCCGATGAACTTCTCCACCACCCCGCCGTGCTGCTCGATCGCGGTCCGCACCGCCCCGTGGAACCGGAGCAGCCGCAGCCTCACGTCCTCGACATCGAGTCTCTCGGCGGTCGCAGTCGAGCCGACGACGTCGGCGAAGAGCACGGTGACGGTACGACGTTCCTCGAACGCCGGCGCGGCCGCGAGCGCAACGCCGCACGACGGGCAGAATCTCGCGTCGTGCGGGAGCTGCGCGCTGCATGACGCGCAAGCGATCTCAGCAGCAGTGTCCGCCAGTACCTCCCAGGACCCCTTGCGGAGCGACGTTGACGGAGCGAAGCTCGCCGCGCGGATATTGCTGCGTCATCAACAGCAGGTCTGCACCTGCCTGCTGTGTCGCCATCAGGAGCAAGTCGCGCGGCGGCCGGACGATCACGCCCGCCATGTGGAAGTACGGCCCGCGCTTCCCTTGCCGCTGCTTGGAGACGCAGCCCGGCTTGCAGAGCGAGAGTGAGAGGATGCCGTGCCGCAGCCGCATGCGCAGGCGAAGGTCGGTCGCCGGCCCGGTCGTGTTGATGTAGTCGATCGACCAGGCGAGCCGCTGCGCGGCGACGTCGTAGGTGACGTCGATCGACCCGAACGAGCTCTTGTTGCCGGTGAGCGACTTGAGGTCCGGCCAGAAGGCGTTGATCGTGGCCGGGTTTCCGGGCGGCGGCGGCGGTCCGCTCGTCGGCGCGGCCGCGGCGAGCGACGCGACCCCGGCGACGAGCGCCACGACAACGAGCGCAATGAGCCTGCGGGGCATGGGGACTCCTCTGAAGATTGACGGGAGCCTGATTCTCTCGCGCGTCGCCTGGGCGCGCAAACACGCGGAGCGGCTGGAGGCGGGATGTCCGCCCCCAGCCGCTCCCGAACGAGCTAGTGCGATGCGAGCGTGTGCGCCCGCTTCAGCAGCTCCTTCACATGCGAGAGGCCGCTCTGGATCTCGCCGTGGTTCGGCATGTGGCCCGCCGCGGCATCCGAGAGCGTCTGCTTGATCTTCGCCGCCGCCTGATCGCGGTCGTCGGCGAGTTGCTTGAGCGTCGCTTGCTCCGTTGCGTACGCGGAGTCGTCCGAGGCCGAGCCCCCGGCGAGCGCCTTCGACTCGGCGATCAGCGTGTCGGTTGCGAACTGACCGACGCTCGAGTTGATCTGGGCGTACCCCTTCGCCAGGTCGGCAGTCGCGGCGAGCGCGGCCGGCACCGACGTCAGGGCCTGCGTGATCACGTGCCCGTCCGACTGGTAGTCGTCGGTCAGGCCGAGCAGCTGCAGCATCGTCGGCCTGATGTCGGTCTCCTCGACCCACGTGCCGATCCCGCTCGCCTCTGGCACGGTCTTCGTCGCCTCCGGATCGCTCGGCTGGTTACCGTCCGCCGGCTGCGGCCCGTCGACCCCATCCCCGTGGTGGGCGACGCCGGGACCGGCCATTCCCACCCAGGTGATGTCGATGTTCGGGCTGTAGTACCCGTGGTCGTAGGCGAAGCCGTTGTTGATGCTGACGTTCGCTCCAAAGGTCGAGAAGAAGTAGTCCGCCCTTCGGGAACAGCGTGTACGTCGGCGTGCGCAACGGATCTGCGGTTTGCAGGTGGAGCACGCGCTGCTCGAGCGCACCCGCCTGATACTTCGTGATCTTCTCGTTGTTGACGCCGCTGTAGGGGTCGTCGCCGGTCATCGCCGCCGTGTCGCGCTCGAGTTGACGGACGGCCGGGTCGTTCGCGGCCGGCTGGCCGTGGACGTAGATCGCCGCGCCCTGTGGCTCGATGTCGAACTGCGTGCTGCTCGATGCCGTGCCGGAGAGCAAGCCCTTGATGTTCGCCTGCAGCTCACCGATCTGGCCCGGCGGCGTAGTTGCACGGCGTGGTCACGCCGTCGCAGCCCGCTCGGAGTCGGCTCGGTCGCGCGGCCGACGTTCGCGCCCGCGAACTGGTCGTTCTCCTCCGAGCTGATCACGAACAGCGTGTTGGCCGGCGTGATGTCGTCCGCCGCGAGCCGCTCGAAGAACGTCTGGAACGCCTGGTCGTAGTGCTGGGCGTTCGTGACGTAGCAGGAGTCGCCCGGGCCGAGCGGCCTGCCGGCGATCGCCGGCGTGGCGGACGTGCAGCCGGTTGTCGTGTCCGACTTGTGCTCGTGCAGGTCGGAGATGTAGCCGTAGGTGACCGGGATGCCGGCCTCCTGCATGTCCGCCATCACGGCCAGGCTCTGGGTGGCGGTCGGGTTGAAGCCCGGGGAAGCCCGGCCACATGGCTGAACGCCTCCTCGATCCTGTTCCCGTTCGAGGTCGACGAGATTCCCGTCCGCGTCCGTCACCTGGTAGCCGTTGTGGAAGAAGTTCGGCGTGCCGGCGCCGATCTCCGGATGGACGTACTTGGCGCCGAACAATGCCTGGTAGCCGTCGTAGCCGCCCGGCTCCGTCGGCAGCAGGTCGTCGACCGCCGTCGCCGATGGCGTCGTCTGGCCGAACTTGACCGCCTGCGCGTCCGCGCAAAGCGGATCGCCCTTGGCGCAGTGGATCGCCTCGCCGATGTAGTCCGCGATCTCCGGGTCGTGGAACCTCTGGTCGGGGCTTTGGTTGAACTGGTCGACCTCGGGCGAGTTCGCGCCGAACACCGTCGGCAGATCGCCCGCGGGATTCTCGAGCACCATGTTCGCGGTCGAGAAGTCGCCGACCGTGCAGCCGGCGCGGGTGAACGGCACCCACGGCGCGGGCGTGATCTTGCTCGTGTCGCCGATCGTCGCCGGCACGTGGTCCGAGTAGACCATCGACGGCGTCGTGTCGTGCCCAGCGGTCGGTGGGTTCGTTGTGTCGACGACCGGCGACGTCCAGTACGTGAACGAGGTCGCCGGGTCGGTCGACCCGTCGGGGTTGTAGGTCTTGTAGGAGTTCGTCACGGGCTGACCGTGACGGTCGCCGTACAGGCCCGTGTAGATCGACAGGCTGTCGTCGGCGGTGTGCGCGATCAGCGGCGTGTGCGAGTTCGAGAAGACGGTGCCGTTCTCTTTCAGGAAGTTGAGCAGGTGCGGCATCTGCTCGAGGTCGGATGGGACGTTCGGGTTGTCACGTGCAAAGTGGACATTGTCGAAGACGATGTTGATCACGTGCGAGATGTTGTCGCCGAGGTCGCATGACGTCGGCGCCGTAGCGCTCGACTTGCCGCCGGCGTCTGCCGACTTGGACAGTGCGGCACCCGCCGCGAGCGCGATGGTCACGGCGAGCAGGCCGAGCGCCAGCAGGCCGCGACGACCGAGAACACGATTCATCTATCTCCCCCTTCTGCGGTGTCCTACGAGGACGATTCGGTAGTCAACCAACTTCCTACCGTGCCCGGACGCAGCGGAGTGGTAACAGTCTGGCCTCGCGGTGGCGCGTTAGCGGCACCGCGAGCGCGGGTAGGCGTCTGGAGTTGCACCGGCCGGCCACCACAGCGCTCTCATCCTGGGCGGGCGACCTGCTGACCTCGCAGTTCCGCAGCCACCACCGGCGCCGGCTTCGCCGGATCGGCTGGGAGCATGCGATCGAGCCGCCCGCCGGCGGCTGGGCGGGCAGCGCCGAGGTCCGTGAAGGAAACGCCCTCGAGATCCTGGTCGACGGCGCAGAGGCATTGCCGCGGATCGCGGCGGCGCTTCGCGGCGCCCGGTCGCACGTGCACCTGACCGGCTGGTTCTTCACGCCCGACTTCGCGCTCGAGCGAGACGGCGAGCCGACGATTCTCCGTAACCTCCTCGCCGACCTCGCCGAGCGCATCGACGTGCGCATGCTCGTGTGGGCGGGTGCGCCACTTCCTCTCTTTCGCCCTTCGCGCCGCGACGTGCGGAAGATGCGTGACGGGCTCACGGCGCACACGCGCATCCGCTGCGCGCTCGACGCCAAGGAACGACCGCTGCACTGCCACCACGAGAAGACGATCGTGATCGACGACCGGATCGCTTTTGTCGGCGGGATCGACCTGACCTCGGAGGCAGGCGATCGCTTCGACAGCAACGACCACCCCGCACGCGGGACGACCGGCTGGCACGACGCTTGTGCGCGGATCGAAGGCCCCGCGGTGCAAGACGTCGCCGACCACTTCGTCACCCGGTGGCACGAGACGACCGGCGAGACGCTGCCGCCGTCGCAGCCTTGCGAACACGCCGGCGGCGTGGAGCTGCAGGTCGTGCGCACGGTCCCGGAGAAGGTCTACACGCGCATCCCGCGCGGCGATTTCGGGATCCTCGAGACCTACGGCAGGGCGCTTCGTTCGGCGCAGCGGTTGATCTATCTGGAGAACCAGTTCCTCTGGTCGCCGGAGATCACTGCCGTTCTCCGCGACAAGCTCGCCCGCCCTCCCCGGCCCGACTTCAGGCTCCTGCTCGTACTGCCGGCGAAGCCGAATACCGGCGGCGACGACACGCGCGGCGTGCTCGGCGAGCTGATCGAGGCCGACGACGAGAACGGCCGCCTCCTCGCCTGCACGTTGTACGCACGCTCCGGCAACCTCTTCGACCCGATCTACGTCCACGCCAAGATCGGGATCGTCGACGACAACTGGCTGACCCTGGGCTCGGCGAATCTCAACGAGCACTCGCTCTTCAACGACACCGAGGTGAACGTCGTCACGCACGACGCTGAGGTCGCGCGCGCCACCAGGCTTCGGCTCTGGTCGGAGCACCTCGAACGACCGTCGAGCGACCTCCCGTCCGACACGACCCAGGCGATCGACGAGCTCTGGAAGCCGATCTCCGCCGAGCAGCTCGAGCGGCGGGACGCAGGACTCCCTCTCACTCACCGTCTCGTGCGGCTCCCGCACCTGTCGAGCCGGTCCGGTCGTGCGCTCGGCCCGATCAGCGGCCTCTTCGTCGACGGTTAGATGCGGCGGTAGCGCGCGTCGGTCAACGAGTAGAGCCCGAACGCGATCAAGCCGGCCGCGACACAGCCGAGCGCGAGCGGGCCGTAGGAGGCGTGGGCGACCTTCGCCAGCGCTCCGTCGAGCCCGACCGCGTTGCTCGGGTTGTAGTCGACCGCCGCCTTGATCAGGAACACGCCGACGAGACCGAACACGACCATCCGGGCAAGATGACCGATCGTGCCGATCCAATCGAACCAGCGCCGCACCGCGCGGCTCATCTGCTCGGTCTTCGAATCCTTGCGGAAGTCCCGGCTGAGCCCGCGGTAGCCCTGGAAGAGCCCGATCCCGATCAACACGACGCCTGCGATTCCCACCAGCCAGGGGCCGGCGGGCCAGCCCAGCACGCCGGCAGTCGTCGACTTGGGGCTGCCCGATCCGCCGCTGGAGCCGCGCAGGATCGAGACGGCGATCACGCAGAGACCCGCGTAGACGATCCCGCTCCCGAGCGCGGCGACGCGCTCGAAGCCCTGGTCCGACCCTTCGGGGCCGTGTCCGAGCGCAGCCCGGACGAGCCGCCAGAGCGCGTACCCGCCGAGCCCGACCGCGACCACGATCAGCAGCACCTTGCCGAACGGCTGGTGCGCGATCGTCCTGAGCGCGCCCTGCTGGTTGACCGTCTTCCCGCCGTGACCCAGTGCGAGCTTGATCGCGAGGATCCCGATCGTGCCGTAGATCACGCCGCGCGCTGCGAAGCCGGAGCGGGCGAGCCACTCGAAGCCGGGCGTGCGGGCCGCCCGGTTTCCACCGGCCTGCGCGCGCTGGAGTGCTTGCGAACCTTCCACAGGGAGACAAACGTCCGGTGCCGGCATCTGGATACGCACGGCTAGGTTCTCGGCATGGCTCGGCCACTCGAGTTCGGGCTCGACACGTTCGGCGACGTCACCGTCGACGCCGATGGCAAGCGCCTCTCGAGCGCGGAGGTGATCCGCAACGTGATCGACGAAGCCGTGCTCGCCGACCGCGTCGGCATCGACGCGTTCGGGCTCGGCGAGCACCATCGCGACGACTTCGCGGTCACGGCTCCGGAGGTCGTGCTCGCCGCGATCGCCGCGCGGACCGAGCGGCTGAAGCTCGGCACGGCCGTGACCGTCCTCAGCTCCGACGACCCGATCCGCGTCTACGAGCGCTTCGCGACGCTCGACGCCGTCTCGAACGGCCGCGCCGAGATCACGCTCGGACGCGGCTCGTTCATCGAGTCGTTCCCGCTCTTCGGCTACGACCTCGGCGACTACGAGCGACTCTTCACGGAGAAGCTCGACCTGTTCGCCGCGGTGCGCAAGGAGAAGCCGTTCTCGTGGGAAGGCACCGTGCGGGCGCCGCTCGAGAACGCCGACGTCCACCCGAAGACCGCCTCCGGTTCGATCACGACCTGGATCGGCGTCGGCGGCTCGCCGGAATCCGTGCTGAGAGCCGCGCGCTACCGGTTCCCGCTGATGCTCGCGATCATCGGCGGCGACGCGGCTCGGTTCGTTCCCTACGCCGAGCTCTATCGACGCTCGCTCGCCGAGCTCGGCGAGCCCGAGCTGCCGATCGGTGTCCACTCTCCCGGGTTCGTCGCCGACACCGACGAGGAAGCGCGCGAGCTCCTCTTCCCGTACTTCAAGGCGCAGCGGGACCGGATCGGCCGCGAGCGCGGCTGGCCGCCGGCGACGCGTCAGCAGTTCGACGCCGAGGTCGCCCACGGCGCCGTCTACGCCGGTTCGCCGGAGACGGTCGCGGCAAAGATCGCCCGCACCGTGCAGGCGCTCGGCCTCGGCCGGTTCGACCTCAAGTACAGCAACGGCGCCCTGCCGCACGAGCACCTCCTGCGGGCGATCGAGCTCTACGGCACCGAGGTCGTTCCGCGGGTCAGGGAGCTGCTCGGCTAATCGATCAGCTTGCGCTGCATCGCGAAGATCGCGAGGCGCCAGATCCCGAGGCCGAACAGCAGCAGGGCACCGACGCGCAGGAGATCGACCCAGCCGAGCACGCCGAACGCCGAGTCGCGCACCAGTTGCACGCAGTGGTGCAGCGGGTTCACCTCGCCGAGCACCTGCGCCCACCGCGGCAGCCTGTTCAGCGGGAAGAACGTGCCGGCGACCAGGAAGAGCGGTGTCAGCACCGCGCTGACGATGTAGCTGAAGTTCTCGATCGACTTCGCGAAGCCGGCGACCATGATCCCGAAGCAGCCCCAGCCGAAGCCGGCGAGCCACGCGATCAGCGGCACCACGAGCATCTCCCACCGCGGCGCCAGCCCGAAGAACATCGCGACGATCATCGGCACGCAGCCGTACACACCGGCCCTGGTCGCGATCCACAGCGCCTCGGCCGTCACGAGCTCCTCCGTGTCGACCGGTGCCGCGAGGATCGCGTCGTAGGTGCGCTGGAACTGGTACTTCACGAACGTCCCAAACATCGCCGGGAACGCGCTCGAGAAGAGCACCGCGGTCGCGACCGTGCCCGTGCCGACGAACTCGACGTACCTGTAGCCGCCGACCCGCGACACGAGCGAGCCGAACCCGAACCCGAACGCGAGCAGGTAGATGGTCGGCTCGACCGTCGACGAGAACGTCGCCGACCGCCAGTACGACGAGAAGTTCACCACCTCACGCACGAGCACCCCGGCGAGCGCCGACCGCTCGAAGCGATGGAGCCGTTCGGGACGCGCGGCGGCCGCCACTACCGAGACCCCGCAAGGGTGTCAGACACCAAAGGTGTCTGACACCGGTTCGGCCGGCGCCGCATCAGCCGATCTCCTCGCCGGTCAGCAGCACGAACACGTCCTCGAGGTTGGCCGGTCGCCGGTCGCCGTCGAAACCGTCAGTCGTCCCCAGCACGGCGATGCTCGTTCCGGTGCGCCGTGTGCTCAGCCCGCGCGACGCGGCCTCCCGCTCCACGTCGGCGAGCCGCGACGGCCCGCCGTACACCTCGAGCACCTCGCTCCCCGCATGCTCGGCGACGAGCTCGGCGGGCGGGCCGGCCGCCACCGCCTTCCCGTGCGACATGATCAGCACCGTGTCGGCGAGGCGCTGCGCCTCCTCGATGTAGTGCGTCGACATGAGGATCGTCGTCCCCTCGCTGCGCAACAGGTCGATCAGCGCCCACAGCTCCTGCCGGATCTGCGGATCGAGCCCGACCGTCGGCTCGTCGAGCAGCACGAGCCGCGGCCGGTGGACGAGCGCGCGCGCGATCAAGAGCCGCCGACGCATGCCACCGGACAGCTTGTCGACGCGCGTGTCGCGCCGGTCCTCGAGCCGCGCCAGCTCGAGCCCCCGCGCGATCGCGTCCTTCCGCTCCCGCCGCGGCACCCGATAGAGGTAGGTGAAGACGAGCAGGTTCTGCTCCACCGTCAGCGTCACGTCGAGGTTGTCGAGCTGCGGCGTGACGCCGAGCTGCGCCCGCGCCTGCTTCGACTCCCCGGGCATCGTGAAGCCGAGCACGTCGAGCTCGCCCTCGTCCGCGATCGTCTGCCCGGTCAGCATCCGCATCGTCGTCGATTTGCCGGCGCCGTTCGGGCCGAGCAGGCCGACGCAGGTGCCCGCCTCGACCGAGAGGTCGAGGCCGTCGACAGCGGTGATCGCGCCGTAGCGCTTGACGACACCGCGGAGGTCGATGGCGAGGTCTGTCACCGACCCGCGACGCTAGCAATGCCGGCCCGCATGGAAGAAGATGGGGCCGAGCGCGGTCATGTGTGCAGTGATACAAGGCACCACGCCGATTGAGGAGGTCTGAGGTGGAAACGTTTGGCACGGCACAAGTCGCCGACGAGATTCCGGCGGCACGCGCAGTCACCGCGACCGTCTCGCGTGAGGAGATCGCAGGAGCGCTCCAGGATCCGGATCGTTCGCCGGAGCTCTTCCTCGACATCCGCCACGGCGAGGAACAGAGCACGGTCGGCATCAGCTGGTCACATGACGAGCTCGAGAAGCTCTTCGCACGCGCAACCGGCGACGACATCGTCCTCACCTTCGACCGCGACGAGCTGCAGTCGCTGCTCGACGACGTCGAGGCACATGGGTTCCGTGAGCGCGCACTCGTCCTCACGGTCGCTCTGGCCGGCGCCCTTGGCTCCGGCGCGACGATCGCGAATGCCGCCCCCACGATCGGGGACACCCCAGGCGCCGCCTCAATCGCGACGGTGGAGAACCTGGCCGCCGCCTCGATCGACGGGGTCGCCTCAAACGTGCACTCCCCCGGCTTGCAGACGGGTGACGTGACAGCGACGGCGTCCGCGCCGTCGATCGCGAGCGAGGCGACGATGGCCTCCGCGGCGTCGATCAAGCTCGCGACGGAACCGCAGCCGGCAGCGGTCGACAGCGGCGTCGCCTCGAACGTGCACACCCCCGGGGTGCAAATCGGCCCCGAGGAATCGACGGCTACCGCGGCGTCGATCAAGCTGTCCACAGAGCCCCGGCCTGCAGTGGCCGACAGCGCGATCGTCTCGAACGTCCACACGCCGGGCGTGCAGATCGGCCCCGAGGAGTCGACGGGCGCCGCGCCGTCGGTGCAGGTGTCCGCCGGCTCATCGAGCGGCGAGTTCCTGGGCATCGACACCCGGGACGTGACCGGCGGTCTGATCGCGGGCGGTGTGTTGCTGGCGATCGCCGGCGCAACGTTCGTCGGCACGCGCCGTCCGGGCTCGGCGCGGCCTGCCTGAGACGCGGCAGTCAGCAATCTGGTTGTCGGGCGTTCGCCCGACAACCAGATTGCTCAGGAGTCCCGCTGAGGCGGTGGCGCGATCGACTCGATCGCGTCATACCGGACGTATTCGCCCGAGGCGAGGCGGATCCACATCTGGGCATACGGCCCCTGCCGATTCAGGAACCTCGCCAGCTCGTCCCGGACCGACTCGCCCTCGGTGAGCGCGATCTGCTCGGGACGCTCGCGGCCCGAGATGCGGATCAAGAGATGATGCTGAGACGGATCGTCCATTCAGCGCGATGCTGTCACGTCAGCGCTTCACCTGCACCACCGAGTAGGTCGTCGACGGCGTCGGCGGCGTGTTGAACCGAGCGAGGGCCAGCAACCTACGTGAGATCTGTCGAACCTCCTGGCGGCTCGGGTGGTTCCACCGTGCCCTACGAGCGGTTCAGGCAATCCGGTTCGCAGTGCACCGCCTAGGATCGGCGCAACACCAACCAAGGAGGGGTCATGGCGGCGTGGACGACTGCGCAGGTGCAGGACATCGACGAGATCAGCGACGGCCGCGTGCCGTGGCGCCCGGTGCGTCACCACTTCGGCATCGAAGCGTTTGGGCTCAACGTCTTCAGCGGCAAGGAAGCCGGCGACCGGATCATCAACGAGCACGACGAGACCGACGACGGCAACGAAGAGCTCTACTTCGTCCACTCCGGCCGCGCGCGTTTCGAGCTCGACGGCGAGACGGTTGACGCTGCGCCCGGGACGTTCGTCTACGCGAAACCCGAGGTGAAGCGCACCGCGTTCGCCGAGGAGCCGAACACCATCCTCGTCGCGATGGGCGGCGTGCCCGGGAAGGCGTACGAGTCGCACGGCTGGGAGATCTGGGCTCCACTCCAGCCGCTCTACCAGGCAGGTGAGTACGAGCAGGTCGCCGACCGCCTCGACTCCGACCTCCCCGAGGATGCTCCCTGGCCGATGCTCCACTACAACGCTGCGTGCATCTTCAGCCTCACCGGCCGCAAGGAGAAGGCGCTCACGCACCTCGGCCGCGCAATGCAGCTCGCGCCGGACAACGTCCGCGGCTACGCCGAGGGCGACAGCGACCTCGAGGCGATCCGCGACGAGCCCGTGTTCAAGGAGCTGGTCGGCTAAGAGGGCCTCTAGGCCAGGAACGGCTGCGCCGCGTCGAGGGCCGCCTCGAGGGACCAGCCGCGTCCCTCCTCGCGCCACCCTGCAATCTCCTCGTCCGACGCGCGGAGGCGGGCGGCGATGCGCACGAACGCACGCCGCTCGCCTTCCGGCACCTCGCCGCCGATCGCCGCGAACGCGGACTCGGTCGCGCCGATGAACCGCGCCGCCAGCGCGGCATCGCCTTCGATCGCCGCGAGCTCCGCGATCACCGCGAGCGCGTGCGAATGAAGGAGCGTGTAGCCGTACTCCTGCCCGATCGCGATCGCTTCGCGGAGCAGCTCCCGGCCGCGCTCGACTTCACCGAGCTGGAGCAGCGTCGGCGCCAGGTTCGCGAGCGACACGGCGAGGTTCAGCCGATCGTCGAGCTCACGTTGCAACTCGATCGCACGCTCCCCGTAGACGACCGACGCCTCGAGGTCGCCGCGGTGGTCGGCGATCGCCGACAGGTTCGAGATCGCGACGCCCTCCCGCGCGCGGTTGCCGAGCTCGCGGAACAGCACCGCGCACTCCTCGTAGAGCGCGTGCGCCGTCTCGAGGTCTCCCTCCGAGACCGCGACGCCGCCGAGCTCGGCGACGCACCGTGCCGCCTCGCCGTCGTCGCCGTGCGCGCGGTAGATCGCAAGCGCGTCGCTCCATTGCTCGCGCGCGCGGCCGATCTCGCCCTGATGCTTGGCGAACGTGGCCGCGGCGTTCAGGGCTGCCGCGTGCAACAACGGACCGACGTCCGCCGCCACCGCCGCGTCGGACGTGGCCCGCGCCTCGGCAAACCGGCCCCGCACGATCCAGAACCAGCGTTGCGCGACCGCCAGCCGAACGAGCGCCTCACCGTCGCCGCTCTCCGTTGCGAACGCCGCCGCGGCACGCAGGTTGGCCGCCTCGAGGTCCTGAAGTCTCATCCCCTCGACCTCCGCGTCGCCGCCGGCGAGGATCCCCTCCCACGCCGTCTCCGCGACCTCGAGGTAGCGCGCGAGATGGCGGCGGCGTGCGTCCTCGAGGCCGCCGCGCTCGGCCAGCCGTGCAAGCGCGTACTCGCGGATCGTCTCGAGTAGCGTGAAGCGTTCGCCGCGACGGCGAACGAGGCTCGCCTCGACGAGCGCCGCGAGCGGCTCGCTCGCCCCGGAGCCGGCGACGAACTCGAGGTCGTCGAGCGTCGAAGCCGCCGGCGAAGACGGCGAGCCGCGCGAACAGCGTCTGCGCGTTCTCGTCCAGGAGCGTCGTAGCTCCAATCGAGCGTCGCGCGCAGCGTCCGCTGGCGCGCCGGCAGGTCGCGGCGCGCCGCCGACGAGCAGGTCGAGCGCGTCGTCGAGCCGCCGCTCGAGCGCCTCGGCCGGCGGCAGCGAGCTTCGCGCGCGCCGCCGCCAGCTCGATCGCGAGCGGCAGCCCGTCGAGCCGCGCGCAGATCGCCGGCGACGTGCGGCGTCGTCTCCTCGGTCGAGCGCGAACTCGGCGACGCGCCGCCGCGGCGAAGAGCGTACCGCGTCGTTCGCGACGAGCGCCTCGAGCTCGCGCTCGCCGTCGGGCGGCGAGCGGCGGCACCGGGTACTCGTGCTCGCCGCGCGAGCCGCAGCGGCGCGCGGCTCGTCGCGAGCACGCGCAGCCGCGGCGCGGCGCCAGCAGCCCGGCGACGGAGCGGCGCCGCCTCGGCGCGAGCTGCTCGAGGTTGTCGAGGACGAGCAGCAGCGAGCGGAGCTTGGCGAGCGCGCTCGACGCCACCGGTCGTCCTCGCTCGAGCGCCGAGCGCCTGCGCGATCGCCGGCACGAGAGCGCGGCGTCGCGCACTGCGACGAGGTCGACGAAGACGGCGCCGTCGCGCAGCTCGCGGCGCGAGCTCCGCGGCGACGGCGAGCGCGAGCCGCGTCTTGCCCGTGCCGCCCGGCCCGGTGAGCGTGACGAGCCGGCACGCCCTCGCGCCGCAGCAGCGCCTCGACCGCGGCGAGCTCGAGCCGGCGGCCGACGAGCGGCGTCGGCGGCACCGGCAGGCGCGGCCGCGGCGCGCGCCGGCCGCCTCCGGCGCCGCGAGCGCCGGGTCCTGGCGGAGGATCCGCGCGCTCGAGCTCCTGCAGCGCCGGCCCGGGCTCGACGCCGAGCTCCTCGACGAGCAGCTCGCGCGCGGCGCGATAGGCCTCGAGCGCCTCCGTCTGCCGGCCGGAGCGGTAGAGCGCGAGCACGAGCTGCTCCCGCAGCCGCTCGCGGTAGGGCTCCGCCGCGATCGAGCTGCTCGAGCTCCGGCACGACCTCGCCGGTGCGCGCCGAGCGCGAGCTCGCGCGTCGTCCCGGAGCTCGAGCGCGCTGCAGCCGCAGCTCCTCGAGCCGCGGCCGCCGCCGCGCGCACCGGCTCCTCGCGCGAGGTCGGCGAGCGGCGCGCCCCGCCAGAGCGCCAGCGCCGCCGCGAGGACCTCGTCCGCTGTCCGCGGCGCGCCGCCGCGGCGAGCGCGTCGCGCGCCTCGCGACGAGGAGCCGCTCGAAGCGGGCCGACGTCGAGCTCGTCCGGCTCGACCGACACGCGGTAGCCGTTGCCGTGCGTCTCGATCGCGGTCGGCGCCGAGCGCGCGGCGCAGTCCGTGGACGTACACCTGCAGCGAGCTGACGGCGACTCGCGGCGGCGCCTCGCCCCAGAGCGCGTCGACGAGCCGCTCGCGCGGGACGACCGAACTCGCGCCGCAGGAGCAGCTCCGCGAGCAGCGCTCGCTGCTTCGGCGCCGCCGAGCGCGACCGCGCCGCCCTCGGCCACGCCTCGACCGGCCCCAGCAGCCGGAATTCCATCGCTCGACCCCCTCCTCCCAAGCGAACCTCAAGTGGATCTTAAGCGGCTCCCTCGATGGTGCCCAGCGTCCCCACCGACGAAAGGAGCACCACCATGATCCACGCAGGCGACAGCATCGACAACCCGGTCACCGGCGAGCGCATCGTCTTCCGCCAGACCTCCGCCGAGACGGGCGGCGAGGCCGTCGTGATCGAGACCTACGTCCAGCCGAACGGCTTCGTCGCCGCGGCGCACGTGCACCCGCGCCAGGAGGAGCGCTTCCAGGTCCTCCGCGGCAGCGTCGGCTTCAAGGTCGGCCGGCAAGAAGCTGGTCGCCGGCCCCGGCAGCCGCGTCACCGTGCCGGCGGGCACGCCGCACAAGTTCTGGAACGCGGGCGACGAGGACGGCGCACTTCGTCTGCGAGATCCGCCCCGCGCTCCAGTTCGAGTCGCTGCTCGAGACGATGTTCGCGCTCGCCGCCGACGGCAAGACGAACCGGAAGGGCATGCCGAACCCGCTGCGGCTCGCGGTGATCGCGAACGCGCACTTCGACACCGTGCGGCTGCCCTTCCCGCCCGCCGCTGCTGCAGAAGCTCGGCCTCGTCCT
The DNA here is from genome assembly GCA_963785875.1 of uncultured Thermoleophilia bacterium. Lineage (GTDB taxonomy): Bacteria > Actinomycetota > Thermoleophilia > Gaiellales > Gaiellaceae > PALSA-600. The sequence continues at coordinate 38,504 of CAWAWV010000010.1, read as the reverse complement.
CGGCGCGCCGCTCGGCCGCCTGCTCGGCTACGGCGCCGGTCTACGCGCCCGTCGAGCGGCGCGCCGGTCACCGCATGAAACGGCGCCGTTCTGTTCGCCGGCGCTCGTCCTCGCGCTGCTCGTCCTCGCCGGTGCCGGTGCCCTTGTGCGGCGCCGGCCGGCGCCTCGCGACCTCACTGACCCGAAAGGAAACATCTGATGAACCCCGCAACAGCGCCCGCTCCTCCTCCCCGCCGTCCTCGCCGTCGTGCTCTGGATCGCCGGCCTCGTCGTCGCGCAGGGTACAGCGACAAGATCCCGACGACCCGACCGACGCTCAGGTCCTCACCTGGATCCAGGCGAACCAGAACCCGGTGATCTCCGGCGGCTGGCTCTGGATGCTCGGCTGCCTCTCGTTCCTGTGGTTCGCGGCACTCCTCCGCCCGCGGCTCGCCGAGGCCGAGGGCGGGGCACGACGACCTACACCGACCTCGCGTTCGCGGGCGCAGCCGCGGCGACCGTGTTCGGGATGATGATCCAGGCCGGCAACCTCGGCGCGGCGATCAACCAGGACACATCAGCGCCGCCACCGCGGGCACGCTCCACCACGTCGGCGACATCTTCTTCGTCGGTGCGGAGCTGGCACTGATCCCGTTCTTCGTCGCGATCGCCGTGATCGCGTTCCGCACGAGCGTGCTGCCGAAATGGTGGGCGGCGTTCTCGATCCTGATCGCCGTCGTGCTGCTCGTCGGCCCGATCGGCTGGGCGGCCCTGATCTTCGGCACGCCGGTCTGGCTGCTCGGCACCGGGCTGATCGTCGGCTCGAAGCCGCGGGCGCGACAGCGCGCCGTCGCGCCGGCAACCACCTGACGCGGGCGCGAATCGGCGAGAATGCGAAGCGGGCGGGGCAAACCCCGCCCGCTTCGCCCTACAACGCCCGTCTGCCGCCCGAAAGTAGGCCGAACAACGCGACGATCACCGCGACGACGAGCAGCAACCACAGCAGGTTGCTGACCGCGACGCCGCCGCCGATCGCGAGGATGACCAGAATCAGAACGATGATCCAGAGCAGAGGCATACGTTTCTCCTTTCGCTCAGTCGAGTACGTCAACGGAGATCGGTGCGAATGAGTTACGGCGAACGAGGAGGAGCGTGATGGCGACCTGGAAGACCGCACGACTCGACGACATCGAGGCGATCGAAGACGGGCGGTCGCCGTTCCGCCCGGTGCGCCACCACTTCGGCATCTCGTCGTTCGGCGTCAACGCCTTCACGGCGCCGCGAGACGGGCGACCGGATCATCAACGAGCACGACGAGGCCGACGACGGCAGGAGGAGCTGTACCTCGTCCTACACCGGCGCGCGCGGTTCGAGCTCGACGGCGAATCCTTCGACGCGGCCACCGGCACGTTCGTCTACGTCGAGCCCGGCGTGAAGCGGACAGCGTTCGCCGAAGAGGCGGGCACGACGATGATCGCGCTCGGCGGAGTGCCCGGGAAGACCTACGAGGTCCACGGCTTCGAGCTCTGGGCGCCGATCCAGCCGCTCTACCAGGCCGGCGAATACGAGCGAGGCGGCCGAGCAAGGCCGGGAGCTGATCGCGGCGATCCGCCCTACGGCGGGTGTACTACAACGTCGCCTGCTGCGAGAGCCTCGCCGGGCAGAGGGACGACGCGATCGAGCACCTGCGGCGCGCGATCGAGCTGTCGGAGCAGTTCCGCGCCTTCGCCGAGGGGGACAGCGACCTGGATGCGATCCGCGAGGAGCCCGCCTTCAAAGAGCTCGTCGGGCCAGGGTCAGCCTGAGCGCTGCTCGATCCCGTCCTTGATCTCGCCGCGCCACGCTCCGGTCGCGGCCGTGCGTCCTTCGATCAGGTCGCGAAACCGGGCGAGGTCTCCCTTGATCCGGCGCCGGTCGAGCCCGATCGCGGAGCCGACCTGCTCGGCTGTGCCGTCAGGCTTGTAGCTCATGTGCAGGCGAACGCGGCTGCGCTCGGGACCCGCCTGCTCGAACGTGACAGTCCCGCGCGTGCGCTTACCGTCGACCGACTCCCACGTGATCCGGCTCTCGGGCTCCTGCTCGATGATCTTCGCGTCCCATTCCGCGTGCCTGCCCGCGACGGTCGCGGCCCAGTGCAGCAACGTGTCGTCAAGCTGTTTGACCTCGTCGACACCTTCCATGAAGCGCGGAAACTCTTCGAACTGCGTCCATTGGTTATAGGCGGTCGCCACGGGGACCCCGACCTCGATCTCCGCGTCGACGGTCGTCAGCTTCGGCTCGCTCGGCGCCCACTGGTTGCGGCGGAGCTTCGACCGAAGCCCCTCGCGGAGGGACGGGACGGCCGCGACCACCATGCCCACGCCGGCACCGAAGAGGAGCGCGTTGCGCAGCTTGTGGCTGCGCCGCTTCTCGGCGCGCGCATACGTCGCCTTGAGCTGCTCCGCGAGCTCTGCCAACTGCGCTCGCAGCACGGTGTCCGACCCGAGCCGCGCCGCGAGGCTGTGCAGCCCTGTCTGCCGGCGTACCTGCTGACGAGCCGCGAGCCCAGCCGCGAGCGCCGCTGCGACCCGGCGGCGCAGCTTCTCGTCCTTCGCGAGCGGATCGATGTACGCGACGACCGATTCCGCGGCCGCCCCGACAGTGTCTGTGACACCGCGCTTGTGCCGGAACATTGACCCCACCTCCAGTGTCTTTGATGTCACCTCTAGTCTCGTCTCGGCGGGCAGGCCTCAAACTCCGGAAGCCGCAAAGTGCGGCCTACCCGCGTCGCAGCGGCTACGCCGCGCCGTCGAAGATCCGCGTGATGCGCCGGTCGGGGACGATCCAGATCAGCGCGACGGCGACAAAGACGCCGACGGAGATCCACGGCACGACGAACGCAACTGCGAACGCAACGACGTAGGCGAGCAGCGAGAGCCTCCCCTTGCGGTCGTCGCCGATCGCCCGGTGAAGCTGAGACTCCGACTCGTGCAACGCGAGCAGCGCCAGCGTCAGGAGCGTGTAGGCGATCGCGCAGCCGACCAGCACGCAGGCGTACGCGGCGGCGGGTCCGGCCTTCACGCCGGTCTCGCCGAGCCAGTCGGTCGCGACCGGCGTCAGCGAGAGCCAGAAGAGGAGATGGATGTTCGCCCACAACGCGCGCCCGTCGATCCGGTGGACGACCTGGAAGAGGTGGTGGTGGTTCACCCAGTAGATCGCGACGAAGACGAACGTCAGCAAGTACGCAAGCAGGCGGCCTTTCTCGTCGAGGATGTTCCCAAAATGCTCGCCGTCGGGCGGGCGAAGCTCGAGCACGAGGATCGTGATCAGGATCGCGACCACTCCGTCGGTGAAGGCGATCAGACGGCCGGGAGGCACGCGTCAACTATGGCGCAGGGACCGGACCGACGACCTGCTCCGGCGACGCAAAGGTCCGATGCATGAGCGAGGCGGCGGGAGGAGAGTCCGGTCTGTGCCGGACACACCGGAACAGCGTTCGCCCGAGCTCGACCGGGTACGGCGGCTGCTCTTCCCGACGCTGCCGCCGGACGAGGGCTGGGCGCGGATCGAGGGCGCGCTCGCCGACGCGAAAGACGAGGAGCGGATCGACGCGATCGAGGATCTGGCGGAAGGCGACTTGACGGCCGACCTGATCGCCGCGCTCAAGCGGCTTCGGACGCCGAAGTCGTAAGCGGCGGGCTTCAGCCCATCATCATCGAGGGCATGTCGCCGCTCGGGATCGTCAGCCCCGGCAGCGCGTGCGGCGCAGCGGCCATCGCGATCCCAAGCGCGACCAGGATCGCCGCCGTCCCATAGGTCGCGACCCGCTGCCACGGCAAGAGCTTCTCGACTGCGATCAGCGCAGCCACGAAGCCCATCCAGACGAGGCTCATCACCCCGAGCGCGAACAGCGCAGCCATCAGCGCCCAGCAGCAGCCGACGCAGTAGGCGCCGTTCCGCGCGCCCATCGTGAGCCCGCCGAGCGGACCGCCGCGCCAGGAGCCGAGCAGCTGGCCAAGTGGGCTCCGGCACTTCCCGAGGCAGTAGTCCTTGAGCGGCGTCAACTCGTAGACCGCGGCGACGACAAGCGTCACGGCCGCCACCCAGCGTCCCGCGCGGTCCCAATGCAGGACGCCGCCCGCCACGCTGCCGCCGGCGGCGGCGAGCCCGTAGGCGGCGAGACCGCTGAGCGCCCACGGCACCAGGTACCCGGCGACGAAGACGAGGCCGTACACCGGCGAGCGCTTCTGGGTCATCCGCGCGTACAGCGCGACCGTCGGAGCGACCGACGGAAACATCATCGCGGCCATCATCACGACCCACACGCCGACGAACCAGCCGAGCCCGCCAAGGCTCGTCCAGGGGCCACCGTCCATCCCGCGCATCTCGCGTGCCGTCCACCACCAGGCGACGATCGTCAGCCCAATGAGCAGACCGACGAGCCCGAGCCGCACCCGGACCGCGGTGAGCTGCCAGACACCCCCTCTGGACTGGGCTTCTGCCGCGACCGACGTCATGCAGCCCAGGAGAACTCGGCGGTCGAGAGCCCCGTCTTCCCTTCGTAGGAGATCCCGAACGCGTCGATCTTCGAGCGCGTCGCCTCGGCGATCGTCAGGTTCGGTGCAACCGGATGGAACATGCCGTCGAAGCGGACCGGCTGTCCGGTCTCGACGCCGAACGGGACGATGTCCTTGATCTCGAAGTCGATCACGTTCCCGACGCGCACGCTGTGATGCACACCGTCGTCGACGACCTCGATCGGCGCGCGTTCGACGCCGAGCATCTCTCCGACGAGCGGGGCGAGGCCCGCCATCGGGCCGCCCATCTGCCCGCCGAAGACGCCGACGAGCTTGTTCATCTGCTCGTCCGATGCGCGCTCGTCGACGAACACGCCGAGCTTCCAGTTCCCGTCCGTCATCACCTTCGGCGTGTCAGCGATCGCCGCCACGTGAAGGCCGCTGACGTCCGTCCCTTCGATCTCACCCGACTTGATCGAGAACACGAGCGTGACCCGGCAGTAGTCGTACGTCGCGCCGTGGTCGAACGTTGCGTTGCACGGGCAGATCAGATCGCACGAGCACGTCTCGACGTAGCTGCCCTTCAGGCTCCAGGCCATTGGCGGCCTCCTCTCAGGTGACGCCTGGATTCTTCCCGAGGAGCGACACGCGTGTCAATCTTCATCGGCGGCGATCGGCGGTGCCTGGAAGAACTTCGGTACGCGCCGGCTCAGAGCCGGCTCAGAGCAAGCTCAGAGCAAGCCCAGAGCATTCGTGCCAAGACCGCGCCAATAGTGTGAAAACGCTGTCCTAGCCGGACAGGACGGCGTGGCCGCTGATCGTCGCCGCATAGATCACGCAGCGCCCGAAGAACGACCGCCGATGGTGTGCGAGCGTCCCGTCGAACGTCCCCGACGTGAGGTGCACGCGCACCGCATAGACCTGGGTCGTGCAGCGCGAACCCGGGTTCTTGACGCTGACCGAGCCGCCGACGACTGACGAGCGGAGCGCGGTGCCGGTTCGCAGCCCGATCAGCAGCGAGCCGCCGGTGATCGCGACCGTTGGCCCCGTCTGCAGCGCTTCATGTCGGATCTGGATCCGCCACGCGCCGACCGGCCCCTGGGAAGCGCCGACGAACGTGCCGCGCGTGGAGGAGATCGGCGGCACCTCCGTGCCGACCACACGCAGGTCGATCTTCGAACCACCGAACGCCGTGCCCCCGAGAGCGAGGACACCAACCGTGACGAGAGCGGCGAGCCGGCCCATACGAGGAGGAACGTTACGCGGTGCTCGTTAGGAAGAAGCTAGGGAACGACGAGGTGGTTCCACAGATTCCGGAACAGCACCGCCGCGATCGGGTTGTCGGAGCCGCCGAAGCCGAGCGTCCCCGCGGCGAACACCTTCGCCCCGTTCAGTTCGTAATAGGTCATCTGGCCGACGACGGCACCACCCTTCAGCCCAGGATCGACGCTCGCAAGAACCTCGGTGCCCGGCGGGGACTCCAGCGCGATCTTGTCGAACTCGATGCCGTAGCGCACCGTGCCGAGCGTCGCGCCGTCGGGGATGTCGAGCCCCGTGAAGAGCCACGCGGCCGTCTCCCGGTTCTGGATCACGTACGGCTGCGCATGCCCCCCGCGATCGTTGCCGCTGTACTGCACGCCGATCAGCGCGGCTTCGGGGCGACCGAGATCGCGCCAGAGCTTCACTCGCCAGATGCGGTTCCGCCGGTCGCGGTCGACGCGCCAGAAGAAGTTGTCGGCGGAGAGGAACGCCAGGTTGCCACCGAGATCGCGGTACCGCTGGATCACGTCGTAGATGTGCGTCGTGACGTACTCCTCGTGCCCCGAGATGACGATCAGGTCGTAGCGGGCGGCGAGGTCGTCGCCGCTCGCAACGCGCTCGAGGTCCTCGTCGGTCAGGTAGTCCGCCTGCCGCCCCGTATGCACGAGAAACCGGAGGAAGCCGCGCTGCTGCGTGCGGTAGTGCGGCGGCTTGCCCTGCGTGAGAAACGGACGGCCGAGCTGCACGTGCTGGCGGCGCTGATCGACGTACCACGAGTCGCCGTGCCCGTCGCGTGCCTCGTCGAAGAAGTTGTAGGCCTGCCAGCTGTAGGTCGGCAGCACGACTGCGACACGGCTCCGCCCCCAAACATCGGGCGAAAGGACGAGCGGCGCGAACGTCGCCTCCTTTCCCGTCGTCGTCGTGAGCCGTGCGAAGTACAGCCCGCTCGCCCACGCGCCGAGCCGAACCCGCACGAGGTTGACGCCAAGGCGGCGAAAACGAATGTGCCGCACCGGGCCCCACGGGCGGCCGGCGCTCGACCACGCGCGCTCCGCCCCGGCGCGGAGGATCTGCAGGTCGAGGTCGTGCACCGGCGTGTTCACCCGCAGCGTCGCCAGACTCCCGGGTGCAAACGACGTCGACGAGAAGACCGCGGTGAAGTACGGGTGGAGCGACGTCTCCTTCGGCGCGGCGGCCGAAGAAGAGCCGGTCAGCGCGGCGGCGACCGCGACCGCGACGACGACCAGGCGCGTCACGGTACGACCGGTTCGAGCGTCGGCAGCGGCGGTGCCCGCACGTCGGCGGCGCGGAGCGCGAACGCGGTGCTGAAGCGCGTCTCGGCCGTCCCGGGCTTACCGCATTTGAAGGCGCGCAGCGCGTACTCGTACCGGCCGGGCGCGAGGTTGGCAGCTGGGATCTTCACCGTTGCCGGTCCGACCGCCTTCCCGGACGCGGTCGCGACGGGCTCGCCCGTGGTCGCATCGAGGACGCGCAGCTCGTAGCTGCACGGCAGAAGACACGAGAACCCGATTCGAAGCAGGCCCGGGTCGTCTGCCGACGGGCCCCCGAACGTCACGTCGTCGACGTTCGCGGTGGTCTTCGCCTGCGCGCACTCGGCCAGGGTCCCTGTCTGCGCGGCGAGCGCCGCAGCCCGCACCCCCGGGAGGCTCGTCTTCGGCCTGCCGTTCCCGTAGTAGAGCCCCGACTGCCAGGCGCGCGCATCGCGCTCGTCGACGACGTGGAAGATCAGCATTCCGGCCACGGTCGGCTGGCAAGCCGCCAGCGCGAACGCCCGCGCGTAGTAGCGCGCCTGCGTCGCTTCCGGAATTGCGTCCGCCGCGGCCTTCGCCCCAAGGTGGTTGTAGACGAAGCGCAGCGCCTGCGGAATCTTCGACTGGTAGCCGAACTCGTCGTAGACGATCGGCAGCGTCTCGCCGCGCTGGCCGGTGCCGCGGAACGCGTGCGTGAGCAGCCTGACGAGCTTCGGGTAGTCGGCGACTCCAATCGTCGTCGTCAAGGGATGCGTGAACGTCGGCGGCAGCTTCGACGGGATCAGATACGGATGGATCGCAAACATGTCCATGATCGGACGGGCGCGTTTCGTCGCGCGATACGCGGCGCCGAGATCCTTGATGAACGCGGTCGGCGAGTGGGTCGGCCGCAGCGAGCCGGGCTTGTCCTGGCCGTGCGAGGCGAGCGCGCCGCCGATCACGTTCACGTCGCCCGAGACGAGCTTGAGCGCGTCGTACGTTCGCGCAAGGAGCAGCTCGTAGGACCGCGCCCCGAGGTCGACGCCGTCCAGTCCGAACTGCGGCATCCAGAAAAGATTGAGGTTCGGTTCGTTGCCGACGATGAAGTCGCGGATCGCCGGAAACGCCTCGGCGATCGACGCTGCGTACGAGGCGAACTCACCGCGACCACGTGACGTCAGGGGCACGGATCGCCAGTCGCGCGGGTAGATCGAGACGATCAATCGCACGCCGTCGAGCTGAGCCGCGGCCGACGCATTCCGGAGGACCACCGCATCGTCGCCGCCCACGCGCTGCTCGCCCGGCTGCCACGTCACAGACATCCGGACCGTGTCGAGACCTGCGAGCGCAGCGAGGTCCATCTTCGACTTCGCAGTGAGCGCATTGAGGCTCCGCACGTTGTCCTCGGTCGCACCCACGAACATGCCCGTGCCGGCGCGGGCCGACCCGACGGCAACGAGCGCGACGAGCAGCGCGACGGAAGCCAGCCTGCGCACGGCCGGAGGGTATCTCGCCACGGGGAGCGTGTTACTCCGCGAACGCACGGTAGGCGCGAACGAGCACCTCGACGAGTTCGCCGTCCGCGGTCGGGATCCCGCTTGCGCCAAAACGCTTCGGCACCGAGTCCGGGGGCCGCCGTGCAGGCGGCGGCAGGGGCGGCAATTCGCCGCCGCGCCACGCTTCGTCGTCACCTGCGGGGCGCGAGGCGTACCCGCGGAAGCGGAGCAGCGTCGACGGGTCGCGCTCGATGTCCGCCGCAACCGCACCGACGACCGCCGCGACGTCCTCATCGGCGCCGACCCGGACGAGCTCGTGTGGGACGAGCGGCTCCTCCCACGTGTGCTCGAGCAGCTGCGCGAGCTCGAGCGACTGGCGGTCGGGCGTGACCTGTGCCGCGATCGCCGCCCAGACGCCCGGCGGGATCGGGGACGCGCTCAAAGTCACTGGGCGATCTCCGACGCGCGCGGTGATCAGCGACGACTCGATCCGCAGCTCGGAAACGGTGTCAGACACCTCTAGGGGTCTGACACCGTCCGGCAGCGCGTCCAGGAACGCGCGCGCCCATGGTCCCGTCACGCGACCGCCCCCTCGTACGCATCGGGCGCAAGCGCAACGGCTGCGCGAATCGCGCCCAGATCGAGGTCGCCGAGCCAGTCGTCGCTCGTCCCCGCCATCACCTTCGCGACGAGCTCGCGCTTCGACTCGAGCAACAGGTCGATCCGATCCTCGAGCGTCCCCGACGTGATCAGGGAGTGCACCCATACCGGCTTCTCCTGGCCGAGCCGGTGTGCGCGGTCCGACGCCTGCTGCTCGACGGCGGGGTTCCACCAGCGGTCGAAGTGGAAAACGTGGTTGGCCGCCGGGAGGTTGAGCCCCCGGCCCCCCGCCCGCAACGAGACGACAAGCACCGCGGGACCGCCGGGCGACGCGAACTCGGCGAGCAACTCCTCCCGCTGCCCTGCGTTGAGCGAGCCGTGGAAGAACTCGACGCGCTTGCCGAGCCGCTCGGCGAGATGCTGGACGAGTCCGGCGAAGCTCGTGTACTGCGTGAAGACGAGCGCCTTGTCTCCCTCCGGCACGAGCTGCAACAGCTCGACCAGGCGCTCGAGCTTGCCCGACCGGCCCTCGAGCGGCCGGCCCTCGTGCAACACCATCTCCGGGTGATTGCACACCTGCTTCAGCTGGCCGAGCATCGCCAGCACCGCGCCCCGCCGGCCGAAGCGGTCCTCATGCGCCTCGACGCGCGGTAGCCACGAGTCGACGACCTGCTGGTAGAGCACCGCCTGCTCGTGCGTGAGGAGGCAGTAGTCCTTCAGCATGGTGATCGGCGGGAGGTCGAGCTCGACCTCCGGGTCGTCCTTGCGCCGCCGCAGGATGAACGGCCGCACGATCGCGCGCAGGCGCTCCAGCGCGTCGGGGTCGTCGTCGAACTGGATCGGCTCGACGAACGCGCGGTGAAACCACTCGCGCGAGCCGAGCAGGCCGGGGTTCAGGAGATCCATGATCGCCCACAGCTCGCCGAGGTGGTTCTCGATCGGCGTCCCCGTCATCGCGACGCGGCGGCGCGAGCGAAGTAGGCGCAGCGAGCGAGCGCGCCGCGTCTGCGGGTTCTTCACGTCCTGCGCCTCGTCGAGGAGCAGGCGGTCCCAGTGAACGAGCTGCAACGTCTCGACGTCACGCGTTGCGATGTCGTAGGACGTGATCACGATGTCCGACGTTTGCGCGCGCTCGACGAACGCCTCGCCCGCGAGCCGGTCGCCACCGTGGTGGAGGTGGACGCGCAGGGCGGGCGCGAAGCGTTCGACTTCGTGCATCCACTGGCGCGCGACGCTCATCGGGCAGACGACGAGCGTCGGGCCGAGCGCATCGGCGCCGTACTGCTCGCGCTCCGACACGACCATCGCGATCGCCTGCACGGTCTTCCCGAGCCCCATGTCGTCGGCGAGCACGCAGCCGATCCCGAGGTCGCCGAGGAGACGGAGCCAGCCGTGGCCCGCCTCCTGGAACGTGTACAGCTCGTGCTCCATCCCAGGCGGCGTCGGCAGCGGCTTGAAACGCGCGTCGCCGTCGAGCATTCCTGTCAGGCGCTCGTCCAGAGACACGTCGCCCAGCTCGAGCCCGTAGTCGTCGATCGCGAGCCCCGAAGCCGCACGGACGAGGTCGACCATGTCGCCGCCCGTCCGTCGCTCGACCAGGAACCGCAGCGCACGCTCGACGTCGTCGCGCCGGAGCACCTGCCACCGCCCCTCGGCATGGACGAGCGGCGCTCGTTCCGCAGCGAGCCGTCGCAGCTCCTGCTCGTCGAGCCCGAGCTCACCGACGCGGAGCTGCCAGTCGAGCTGCGCGAACAGGCCGGTCGACGCGCGGGCCTGCAGGTCGGCGCGAATGCGTGCGGGACGTGACGTCCACGCGGTCGGGAGCACGACCGGGACCGGGAGCGCGGGAATGACGCGGCGCAGGAAGTACTCGGCGTCGCCTGCGGCGAGCGGCGCCTCGCGCGGCTCTGCTTCGTCGAACGTGAAGCCGTGCTCGGCGAGCGTGGCGCGCAAGGGCGCGAAGGCGCGCGGCAGGTCGGCGTACGGATCGGTGTCGCGCAGGAACCGGAACGCGTCGGGGCCTGCCTCCCAAAGGAGCGACGCCGGCAGCGCGACAGTCGCGTCGTCCGAGGCGTGCAGCCACAGCTCGAGCACGAGACTGCCGCCACGGTCGTCGAGGTGGAGACCGACGCCCCACGGAGCGCGGATGAGCCGCGCGAGGCCCTGGTCGACCCAGCGCGTGACTTTCTTCTCGAGCGCGCGGTAGGAGCCGCCGTGGGGCAGGTCGGGCTCGACCGAGGTGAGACCGTGCAGGAACGCCTCGACCGCTCGGTTGCGGCCGAACGGCCGCGCCGACCCGAGCCGGACTCCGGCAGCAACGAGGCGGTCGCGCGCGATCTGGTCGACGAGCCGCGGATAGAGATCGTTGACGGTTGCGACTCGGTCGCCGTGGAAGTAGTCGGCGATCACGGGTGGCGAGGCGGCGGCGATCCGCGTCAGCGTCTGTTCGATCTGGGCCTCGAGCGTCGCACCCCAGAACGCGAACCAGTCGCCGCCGATCTCGGCTGCCTGCGGGAAGACGAGACCCTCGGAGACTGCCCGCCGGGCCAGCTCACGGACGTGCAAGAGCGCGCGTGCGCTGTCGGCGAGCGGCCCGTCGGGCTCCCAGCGCGCGAGCTCGTCGGCCCCGAGGAAACGGCCGTGGTAGGTGTCACCGAGGACGTCGAGCTCCTCGTCCCCGGTCGTGGAGGCGTCACGCGAGAACGCGAAGGCGACGGCGTCGGGGTGCCACAGGAGCTCGAGCACGGCCAAGCATCGTAGGCACGATCGGAGATCCGCCGCCGCGCGCGGTCTCGCGGCGTCCCTCGGACGAGTGATGCAAAACGGGTGAGCGCGGCCGATCCCGGTCGCATGCGGCCCTTCCTCCTCGTGCTCGTCGTCGCGCTCGTCGCGGCGACGGGAGCGCTCGCGCAGCCCCGCATCCATCCGGGCGAGCCGTTCTTCGCCGCGACACCGCGCGGCGATTCGGTTGTCCTGCGCCAGCGGCCGGGCGGACGGGCGCTCGCGACCGTCCCCGCGCGCACCGAATACGGCTCGCAGCAGACGGTGGGCGTCGCGACGACGCGCGGCAACTGGGTCGGCGTCATCAGCACGGCGCTCCCCAACGGCGTCCTCGGCTGGGTGCCGCGCAAAGAGCTCGACGTGCACCGGGTGGCGTGGTCGATCGAGATCTCGTTGACGACGCGCGTGCTCGTCGTCCGCCGCAACGGTGCGGCGGTTCGCCGCGTGCCGGTGGGTGTCGGCGCCGCCGGCTCCCCGACGCCGGTCGGTCACTACGTGGTGACGGATCACATCGACCCGGCCGACTACGGCAGCTCCGCCTACGGCTGTTGCATCCTGGCGCTGTCGGGCCACCAGCCGCACCCGCCGACCGGGTGGGATCCGAACCGCGACTGGCGGCTCGCGATCCACGGCGGTGCCCCGGGGGCGGTCTCGGCCGGCTGCGTGCACGCGGACGAGGCGACCCTTCGGCTCCTGATGCGCATGACGCCGCTCGGGACGCCGGTCACGGTCGAGGCCTAGCGCAGCTACGCGCTGCGTTCGATCTGGCTGCCGCCGACGATCGCGTCGCGGCCGTCGGGATAGCGCACCCACGCCTTGTGCGTGCCGTCGTAGTCGGGGCCGAACAGGACGAGCGTCGCATGCTCCCCCCGCACGCGGCACGGCTCCTCACCCTCCGGATCGAGGCCGCGCCAGATACGGATGAACGGATTGTTCTCCCACTCCTCGCCGATCGTCGACGGCAGCGTGTGCCCGGGATGGATGCGCGTCTCGTGCGGCAGCGACATCAGCGTGTCCATGATCGAGTGGACCTGGTTCGCGTAGCCGTCAGGGCCGCCGTTTCCGGTGCCGCCGACCGTGCCCTTGAAGAGGCAGTCGCCGGTGAAGCAGTCGGTCTCGTTCACGAGGAGCGCCCAGTGCTCGCGCGCGTGACCGGGAGTCGCGAGCGCACGGACCTCGAGCGAGCCCGATCGCAGCGGCTCCGTGTACGACGTGATGACCGGCACCCCCCAGCGCTGCGGAGCGACCACGTGGTCGCCGTCTCCGTGGGTGATCAGCACGTGGGTCAGTTCGATGTCCTGCTCGTCGACGATCGATGCGAGCGGATCCTCGACCCCGTTCGAGTCGACGATGAAGCCGTGGGTGCCGTCGGAGACGAGGTAGGCGTTCGACGTCCACTGTGGATGCTCCGCGCGCTCGAGGATCACCGTGCGATCGTAGATGCGACGCTACGGCGATGCGCCAATGGGCTGCCGCTGCCTCGTGCTCTGCATCGTTGGCTGCGGCACGTCTCGGCCTTCGCGATCGCAGCAGCGTGCGACCGCGCGTGCGTTCGCCGAGGAAATCGTCGCCGGCCACGCCGGCGCCGCCCGGTCGTTCGTTGCGAAGCACACCGATCCGGCCGTGCGCGAGCAGGCGAAACTGCTCGCCGCCACGTTCGCGCATCACCCGGCTCACCTCGTCGGACAAGCGCGGCGCAGTGGCGCTGCCCAGTAGGCCTTCGCCTACCGGAGGCGCGTGAACGGGCGGAACGGCGCGTTCTCGCGCGAGCACGGCTCTCTCGTCGTGGACACCGGCGGCGGCGCAACCGGTGTGACGTTCGCCGCGATCCTAGGCCGCCAGATCGAATACAGCACCCACCACGACTCCGAGCTCCTGCCCTCGAAGCGTTAAGAAGCCCTCTAAGCAAACTCGATCACGCTCCGGATGCCGTCCTGCGCTTCCATCAGCTCGAAGCCCTTGTTGACCTCGTCGAGTGTGATCCGGTGCGAGATGAACGACCCGGCGTCGATGTCCCCGGCGAGCCAACGGTCGACCAGCTTCGGGACGCCGTCGCGGCCCTTCACGCCGCCGAACGACGAGCCCGCGATGCGGCGGCCCGTGATCAGGAACCGCGGCACGACGTCGAGCGTCTCGCCCTTGCCGGCGACCCCCGCGACCGTGCAGAGGCCCCAACCCATCCGCGCCGACTCGACCGCCTGGCGCATCACGGACACGTTCCCTGTCGCCTCGAACGTGTAGTCGGCGCCGAAGCCGCCGGTCGACTCGACGATCCGCTCGACCACGTCCGCGCCGCCGACCATCGTCTCTGTCGCACCGTGCCGGGTCGCGAGCGCGAGCCGCGACTCCGACAGGTCGACGCAGACAATCCGCTCCGCACCCTGGAGCCGGCAGCCGATCACCGCGCCGAGACCGACCATGCCGGCGCCGAACACGACGCACGTCGACCCGGCCTCGACTTGCGCGGTGTTCATCGCCGCGCCGATCCCGGTCGAGAGACCGCACGCGAACAGCGCGGCGCCGTCGAGCGGCGCCTCCGGGTTGATCTTCGCGAGCGCGATCTCGGGCATCACCGTGTACTCCGCAAAGGTCGACGTCCCCATGAAGTGGCGCATCGGGTCGCCGTCGATGTGCAGTCGCGTCGTCCCGTCCGGGAGAAAGCCGTTGTTCTGCTGCTCGCGGATCGCCAGGCACAGGTTCGTGCGGTCGCTCCGGCAATGGATGCACTCGCGGCACTGCGGCGAGAACAGCGTCACGACGTGATCGCCCGGCGCGAGCGACGTGACGCCGTCGCCGATCTTCTCGACGACTCCCGCGCCCTCGTGCCCGAGCACGGTCGGCGCGTAGCCTGATGGGTCAGCGCCAGAGGCGGTGTAGAGATCCGTGTGACACACGCCGCACGCCACGAGACGCACGAGCACTTCCCCAGCTTGCGGTTCGCTGAGCTCCACTTCGCGCACGGCGAGCGGCTTCCCGAACGCTTCCAGAACGGCAGCTCTCATACGCATCGTGTGCGTACTTTCTCATGAGCCGCCACGCCTCCAGCACGACTGCGCGCAATCGCGGAGCGAGCCAGCGCGCGAAGGTAGCGAGCCGGGACGGCTGCGGCGCGCGCGCTTCCACTTCGAGCTCGAAGAGCCGCGCCTCCGGATCGACGGCCTCGACCGCGCCCGCGAGCACGACGCGGCGGCGGTGCAGGAACCGCGAGCTGAGGACGAGCGCGGACGCCCTGCCGCGCGCCGGGTCGAGCACGACGCCTTCGACGACCCCGAGGCGCGTCCCGCGGGCGCGAACGTCGAAGCCTTCCGCTCGCGCGAGCCAGTACTCGAGCACGTTGCTGTCCCGGCCGAATACGTACGCCCCCACATCGGGTCCGTACCGCAACCGTGGGGGATCCGAAACCTCAGATCCCGAGCGTTCTCGCCCTGGCGACAGCCTCTGTCCTTGATCCGGCGCCGAGCTTGCGGAGGATCGCGCTCACGTGGTGGTGCACCGTGCGCTCGGAGAGGACGAGCCGCTCGGCGATCTCGGAGTTGCGCAGCCCGTCCGTCAGCAGCTTCAGCACCTCGATCTCGCGGGTCGTCAAGTTGGACGGGTTCTCGCGCGTCGTGCGCCGTGGCCCGCGCGGCAGCCCGCGCACGCCGGTTCGGCGAAGGCGCGCGGCGGCCGCAGCTGCGCCGAGCCGTTGCAGCTCGTCGAACGCCTCGCGCTGCGCCTCCTCGCCACCGGTGTCGGCCAGGGCGAGTGCCGCTTCGTAGGGACACCCGAGCGCGGCCCAACGCTCCGCCGCAGCCGCATGGTCGCCCTGGATCTCGAGCGCATGCTGATCCTCTCCGCCGTCGATCAGCTCGACGGCAAGCCCCGCTCGGTGGCGCCACACGGCGAGGGCGCCGACCGCCCAGCCGATGCCGCGGGCATGCGCAAGCTCGTACGGCTCCTGGGTCAGCTCGTCGATCTCGGCTTCACGACCCTCGAGCCACACGGCCTCGGCACGCGCCGCCGCAGGCCGCACCATCCGACCGAGCTCGCCACTCATGGCCCCGAGCGCGTACGCCTCGTCGAGCGGCGACCACGGGTCGGGATCGCCGCGCCGCGCGCGCACGAGGCCGATCGTCGTCAACGCGAGGATGCGCGGCGAGGTCGACGCACGCGGCGTGCGAATGATCTGGTCGGCCCAGTCCACCGCCTCGTCCCAGCGACCCTGCTCGAGCGCCCCCGTCGCGAGCCAGCTGAGGATGTAGTGGCGGTAGAGCTCGAGACCGTGGTCGCTGCAAAAGGCGAGCGCAAGCCTCCCGTTGCGATCCGCGTCGGCGTACCGCCGGTGCCACAGCGGTTCTGCGGCAAGGCCCAGCTGGATCGCCCCCGCGCGCGTGGTGAGATCATGTTCGAGCGCCGTCTCGAAGGCCGCCGCGCTGCCTTTGCCGCGCGCGAGCGCCTCGAGCTCGGCATCGCCGGTGGCGGCCGCAACCTCGAGCAGCCGGCCCCACCAGAGTCGTGCCTCATCGGACCGCGACGCTTGTCCGGCGAGGAAGGCCATCTGGTCGTATGCGAGGCCCAGCTCACGGCTCGGTCCACGAGGCTCCAACAACGCGACCGCTTGAAGACCCGCCGTCCGCGACTCTTCGACGTAGCCGGGGCACCAGAGGTACTCGGAGAGAAGTTTCAGTGCATATCCCTCGGAAACCGTGTCGCCGAGCTCGTGATAGATCGGCACCGCCAGGCGAAGCGCCTCGAGCGCCTCGGCGTTCTGGTCGGTCAGGTAGCACGAGATCGCCCGCCGCACGAGCCAGCCCGCACGGACCGCAGGCTCCGCGTCGTCGGCGTGACGAAGTGCGCGCGCGTACTGCTCAGCCGCCTCACGATGAGCGCCGACTGCGGCAGCACGCTCACCTGCCTCGGGCGCGAACCGGAGGATCGCCTCGACGTCCTCCGCTTCCTCCGCGTGATGCGCGAGCCGCGCGGGATCGACGTCGCCGAGGGCGGCGAGCACTGCGCGGTGGAGTGTCCGGCGGGCGCCGGGTGGAAGCGTGTTCTCGATCGCAAGCCGCGCCAGTTCGTGGCGAAAGTTCACTCGGCCGCCGCCGGCGCGCAACATGCCGGCAGTGGTGCATTCGTCGAGTGCGACGTCCGCGTTCGGGACGAGCCTGTCGAGGAGAGGGCGCTCGACGCGCGGCGGCACGACGGCGACCGCGTCGAGCAACCCCCGAGCGCCGTCGCCGAGGCGGGCAGCGCGCGCGAGCACGGCGTCTCGCACGGTCTCGGGCACCCCGGCGCCGCCGGCCGCCAGCGCCTCGGTGACGAAGAACGAGTTGCCGTTGGTCTGCCTGTACAGCTCGTCCGCGTCGATTCCCGACTCGGCCGCGAGCGCTGCGACCGCCGCCGGTGAGAGCGGGGCGACGCTGACGCGCACCGCACGCACACCGAACTCGCCGAGCACGGCGCGCAACGGATGGTGGCGAGTCAGCTCGTCGTCGCGGTAGGTGGTGACGACGAACGCGGGAACCGACTCGAGCCGCCGCGCGAGGAGGCGCAGAATGTCGAGCGTCGCTTCGTCCGCCCAGTGAATGTCTTCGATCACGAGCACCGCGGGACGAGCCGTCAGCTCACGCAGCAGCTCGGCCGTCAGCGCATACGGTCGCGGACGGCCCGACGCGATCCGCGCGAGCTCACCGCCGATCCCGTCGGCGATCTCCAGGAACGGGGCGAGCGGGCTCGGCGTGTGCAGCGGTTCGCACGCGGCACGCAGGACACGCCACGATCGGAGCGAGGCGACGAACGAGTCGACGAGCGCGGTCTTGCCGACCCCCGCCTCGCCGCGGACGAGCGCAAGCTTTCCGCGGCCGGTCTCGTCGACCCCTGCGAGGGCGACGGCGAGCACCTCGAGCTCGGCGGCACGCTCGAGGAGCTCGAACCCGGACGCGGGGATGATCGAGGTCACGGCTCTCTCGCCAATGATGCGCGTCGACGCTCAAAAGTGGAAGTACGGGTCGAGGACCCTGACCTCGGTGATCCGGTCGACCGGCAGCTCGTTGCGGCCGGCCGTCCGGCGGATCGCCTCGGGGCTCGGCGCGTCGTAGACGCAGAACGTCTTCGAGCGGTCGCCGGTGACGTAGGACCTGATCCAGGTGACGCCGTCGTCGGCGTTCCGCTCGACCATCCCGAGACACTCCCGCGCCCCGTGGGCGTCGGCCGGGATCTCCAAGCCGTCCGGAAACGTGCGCTCGACGACGTACCGCGGCATCTCCCCGAGGCTACGGCCGGGGCCCGGCGCTCGGATCGGCGATCCTGCCCGGTTTGCGCGGAGCGGTTGCCCATGTTTCGATCTGCTCGTGAGCCGCTCCCTCTTCGTCGCCGGCCTCCAGAGCGCCGGCGTCCCCGGCGATCCGGCGGCGACGCTCGCCCGCTTCGAGCGCGACGTGCGCACGCTGCGCTCCACCTTCGACGGGCTCGAGCTTGTCGTCGCGCCCGAGCTGCACCTGATGGCGCTGCTGCCGCTCCTCGGGGAGGGCGGTCTTTCCGAGACCGAGCTCGCGGTCGACGTTCCCGGCGAGCTCACCGAGCGGCTCGGCGCCCTCGCCCGCGAGACCGGGCTCTGGCTCATCCCGGGCAGCGTCTACGAGCGAACAGCCGACGGTGTCGGAAACACCGCGGTCGTCGTCTCGCCGGCGGGCGAGCTCGTCGCGCGCTACCGCAAGTGCTTCCCGTGGCAGCCGTACGAGACGACCGTCCCCGGCACGCAGACCGTCTGCTTCGACATCGACGGCGTCGGTCGCTTCGGGCTCGCGATCTGCCACGACGGCGCGTTCCCGGAGGTGTTCCGGTCACTTGCGTGGCAAGGCGCAAAAGCGATCTTCCAGGTGACGCTGACCGACACCTCGGACCGCGACATCGAGACGGTCGTCGTTCGCGCGAACGCGTACGTCAACCAGGTGGCGGTCGTGAACGTCAACGCCGCCGCGCCGGTCGGGAACGGACGCAGTCTCGTCGTCGACGCCGAGGGCGCGGTGCGGTACGAGGCCGGCGTCTCCGAAGAGGTGCTCACTGCGGTGCTCGACCTCGACGTTGTCGCACGCGTGCGCGAGCGCGGTGCGTTCGGCATCAACCGCCTGTGGGACGAGATGGATCGCGTCGGGCCGGGGCTCGAGCTGCCGATGTACGGCGGCGGCCGCTACACGCCGCGCGGAAACGCATAGACCGTCCGTCCGTCGCGGCCACTCGTATCGACCGCGGCCCAGAGCGAGTCGAGCACGGCCTCCTCGGCCGCGTCGACGGTCGCCTGGAAGAGCGCATCGATTGCCTTGCTGCGCATCGTCCGTTCGTCGGACGTCGCGAACGCGACGAAGATCTCGCCGCTCCCGTGATGAGCGACCGAGCCTGCGCGGGCAAGCCCCAGGCCGATGCGGCGTGCGAGGCGCTCGAGATCCTGCGGCGAGAGCGGTGCGTCCGTTGCAACAACCCCGATGCAGCTACCGGCGGCCTTCTGCCGATGGTCGGGCGGCACGAGACCGCTCGACACTCCGTTCACGCGGAGCTGCTCCGGTACGCCGAAGTTCGTGAGCAGCAGGACCCCGACCGTGTGCTCGCCGGCGCGGCGGCTCGACGTGCCGATGCCCCCCTTCCAGCCGAAGCAGCTCATGCCGG
The DNA here is from genome assembly GCA_963785875.1 of uncultured Thermoleophilia bacterium. Classification (GTDB taxonomy): domain Bacteria; phylum Actinomycetota; class Thermoleophilia; order Gaiellales; family Gaiellaceae; genus PALSA-600. The sequence continues at coordinate 19,001 of CAWAWV010000010.1, read as the reverse complement.
CGCCGGCGCCGACGGCGCCGCGCTCGAACTCGGCGCTCGCGGCGGCAACCGCCTTCGCCACATCCGCGGGTTGAACATGCGCGACGCGCGCATCGGAGAGCCAGCTGTCGTCGCACTCGCCGACGACGGGGATCACGACGTCGTCCACGCCGACGCGGGGGTCGGCGGCCATCGCGACCTGCACGGCACCGTCGTAGACGCGGCCGACCGCGTGCGTCGAGGTGAGGTAGACGTTCGTCTCGAGCAGCCCCCACTCCCGGATCTCGTGGGAACCCGTCAGCTCGCCGGCGCCGTTCAGCACCGCCGTGCCCGCCGGAGCGGGCAGCAGCGGTGGAACGATTGCGGTGACGCCGGTCACCTCGACGGTCACGTGGCCGACAGTCACCCCGATGTCGGCGATCGAATTGTGCGGCCCCGGCTCGAGCACGCCGATGACGATGCCGTCCTCACGCGGGCGTGTCATGGTGGCGAGACTAATGCTGCCGTTCGTCTGGAGCGACGACTGCCTGCTGCACGACCCTGCCGCGGAGGTGTGGGTGGGCGTCCAAACCCCGGCAACGGAGGTGGCGGAGCGCGCAGCGCGCATCCGTGCGTCGTTGCTGGAGGCGGGCGCGCGCGAGGTGGCCGCGACCGCGCATCCCGACGATTCCCTGGTCGCGGTGCACGACCCGGCGCTCGTCGAGTTCCTACGGACGGCGTGGGACGAGTGGTCGGCGGCGGGCCTGCCAAGCGACCGCGTCGTTCCATACGTGTTCGCGCGGGAGGAGCTGACGCGAACGCCCGCCGCTCCCGCTGCCGTCTGGGCGAAGCCCGGGCTCTTCGCGTACGACACGATGACGCTGATCGGTCCGGGCACGTGGGAGGCGGCACGGGCCGCCGTGGACGTCGCCTTGACAGCGGTCGACCTCGTGGCAGGCGGCGAGCGGATCGCGTACGCCTGCTGCCGGCCCCCAGGGCACCATGTGACGCGATCGCTCTACGGCGGCTCGTGCTACCTGAACAACTCGGCGATCGCTGCGGCGGAGCTGCTCCGGCGCCTGGGCGGGCCGGTCGCAGTCGTCGACATCGACGCGCACCACGGAAACGGGACGCAGGAGCTCTTCCGTCGCCGCGACGATGTCCGAACCGCGTCGGTGCACGTCGATCCCGGCGCGGGCTGGTTCCCGCACTTCCTCGGCTTCGCGTCGGAGAGCGACGAGTCGAACCTGAACCTCCCGCTCGCCCCCCGCTCGGGCGACGAGCCGTGGCTCGCCGCGGTGCGCGAGGCGGCCGCGTTCGCGGCGGGCGCGCGGGCGGTCGTCGTCGCGCTGGGCGTCGATGCAGCCGCCGCCGACCCGGAGAGCCCGCTGCAGGTGACCGCGGGCGGCTACGGCGAAGCGGGCCGGATCCTCGGCGCCCTCGGCTTGCCAACAGTGGTCGTGCAGGAGGGCGGTTACGACCTCGCGACGATCGGTGAGCTCGTGGTCGCGACGCTCGCGGGTGTAGAAACGCGTTCATGAGGCCCCTTCCCGACGGCGGAACGGTCGGCGTCGCCGCCTGCGCGAGCCCGTACGACATGCGGTCCGAGCTCGACCGCGGCGTCGAGTGGTGGGAGTCGCAGGGCTACCGCGTCAAGCTCGGGCCCGGCATCCACGATCGCGACGACTACGTCGCGGGCGACGCCAAGCGCCGCGCCGATGACCTGCACGCGTTGTTCGCCGACCCGGAGGTCGACATCGTGCAGTCGCTCCAGGGCGGGTTCGGCTCGAGCGAGCTGCTCCCCCACCTCGACTTCGACCTGCTCGCGGCGACCCCCAAGGCGTTCATCGGCTACAGCGACATCACGTCGCTCCACGTCCCGATCCGCCAGCGGGCAGGCTTCGCGACCTTCTACGGCTACGGACTGGTCGGGATGGGCGACAAGGAGACGACCGCGTTCAGCCGCGACCGGCTGCTGCGCGTGCTCCGCGGAGACGTTGTCGGCGAGGTGCCGCGCGACCCCGACGATCCCTACGTCCGCGCGATCGCGCCCGGCAGGGCGAGCGGGCCGCTCGTCGGCGGCTGCCTCTGGCTCCTGATGCAGACGCTCGGCACCCCGTGGGAGCTCGAGACCGACGGAGCGATCCTCTTCTTCGAGGACACCGACGCGCCCCCGTACTTCATCGACGGGCAGCTGACCCAGCTCCGGCACGCGGGGAAGCTCGACGGGATCGCCGGCGTCGTGGTCGGCGACATGTACCGCTGCGACTACGGCGACCTGCCCCGCGAAGTCTCCGACTGGCGCGCCGGCAAGTCGATCGAGGATGTGCTCGACAAGCACCTGGGCGAGCTCGGCGTACCGGTGCTCTACAAGCTCCCCCTCGGCCACGGCAAGCATCTCGCTTCCATTCCGCTGGGGGTCCGGGTTACGCTCGACGCGGACGAACGGACGCTGACAGTGGACGAATCACCGTTCAGACTAGGAGGTCGGACGATGAAGGCACAGCGGTTGGCACTGGTCGGAGTCGTCCTCGCGGTCTGCGTCTTCGCGGCTGCGGCGAGCGGCTCGCACGCGAAGAGCGGCGGCACGTTCCGGCTCGGGACCAGCTCCCGGATCGACTCGTTGAACCCGAACGTCGCGTTCAACCAGGACGCCTACTCGGCCTTCGAGTACATCTACCCGACCCTCATCCAGTACGACGCAGCGAACCGTCACTTCGCACCCGACTTCGCGAGCTCGTGGAAGGTCTCGAACCGCGGCAAGACCTGGACGTTCACCACACGTAAGGGCGCAGTCTGGTCCGACGGGCAGCCACTCACGGCGGCGGACGCCGCGTGGACGATCAACACCGACGTCAAGTACAAGGGCGGCGCGACCGCCAACGCGGCGGGCCTGATCGCCCACATCACGCGCGCCGACGCGCCGAACCCGACAACGCTCGTCGTCCACTATGCGGCCGCACTCGGGAACGTCCTCGGGCAGTTCCAGCAATACCCGATCCTGCCGAAGCACATCTGGTCACAACACCTGGGCCACAAGGGGAACGACCTGAAGTCGTTCGCGAACAATGCCCCGATCGTCGGCGCGGGGCCGTTCAACCTGGTCAAGTTTCAGAAGGATCAGATCGCGCTCTTCCAGCGCAACGACAAGTTCTACGGGCCGAAGCCGCAGATCGACGCGTTCGGGCTGCAGATGTTCTCGAACGACGACGCGCTCGTCGCGGCGCTGAAGCACCACGACATCGACGCGATCGAGGACGTTCCCTCGACCGCGATCAAGACGCTGCGCAGCTCCGGGTTCACGGTCGAACAGGTGCCGGGCTTCGATCACACCGACTTCATCATCAACTCGAACGCGAAGAAGACGAAGCACCGCGAACTGCTCGACCCGCGCGTGAAGACGGCGATGGACTACGCCATCGACCGCGCACAGATCGTCCGAGTCGTCTTCCTCGGCGCGGCGCACCCAGGCGACTCGATCATTCCGCCTGCGACGGGTACCTGGTACAACCCGGCGGTCAAGCCGACGCCGTTCAACCTCGCGAAGGCAAACAGCATGCTCGACGCGCTCGGCTACAAGAAGGGCTCGGACGGCATCCGTGTCGCGAACGGCTCGAAGATGTCGTACGAGGTGATCACTCCGACCGACGTGCACAGCATCCAGCGCACGTTCCAGATCATCCAAGCGGCATTCCGGAAGATCGGCATTCAACTCAGACAGAAGGCGCTCGACTCGAGCGCGGCCTTCGATGCGATCACGGCGCCGAACGGGAAGTACACCGATTTCGACCTCTCGATGTGGGACTGGGTCGCGCTGGTCGATCCCGACTTCATGCTCTCCGTCGTCACGTGCGAGCAGTACGGCGGCTGGTCGGACAGCGGCTACTGCGACAAGAAATACGACGCGCTGTACGCGAAGCAGCAGCTGACGCCGAACCAGACGAAGCGCCGCGCCGTCGTCTGGCAGATGCAGGCCTATCTGCAAAGGACGAAGCCCTACCTGTGGCTCGCGAACCTCGACAATGTGAGCGCGTACGGGTCGAACTGGGCCGGCATCGTCACCTCACCCCAGGGGCCGTTCAACTCCCTCTCGAAAGTCAGCCTGACCAGCGTGCATCAGAAGTAGCCCGCCGCCGTGCGGGGAGCCGACTACGTCATCAAGCGCACGGCGTTCGCCGTCGTGACGGTGTTCGTCGCCGTGACGCTGAACTTCGCGCTCTTCCGCGTCGCGCCGGGGTCGGCAGTCACCGATCTCTCACGAGTGCCGCACGCAACACCCGAGCTCCGGCAGGCGCTGAAGAAGCAGTTCGGGCTCGACAAGTCGAAGGGGGAGCAGTACGTCGTCTACCTGAAGCAGCTCGCGCACGGGAACCTCGGCGTGTCGTTCGCGAACGAGCAGCCCGTGTCGACGAACCTCCGCGTGGCGCTGATCAACACGCTGCCGATGGTGCTGCTCGGGACGCTGTTCGCCATCATCATCGGCACGCTCACGGGCGTGATCGCCGCCTGGCGGCGCGGCACGCCGACGGAGGCGGTAACCGTGACGAGCGCGCTCGGCTTCTACTCGATGCCGACGCACTGGCTCGGCCTGATGCTGATCATCCTCTTCGCGGGCACGTTCCCGACCGGCGGGATGACGAACGAGTTCCTGATCAACCCGTCGTTCTGGACCCACGCCCGGGACCTCGCCGCGCACATCACGCTCCCATCGTTGACGCTCGGGCTCGTGCTCTACGGCGAGTACACGCTGATCGTGCGCTCAGCGATGCTCGAGACGCTCGGCGAGGACTACATCCTCACCGCGCGCGCGAAGGGGCTCAAGCCGTGGACGATCGTGCGCCGCCACGCACTACGGAACGCGATGTTGCCGATCGCGACGCTCGTTGCCCTCTCGCTCGGCTACATCGTCGCCGGCGCGATCCTGATCGAGACGGTCTTCTCGTGGCCGGGCATCGGCCGCGCGGTCTACGACGCGGTGCTGCAGCGCGACTACCCGATGCTGCAGGGGGCGTTCCTGGTACTCACGATCTCGGTGGTCTTCTTCAACCTCGTCGCCGACCTTCTCTACTTCAAGCTCGATCCGAGGATCACCGAATGAGCTCGGTGCTGATCGAAGCCCCGACGGTTCCGGCCGTTACGCGCCGCGGCTTCCTGCTTCGCACGCTCCTCCATCGCCCGGCCGCCACGATCGGTGCCGCGATCCTCGTCGTCGTCGTGCTGACCGCCGTGCTCGCGCCTGTGATCGCGCCGTATGGGCTGCACACGCAGGTCGGGCCGGTGTTCGGGCACCCGTCGTGGAAGCATCCGCTCGGCCTCGACGACGGCGGCATCGACATGGTCACCCTGCTCATGTGGGGCGTGCGCGTGTCGCTCATCGTGGGCTTCGCGGCGACCTTCGTGTCGATGGCGATCGGTGGGACGGTCGGTGTGCTCGCCGGCTACTTCGGCGGCAAGGTCGACACGATCCTGATGCGCATCACCGACTACTTCCTCGTCATCCCGGACGTTCCGCTGATGATCGTCGTCGCCGCCATCTGGGGGCCGAGCCTCTTCCATATCGTGATCGTGATCGGGATCCTCCTCTGGACCGGCACTGCGCGTGTGCTGCGTGCGCAGGTGAAGAGCGTCCGTGAGCGCGTCTACGTGAAGCGTGCACGCGCTCTGGGCGCCGGGCATCTGCGGATCGTGCTCCGCCACGTGCTGCCGCAGGTCGCGCCGCTGCTGATCGCGAACACGGTGCTGACCGTCGCCGTTGCGATCTTCGACGAGACCGCGTTGTCGTTCCTCGGGCTCGGAGACCCGAGCCGCACGTCGCTCGGCAAGGTGATCGAGAACGCGTTCGAGCGCGCGGCGATCTCATCGGGCGCGTGGTGGGCGATCGTGCCGCCCGGCGCGCTCGTCGCGCTGGTCATCCTCGCGTGCAGCCTCGTCGGTGGCTCGCTCGAGGACGCGCTGAATCCGCGACTCCGCGTCGCGCACCTGTCGGCGCGCACGTTTCGGCTGCGGCCGCTCGTCGGCCGAGGAGACGCGCTATGAGCGTAGACTTGGCGGAGCTCACCAAGGAGCGGAGGCGCCGGCTTTGCCGGTGCCGGAGCGGGAAATGAGCGTGCCGCTGCTGCAGGTCGACGACCTGCAGGTGTGGTTCGACCTCCAGGAGGGCGGCGAGCTCCACGCGGTGCAGGGCGTCGGCTTCACCCTCGAGCGCGGCGAGCGGCTCGGGCTCGTCGGCGAGTCCGGCTGCGGCAAGACGACCACGGCGCTCGCGATCATGGGGCTCCTGCCGCCCAGCGCGAGCGCCGCGGGCCGCGTGCTGCTCGAAGGTGACGACGTGCTCGCGGGCGGCGAATCCTCGATCCGGCCGCACCGCTGGGTCGACATGGCGATCGTGTTCCAGGGGGCGATGAACGCGCTGAACCCGGTGCGAACGGTCGGCAGCCAGATCGTCGAGGCGCTCGAGTTGCACGGGCTCGCGCGTGGATCGGCTGCACGGCGCCGGGTCGGTGAGTTGCTCGAGTCCGTCGGGATCCCGGGGGCGCGCGCGGGCCGGTTCCCGCACGAGCTGTCCGGTGGGATGCGCCAACGGGCTGCGATCGCGATGGCGCTCGCATGCAACCCGAAGGTGCTGATCGCGGACGAGCCGACCACCGCGCTCGACGTGATGGTGCAGGCGCAGATTCTCGAGCTGCTCGACGCGCTCTGCCGAGAGCTCGGGCTCGCGCTCCTGCTCGTCACGCACGATCTGCCGGTCGTCGCGCAGCTGTGCGACCGCAGCGTCGTCATGTACGCCGGGCGCGTCGCAGAGCAGGGGCCGGTCGACGCGCTCTACCACGACCCGAGGCATCCGTACACGCGCCTGCTATTCGCTGCGACGCCGGATCTCGACGATCTCGACGGACGGATCGTCTCGATCCCCGGCGCGCCGCCGCGGCTCGACCGTCCGCTCGTAGGCTGCCCGTTCCGCCCGCGGTGCGACCGCGCGTTCGACCGTTGCGGCGTCGAGCCGATCCTCGCTTCGGTCGGCGAGGGACGCACCGCTGCCTGTCACCTGACGGAGGTGGCTGTGACATGAGCACGCTGCTCGAAGTCGAGGATCTCGTCGTCCATTACCCGGTGCCGCGCGGGATCATCGGCACGATCACGCGCGCGAAACCGGAGACCGTGCACGCCGTCGACGGCGTGTCGTTCGAGCTGGCGGCAGGCGAGATGGTCGCGCTCGTCGGCGAGTCGGGCTGCGGCAAGACATCGACCGCGCAGGCTGTCATGCGGCTCGTCGACGCCGAAGGTGGCGCGATCCGCTTCGAGGGCCGCGACCTGACCGGCCTCGGCGTCCGCGCCCTCCGGCCGCTGCGCCGGCGGATTCAGATGGTCTACCAGGATCCCTACGAGTCGCTCGATCCGCGCTTTCGCGTCCGGCAAGCCGTCGAGGAGCCGCTTGCGATCCATCGTCTCGGCGGGTCGAAGGAGGAGCGAGAGGCGCGCGTCCGCGAGGCGCTCGCGCGCGTGGAGCTGACGCCGCCCGAGCTCTACCTCGACCGGTATCCGCACGAGCTCTCCGGCGGCCAGCGCCAGCGCGTCGCGATCGCGGCCGCGCTCGTCCTCGAGCCGGCCCTGCTCGTCGCGGATGAGCCCGTCTCGATGCTCGACGTCTCGGTTCGCGCCGGTGTCCTGGCGCTACTCGACTCGCTGAAGCGAAGCGGGCTCGCGATCCTGATGATCACCCACGACCTCTCGACCGCGGCGCGGTTCGCGGATCGCATCGCCGTGATGTACCTCGGTCGAATCGTCGAGGAGGGGCCTGCCGTCCGAGGTCGTCCGTTCGCCGCAGCACCCGTACACGCGCGCGCTCCTCTCGGTCGTCCCGCGCCGCGATCCGCGCGACCGCCAGACGGGCCAGGTCCTCCGCGGAGAGACCCCCGACGCGGTCCGCATCCCGAGCGGATGCCGCTTCCATCCGCGCTGCCCGCTCGCCTTCGACGCGTGCCGCCTCGAGGAGCCCGCGCTGGCGCCGACACCGGCCGGGCACCGCGCGGCCTGTCTCCTGCTCTAGCGCCCCGTGCGTTCAGAACAGACACGGCTTGGCACCCCGCGTGAGCGAGGGGAGCCGAAGCGCTTTACGCACTGCTTGCAACGGGTGTCTCAAGCGTGGCTGGCGCAGTGCCGATAACGCCGACATGCTGCGGTTCTCTGCCTTGCTGTCCGTCGTCGGCTTCGCCGTCAGCCTTGCTGCGCTGCTGGGGCGAGCCGCGGTCGGAACCCGTCGATCCTGACCGGCACGAGCCGGTAGCCGCGCACGCCGTCCGCGCCGAGCGCGACGTGCAGGATCGCCGTGCGCCCGGTGACGCTTCCCGACGGGAAGACGAAGTTCCCGAGCGTCCAGGCGACGAGTGAGCGCCTGGCCGGCGTCGCGACGTCGCCGAGCACGTGCGGATGGGCACCGAGGACGAGCTTCGCGCCGGCGTTCAGGCAGGCGGCCGCGAACACCTGCTGGCGGGCATCCGGCGCCGAATGCAACTCGACCCCCCAGTGGAAGAAGCACACTGCGACCTGGGCACGGCGAAGCGCGGCGTGGACGTCGGCGGTGATCGCAGCGACGTCCGCCTTCGCGGTGCCGGGTGCGGTGCTCGTCGCGTTGAACCCGGAGGGATTCACATCCGAGTAGCCGAGAAAGGCGACGCGGAGCCCGCCGGCCTCGACCAGCGCGGGACGGCGCGCCTGCACGTCGTTCGCGCCGGCGCCGATCGTCTGGATGCCGGCGGCGTGCACCGCCTTGACCGTGTCCAGGAGCGCGTCGCGGCCGAAGTCGACCGTGTGGTTGTTGGCCAGCGTGAGGACGTCGAAGCCTCCGACGTCGTGCATCGGCACGAGCGCAGCAGGCGGGCCACGGAACGTGAACTCCTTGGCCGCGGCGACTCCGCGCGTCGATACGGCCGTCTCGAGATTCCCGACCGCGATGTCGGCGCCGCGCAGGGTCGCCCCCACGAACGCCCAAGGGAAGGCGCCGCCGTGCGCGGCGATCGCCGGCCCGACCTCCTCACCGAAGGTGACGTCGCCGACGGCGTCGACGGTGACGGGGCGCACGACGAGTGTCCCGGCTGGGCGGACCTTCCCTTCGGACTGGACGACGAGCCGGTAGCGGCCCGACCCGCGCGGAACGAATCGAAGCTGGTAACGACCGAGCTTCCCGGCCGTCGTCGTCGCGACGAGGCGCCCGTCGGCTCGCAGAAGCACGCGGGCCCCTGAGCCCGCGAAGCCGCCGACGGCGACCGGCACGCCCGGAGCGCGCCAGGCGGTCGGCTTCGTCACCACGGCCAGCGGGGCCACGCGCTCGACGGCGAGTGACTTCGCGCCCTTCGTCGTGAACGCGAGCGTGCCCATGGTCGCGGCGGCCGCCGCGAACGGGAGCAAGGCGAATCCGAGACGCCGGGGCACCGGCGTCTGGATTCACTCCTCCGCGCCGGTCTCCTCGTCGCTCGAACGCTTGCGCCAGAAGGTCGCGAGCCCGACCGCGCCTGCGAGCAGGAGTGCAACGGCGCTCTTGTTCGGCTTTTTCGACTCCGCGTCGATCGCCGGCACCGCATCCTTCGCCTTGCGCTTCAGCACCCGCTTCCCCACCGCGACAGCAACCCAGCCCACGGCGGCGTTTCGGCGGTTGAACACACTCATGGCCTGAGCCTACCCGCACACACCCCGGCGCAACCCGTTGGAATTCATCGGCTTCCGTACTACAGTCAGCGGCCGTGGGTCAGTTGGGCGAAGCCGCACGCCCGCTGCGCCAGCGCCGCTTCCGGCTGCTCTGGCTCGGCCGCGTCTCATCGGCGATCGGGGACGCGATCGTCCCGGTCGCGCTCACCTTCGCGGTCCTCTCGATCCACGGCTCGGCAACCGCGCTCGGCGGCGTGCTCGCGTCGTTCACGATCGCGCGCGTCGTCTTCACGCTCGCCGGCGGCGTGGTCGCCGACCGGTTCTCGCGCCGCACGATCATGCTGAGCAGCGACCTCGTGCGCGCCGCGGTGCAGGCATTCATCGCCGTGATGCTGCTGACGCACCACATGACCCTCGCGGCGTTCATCGCCTGCGAAGCGCTGTTCGGGATGGCGTCGGCGTTCTTCGGACCGGCGGCCGACGGCCTCGTGCCGCAGACGATCGAGCTCGGCGAGCTCCAGGCTGCGAACGCGCTGCTGGGGGTCAGCCGCAACACGCTGAACGTGTTCGGACCGGCGGTTTCGGGGCTTCTGGTCGCGGTCGCAGGCCCTGGGTACGTGTTCGCGATCGATGCTGTGTCGTTCGTCGCGAGCGCGGCGTTCCTGGCTCGGCTCGACGTCGACGCACCCATCCGCGCGCCGCTCCGGTCGTTCGCGTCCGAGATCCGTGAAGGGTTCAGCGAGGTGACGTCGCGCGGCTGGGTTCGCGCGCCGATCCTGGGCTTCGCGATCTCGAACTTCATGTTCGCGTCGTTCCTCGTTCTCGGCCCGCTCGTGTTCATCACGCACTTCGATAGCCCGAAACAGGACTGGGGGATCGTGTCGGCCTGCGGCTCGGTCGGCGCGATCGTCGGCGCATTCGCGTCCGTGAAGCTCGCGCCGCGTCACCCGCTCTACGGCGCCTTCATCAGCTCGACACTGATCGCGATCCCGATCGCGTCGCTCGCGGAGCCCCTCGCGTGGGAGGCGATCGCCCTCGCCTGGGGGTTCGGGATGGGCTCGATCGCCCTCGCGAACACCTGGTGGGAGACGACGCTGCAGCGGCTCATCCCCGAGAACGTCTATTCGCGCGTCAGGTCCTACGACATCCTCGTCTCGTTCGTGTTCATGCCGATCGGGATGATCGCGTTCGGGCCGATCGCCGACCGGGCCGGGTTCGAGCGCACGCTCCTCGCGGCAGCAGTGATCGCCGCGATCACAAACGTCGCGGTCGCGTTCACGCCGGCCGTACGCGCGGTCACCAGCGGGCAGCCGAAACCGGCGGCGACGATCGCGGCCTGAATCGACGCCCGGCGCGCTCGGCCGTGGCTGCGCGCCCATGCTCGGGGACAGTCCCCGGGACGTGTCCGTTCGGCCAGGCCGCCGCCAGAGCCGAACTGCGGTCGACGCCAACGTCCGTGCGGGCCGTGTCCCGGGGACAGTCCCCGGGACGTGTCCGTTCGGCCAGGCCGCTGCCAGAGCGGAACTGCGGTCGATGCCAACGTCCGTGCGGGCCGTGTCCCGGGGACAGTCCCCGGGACACTGCCCGCATACACTTGTCGGCTCGGGCTAGGCGCTCGCGGCGACGCGCTTGCGGTTCGGCAGGTGGATCGCGCGGCCGAGGGCGACGAGGCCCGCTTCCTTGATCGCTTCGGAGAGGGTCGGGTGGGCGGCCATACCGTCGGCGACGGTCTCGACCGTCGACTCGGCATCGATCGCGACCGTGCCCGCTTCGATCAGGTCGGTCACGTGCGGGCCGACCATCACCAGGCCGAGCAGCTCGCCGTACCGCGTCTCGTGGATCGACTTGACCCAGCCGACCGTGTCGCCCTGCATCACCGCACGCGCGTTCGCGACCCATGGGAACGAGCCGACCGCGACGTCGTCACCGTACTGCTCGCGTGCCTGCGCCTCGGTGAGGCCGACACCGGCGATCTCTGGGTCGGTGTAGATCGGGCGCGGTACCGCACGATTGTCGACAACGGCATCGTGGCCGCACGCGTTCTCCGCTGCCACCTCGCCTTCACGGAACGCCGTGTGCGCGAGCTGCCAGTAGCCGGCGCAGTCGCCGACCGCGTAGATGTGCGGGACGCTCGTCCGCCGGTAGTCGTCGGCGGCAATCCCCTTCCGCCGGTCGAACTGGACGCCCGCCGCCTCGAGCCCGATGCCCTCGACCAGCGGGCCGCGACCGACCGAGACGAGCATCAGGTCGCAGTCGACCGACTCGCCGTCGCCGAAGGAGACGCGAAGCTCGTTGCCGTGCTGCTCGACGCCGGTGCACTGCTTGCCGAGCTGCAACGTGATCCCACGCTTCCCGAACGCCTTCGCGAGCTCTTTCGCCGCGTCAACGTCCTCCTGCGGGATCAACGTGTCGAGCATCTCGATGATCGTCACCTCGGAGCCGAACCGGCTGAAGATCGACGCGAACTCGGCGCCGATGATCCCGCCGCCGAGAATGACGAGCCGGCGCGGAACCTCGGTCTGGGCGAGCAGCCCGGTCGAGTCCACGCAGAGGTCGCTCTCGAGACCCGGGATCGGCGGCCGCAGCGGGAACGAGCCCGTCGCGACGATCGCGCTCTTGAACGTGACGTCCTCGCCACCCTCGACGCGGATCGTGTTCGCGCCGGCGAACGTGCCGGAGCCCTTGACCCACTCCACGCCGTTGGCCTTGAAGAGGCCGGCGACGCCGCCGGTCATCTGCTTGACGACCGCGGCCTTCCATTCGTTCGCCTTCCCGAAGTCGAGCTGCGGCTCGCTCACACTCACGCCGAGCTTGCCGAACGTGTCGTGCGCCTGGTGCATGAAATGCGCGGTCTGCACCCACGCCTTGGTGGGGATGCACCCGACCCGCAGGCAGGTTCCGCCGAGTTCGGGCTCCTTCTCGATGCATGCGACCTTCGCGCCGAGCTGCGCGGCGCGAATCGCTGCGGTGTAGCCGCCGGGGCCCCCGCCGAGGACTGCGATGTCGACTTCCATGACGGCGATCGTAGCGACCGCAAAGATCATCCCGAGGAAGGAGGCGAATCGTCCGCGGGACGGACGGGGTCGCCTCTACTGTGGAGGCATGAAGTGGCTCGTCATCTTGTTCTCTTCGATACTGGTCGGCCCGGGCCAGCGTCCGCGGCCCTAGGGGCAGACGACGATCTTGCCGAACTTGTTGCCGGCCGCGAAGCGCTCGTAGGCGTCCTGCGTCCGAGCGAGCGGGAACGTCTCCTCGACGGGGACGCGGAAGGTGCGCCCAACCAGGAACGCCGCGAGCGAGTCGATCACCTGCGCCTTCTCGACGATCGATCGCGACCGCAGCATCGAGCCGTGGATGCGGCCCCGCTTCCGCATGAGCAGCGCGAGGTCGAGCTCGGCGCGCGCGCCTGCGCCGGTGCCGATCACGGCCACGCGTCCCTGGGTCGCGAGCCGTGTGAGGTTCGACGCGAGGTTGGCACCGCCGACCAGCTCGAGGATCACGTCGTACTCGCCGTCGACGTCGGTGTCGGCGCCGAGCGCGCGCAGCTCGTCGTGATGGTGGCGTGCGTTGGCCGTGACGCAGGCGCCGGCCGCGAGCCCGAGCTGCACCGCGGCGATCCCGACGCCGCCCGCCGCCCCGTTCACGAGCAGCCGCTCCCCGGCCGCGAGTTGCGCCTGCGTGAAGAGGGCGTCGTGCGCGGTTGCGAACACCTCGACGAAGCCGCCGGCCTCCTCCCAGCCCATCCCATCCGGCACGGTGAGGACATGCGTCTCGTGAGCGACTGCAAGCTCCGCGTGACCGCCGCCGGGGAGGAGCGCCATTACGCGCGTCCCGCCCTCGGTCTCACCGGCGCACTCGAGCCCCGGCACGTCGGTCGCGCCGGGCGGCGGCGGGTAGCGGCCGGCGCGTTGGCCGAGATCGGCACCGTTCACGCCTGCGGCACGAACGCGGATCAAGACCTCGCCGACCTGCGGCGCGGGGTCGGGCCGGTCCTCGATCTCGATCCGCCCGCCGACGATCACCGCCGCACGCAAATTAATCGAGGCGCTTCAGCATGACGACCCCGCCGTCCTGCTCGCGGACGTGCGCGAAGCCGTTCCGTTCGTAGAACCCGACGGCGGCCGAGTCGGCTTCCACGCTCAGTGAGACGCCACCGTGACCGGCGGCGCGTGCCGCTTCGACCAGCGCGTCCATCAGCTCCTGCCCGAGGCCGTGGCGGCGCCTCGACGGGACGACGGCGATCGACAGCTCGGGCGTGTTCTCGTCGACGAATCCGTAACCCGGCTCGGACGCGCGAAACACACGCAGCCACGCAGCGCCGACGCGGTTGCCGGTCTCGTGCGCGATCACGGCAAGGTCGCCGGGGCGCCCCCAGTTGTCGACGTAGCGCGAGAGCGGGATGTCCGCCTCGAACGCGTTCACGCGCCACGCGTACGCGTGCGCCAACATCGAGCGCATGAACGGGACGTCGGCCGCCGACCCCTTCCGCGTCATCGGTGGGGCACCTACATCTCCTCGGTCAGCTGCACACGGTTGCCGTCCGGGTCGAAGACGTCGACGAGCCGCATCTGGCCTGCGAGCTCGAGCACCGTGCCGACCTCGACGCCTTCGTCACGAAGCCGCTGCGCCGCCGACTTGATGTCGACGACGTCGACCGCCGCGACCCCGCTGCCCATCGTCGGCTCACCTTCGGCGAGCGCGATCCGCATCCGCCCCTTTTCGAGCTTCGACCACTTGTCGTCCCAGTCGACGAACGTCTCGTCGAATCCGAGCAGGCGCTTGTAGAAGTCACGACCTCGATCGAAGTCGCGAACGAGGTACCAGACGCGTGGTAACTCGTGCGTACGAGTCACAGGGCGAGGGCGGGATCTTCCACGAACTGCTTCACGGTCCGTAGGAAGTCTGCACCCTCGGCGCCGTCGACGGCGCGGTGGTCGACGGTCAGCGTCATCGCCATGACCGGCCGGACCTCCACTGCCCCATTCCGGGCGACGGGTGTGTCGATCGTCACTCCGACCGCCAGGATCGCCGCCTGGGGCGGGTTCAGCACCGCGACGAACTGCTCGATCCCGAACATGCCGAGGTTCGAGATCGTGAACGTGCCGTCTTCGAGGTCCTGGGTCGTGAGCTTGCTCTCGCGCGCACGGCCGACGACGTCGGCGCGGGCCGCCGCCACCTCGGCGAGCGCCAGCCGCTCGACGCTCCGGAGGACGGGAACCACGAGGCCCTGCGGAGCCGCGACGGCGATCCCGACGTTCGCTGTCGGGAAGCGGAGCAGCGCATCCTCGGTGTACTGGACGTTCACATCTCGGTGGCGCATGAGCGCCTGTGCGCACACCTTCGCGAGCAGGTCGGTAACGGTGATCCGAACATCCGGGTTCAGCTCGCGTGCGCGCGACACGAAGCCTGTTCCGCAGCAATACGTGGTTCTGTTCCCTGTTACTTCGTTCCGGTTTGGTCTTGCTGCGAACAAGCTCGTGTCGCGCGCACGCGAGCTGAACCCGGATGTTCGGATCACCGTTACCGACCTGCTCGCGAAGGTGTGCGCACAGGCGCTCATGCGCCACCGAGATGTGAACGTCCAGTACACCGAGGATGCGCTGCTCCGCTTCCCGACAGCGAACGTCGGGATCGCCGTCGCGGCTCCGCAGGGCCTCGTGGTTCCCGTCCTCCGGAGCGTCGAGCGGCTGGCGCTCGCCGAGGTGGCGGCGGCCCGCACCGACGTCGTCGGCCGTGCGCGCGAGAGCAAGCTCACCGACCCAGGCCCTCGAAGACGGCACGTTCACGATCTCGAACCTCGGCATGTTCGGGATCGAGCAGTTCGTCGCGGTGCTGAACCCGCCCCAGGCGGCGATCCTGGCGGTCGGAGCGACCATCGACACACCCGTCGCCCGGAATGGGGCAGTGGAGGTCCGGCCGGTCATGGCGATGACGCTGACCGTCGACCACCGCGCCGTCGACGGCGCCGAGGGTGCAGACTTCCTACGGACCGTGAAGCAGTTCGTGGAAGATCCCGCCCTCGCCCTGTGACTCGTACGCACGAGTTACCACGCGTCTGGTACCTCGTTCGCGACTTCGATCGAGGTCGTGACTTCTACAAGCGCCTGCTCGGATTCGACGAGACGTTCGTCGACTGGGACGACAAGTGGTCGAAGCTCGAAAAGGGGCCGATGCGGATCGGCGCTCGCCGAAGGTGAGCCGACGATGGGCAGCGGGGTCGCGGCGGTCGACGTCGTCGACATCAAGTCGGCGGCGCAGCGGCTTCGTGACGAAGGCGTCGAGGTCGGCACGGTGCTCGAGCTCGCAGGCCAGATGCGGCTCGTCGACGTCTTCGACCCGGACGGCAACCGTGTGCAGCTGACCGAGGAGATGTAGGTGCCCCACCGATGACGCGGAAGGGGTCGGCGGCCGACGTCCCGTTCATGCGCTCGATGTTGGCGCACGCGTACGCGTGGCGCGTGAACGCGTTCGAGGCGGACATCCCGCTCTCGCGCTACGTCGACAACTGGGGGCGCCCCGGGCGACCTTGCCGTGACGCGCACGAGACCGGCAACCGCGTCGGCGCTGCGTGGCTGCGTGTGTTTCCGCGAGTCCCAGCCGGGTTACGGATTCGTCGACGAGAACACGCCCGAGCTGTCGATCGCCGTCGTCCCGTCGAGGCGCCGCCACGGCCTCGGGCAGGAGCTGATGGACGCGCTGGTCGAAGCGGCACGCGCCGCCGGTCACGGTGGCGTCTCACTGAGCGTGGAAGCCGACTCGGCCGCCGTCGGGTTCTACGAACGGAACGGCTTCGCGCACGTCCGCGAGCAGGACGGCGGGGTCGTCATGCTGAAGCGCCTCGATTAATTTGCGTGCGGCGGTGATCGTCGGCGGGCAGATCGAGATCGAGGACCAGCCCGACCCCGCGCCGCAGGTCGGCGAGGTCTTGATCTCCGCGTTCGTGCCGCGAGCGTGGACGATGCCGATCTCGGCCAACGCGCCGGCCGCTACCCGCCGCCGCCCGGCGCGACCGACGTGCCGGGGCTCGAGTGCGCCGGTGAGACCGAGGGCGGGACGCACGTAATGGCGCTCCTCCCCGGCGGCGGTCACGCGGAGCTTGCAGTCGCTCACGAGACGCATGTCCTCACCGTGCCGGATGGGATGGGCTGGGAGGAGGCCGGCGGCTTCGTCGAGGTGTTCGCAACCGCGCACGACGCCCTCTTCACGCAGGCGCAACTCGCGGCCGGGGAGCGGCTGCTGGTGAACGGGGCGGCGGGCGGCGTCGGGATCGCCGCGGTGCAGCTCGGGCTCGCGGCCAGCGGCGCTGCAGGTCACGGCCAACGCACGCCACCATCACGACGAGCTGCGCGCGCTCGGCGCCGACACCGACGTCGACGGCGAGTACGACGTGATCCTCGAGCTGGTCGGCGGTGCCAACCTCGCGTCGAACCTCACACGGCTCGCGACCCAGGGACGCGTGGCCGTGATGGGCGCCGGCGCAGGCGCGCGCGCCGAGGGCGACCTCGCGCTGCTCATGCGGAAGCGGGGCCGCATCCACGGCTCGATGCTGCGGTCGCGATCGATCGTCGAGAAGGCGCAGGTGATCGACTCGCTCGCGGCGTTCCTGGTTCGGCGCCCCCTCCGCGTCCCCGTCGAGGAGACGTTCCCGCTCGCTCGGACGCAGGACGCCTACGAGCGCTTCGCGGCCGGCAACAAGTTCGGCAAGATCGTCGTCTGCCCCTAGGGCCGCGGACGCTGGCCCGGGCCGACCAGTATCGAAGAGAACAAGATGACGAGCCACTTCATGCCTCCACAGTAGAGGCGACCCCGTCCGCTGCGGACGATTCAGCCTCCTTCCTCGGGATGATCTTTGCGGTCGCTACGATCGCCGGTCATGGAAGTCGACGTCGCAGTCCTCGGCGGCGGCCCCGGCGGGTACACGGCCGCGATCCGCGCGGCCCAGCTCGGCGCGAAGGTGGTCTGCATCGAGAAGGAGCCGGAGCTCGGCGGCACGTGCCTGCGCGTCGGGCTGCATCCCGACCAAGGCGTGGGTGCAGACCGCGCACTTCCTGCACCAGGCGCGCGACTCGTTCGGGAAGCTCGGCGTGACCGTCTCCGAGCCCGAGCTCGACTTCGCGGCGGCGAACGAGTGGAAGGCCGCGGTCGTCAAGCAGATGACCGGCGGCGTCGCGAGCCTCTTCAAGGCCAACGGGGTCGAGTGGGTCAAGGGCATCGGCACGTTCACGGACGCGAACACGATCGCGGTCGAGGGCGGCGGAGGACGTGACGCTTCAAGCAGGCGATCGTCGCGACGGGCTCGTTCCCGATCCGCCCGCCGATCGACGGGCTCGACTCGACGCTCTGCGTCGACTCGACCGGCCTGCTCGCGCAGACCGAGGTGCCGGCCGGCTCGTCGTGCTCGGCGGCGGCATCATCGGCTGCGAGTTCGCCTCGATCTTCCAGACGCTTCGGCAGCGAGGTGACGATCGTCGAGATGCTCGACCGGCTGATCCCGCAGGAGGACGAGGACGCGGCCAAGGAGCTCGCGCAAGCAGTTCGGCAAGCGCGGGATCGCGCTCAAGCTCGGCAAGCAGTGCACCGAGGTCGAGGAGAACGGCGGCGCGCTTGACCGTCCACTTCGGCGAGGGCGAGACGGTCGAGGCCGACCTGATGCTCGTCTCGGTCGGCCGCGCGCCGCTCGTCGAGGGCATCGGGCTCGAGGCCGCCGGCGTCGCGTTCGACCGGCGCGCCGGGGATCGCGCACCGACGACCACCGCCGCACGTCGGTGCCGCACATCTACGCGGTCGGCGACTGCGCCGGCTACTGGCAGCTCGCGCACACCGCGTTCCGCGAGGGCGAGGTCGCGGCCGAGAACGCGTGCGGCCACGACGCCGTCGTCGACAACCGCGGCGTCCCCCGCCCGATCTACACCGATCCCGAGATCGCCGCCGTCGGCCTGACCGAGGCCGAGGCGCGCGAGCAGTACGGCGACGAGGTCGCGGTCGGCCGCTTCCCGTGGGTCGCGAACGCGCGGGCCGTGATGCAGGACGAGACCGTCGGCTGGGTCAAGTCGATCCACGAGACGCGCTACGGCGAGCTGCTCGGGCTCGTCATGGTCGGCCCGCACGTGACCGACCTGATCGAGGTCGGCGTCGTCGCGCTCGACGCCGAGTCGACGGTCGAGACGCGTCGCCGACGGCATGGCGCCGCACCCGACGCTCTGCCGAGGCGATCAAGGAAGCCGGCCTCGTCGCGCT
Organism: uncultured Thermoleophilia bacterium; assembly: GCA_963785875.1. Classification (GTDB taxonomy): domain Bacteria; phylum Actinomycetota; class Thermoleophilia; order Gaiellales; family Gaiellaceae; genus PALSA-600. The sequence continues at coordinate 164 of CAWAWV010000010.1, read as the reverse complement.
CGGCCGCGCGATCCACCTCCAGAACCGCAAGCCGCGTCGCCGCGAGTGCCTGCCCGCTGACAGTCCCTTCGGGACGTGTCCTGGGGACAGTCCCCCGGACGCGGCCCGCACAGGCGATTTCATAGACCGCAGTTCCGCTCTGACAGCGGCCTGGCCGAACGGAC
>CAWAWV010000009.1:0-147553 GCA_963785875.1 uncultured Thermoleophilia bacterium | reverse complement strand
GCTCAACATCGCCCGCGACACCGCCGCAATCACCGTCTACCCGGCCAGCTCCCCGCAGAGCGCACAGACCAGCAGCCTGGTCAACCGTCTCCGCGACACGGTGCTGCCGCCGCTTGCGAAGACAACGCGCACGCAGGTGTACGTGGGCGGGCAGACCGCGGTCGAGGTCGACTTCGCCCGCGTGCTCTCGCACAAGCTGCCGCTCTTCCTCGGCATCGTCATCGTTCTCTCCGCGCTGCTCCTGCTGGTCGTCTTCCGCTCGCTGCTGATCCCCCTGCAGGCGGCGCTGATGAACCTGCTCTCGATCGCGGCTGCCCTCGGTGTCGTCCAGGCGATCTTCGAGCGTGGATGGCTCGGCGGCCTGCTCGGGGTCCAGCCTGGCCCGATCGACGCCTTCATTCCCGTCCTCGTCTTCGCGATCGTGTTCGGGCTCTCGATGGACTACGAGGTCTTCCTCGTCTCCCGCATCCGCGAGGAGTGGCAGCACCACGGCGACGCGAGCGCGGCCGTGCGTGAAGGACTCGCCCGCACCGGCCGCGTCATCACCGCCGCCGCCGCCGTGATGGTCACAGTCTTCGCGTCCTTCGCCGCAGGCGACGACCGCGTGCTCAAGGTCTTCGGGATCGCACTGGCGACCGCCGTCTTCCTCGACGCGATCGTCATCCGCACCGTGCTGCTACCCGCGGTGCTCGAACTCCTCGGCCGCCGCACCTGGGCGCTCCCCCGCTGGTTCGACCGCCGACTCCCGCAACTCGCAATCGAGCCTGCCCCAGCGGCCGAGCCGACACCCCTACTCGAGGAGGCCGCCTGATACGGCGACACGCTCCCGCTGCTGATCCACTCGCAGATCCAGCTAAGCATGTCGTGAAAGCGGCGGGGTGAGACTCGCTGCTCTGGCAGGACTCGATTCGAGGTGATGGCGGGACCGCAACCGGGAACCGGAGGCGCTGACGAGCGAGCTCGCACTCGCGCTGGTCGAACGCGCCGGGCTGACGACGAGGGAGATCCGCTCGCCTGCGTAACGTTGCGGCCGAGGAGGGGCGAGGCGGGGATGCCTGACTACCGGTACGAGCTGCGATTTCAGGCCCGTACTGTCGTCCGCCGATCCCGAGACCGCCAGCCCGCAAGACGAGATCGAAGCACGTCGTGCGACTCCAGCGGGAGAGGCGAGCGGTGCGGAGCGACTGGTAGCGCTCGTCGAACGTTGCGCCTCCAGCCAGGATCTCGTGGATGCGCTGAGCTTGGTCGCTCGCGGCGATCAGCGCCTTCTTCGCGCCAGCCAGACCTTGCTGGATTCGATGGCCGCTCACCCTTGGGTAGGCGAACTCGGTGCCGGCGAGCACCTCCTCGGCGATCGGGCCGGGCAGCGGCTCGCGGAAGCTCTCGGTGAGCCGCCGCGCACTCGGCAAGCTGCCGAAGCACGTGTAGACGACGATGCCCCACGAAGGCTCCGGATATTCGTCGGGTGGCGCGATCAATTAGCAGCCGGGATCAGCTTCTCTGTCGGCCAAGGTGTGCTTCCGCGCGACGCCGTTCTGAATGCGAAAGCTCCATAAACGGCTCCATACCCACTCCACGTTCGACGCGGAGCAAGTCGATCTGAACGAGAAAGCCCCGACGTGCAGCGCTTTTGCAGAGCCCTCTGACGGACTCGAACCGTCGACTCCCTCCTTACCATTTCATTGTGCTCGCAACTATCGGCAATCAGCAGCAACGGATTCGGCTTGTTTGAGCCGTTTTCGCGGCTCTCGAATTCGCCGCCGCTCGCCGCCGGTTGCGTCCGCTCTGCTCCATAAATGCTCCATCCCACGCTCGCCGCGACCGCCGATCGGCAAAGGGGATTCAGACGATTCTGTGCCCCGCCGTCGAGTTCGACCACTTCTGTAACTGAGAGGGGTCGAAGTTAGGTCAGACGCATCTCATGCCGCAGGCTGATCGCCGCGAGGAAGCTCTGCCCGTTCATCGTACGGTGGGCACGACAGCGCGCGGAGGATCAGTCGGCCTGGCTGGTGGCGACGACGACTTCCGAGCTGATCGCGAGGGTGGTAAGGGTGGCGTGGTGGCGAAGCGACCAGCGTGTCTGGTCGAGCTGGTCGGCGAGTGTGATTGGCCGGCAGCCGCCGACGAGCGCGGGGCGGATCGCCCAGATCGCCTGCCAGGCTCGGGTGAGCAGTCGGGCGGGTGGGGTGGCGCCGGTCGTGAGGCTGGCGAGGCAGAGCAGGCCGTCGGGGGCGAGCAGCCGGTGTGCTTCTGCGAGGACGAGTTGGATGTCGTCGGGGCTGAGCAGGTCGAGGACGTAGGTGGCGACGAAGCGGTCGAAGCTGGCGTCCGGGTACGCGAGGTGGAGCGAGCCGTCGCTGAGCCGTAGCTCGACGCGGCTCGGGTAGGCGCGGAGGCGGCGGGCGGCGAGCTGGTGCATGTGTGGGCTGACGTCGATGCCGCTGTAGTGGGCGTCGGCGGGGAGGTGTCGGGTGAGCAGGCGGTGGGCGAGGGCGCCGGTGCCGTGGCCGAGCTCGCAGACCGCGTGCGCGTGTTCGAAGTCGCCGTGTTCAAGCAGGGCGGCGGTCGCGCGACGCTCGTAGACGGCCTGCAGGTCCTGGACGCGCCCGATCCGGTCGTAGACCCGGGCCGCCTGGCTGGCCGTCAGATAGCGAGAGGGCGTTCTCACATTGCCTGGGCCGGGTTCATGCGACGCTTGCGAGTCGCTCGGCGAGCGTGTCCTTGAGCGTGGCGAGCGCGGGGATGCGCCCGGCGAGGACGACCTGGTCGTCGATTGCGAGCGCGGGGGTGGCCATGACTCCGAGGGCGGCCATCGCCGTGTAGTCGGTCACTTTCTCGACCTGTTCGCTGCGGCCGAGCTCGGTCAGGGCCTGACTGGTGAGTGCTGTCAGGCGGTCGCAGTTGGCGCAACCGCTTCCGAGCACTTTGACGGTATGCATGGCTGTCTCCTTTACTAGATGACGGCGTTGAAGAGGAAGCCGATCGCGACGATGCCGCTGGCGACGATCGCGACGTAGATGGCGAGCAGCTTCGGCTTGAGCACCCGGCGGAGCAGGATCATCTCGGGCAGGGAGAGCGCGACGATGCTCATCATCAGGGCGAGCGCGGTGCCCATCGCCATCCCCTTGGCGTGCAGGGCTGCGATCAGCGGTAGCGTGCCGGCGGCGTTGGAGTAGAAGGGGAGGCCGAGGATCACCGCGATCGGGACGGCGAGCGGGTTGCCGGGGCCGGCGACGTGGGTGAAGAAGTTGGTCGGTACCCAGCCGTGGATGGCGGCGCCGAGCGCGATCCCGACGAGCAGGTAGGGCCAGACCTTGCCGACGATCGTCTTCACCTCGTCGACGCCGAGGTCGACCCGCTCCGACCAGGTGGGTTGCACCTCGGCGCCGGCAGCGAGCGGCGTCACCGCGGCCGCCTCGAGGATCATCGGCTCGATGTGGCGCTCGAGCCGCATCCGGCCGAGCACGAAGCCCGCGACGATCGCGAGCAGCAGGCCAAAGACGATGTAGAGGGCGGCGACCTCGAAGCCGAACATCCCGTACAGCAACACGACCGCGACCTCGTTGACCAGCGGGCTCGCGATCAGGAAACTGAGCGTGACCCCGAGCGGGATGCCGACGGCGACGAAGCCAATGAACGCGGGCACGGCGCTGCAGGAGCAGAACGGGGTCGCGACCCCGAGGCCGGCGGCGAGCACGTTGCCGACCCCCTCGCGCTTGCCGCCGAGCAGGGCGCGGGTGCGCTCGATCGAGAGGAAGCTGCGCAGGATGCGGACGACGAAGATGATCCCGACCAACAGCAGCAGGATCTTCGTCGTGTCGAAGAAGAAGAAGTGGACCGCGTCCGCGTAGTGGGTTCCGCGCGGCAGCGAGGCGAGGTCGTACACCGCCCAGTTCCAGAACGGCCCCAGCGCCAGATACAGCCCGGCAGCGAGGACTACGGCCCCGGCGAACGCAAGCGGGACGCGGTAAGAGTGTGAACGGCGGCTGACGGCGATCGTGCTCATGCCGCTCGCTTCTCCGCCGGTAGCGATCCCGCGAGGTTCGCGAGCGCTTCACGGTCGAGCTCGACCTCGAGCCTGCGCCCGACCTTCTCGCAGCGGACGAGGCCCGCCTCGCGCAGAACCTTCAGGTGATGCGAGAGCAGCGGCGCCGACAGGTCGAAGCGCCGACGCAGATCGCACGCACACATCGGCGCGCGCGCGAGCTCGTCGACGAGCGCGAGCCGCATCGGCTCAGCGAGTGCGCGCAAGGCGTCGAGGCGGCTGGGTGACGACCCGTCGCCGGCCTGACTTGGGGCTGGAGGCTGTTCAACGCTCATTGAAGATTCAACCTTCATTGAAGAGTTCGGGAACCTGAATGACATCCGGCGAATCCGTGAACGCGACACCGTAGAAAGCACTCAGTGGCGCGAGTCGCGGATGTCAGGTCAGGTCGAGCTTCATAGACTTCTTCGATGCGCCGGTTCATCGTTATGACCGGTGTTGTGCTCGGCGGTCGAGGCGCGTATCGGCTGCTCGCGAGCGGTGCGGCGACGATCGACCTTGGTGTCGGCCGGCGAACGCGGCGACTCGGGCCGCTCAGGTGGCGGATCGGGGCGAGTCGGGAAGTGGTCTTCGATGTGATCGCGGATCCGTATCTGGGGCCGACGCCGCGCGCGCTCCAGGACAAGCTCGAGGTGTGGGAACGCGGGTCGGACATGGTGCTCGCGGCTCACTTCACCGAGTTGAAATGCGGCGTTACGACGACGGTGGAGACGGTTCGCTTTGCGCGACCCGAGCGTGTTGACTTCCGCGTCCTCCGGGGACCGGTGCCCCATGTGGTCGAGTCGTTCGTGCTTGCTGAGAGCGGCGAGGGCACGGAGCTGACCTGGGAGGGCGAGCTCGGAACCGATCTGTGGGCGCTCGGCGTCTGGTGGGGTGGCCGCGTCGCCCGCTCCTGGGAGAAGGCGGTTCGCTCGTCGCTGGAGGCGATCGCTGCCGAAGCCGAACGGCGCGCCTCGGCGCATGCTCGCCAGCGCCGCAGCTCGACGTAGCAGCTACGGCCGACGAGCTAGGCGCGATCTTCGTAGCGAAATGTGGGTCGTCGCTGTTTGACGACTGAGCATCTTCTGCTCAATCACGCGCGCCCGCTCCTCTTCCCAAGGGCGAGGCCGGCTCTCGCCCAGGCGTGCGTGCCGCCCTTGAGGTTCTCGACGGTATAGCCGGCGCGCTGGAGCATGCGGGCGGCGGCGGCACTGCGGTGGCCGCTGGCGCAGACGGTGACGATCGTCTTGTTGCGGGGAAGGGCGTGGAGTTCGTCCCTGAGGCGCGTGAGCGGCACGTTCTGCGATCCGCGGATGTGTCCGTGACGCCATTCGGGAGGCTGCCTCACGTCGAGGACGTGAATTGTGTGGTCGGTGAGCCGTTGCGCGAGGGCGGCGGGATCGGTGCTGTCGATTCGGGTGAAGAGGCGCACGGCTCAGGGGCGAGCGGCGCGTTCGACGACGCGGGCGAGCTTGTCGCGGACCTGCGCGGCCACCGGCGCGAGTTCGTCGTTGGCGACGATCGAGAGCATGCGTTCGGCGTCGATCGCGGCGATGTGGGTGGTGTCCTCGCGGCGGTAGATGACGACGTTGCACGGTAGGAGCGCGCCGAGGTCGGGCTCGGCGGCCAGTGCCTGGTGGGCGAGCGGCGGGTTGCAGGCGCCGAGGATCACGTAGGGGTCGCCGTCGACGCCGAGCTTCTCCTTCAGGGTCGCCTGGACGTCGATCTCGCAGAGGACTCCGAAGCCTTCTGCTTTGAGTTCGTCGCGTACGTGCTCGACCGCGTCGGCGTGGTCGAGCTCGCTCGTGGTGCTCAGTGTGTAGCTGGTTGCGAGCATTCGCATTCCTCCTCGAGGTACCGGCGGCGGGCCTTCTCCGCCTTCTGTCGGTGTGCCTCCGCCTGTGCGGGCTCGGGCAGAGCGTGGGCGAGCAGGCGCAGGATCGGGTCCTCGCCGACGGCGATCTCGCCGTTCTCGAAGGCGAGCGCCGGAATCGTCTCGGAACCGGTCGCGCGCCGCAGGGCGTGGCGCTGCTCCTTCTCGACCGGCACTTGTCGGATCAGGTAGTCGAGGCCGAGCTCGGTCAGCCGCTGCCGGACGCGGCGGGAGGCGGGGCACCACTCGGTCTGCCAGAGCTCGAGCATCAGGCGGCGCCGAGGTCGATGAGTGCGCTCAGGCTGCGCAGCTGCTGCTGCAGCGAGCCGCAGACGTCTTCGCACAGCCTGAGGACGCCGTCGTCGACGATCCGGTAGTAGACGTGGTTTCCGTCCTTGCGCCGGCCGAGAATGCCGGCCTCGGCGAGCACGGCCAGGTGCTTGGAGACGTTCTGCTGTGACGCGTCGAGCGCCTCGGAGAGCTCGCCGACCGTGGCCTCGCCGTCGCGCAAGTTGTCGAGCAGGCGGATCCGCATCGGTTCGCCGACGGCGCGGAAGCGGCGGGCGATCAGCTCGACCAGGTCGTCAGGGAGGGGGTGGGGAAGCGTCAGGGCCATCTGTTTGCGGAATAAACGAATTAGTTGTAGGGTTGTATAGCATGACAGTGGAACTTACGCAAGGGAGGTTCGAGATGTCCCCGAACATGAGCACCCTCGACCGCAGCCTGCGCGCCGTGATCGCGCTCGCCGCAGTCGCAGCGGGCGTGGTGATTGGCGCCGGCTCGCCGCTCGGGATCGTGCTGTTCGCGGTCGCCGTGGTGCTGCTCGCGACGAGCGCGATCGGCTTCTGCCCGCTCTATGCCCTGCTGCATTTCGACAGTCGCGGCCAGCGGCCGCTGCCCCACTGAGAGGAGAAGGACAAATGGATGTGACCACCGAGAGCTGGGAGCGCGAGGTGATCGAGCGCTCGCGCGAGCTTCCTGTTGTCGTCGATTTCTGGGCGGCCTGGTGCGGACCCTGTCGCGCGCTCGGTCCCGCGATCGAGCAGGAAGTCGACAAGCGGGCCGGCAAGCTCGAGCTCGCCAAGCTGAACGTCGACGCCGAGCCCGAGATCGCGGGCCGCTACGGGATCCAGAGCATCCCGACCGTCGCCGTCTTCCGAAACGGCGAAGCCGTGGCCGGTTTTGTCGGCGCCTACCCGGCGGCGACGATCGGCCGCTTCTTCGACGAACAGGTCCTCGCCGCCGCACCTGAAGAGGCGACGACGGCGGGTGCGCGATGAGCGCCAACGTCACGGCGGCGCCGGTTGTGCGTACGAAGGAGTTCCACTTCCCGCTCAGCATCGACTGGGTCGGCGAGCGGCGCGTGCAGGCCCAGGTTGAGGGCAAGCCGGCGGTCGAGATCACACCGCCACCGGTCTTCCGCGGCACCGATCCGTCGACCTGGAGCCCGGAGGACTTCTTCGTCGCCGCCGCCGCCTCCTGCCTGGCCGTCACCTTCACCGGCGTGGCCGAGCGCGCCGGTCTCGCCTACAGTCGGCTGCACGTTGACGCCGACGGTGTCTGCAGCCGCCGCGATGACGGCCGCTTCGGCTTCACACGTATGCTGCTCCGCCTCCAGCTGAACACCGATCCGGCCGATGCGGCAGAGGCACGCCGACTCGTCGAGCAGGCAGAAGCGAGCTGCCTCGTCTCGGCATCGCTCGACCTGCCGGTCGAGACTCTGATCGAGGTGAACGACGCCTAGTCCAACCGCTCCGCGACTGCTGCTCTACTCCGCGCCCTTCTGCGTCGAGTGCGAGCGAGCCCGCGCGCTGCTCGAGCGGCACTGTCTCGACTTTGACGAGATCGACCTCAGCCGCGACCCGGAGCGCTGCTGCGAGCTGGAGGCGTTGACCGGCGGCCGCAGCGCGCCGCAACTCCTGCTCGATGGCCGCCCGATCGGCGGCTACGCCCAGCTCGCCGCGCTTGTGCGCGGCGGCCAACTCGCCCAACTGACTGCCGGGGCGACGCGATGAGTCACGCGCCCGCCGCCGACTCTTCGACCCTCGAGCGGCTGCGCAGCGATGACTTCGCCCGTCTCGATCGGGCCGGGCAGGTCTACCTCGACTACACCGGCGCCGGCCTGTACGGCGACTCGCAACTGACCGAACATCTCGAGCTGCTGCGTGCCAACGTGTTCGGAAACCCGCACTCGCTCAACCCGACCTCGGCGGCGATGACCGAGCTCGTCGAACAGGCTCGCGCGGCGGTGCTCGACTTCTTCCACGCTTCCCCGTCCGAGTACGCCGTGATCTTCACGCCGAACGCGACCGGCGCTTTGCACCTGGTCGGCGAGGCCTACCCGTTCCAGGCGGGCGACCGGTTCCTGCTCAGCTTCGACAACCACAACTCCGTCAACGGCATCCGCGAGTACGCGCGCGCCCGCGGCGCCGAGACGACCTACATGCCCAGCGTCGCGCCCGAGCTCCGCGTCGACGAGACGCAGCTCGCCCGCTACCTCGCCGACGTGCGCGGCCGCCACCACAACCTGTTCGCCTACCCGGCCCAGTCGAACTTCTCCGGCGTCCAGCACCCGCTCGCCTGGATCGAACAGGCGCACAAGCACGACTGGGACGTCCTGCTCGACGCCGCCGCCTACGTTCCCAGCAACCGGCTCGACCTCTCGGTCGTGCACCCCGACTTCGTCGTTCTCTCCTTCTACAAGATGTTCGGCTGGCCGACGGGTGTCGGCGCGCTCATCGCCCGCCACGAGGCGCTCGCCAAGCTGCAGCGGCCCTGGTTCTCGGGCGGCACTATCGTCGCCGCCTTCGTGCAGCGCGAGTGGTACCAGTCCGCGCCCGGCCCGGCCCACTTCGAGGACGGCACCCTCAACTTCCTCAACCTCCCCGCAGTCGAGATCGGACTCCGCTACCTCGAGCGGGTCGGGATCGATGCGATCCATACGCACGTGCAGACACTCGCGCGCTTGCTGCTCGAGCTGCTCGACACCATCCGCCATACCAACGGCGCACCCGCAGCAGTGATCTACGGGCCGCGCGACGGCGACCGCCGCGGCGCCACGATCGCCTTCAACTTCCTCCACCCGGACGGTCGAGTCGTCGACGAGCGCTACGTCGATCGGATCGCACGGGCGCAGAACATCTCGCTCCGGACCGGCTGCTTCTGCAACCCCGGCGCCGGCGAGATCGCCTTCACCATCTCCCGCGACACACTGCTCGGCGGCGAGTTCGGCCACGGGATGACACTCGACGACTACGTCCAGGCGATCGGGCTCCCCTCCGGCGGCGCGATCCGCGCCTCGCTCGGCCTCGCATCCAACCAGGCCGACCTCGACCGCTTCGCCGAATTCGCGCGCCGGTTCATCGACCTCGACACCGTCCCTGCCGACCTGCCCCCGCGCAGCGGCTGCTGACCGCCTGCCGGCGGGCTTCCCACTGGACCCGCGGCTACCCCTGTCTCCGTAGTAGCCGGAACGGCAAGCCAGGGGGTTTCCCCGATGCGCGCTCCGCCGGTCAAGGAGAAGAGTGGCTGTAGCTCTATCGGAAGGTGATTCGCATGTCGGTGTACACGCATTCGGTACCGCGGGCGGTCCCGGACGCCTTCCGGCAGCTCGCCTGGTACGCCGTCATCTGCGCCGTCGCGTTTCTGGTGCCGTACCTCGGGGTTTCCGTGCTCGACCTCCAGCACGACGCCTTCTACCTCTTCTACTTCGCGGTCACGATCGCGCTGGTCGCGGCCTATGTGCGGGTGGAGCGGGTCGACGTGGCCGAGATCTTCCGGCGTCGCTGGCGCTGGAGCCTTGGCCTCGGCGTCGTCCTCGCCGTCTTCCTCGTCTTCAACGTCTTCAACACCTCGGGCGCGACCGCGCGGCCGCACGGCGCCTACTTCGTGTTCGAGCTGGCCTGGCGCGGTGTCGGATACGGCGTCATTGACACGCTGCTGCTGACGATCTTCCCCTGCTTTGTCGCCTACAAGCTCCTGCACGGGCATGTGGCCGGTCTGAAGGGGAGGCTTCGGTTCACGGCACTGATGCTGCCGTTGGTGATCATCATCACCGCGACCTACCACCTGGGTTACCCGCAGTACCGCCAGGACGGCCTCAGCCGACCCGAGACCGGCAACGTCTTGATCTCGATCCCGACCTTCGCGACCGTGAATCCCGTCGGCTCGGTCGTCGCGCACGTCTCGCAGCACATCGCCGCCGTGACCCACGCGTACGAGTCGCGGATCTTCAACCCGCCGGCGACCAAATCGTGACGACGACAGCACACGAGCACGCGCGCGAGGCGAGGCCGCTGCTCGGGCTGCGCCGCCAGCCGGGCCGCCTCGTCCTCGCTCTCATGCGGACGCCGCGGCCGCTCTATCACCGCGGCTGGGGCCGGCTGCTCGGCCACACGTTTCTTCTGATCGCCCACCAGGGTCGGAAGAGCGGTAAGCGTCGCGAGACGGTCGCGATGGCGTTGACCTACGAGGCGGACAGCCGCGAGGCCGTCGTCTTCTCGGCCTGGGGCGCGAACACCGAATGGATCCGCAACCTCCGCGCCCACCCCGCACTGCAGATCCAGATCGGAGGCGAGTCGTACGTTCCCGAGCAGCGATTCCTCTCCGAAGACGAGAGTGTCGCTGTGGCGGTCGAGTTCCGGCGCCGCCATCCCTGGCGGTTGCGCCTGTTCGCGGCGATCCTCGGCTGGGGGGATCTGAGCACCGAGCAGGCCGTTCGCGAGTTCGTTCGCAGCCGCCCATTCCTTTCGTTCCGGCCGACGCGCGCCGCCGCGTCCGCATCAGGCCGCTAGTGCCCGTTTAATTCGTGCATTACGGTCCGATGATCCTGTTCGCCGCCGCGACCGGACTGCGGCCCGCCGAGTGGATCGCCCTCGAGAAACGCGACATCGACAACACGGAGCGCGTCGTCTACGTGCGCCGCTCGTTCACGCGACGCGAGCTCAAGATCCCGAAGACAGAAGCGAGCATGCGAGCGGTGCCGCCGCAAGCGCGCGCCCTCGACGCGCTCGAGCAGATCAAGCACAGCAACGCCTCGCCGCTGGTGTTCCCCGGCGAGCGCGGCGAATACCTCGACATCCACCAATTCCGCCCCTACCGATGGCGGCCCGCCCAGAAGACCGTTGGCATCGACCCGCTTCGGCGGGTCTACGATCTCCGGCACACCTTCGCGACCTTCGCGCTCCGTGCCGGCATCTCAACCTTCGACCTCTCTCGCTACATGGGCGCCAGCCTGACGATGATCGACCGGCACTAGGCCACCTCGCGCGCGACGGACGCGAGCGCGCGATCAAGCTCCTCGACGCGCTCAACGCGCCGTGGACGCTGGGACGCTGCGTGGACGTCGAAAGAGAAGGACGGCGTCAGCGCTGAAAACGAAAGCGATGTCTAAGCAGGGAGAAAGCTGAAGCCCTCTGACGGACTCGAACCGTCGACCCCCTCCTTACCATGGAGACATTGGGCCTGCGGCGGCGGGTGGGAGGAACTGCGCATCCCGCCTCGTTTTCCCTGCGTCGAAGCCATTTCTCCGGTTATTTCACCGCTTCCTTGAAGCTGCCTGAGCGGCCCTGGGAATCTTTGAATGTGTCCCCAAAACCTGTCCCCAACCGTCGCCGGGCACCTCCTGAGTTCGAGGCAAGCGCTTGGACGTTCGTAGAAGCGGAGAGCCTTAAGCCTCGTCCCGGCGACCTGACCGGAAGCGCGTTCTCGCATCCGCGCGGCGCGTGTACGTGACGCGTCGCACCACGTTGGTGCTGCGCGCGGATCGGGGCGGGCGGTCCGCACCGGCGAGGGCCGCGGCGTTTTGCTGCGCTTCCGGATCTCCGGCGACTGGAGTAGCCTCGCTCCGGTGCAGATCTGCGCGACTTGCGGCCGGGAGAGCGAGGGCGACTTCCGCTTCTGTCCCTACTGCGCGGCGCCGCTCGCCACTGAGCCGGCTCGCGAGCAGCGCAAGACGGTGACGGTGCTCTTCTGCGACGTGATCGGCTCAACCGCATTGGGTGAGTCGACGGATCCGGAGGCCCTGCGGGCGCTGCTGGCGCGCTACTTCGAGCGGATGAAGGGGATCATCGAGGCACATGGGGGCACGGTCGAGAAGTTCATCGGCGACGCGGTGATGGCGGTCTTCGGCGTGCCCAGGCTGCACGAGGACGACGCCCTCCGCGCGTGCCGCGCGGCAGTCGAGATGCGCGCCGCCTTCTCCGACCTCGGCATCAACGGCCGGATTGGCGTCGCCACCGGCGAGGTCGTCACCGGCACCGCCGAGCGGCTCGCGACGGGCGATGCAGTCAACGTCGCCGCCCGCCTGGAGCAGGCCGCTGCCCCGGGCGAGGTGCTGATCGGCGCCGAGACGCGCGCTCTCGCGGGTGACGCGGTCGCCGCTGAGCGGGTAGACCCGCTGACGCTGAAGGGCAAGGCCGAACCGGTTCCGGCGTTCCGCCTCATCTCGGCGCACGACGAGCTCGCGCGGAGCTTTGCGACGCCGATGGTCGGCCGCGAGACCGAGTTGAGCCGACTTCGAGACGCCTTCGCCCAGGCGGTGCACGACCGCACGTGCCAGCTCTTCACCGTGCTCGGCTCAGCCGGCGTGGGCAAGTCGCGGCTGGCGGCGGAGTTTCTTGCCGCCATCGACGCGCGGGTCGTGCGCGGGCGCTGTTTGTCCTACGGCGAAGGGATTACGTACTGGCCTGTCGTCGAGATCGTCAAGCAGCTCGGCGGGCTGCCGGAGGGCGATGGGGCCGTGCCCATCCGCTCCCTGCTCGGTGAGACGGAGTCCGCGACCTCGGCCGAGGAGATCGCATGGGGCTTCCGCAAGCTGATCGAGCAGCAGGCGCATGAGCGTCCGGTCGTGTGCGTGTTCGACGACGTGCATTGGGCGGAGGAGACGCTGCTCGATCTGGTCGAGCATGTCACCGATCTCTCCCGCGACGCCCCCGTTCTGGTGCTGTGCATGGCACGCCCCGAGCTCCTCGAGAAGCGGCCCGCCTGGGGCGGCGGGAAGTGGAACTCAACCACCGTCTTGCTCGAGCCGCTCGACGCCGTGGAGACCGAGCGGCTGCTCGACGAGCTCGGCGTCAAGCCCGGGCTGCGTAATCGGATCGCGACCGCCGCGGAGGGAAACCCGCTCTTCCTGGAAGAGATGCTCGCGCTCGTGCGCGCCTCGGGCGACGACGAGATCAGCGTGCCACCCACGATCCAGGCGCTCCTGGCGGCCCGTCTCGACCAGCTCGACCCGGCCGAGCGAGCTGTGCTCGAGCGTGGGTCGGTCGAGGGCCCCGTCTTTCACCAGAGCGCTGTCCAGGCGCTCGCGAACGGCGACCCGCAGACGCCACGGCTCGTTGCGCTCGTGCGCAAACAGCTCATCCGTCCCGACACGCCGCAATTCGCGGGCGAGGAGGCCTATCGTTTCCGCCACCTGCTGATCCGCGACGCTGCTTACGATGCGCTGCCGAAAGCCGCTCGCGCCGACCTGCACGAGCGCTTCGCAGACTGGCTCGAGGAGCGAGGCGCGGATCTGATCGAGCTGGACGAGATCCTCGGCCATCACCTCGAGCAGGCCGCCCGCTACAAGGCCGAGCTCGAGCAGCCGGACGCCGTCCTCGCCGAGCGTGCAGCCGAACGGCTCGCAGCCGGTGGCCGTCGCGCGCTCTCGAGGGGCGACGAGCATGCCGCGGCGTCTCTGCTCGAGCGCTCGCTTGTGCTCACGCGTCCGCTGCGATTCAACCTCCACCTCGAGATCGACCTCGCCCAGGCAGTCGGAGCGGACCCACGGCGGGCCGCCGCTATCGCCGAGCATGCGGCCGACCGAGCGGCGGCTGACGCCGACGCCGCGGGTGAGGCTCTCGCCCTTGTCGTCGCCGCCCGCTACCGGCTGGAGTTCGAGGACACGGTGGACGACCTCGACACGCTCGTACGTGCCGCACTGCCACTACTCGAAGGGGCGGCTGATCGCGCCGGCCTTGTTCACGTCTCGAACGCCGCCAGCGAGGTTGCGGGTCACCGCGGCCACTGGGAAGAGCGGGGGAAGAGCCATGAACAGGCCTTCCACCACGCCCGGCTCGCGGGCCAGCAGCCGGCGCCTTCGTTGGGCCTAGGCGCTGCCTACGTCCTAGGTCCCATACCTGCGGATGAGGTGCTACGGAAACTCGACCAGCTCCTGTTGGAATGGCCTCACCCTGTTCGTGTGCTTAGCCGTGCGCGCGTCCTGGCGATGCTCGACCGCTATGACGAAGCGTGGCCGCTCGCGCTCGAGGCGAGCAAGCGTCTGCATGAGCTCACCGGTGACGAAGGCGGCGAGCAGGTCGCGGACATCGCCGCCTTGGCCGGCGACTTTGAGACCGCCGCCGCCTATCTTCGCGTGCACTGTGACAGGCTCGAGGGGCAGCACCGTTTCAACAATCTCTCGACCTACGCCCCGATGCTCGGCCGCTCGCTGTGCGCGCTTGGTCGCTTCGACGAGGCGGAGCCGCTTGCCCGGAGAGGCCGCGAGCTCGGCCACGAGCAGGACATGGCGACACAGGCGCTCTGGCGGCAGGTGCAGGCGCGCGTGCTCGCAGATCGCGGGCAGCACGCGGACGCCGAGACGCTCGCCCGCGAAGCAGTCGCGATCATCGAGCGGACCGACGGGCTGAACTTCCAGGGCGACGCGCTCTGCGACCTCGCCGAGACTCTCACCGCCGCCGACCGCAGCGGTGACGCCGCCGCGGCGCTCGCGGGGGCACTCGACCGCTACGAGCGCAAGCGCAACCTCGCCATGTCGCACCGGGTGCGCGAGCGGCTCGCCGAATTGCAGCCCGCATAGCCCCCGTCTCCGCACGAAACTATCCCCAAGACCTGTCCCCAGCCGAGGCCTCGAGATCTCGCGTAGCGCGCGGACCCCGGTAGTCCCCTTGATCGTGCGGGTTTGCTACCCGGAAAGTGGCTTAGCAAGCGCGCCGAGTCCCTCCATGTCAAGGAGGTGCCCCATTCATACCAATTCAGACAACAAAAATCCCCGATTTCCGGGGATTTAGAGCCCTCTGACGGACTCGAACCGTCGACCCCCTCCTTACCATGGAGGTGCTCTACCAACTGAGCTAAGAGGGCAGCGGCGGACAGTCTAGCTTCGCTCCTGGGATTTTCCGGCCGTTGCGACGCGCACCGGAAGTTCCACCACGGTCGCATGCCGGGGACTTCGACAACCGCATTCGCTATATCGAAGTGCACCGCGTGGGTTGCGGCTAACGAGGGTCGAGGGCTAGCCGGTTGCAGCGAGCTCGTCGCCCGACCACGACGCCGGGGGCCGTTCACGGCGGCGGCGTTCGTGGCGGAGCAGGTGCGCTTCGATGTCGAAGACGAACGCGTTCTCTTCCTCGGCGCGCCACACGACCGTCGCGCGGTCGCCACGGATCTTCTTCACCATGCCCGCAAGGCCGCGAACCTCGCGCGGCGCGCCAGGCTCGGCGGGAAACACGAACACGAAGTCGCCGCGACGGAACTCGCTCATCCGCGCGCGGGTCTGTACGCCCACTTGGCCCCCATGTACTCATGCTCTTCGACGCAGCCTCTGGATCAATCCCTCGAACGGGTGAGCACCGTGCGCGCGGTTCTCCTCATTCGCCTCTCCAGGATTGCCGAAGATAGAGATGGCGGCGACGGGCCTGCGGCGGACTGACGGCAATCATCCCCCGTTTGTCCCGACGCCCCGCTCTCCTCTTTCTCCGACGAGAAAGGGGAGAGTGCGCCGACGACGACCCTGCAGCCGTCATACTTAGGGGTCGGCCGCCGGCGCACGTCTGGTTTACGCCCCGGCTCCGGTGATTCCTTGGCTCTTTCGAGGGGTATCGCCGTCGTGCGTTAGTGCGCGACGAGACGAAGCGGCGGACAGTCCTCGGCGACGATGCTCGCGATCAGCGGATCGACGAGTTGCGGGTCGAACTGCGTTCCCGCGCCGTGCTGCAGCTCCCCAACCGCAGCCTGCCGCGTTCGCGGGGGACGGTACGGGCGCGCCTCGCGCATGGCGGCGAACGCATCGGCGATGCCGACGATTCGTGCTTCGATCGGGATGTCGTGGGCGGCCAGCTGCGCCGGGTACCCCTTGCCGTTCCACCACTCGTGGTGATGGCGGATCGCAAGCAGCGCACCCTCCGCGACGAAGCCGTCGACGAGTGCGGCGCCCCAGGCCGGATGCTGCATGACGGTCGCGTACTCGACCCGATTCAGCGGTCGGCACTGGTCGAGGATCGCGCGCGGCACCCGCGTCTTCCCGAGGTCGTGCAGCAGGGCGCCCTCCACGACGGTGTCGATCTCGTGACGGCAGAACCCCAGGCGCCGCGCGACCTCCGCGGAGAGCACGGCGACCCGGAGCGCGTGGGCGTCGGGGAGCCCGAGAATCTTCGTGCGCTTCGTCGCGATCGCGCGCGCCCGTTTGGTCATCCTCTCGAGCGCCGCCGGAACCTGCGGTTTCCGGGGGTCGATTGCGTCCAACATGAGGTTCACCCATTCGGGGGATTTCGCCGTCATCCTTCCGGGTGAGGGTGTGCGAGGGAGGGTGCTTGCAGTACGCCGTAACGGGACGTTCGACGGATGGCGCGCTCGTGCGCGCCTGCAGGCCGTGAGGCTGCGGTTCGGAACGCTGGACCGGCGCGCGGCCGTCGGAGCCGCGTTCTTCGCGCTGGCCGTCGGCGGGCTCGTCGTCGGCGTCGAGGCGCTCGTCACCCACCAGGCGAAGGTCTCGGCGCGGAGCCGGGTGCGCGCTGCGGCCGGCCGCGCCCAAACGCTCTCGGGCGACCTGCGGCGTACCGCCGCACAGCGCGCCGAGAACGTGACGCTCTTTCCACAGATCCAGGGAGCGTTTGCGCGGCACGACGCAGGCGCGCTCAGCCGGTTCGCGGCCGACCATCCGAACATCGCCTTCACGCTCCGGTCGGGGGCGGTGGTCGGCAAGATCGACCGGCGTGCAGTCGTTCAGCGGCTCGCGGTCGTCTCGACGGCTGGGCGGCTCGGCGCGGTCGTCGCCGGCGTGGTCCCGAGCGACGCGCAGCTGAACGCTGTGCGAGACGCATCGCACGGCGTCCGTTTCGCGTACGTCGTCGACGGCATTCGCAAGTGGCCTCCGGGAGACGCCCCAGCCGTCGACGGCGACGTCACGGCCGCCGTGCCGTTCCCGTCCGAAGGGTCGAGCTCGCTTCGGCTCGCCACGTCCGTTTCGCAGATCCCGGCGGGCTCACTGTGGCCTCCGCTCGCGGCCCTGCTCGCCGCGATCGCCGCCGTCCAGGCGATCGGCGCCGGACGCGGTCGCCGCGTCCACAACCTGGACGCGGCGCGCAGCCTCGACATCGTCGGCGAGACGCTCGCCGCGACGCACGATCCTCAGGCGCTCCTGCCGGTCGTGCTGAAAGCCGCGACGGAAGCGACGGGAGCGACGGGCGGCGTGATCCTTACGAACGACGTCCCGCGCGTGAGCCGCGGCGCGACGAACGGGAACCGCGCCGAGCAACTCGACGTGCCGCTTCGCACCGAGACGGGGACGACCTCCGTCCTGCGCCTCTACAGCGGCGCCGAGCCGTTCGACCAGGACGCCCGCGACGCCGCGAAATGGATTGCGACGCAGGCCGAGATCGCGCTCGAGAACGCGCATCTGCACCGGCTCGTTCAGCAGCAGGCGCTCACCGATGACCTCACCTCACTCCCGAACCGCCGGCGCTTCATGACCGAGTTCAGACGCGAGGCGCAGCGCGCCGACCGGGCCGGCACGCCCCTCAGCGTGATCGTGCTCGACATCGACGACTTCAAGCAGGTCAACGACACCTGGGGCCACGAGACGGGTGACCTCGTCCTGCGCGGCCTCGCCGAGGCGCTTGCGGCTGTGACCCGCAGCGTCGACCTCGCTGCGCGCCTCGGCGGCGAGGAGTTCGCGATCCTGCTTCCGAACACCGACGCCCAAGGCGCGGAGGGCGTGGCCTCGCGTATCCAGCGGGATCTGGCGGCGATGACGGTCGCCGCCGGCGACGAACTGGTGCGGGCGACTGCGAGCTTCGGCATCTCCTCGTTCCCCGATCTGGCAGCCCTCAACGACCTCCTGAACGACGCCGACCGATGCCTCTACGAAGCCAAACGGGCGGGCAAGAACCGCATCGTCGTGTCGTCCGTCTAGGCATCCGGGATCGTGGTTATCGTGGCCGGCGTGCGTTTGCTCTGGGTCCCGCTCCTCCTCGCGCCCGCCGGTGTCGTGTTCGTCGCGACGGAGACCACCCTCGGCCCGATCGCGAGTGCGGAGCGGCTCGACGTCGTAACCCGTCTGCCCGCGGGCAGCGCGCTGCCCGCGACCGCGGTCGGGATCACGACCCCCGAGCGGCGGATCGCGGTTCGCCCGCACACCAAGGCCCCGGCGCACCACCGGGTCACTCGACGGCCCCGGCGCATCCCACGATCGCCGCACCCCGTGTACGTGGTGCCTCGCACGGCCGTCACGCCTCTCCTTCCAGCGCCAACCGCGTCCCTCACGACGACGCCGAAGCCGAAGCCCGCACCGAAGCCGAAGCCCGCACCGAAGCCGAAGCCCGCACCCGTGCCAACACCGCCGGTACCGACCCCGCCCGCGCCGCCGCCGCCCGCGCCGCCGCCGCCCACTCCTCCGTCCGAGCCGCCGCCGCAGCCGACCCCGACCCCGGCCGCACCGCCGACGCCCGCCCCGACTCCGCCGGCGCCGACGCCGACGACTGGTGACGGGAACGACGATGACCAGGGCGACGACGCCGGCAACGACCGCCCCGGCAACGGCTGGGGTGACCGCAACCACGACCACACCGGCCCGCCCGGCCACGACGGCGACCACAGTCACGGCAGCGACCACGGGCACCACTGATCGCCCGTTCACGAAGTCGAACGCTTCGCCGGTTGACGCGCTCGTAGCGAGCGGGAAGGCTTGCGCGATGCCTGCGGAAGCCGTGGTGCCCGTGCGCGCGTATCTGATGACGCTTCGGGTGTCGGCACTCCAGGAAGCGGCGAGCCTTGCGCAGGAGCTCGAGCTGCGCGGCGCGTCCGTCGAGCGCGACGGCAAAGTGGTGACGAGCGTCTGGCGTGCCTCCGACGCCGATCACACGCACCTGTGGGAAGACCACGACTTCCCTGAACTTCGGTTCTTCCTCCGGGCCTGGGCTGGCGCCAACGCGGCGCGCCAGCTGGTCGTGCTCGACGACCGGCCGATCGCCTGCTAGAGGGTCTCGGGCCCAAAAAGCCTGGAGAAATCCCCCGATTGGCCGATGCGGCGGCGGGCCGCTGCGAGAAAGATTTGAAAGTAGTACTGCGGCCCTCCACAATCTCTGGTCCCGATGAGCCCAAACGAGCACCCATGGACCGCCACCGACCGGCAGCACGATCCGTCGCTCGGCTCCGAGCAGGACG
Organism: uncultured Thermoleophilia bacterium; assembly: GCA_963785875.1. GTDB lineage: Bacteria > Actinomycetota > Thermoleophilia > Gaiellales > Gaiellaceae > PALSA-600. The sequence goes on along the minus strand of CAWAWV010000009.1, from coordinate 128,273 downwards.
ACCGCGCGGCGCTGCGTGCGGATCTCGAATGGGTCTGGGCGGTCGGCGCGGCGGACGGGCCGGGCGCAGGCGTCGACGCGGTGTTCGCGCTCGCAGGGACCATCCTGCAGCGCGTCGCGATGGAACGCGACGACCGGTCCGCCGAGGAGGCAGCCGATACCGCGCTGCTCGTTTCCGAGCTTGCGGGCCTCACCGAGCCGGCGGCGCGGCGCGTGCTCTTCCGCCACGCGGCGCGTCGCGTGGCGATGCTCGGAGGCGACCCGTCCGCATCACTCGCCGCGCAGCTTCGACTCCTCGTGATGCTCGCGCCCGTCTCTGCCGCGTCCGTCTGGTTGCGCCAGGGTGCGACCGTCGAGCCCGCGGGTGCGGCGGGCCGCCTCGCGACGACTCGCCGCTGCAAGCGCGCCGCAGAGTTGGCAGTCGACGGCGCTGACGTAACGGTGGACGCATCGCGCGTCCGCATCCACGCGTACCCGCTCTGGCACCGCGAACGCCGCGCAGGTGCCCTCGTCATCCGGCTCGGCGGAGAGTCGTACCCGGACGTGCTGCCGTTCCTCGAGGAGTTCGCACTCGTCTTCTCGTCGATCCGCGAGCGCGAGTTGCTCCTGCACGCGACCTCCAGCGACGGTCACCGCCTCGGCCAGACCTACGAGCGCAGGCTCGTGCGCACGGCGTTCGATCTCCACGACGGCCCGCTCCAGGATCTCGCTGCGCTCGGGGCCGAGCTGCGGCTGCTCCGCGCGCAGATCGGGGAGGCGGAGTCGCTTCGCGCCGACGTGCTTGTTGGTCGCATCGACGACGTGACCGGCCGGCTGGCGGAGCTCGACCAGTCGCTGCGCGCGATCGCGCGGTCGCTCGAGACCGCGACGCTCGAGGACACGCCGCTCGACGAGGCGCTCCGGCGCGAGGCCGAGTCCTTCAGGCGGCGCACGACGATCAGCGTCGACGTGAGCGTGTCGGGCAGCCTCGAGACGCTGACGATGTCCCAGCGGATCGCTGTCGTGCGCATCGTGCAGGAGGCGCTCAGCAACGTCCGCTCGCATAGCGAAGCGACCAGGGTGCGCGTCGACCTGCGCGCGACCGACGACGGCCTCGATCTGCGAATCGCGGACAACGGCCGGGGGTTCGACCTGCGGGCCACCGCAGCTGCTGCCGCGCGACGCGGCAGGCTCGGGATCGTCGGCATGAACGAGCGGGTACGTCTGCTGGGCGGCGTGTTCTCGATCGAGAGCATGCCGAGCGTCGGCACGACCGTCTTCGTGTCGATCCCGGCGTGGCGTCCGCTGGGCGCCTAGAGGCGCCGAGCTACGTCTCGTCGCGGTCGAGGAGCGGGCTCGTGACGAGCCCTTCCTGGTAGGCGAACCGCGCCGCCTCGGTCCGGTTCGCGACACCGAGCTTCCGATAGATGTTCGTCAGGTGGAACTTCACGGTCTGCTCGGCGATCCAGAGCTCTTTCCCGATCTGCCCGTTCGAGAGCCCGCGGGCGAGGGCCGACAGGATCGCGAGCTCCCGGTCGGTGAGGCCCGCCTCCTTCGCAGCGCCGGGCGCCGACGGGTCGGGTAGCCCGATCGCCGTGAAGACCGTGCCTGCGACCGCCTGGCGAAGCGCCGCCGGTAGGTCGACGGGGTTGACGCTCTTGACGATGTAGGCGCTCGCGCCGCGCGTCAGCACCGACTCGATCACCCGCTCGTCGGTCGATACGGAGAGGACAACGACCTTGATGTTCGCGTGCCGCTTCTTGATCTGCTCGAGGCACGCCAGCCCGTCCATGCCGGGCATCCGGAGGTCGAGGACGACGAGATCGGGGGTCGTCTGTGCGACCAGCGGGAGAACTCTCTCCCGCTCGTCGCCTCGCCCACGATCTCGAACCCGCCGTCTTCGATCAGCGCGTTCTTGATCCCGTCGAGGATCAAACGATGGTCATCGGCGATCACGACCTTCAACACCCGCTCCGTTCCTCCGATCTCTGCCTGGCGGTTTCGACCCAATCCTACGCGGCCCTCCGGAGAACCCCTCTCGCGTGGGGCGCACGAGGGCGGCCGACGTCGAGACCAGGGTCACGATCGCGATGTCGCCGGCCGCCCGGCATGCGTCAGCGACCCATCGGAAGCCGCTCCGGCGGAGCACTCACCCGTTCGAGGGATCCCCGAACTTCGGGTGGCGGCGCCTAGACGTTCGGCTCTGTGCTTTTCGCAGTGAAATCAACGAGGATCCGATAGAAACCTGCACTTTACGGAACCGGCATTGGCAGACGACCCCCACGACCTGCGATACGACGACGGCGCGGATCCCGCCAGGGTCCGGGTGCTGATCGGCGACCCCGACGTGTTCTCGCAACGCGCGGTGGAGCGCGTGCTCGACCAGGACGGCCGCTTCGAGCTGTGCGCGACCGCTCGCGACGCCGCCGAGACGATCGCGGCCGTCGTCGAGCTGGTCCCGGACATCTGCCTGCTCGAGGTGGCGATGCCCGGCGGGGGTCTCGCCGCCGCGTGGGAGATCAAGGCGCGGCTGCCGGAGGCGCACGTGGTCATGTTCACGAATCGCGAAAGCGAGGAGGAGCTTCTGGAGGCCCTCGAGATCGGCGTCTCCGGCTACCTGCTGAAGGCGGCGGTGCTCGGCTGGCTGCCGAACGCACTGATCGACGTGTACCGCGGCACGTTTGCGATGCCGCGCCGGCTGACGAGCCGCATCGTGCGCCAGCTGCGCACGACGGAGCCGCGTCGCCGCGCGATGCTCGGCGCCAATGCGCGCCTCACGAGCAGGGAGTGGGAGGTGCTGAACCTGATCGCGAACGGTCTCTCGACACGCCAGGCGGCGGAGAAGCTGACGTTGTCGCCGACCGCGATCCGCGTGCACATCGCCGCGGTCGTGCGGAAGCTCGGCGTCGAGAGCCGCACGGAGGCGATCGAGCTCTTCATGCGTTCGGGCGATGAGCGCGCGGGCTTCACGTTGCACAGCGCGTGACCGCTGCGCCTCGCCGGGTGGCAGGAGTGGGACCAGTCATCGCGAACCGATTCGCGTGTACGCCGGAGTCCTCCAGCCGGTGGCGAGACGGCGGTCGCGTCGATCGCTCTTCCGCCGCCGCCGCGCGATCGTGATCGACCTCCGCGGCCTGCGCCGTACCGGGCACCGGTCGTCTGCGATGCGAACGCTTTCCTGACAGCGGCGACACACATCCGGCGTACGTTCTTGGTGTGAAACACCGGCTCATCCTCGTTGCGGTCTCCGCTTTCACGCTTGCCCTCGCCGGTGGCGCGGCGGATGCGGGATTCACGCCGGCGTGGAGCTACGTGCCGGCCGCGCTGCGAACGCAGCTCGCAGCGCGGAGCGGCGGTGTTCTGTACCTGCCCGCGCGGACTCCGAGCTTCTACCGTTATCGCTCGGGCGCAACCGTCTCGAACGGGCAGCTGAGCGTCACGTTCACGAACCGCGTCCGGATCCGCGCGGGCCTGTGGCAGTGGACGAAGAAGACGCTCGTCTGGCACGCGCAGCGCTACTCGGGCGACTGCAAGGCGTTCGCGACCCTCGACAAGACGTTCCAGCTCGCCGGCAACAAGGTGTACTGGTCCGCGACCGAGGGTGTGGCATGGCGGTGTGTGAAAGACACGCGCGGGCGGTCGTACGTCCTGCGCGCGACGAGCACGACCGGGCTCGGCGATGTCGGGCTCGCGTCCACGGTCGCGAGCGGGCTCGACGTGAGCCGTCGCGCCTTGGCGATCACGGTCGCCCTGACGGTCCGGCCCCGCACCGTCCACCGTGGCGCGAACGTGATCGTGAGCGGGGTCGCCGGCGGGTGCGCGGCGACCGACCGCGTGACGATCAGTTCGCGCGCGTTCGCCGCCACCCACAGCTTCGCGGGAGTGCCCGCCCTGTACGCGCAGGTCGGGTCGGCCGGGCGCTTCTCGGCCACGACGCGGATTCCGAGGACACGCCGTCCCGGGACCTACGTGCTGACTGCTCGCTGCGGCGGCGGAAACCTCGGAGTTTCCGCACATCTCACGGTCACGGCTTGACCGGGGAGGTTCGCGGCGGGCCGCCGGTGCCTTAGGGTTCGGGCGTGGCCATGTTGAGGGTCTGCGGCCATCCGGGGTGTAGGACACTCACGCTCGGCGCGCTGTGCGTCGAGCACGAGGCGCTGCCGGAGAAGCTGGTCATGCGCCGACGCGAACGTGTCGTGCCGGCGCGCGCCGCCGCCCCTGTGGTGCACGTCGGGCGCGGAGCGACGACGGCAGACGGCAGGCGATCGAAGGTCTAGGATGGACGGCGACCGCATGCGCCGCCGTCTTCTCTCCCTAGTTCTTCTGGCGGTGCTCGGGGCCTCGCTCGCGGCTCCCGCCCGCTCGGCTACGCGGCATTCGGTGTCGTTGCAGGTCGGTTCGACGTTCACGGTCACGGGCCGCACGGGATCGGCGACAGGGAAGCACACCCGCGCCGTCGGGAAAGTCGTCGTCTCCGGCCGGTGGGGAAAAGGCAGGTGGCACGTCCTGACGACGACCCAGACCGACCAGGCGGGCAACTACGGGTTCAGGCTCAAGCCGCATCGCCGCGGCAACCTGACGGTCCGCATCGCGCCGCCGGACCAGCACCCGCAGCGCTACATGCTGCACGTGTACTAGGGCCGGGCGTTCCGCCCTCTGAACGACAGGCCCTAGGTCGTCCTCGGATCCGTCTCGACGGCCACTGCGCGGGGCTCGCCCGGCCGCTTGCGGACGATCGTATAGCCGGGCGCGACATTGACGATGTCCTCGACGGCTGCGTCCTCGTGGCCGTTGCTGACGAGAAACTGATCGGGGTGCGAGCGGACATGTTCATACGCGGCGACGTCGATGGGGATGCGAGCCAAGCACTCGAGCCGATCGCACTCGCAGATGACCTGGAGCGGCTCGCGCTCTGCGACCGCGAACGAGTGTTGCAGACCTTCGATCTGCTCGTTCAGTGTTCTGAACACCGCCTCGTTTGCAGCCTTGCGCCGCTCGACCTCGCTCATCATGGCGATCGTACTCCCCATATCCGCCCAGCACCCGGCGCTCTTGCGCCGACGGGATGGGGCGCGCCCAGCCAACGGGCTAGTACATCGGCCTACGCTGCACGGCAGACTAAGGCCGCGCGCGCAGGTCGACCGGGGCTGGTCGGAGCAGGCACGCCGCAGGCCGCTCCCTTGACCTCCGTTCTGCGGCTACGGGCGGCCTGCGCGCACAACCTCGGTACTGTCGGCGCGTGAGTGGCACGCACGCGATCACCGTCATCGGCTGTCACGCGGGCGGCGAGGTCGGAAACGTCGTCGTCGCCGGGGTCGACGCGCCGGCCGGATCGACCGTGCGCGAGCAGATGGAGGCGCTTCGGGCGGACGACCGGCTGCGGCGGTTCCTGCTGCGCGAGCCGCGTGGCTCCGTCGCGACTCACGCGAACCTGATCGTGCCCGCGACGCGCTGCGACTGCTCGTACGGGTACGTGATCATGGAGCCGACCGAGTACCCGCTGATGTCGGGCTCGAACACGATCTGCGTCGCGACCGTTCTCCTCGAGACCGGGATGGTCGAGCTGCGCGAGCCCGAGACGGTCCTGCGGCTCGAAGCGCCTGCTGGTGTCGTCGAGGTGCGCTGCGCATGCCGTGACGGCCGCGTCGAAAGCGTCGAGCTGACGAACGTGCCGTCGTTCGCAACCCGCCTCGACGCGGCGCTCGAGGTCGAAGGCCATCGGAACACTCGCCGTCGATGTCGCCTTCGGCGGCATGTGGTACGCGATCGCCGACGCGGCCGCGCTCGGGTTCGAGCTCGTGCCGGATGAGGCCCGAGACCTGTGCACCGCCGGCGAGGCGATCCGCGTCGCGGCGCGCGCGCAGCTCTCCGGCGACGTCTCGATCGTCCAGCTTGCGGGACCGTGGCAGGGAGTGGGGGCGGTGTCGCGCAACGCGGTCGTCGTCTCGCCCGGGCGGCTCGACCGGTCGGCGACCGGCACGGGCCTCTCGGCGCGGATGGCGGCGCTCCACGCACGCGGGCTGATGCGCGTCGGCGACACGATGACGCACGCCTCCGTGATCGGGTCGACGTTCGAGGGGCGGGTCGTGGCGGAGGCGGGTGAGGGGATCATTCCGGCGATCCGCGGCAGCGCGTTCGTCACCGGCCGAGGCGAGCTGTACCTCGACGATCGCGACCCGTTCCCGGAGGGCTACCTGCTCAACGACACGTGGCCGGGTGACGACGTCCAGCGGTGATTCGCAGGCTTCGGTGCTTGCGCCGGTCTACCGCGACCGTGACGGCGAGCTTCGGATCGTGCTGATCGTGCGCACCGATCACGGGCACCACGGCGGTCAGCTCGCGTTCCCGGGCGGTCGCGTCGACAACGCCGACGAGAGCCTGATCGCGACCGCTCTCCGCGAAGCCGAGGAGGAGATCGGCCTCGACCCGGCGGTCGTGACGATCGTCGCCGAGCTGGCGCCGGTCCGGAGCGGCCCGACGAACATGGAGGTCTTCGCGTTCCTCGGACGCATCCCCGACGGTGTCGAGTGGAGGCCGAGCCGCGAGGAAGTTGCCGAGGTGCTGACGCCGACGGTGGCGGAGCTCTGGGACCCGGCGATCCGCCGCGAGCACCTGTTCACGAACGCACGCTGGCCGGAGGGCCTGCTCGTCGACGGCATCCCGGTCGGCCACCGTGTGCTCTGGGGCATGACGCTCCGGCTGCTCGACGATCTCGTACCGCGGCTCATTGGCGGCGAGTGGGAGGACGCGCTGGGCTAGAGGCTGGGTCGGAGCGAGTCAATTCGTTGATGTAGCCCGCAAGGAGCTTGGCCAGCGCTTCCTCGCTGTAGTCCCGCCGGTAGCGCTCGTGCCCCGCAGCCGCGAGCGACGCGAGGCGTGCAGGGTCCGCGAGCAGCGTGCGGATCTCGTGCGCGAGTGCCTGTGCGTTGCCCGGTGCGACTGCGGCGACCTCACCCGAGAACGCGGAGCGGATAGCGGCTGAGTCGGCGGTTATGACGGGCCGTCCCACCGCGAGGCATTCGAAGACTTTGTTCGGCACGACGCGCCCCGCCTTGGCGGATGTGCCGAAGATGCCGAGACAGAGCGACGCCGCTGCGATCTCGCGCGGCATGTCGTCGAGCGGCAGGCGTCCGGGGAGCTCGACGTTACGCACGTCGAGGTCGCGCACGAGGTTCTCGATCGTCACCTGCTCCTGCCCCTCGCCGATGATCCGGAAGCGGATCGCGTCGGGCTCGAGCAACTTGGCCGCCTGGACGATCGTCGGCAGGCCCTGCAGCGGGACGAACGTGCCGTGGAACACCACGAGCTTCGGCACCGGCGCGACGTCCGGTTGCGGTCGGAACACATCCTCTTGGGCGCCGAGCCACAGCACCCGGAAGCGACTGCGACTGACGCCCGCCGCCTCCGCGAAGTACTCGGCGTGAGCCGGGGTGTCGCAGAGCACGAGATCCGCGAGCCGGCAGGCGAGCTTGTCGGCCGCGCGAGTCGCTCGACCGATCGCCGAGCTCGGTCCTCGCAAGCCTCGGTCTTGCACGATCGTGTCGTACAGCGAGATGAACGTGTCGAACAGGATCGGTATCCGGCGGGCCCTTGCGATCGGAGCAATCAGCGGAACATCGATGTAGCCCGGGTACGGCACGACGATGATGTCGGGTCGCGCAGTGCGCGCGATCTGCCGGGCAAGCCCCGGGTAGACCCTGAGTGCCCGGCGAGCAAGGGGCCCCTTCGGCTCGTCGACGAGAAAGCGCCGGTTCCGGCCCCACAGCTCGCGGCGAGCGGTCTCGACCTCGAACCCGCCGCGCTCGAGCAGCGAGACGAGCACTCGGTTGCGCGCGAAGTCGGGATCGAACGTGCCCGCGAGCAGGACGCGGGTGCTCACGCTCCGTCGGCCGCGAGCTGGCTCCGCCAGGCCGGGGGGAGGTTTCTCGTCACCTCGATCTCGCCGAAGACAGGGGTCGGTTGCGGCCCGCGAGCCTTCGCCCAGGCCGCCATTCGGTCGATGCCGTCCGCGAGCGGAACGCCTTCGCGCTCGCCGAACACGCGGCGCGCCTTGTCGTGCGATGCGTATGCGTTCAGCACTTCGTTTCGAGCCTCCAGGTGCCGCACGTTTGGCTCGACCCCGAACGCCGCAGCCACGTATCCCGCGAGCTTCCCGACGGTCGTCGGCTCGTCGGCGCCCACGTTGAACACCTCGCACCGGGTCGCGGGCAGATCGACGCAGCCTGCGATCAACGGCGCGACATCGTCGATGTGTGAGAAGGCACGCTCCTGGGAGCCGTCGCCGAAAATCGTCATCGGCTCGCCCAGCATGACCTGGTTCATGAAGATCCCGACGACGTTCCGATAGCGGTCGCCGATGTTCTGATGCTCGCCGTACACGTTGTGAGGACGGAAGATCGTGTACTCGAGCCCGAACATCTCGTGGGCGGCGCGAAGGTCGAGCTCAACCGCGTACTTCGCGACCCCGTAGGGGTCCTCGGGGCTCGGGATCAAGTCCTCCGTCATGGGAAGCTGGTTCGTGCCGTAGACGGCGATCGAGCTCGTGAAGATGAACCTGCCGACGTCGCCGCGAACGGCGCCGTTGACCAGGTTGACGCTCCCGATCACGTTGTTCGTGTAGTTGAACCGCCGAATGAAGTGGGAAAGACCCTCCGCCGCATAGGCCGCGAGGTGGTAGACGACGTCAAATTGCGCGCTTTCGAAGAGGCTGTCGACGAACACCGCGTCTGAGACCGAGCCGGTGACGAACTCCGCGCCGTCCGGCACGTTCTCGACGAACCCTCCCGAGAGATCGTCGACGCCGACGACCTCGTGGCCCAGCTCGAGGCAATGGCGTGCAACGTGCGATCCCATGAACCCCGCGGCGCCGGTGACGAGCGACCGTGTCATCTGAGGTCTTTGTTCGTCTCCATGTCGAACCACATCGCGAACAGCGTGAAGAGCAACGAGAAGGTCATCATCAGCGCGACGATCGTCGCCGTTCCGGGAGTCGGCGGATTGCCCGAGAAGTGGCGGGCGATCGCGTAGCTGCCGAGTGACAGGCCGATCAGGAAGCTGAGGAAGCCGGAGGCGTAGAAGAACACGAGCGGGTGGAAGTCGCGGATCACGTACCGGTGGCCCATCCGCCAGAAGAAGCCCTTCATCAGCAGCCACGAGATGCGCGGCACGACCGACCGCAGCTTGATCCCGGACTGTTCGCCGACCCCGTAGATGGGCCGCGACGGGATGTCGCGCACGCGCGCCGACCAGACGTTGAGGTGCACGAGCATGTCGTTCGGATAGCCGTAGCGCGGATAGACGTTTTCGAGGTCGACGAGCTCGAGCATTCGGCGGTTGATCGCCGTATAACCGGCCTGCGAATCGGCGACGTGCCAGTAGCCCGAAGCGATTTTCGTCAGGAGTGACAGGAGCGCATTGCCGAGGTACCGGTAATGCGGGATCAGATCCCACGCCTCGCCGGTGAACAGCCGGTTCGCCTTTGTGTAGTCGACTTCGTCCGTCGCCACCGGCGCGACGAGCGACAGCATCTCGGTCGGATCCATCTGATTGTCGGCGTTCATGACGCACACGACCTCGGCTCCGTCTTGGAGTCGCCCGTTTGTACCCGGTCACGACCGCCGCGCCGGCCCCGCGGTTTCGCTCGTGGACGATCACGGTGATCCGCGAGTCGGCGCCTGCCGCCGAATGGGCTCGTCCGACCGTTGCGTCGCGAGACGCGTCGTCGACGATGTAGATCCGGTCGACGAAGGCCGGAATGCCCGCGAGCGTCGTTTCGAGGAGATTTTCCTCGTTGTACGCCGGAATCACGACGGCTAGGCGCTTGTCCTCGACCACGTACTCAGGTTCGGATTTCGGCGCTCATGTCCTTGCGCCGCGCGGGCACCGCCCCGAACAGGATCAGGATCGCGCCCGGGAATGCTGCTCGCGATCGAGAGGAGATAGAAGAGGAAGCCGGTCGCGAAGGCCGGGTCGGCCGGTACGTGGAGCTTCCCGAGGAAGCTGACGAAGAACGCCTCGCGCACCGCCAGTCCATTCACCGTGAACGGGACGAGCATGACGAGGAAAAGCAGCGGCCCGAGCACGAAGAACGGCCGCGGCGACAGGTGAACACCGACCGCCCGGGCGACGAGCCAGATGCCCAGCACCCTGAACACCTGCACGACCGTCGTGAGGGCGAACGCCCCGACGAGCAGCCGTCCGTGTGAGCGGTAGCCGTGCAGACCCTCGTATGCGGTCCTGAGCGGGCGCTCGAGCCGCACCGCGCGGAGAACGCCGACGTAACGCGAAAGCGGCCCGCGTGCGCGCCGCGAGAAGAGAAGAAAGGCAGCGACGACCGATGCGACGAGAATCGCCGCCTCGATCCAGAGGTACGCGCCGACGTCGTAGCGCCCGATTGCGAGCAGGAAGCCGACCGCCGCAAGCAGCAGCGTGGCGAACCCACCGAGTGCCCGCTCCAGCAGGACCGATCCGGTGACAACGGATGTAGCCCCGCGGTGACGCCGCGACGCCGCGAAGATGCGCGACGCGTCACCCCCGAGGGAGGTCGGCAGGACCTGCGCGACTGCATACGAGGTGAAGCTTGCGCGCACCAGCCATCCGTAGCCCTCGTGGACTCCGCGGGCCGCGAGCAGCCGCTGCCATCTCCAGGTGAGCGGCAGCACGGCGCCGATCGTGATCGCGCTCGCGAGCAAGAAGTCGGGAATGCTCGCGTTCGCGAGCACGTGCGCGGTCTTGCCCAGGTCGATCTTCCAGACGAGGTATGCGATGCAGAGCCCGCCGAGTGCGAGTGTCCCGACCGCACGGAGCAGGCTGGTCGAAAGCCGCACGGTGCCTACCGCGTCGTCGCCGAGCAGCCCGCGGTCGCGTGCCGAGGCCCGCTGCTCACGGTAACCCGGGTGAGGCTTACCGTGACCGGTCTGCCCTTCGAATCCGGGACTGCGTCATTCGAGACAAGGAGCAGCTTGAACGGCCAGCTGGTCGACCGGCAGGTCAGGTGCAGAGCCGACCCAGACCCGACGACGAACGTCTGGTTCCCGAGGTGCATGTCGACGCGACGCGTGCCCTCGCGGGGGAGCGAGAGGGTGAACCGAACCACGGGCGAGCCTGTCGCGCTGCCACGCCAGGCGCGCAGTCGGCTGTACGGCGACAGCCAGCCCGTGGACAGTTGGTTCTCGACCAGCACGCGGAAGTGAGGCCGGCGACCTTCGAAGAGGACGTAGTTGCCCCTGCTCGCTTTCGTCGTTGCCCCCGCGATCCTGGCTTGCGTCCCGGTGCGGTCGAACAGGAAGTAGCCGTGGACGCCCTCCAGCTCGCCGTCCGGGCCAAGCTTGACCTGGGTCTTTGCGTAGACGTCGGTTGGATCGGCTCCCTGGAGCAGGACCTCCCGGTCGACGGACGCGTTCCAGTAGAGCTGCCTGATCAGCTCGAGCCGCGGCGACGCCGGCGTCGCGACCGCAGTCACGTGGGCGCCGCCGGCGGCCTCGTCGATCCACGCCGGATCGACTGCGTTGTGCCTGAGGACGCGGTCGACGTGAACGGCCGCCACGGTGACGACGAGCATGAAGGCAATCGACAGTGGGAGTGCGACGACGCCGATGCGTGCGCGCCAACAGGCGGCGACCGCGAGGGCTGCAGCGCCGGTGACGAAGAGCGCCAGCATGAGCGACGACGTCGATGCTCCGACGTGCCGTTGCAACAGCCACGCAGCGCCCAGGGTCTGCGAGTCGTAGTAGATCGCGTTGAACGTATAGCCCGAGAGCGGCAGTTGGGCGGCAGCGATCATCAGTGCAACGCCGACGACCGGGACGATCAACCGGTGCGATCGGCGGTTGCGCACGTGCAGCCCGAACGCGATTGCGAGCAGCGGAACGATGGTCAGGAGATACCGCTCCTTGTAGCGTCCTTCCGCGGCGGCGGGCTGGCTCGCTTCGGCGAGCACGAGCAGGATGAAGACGCCGGCGAAGGCGGCGAACGCCTTCTCGGCCCTGCCCGTGGGCCGCAGAATCGCGGCGACCGCTCCAGGAACGATTGCGACGCCCGCGGTCAGTGAGAGCAGGAAGCACTGCAGCAGCAGCCAGGTGACCATGCTCGGTCTGAACGAGCTCGTGCCGACAGCGTAGTACCCCGTGACGCCGAGGACCGCACCGCCGAGCGCCGGCAAGAGCGCGAGGAACACCCAGGCGTGCTCGCGGTGCGCACGGCGCCGGTCGAGAAGGAGCGCTGCCGCGAGGTAGGCCGGGACGAGCACGAAGTACTGAACGCGTGCCAGGGTCGCGAGCGCGGCGAAGCACAGAAACGCGATCTGCCGCGCGCGCGTCGGTTCGTTCAGCGAGCGCACCGCGATCGCGACCGCCGAGATCGCGAGTGGGTACGCGATGAAGTCGGAGATCGTGACCGGGATCATCGCGAGCGTTGGGACGAGAAGGGCGTAGACGCACGACAGGTAGATCGTCAGTCGCGAAAGACGAAGCTCGCGACCGAGGAACCAGAGAGGGATGACGACCAGCGACGCGGCAACGGCGTTCTCGACCTGGATCAGCCGGTACGCCTCGTGCGCCGGGAAGAATCGCCAGATCGGCGCGGCGACGATCGGCTGCAAGATCGCGTAGAAGCGGGCCGGCTCGTCGCGGACCTGAAGCTGTCCGTGCGCCAGCGAGCGGCTGATCGACGCGTAGACGTACTCGTCTGGCCAGTAGCGCGGCGCCGTGTGCAGTTGTGCGACTACTCCGCGGACGAACGCCGAGACGGCGACCAGCCCGCCGAGCGTGACGACAGCGGTCGTCTCCCGGCGCGCGGCGAACGCCCGCGTGCGAGCGATAGATCCGGCAGCGATCACACGAGGATAGGTCGGCAGCCCGACGGCGTTGCTTGAGGTTCCGCTCAGCGCGAGCGGTGCGCGCTCAGCAGAGCCCGGATTGCGCGCCGGTCTTGGCCGTGTCGTTGCGCAGCGAGATCCGGTCCTGCAGCGCATACGTTCGACCGGGCCGCGTGTTGATGTCGCGGTTGACCGCGAGGTCCACCTTAACCGTTTCGAGGTTGGACAAGTTGGCCCCGCACACGACCTGCCAGACCTCCGGCTCCGTGACGTAGTCGACCTGGAACACGGCGTCAACGGCATCGCACGAGCTGACGACCGTTCGGTAGAGCGCGTAGCGGTTCGTCGATCCGTTGATCGGCACCGTGCACCACTGGACGCCATCGCTGCCCAAGACGCCGGCGCTCGAACCGGCGGTGACCGCCAGGCATTGATTCGGGTTGACGGTCAGGTTGAGCGTGTAGCCGTCGGTCGGCACTCCGCTCGTGCGCTCGGTGGCCGACGCCGCGCTCGCGCAGTGGATGTCTCGCCTGAGCCGATCGAGGGCCAGGCGCGCCGACTCCTGGTCGTTGGCGAGTGCAGTCTGATCAGTCTGCGTCTTGCTTGCGCTGGTGAACCCGTCCGCGATCGCGCCGATCACGATGACGAGCAGGGTCATGGTGACGAGCGTCTCGATAAGTGTGTAGCCGGCCTGCTCGAAAGCACGCCGAAGCTGGCGATGACGCGGGAGGCTGCGGTCCATCAGGGTCAAAGGATCGTCTCAGACGAGGGACTTTCAACCCCCGTTCGGGGGAGGAGACAGGACCCCTTCTGGTCAATAGTGCGACAGCCCACAGGTCGATTGGACTCACGATGGAGACGCACATGGTCAGCTCGCGGCTGCAAGAGCGCACGCTCGGACAACTCATGCGATCGGAAACAGGCCAGTCGCTGGTCCTGGCGATGATCGTCATGTCCGCGCTGACGATCTCGATCGGCGCGCTCATCTCTTACACGACGGGCAACGAGCGCCAGTTCGGCCGCGACCGCGAGTCGGCACGTGCATTCCACGTCGCAGAGGCAGGAGTGAACAACGGACTGTCCCTGATCGTCACGAATGATGACAACGACGTTCAGTCCGTAGGCACGACGCTCGGCCCATACGCGGTTTCGATGGACGGAGCCCAAGGTTCCTACAAGCTGACCAAGTATGCGAAGACCGACACCGAGTGCCAGCAGACAGCCGGCGCGGTAGCGTCGTGTTGGGTGATCACCGGCACCGCGAAGTCGCCGAACGGAACGATCGCGCGGACGATCACGGAGACCGCGTACTGGTTGGAGGCGAGCTCGAGCAACCCGACGAACGCGAACTACGGGCTCGTCGTCGACAACCAGGGTGCGGCGTGCGTGGATACGCACGGAACGGTCAACTTCACGATCCGGGACGTCTGGATCAGCGGCGATTTCTGCCCCTCGGGCAACGTCAGCCTGATTCCGCCCGCGGCGCACACAGGCTCGGTCTACATCGGTGGCGTCTACCAGGGAAAGAACAACACGTCGATTGGCACCCCGTCGCTCCCCTACGCGAGCGTCGACATCGTCGGTGGCTGCACCGTCCAGGGCTCGCCGCAGATCTGCAGCGACTCCGCCAACAGCGGCGTCTGGTCGGACGGGCCACCGTCGGTCGACCCCTCGGACTTCGAGCTGCCGGCAATGGATGCCCCCACGATCTACGCGTCGGGCGACTGGAATAGCCCGTCGTGCTCGACCGGATCGTTCGTCTTCGACAACGACACGGCGGCGAACGGCTCGAAGGCGACGACCACACTTATGGGCGGCTCGAGCTTCGACTGCACGGTCAGCAAGGGCGGCACTCCCGTGGGGCACCTCAAGTGGGACAACGCGACGAAGCAGCTCTCGATCAGCGGGACGGTATGGATCGACGGCAACCTTGATCTTTCGAACAGCGGCACTTACGTAAAGGACAGCGTCGTGCCGGGCGCGAACGGAGGAACGATCTTCGTCAACGGCATCGTGGACGGCTCGAGCAACATCACGGTTTGCGGCCCGATCGGGAGTGCTACGCCGAGCGGCTACGGCTGCCCCGGCACGTGGGACCCGACCCAGGGACTGCTCGGCCTCGCCGTCGTGAATCCGAACGACGTGGCGACCGCGTTCAACCGGACCGGGAACGGCGAGCTGGACATGGAGATCCTCGTCAACCAGGGCTATGCAAACACTGGCGGTACGACCGTGATGGGGCCGGTCATGGCCGATACCGCGACCATGGGAGGAAACGGCGGCAGCATCGTTCCGACGGCTCCGCCTACGGGTTTCCCCTCGATCAATGTCCTGCAGGCGACGTGGGTCGTAAAGCCCGGCTCCTGGGCGCAGACGCAGTAGGCGAACGGCCCCGACTCGATGATCAATCGTTTCTCCAGACTCAATCCGAAGCGTGAGGATGCTCAGGGCCTCGTCGAGCTGATCGTCGCCCTGACGGTGCTCTCGATCGGCATCGGCTCCTTGCTGACCTTGCTGACCTCGAGCGCGCTGTCGCTGCAGCGCTCGGATCAGAAAGGGACGGCTCTGGTCCTCGCAGAGAAGCAGATCGAGCTGTACCGGGGCGTCGTCTTCAAGGACATCCGCCTCGACCAGTACAGCCTCGACCACCTTAGTGACCCGAGCGTCGATCCGTTGGGCCTCTACACGTCGGCGAACAGCTCCGACCCGAACATTCCGGTCGCGTCCGGCCAGCTCAGCGACACGGCAGCGGGGTTCGTCACCACCGATTGCCCGGACGGCGTCGCCGGTCCGGACGAATGCCAGCCGGTCCAGCCGAACGTCCTCGGGCCCGATCACCGCCGGTACCGCATCGACACCTACATCCATCAGGACTATCCGAACGGACCCGGTAGCGACCCGGTCGACACTGTCTTCGTCGACGTCCGCGACGCCGCGAATCCCTCGAAGATCCTCGCGCGCAGCTCCTCGACGTTCGCGTCGATCAACATCGGGAACGTCAACGGCAAGGCGATCGTGAAGCTGTCGTTCTCGGCGCCGAAGGCGGACATCACGGGCACGCCGATCGCTGCTTCCCAGATCAGCGCAACGCTCTCCAACGGCAACGGCGAGACCGGCGTTCTGAGCTTCTTCGTTCTTCCCGCACCGGCGACGCCCTCGTCCCCCTGTACAGGTGCGGCGTGGCAGCCGCTCGGATCCGTCAACGTGAGCGGAGACAACACGTACAACCCGGGCGGCGGGTACACGCCGCCAGTCGCAGGCACCTACTACTGGTACGCGAGCTACAGCGGCGACTCGGCCAACAAGAAGGCGTCGTCGATCTGCGGCGCCTCGATGGCGCGCATGACGGTCCAGGCGTCGAAGTGGTCGCCGACGCTGAGCGTCTCGACTACCGCAAGCACGGGAGTAGTCAACACTGCGATCTCTGCGTCGGCGATCACCGCCGCGGTCAGCGGGAGCTCGGGGACGACTACCGCGGCGATCACGTACATGGTCTACGGGCCTTCGGCGAGCGCACCCGGCAGCTGTACGACGACCCCCGGCGGGCTTTGGGCGCAGATCGGGACGATCACGCCCAACGGCAACGGCTTGTACAACCCGAGCGTCGGCTACACGCCGGCCAGCACCGGCACCTACTGGTACTACGCGAGGTATCCGGGCGACACGACGAACAATGCTGCGTCGAGTCTCTGCAGCGCGGCAATGGCCAAGACGGTCGTCACGACGCCGCCCGACACGTTCGGGATCTCGGCGATCGGCGCCTCGCAGAACGCCGGGTCCGCGATCACGATCGCCACGATCACCGCGCAGCTCTACGGGGGCGGGACCGACACGACCTACACCGGCGTGAAGACGCTCACGTTCACCGGGCCGGGAACGTCGGTGAAGGGCAACGCGCCGTCCTACCCCGCGACCGTCACGTTTACGAACGGCGTCGCGACGAACGTGAGCTTCACGACGTATAAGGCGGAGACGACGACGCTGACTGCGACGCAGGGCCTGATCACGGGCACGTCCAACAGCTTCACGGTCAACGGCGGTGCGACCGCGGGCTTCACGATTGACCCGGTCGGGACGCAGACGGCGGGTACGGCGTTCGGTGCCACGGTTCGCACGGTGGACGCCTACGGAAACCCCGCGACCTACACCGCCGGGTCGCACACGATCGTCTGGACCGGGCCGGCGAACTCGCCGGGCGGCACTCCGCCGCTCTACCCGTCGACGGCAACCTCGCTGACGTTCTCGAACGTGGGCGGCCAGGGCGTCGCGATCGCGACCGGCATCAACCTCTACAAGGCCGCCAGCACGACGCTGACCGCGACCGAAGGCGCAAAGACCGGAACCTCGGTGAGCTTCACGGTCAATGGTGCCGCGCCGGCGAGCATGGCGTTCATCAACTGCACCCAGCCGAGCGCCGCAAACACGACCTGCGCCGGCTCGCCGCTCTCGACCGGCAACAACGGCACGCTGCAGGCGAACGTCGCGCTGAAGGACACCTACGGCAACATCGCGGCCGCGACCTCGGCCGTCACGATCAGCCTGACGAGCAGCAGCACGACGGACTACACCGTCGCGCCGTCGTCGGTGACGATCAGTTCCGGCGGGAGCCAGTCGAACCAGTTCACGGTCACCCCGGCGAAGAACAACCCGCCCACAACGACCATCACGGCACACGTGACCTCAGGCGGGGGCTTCTCGGACATCACCATCCAGGTCGAGAAGTAAGCCGGCGCGAGCCCGGCGCTCGTGACACGGCGCGGGGACATGTCCCCTCGTTGTGTGCTCTCCACAGCTCCCCGCCCCCAACGGCCAGGATCCTCGACCCGAAACCCGCCTGAGCGACCCACGGGCATGGCCGGGATGTGGATGCACTTTGACGGTGGCTGCCACCAGACGGGGCTCGCCCAGCTCTGTCCGAGCGGTGAGCTTTGTGACGGCGGCTAGATCGTGAGGAACGCGGCGACGACGTCCGGGTCGAACTCGAGCCCGGCCTTCGCCTGGATCTCGTCGCCGCGCCTCCTCGACCGAGAGCGCATCGCGGTACGGCTGGTCGTTCGTCATCGCGTCGTAAGCGTCGACGACCGCGAAGATGCGGGCGGCGAGCGGGATCTCGACGCCCGCGAAGACCGCGCGGATAGCCGGATCCGTCCCACCGCTCGTGATGGCAGGCGATCACCTGCCGCGTCGAGGCCGCCGAGCGCGGGCACGGGGGCGACGATGCGCTCGCCGAGCCAGGGGTGCTCGCGAATCTCGTCGACCTCCGCCGGCGTGAGTGTGCCCGCCTTCAGCAGCGTTGCGTTCGAGACCCCGATCATGCCGATGTCGTGCAGCCGGAACCCGTAGGCGAGCTGCGGCATCGAGAGCCAACTCGGGCGCAACGTCGCTCGGCGAGCTGCAATGCGAGCTGCGTCACGCGGGCCGTGTGAGTCGAGGTCTCGCCGAACCGGCCGCGCCGGTAGTCGTGCAGCTCGAGCGCGCGGCGAGCGCCTCGACCGTCGCGGCGGTGCTCTCCAGTGTCGAGGCGGTGGTTTGGGTCGTCTCGTCAGCCACGATGTCATAGCGGCGTTCCTAGCATCGCCTGGAACTGCCGACGGTCAATACCTCATTGAAGGGGTCTCTCCGGACGGCACGGGCCTCGCCCTCGATCGAAGCGGCAACCGATCGGGCTCGCGCCGTATCCAGCCCGGACCGGGGCACGTCCGACGAATTGCCGCTAAACGATTCGGCCGCCTATCTGCCGATGGGGTGACCGTGAACCTGAACCAGATGATGCCAGATTGCCGTCGGTCTCAACGCGAGCGACGTCCACTTAAGTTCGACCAGCCGCCGATCGTCGCATCGACGGCCAGCTCGAGCAGCTCGAAGGTCACGACCCGCTCACGAGCGAAGCCCTCGAGGAGATCCTGAACGCGGTCGGGCGCCATCGCCCCCGCCGCATCGCCGTCTTCCACGAGACCGGCGAGATCGACACCGCCTACCAGTTGCCGGGCCTGCCGCGGTTCCGGATCAACGCGTTCCGCCAGCGCGGCGACATCTCGTTCGCGTGCCGCGTCATCCCCTCCGCAGATCCCGGACTTCCGCGAGCCTCGGCCTTCCGCCGGGTGTCCAGAAGCTCGCCGAGGAGCACCGCGGTCTCGTCCTCGTCACCGGCGCCACCGGCTCCGGCAAGACCACGACGCTCGCCTCCATGCTCGGGTCACATCAACCAGACACGGAGGCAGCACATCGTCTCGATCGAGGACCCGATCGAGATCCTGCATCGACGACATCAACTGCATCGTCAACCAGCGCGAAGTCGGGCTCGACACCGAGTCGTTTCACGAGGCGCTGCGGCGTGTGCTGCGGCAGGATCCCGACATCATCCTGATCGGCGAGCTCCGCGACATGGAGACCGCCGAGACCGCTCTGCAGGCCGCCGAGTCCGGCCATCTCGTACTGGCGACGATGCACACCGTCGATGCCGCAGAGACCGTCAGGCGCTTCGCCGAGTTCTTCCCGGCGATCAAGCAGCCCGCGGTGCGATCGATTCTCGCCGGCGTGATGCAGGGCGTCGATCTCGCAGCGTCTGCTCCCCCGCATCGGCGGCGGCCGAGTCGCTGCGGTCGAGGTGATGATCAGCAACAGCCGGATCCAGGACCTGATCCGCGACAACAAGCCCGAGTACATCCCGGAGGCGGTTGCGGAAGGCGCGTTCTTCCAGATGCAGACGATCACGCAGGCGCTGATCACAGCCGTGATCGCAGGCAGCGTCGAACAGGAGGTCGCCGCCTCCGCGGCGCCGAACCGCCACGACTTCATGATCGCCCTCGACCGCGCGCTCAAGGAGCACGAGCTTGCGCAGGCCGCAGGCGGGAGCGGCCGGATCGGACGAGCGATCCTCTCGCCGTTCCGGCGGCCGGAGCACAGAGCGACGGCTCGAGGGCCGGCTAAGCCCGGCCGCGGATGAACGTGGAGCTCGCGGCCTTCACCTTGCACCTGGCCTCGCGTCGGCAGCTTCCTCAACGTGATCGCGGCGCGCGTGCCGCTGCGGCGGTCGATCGTGTCGCCCGGCTCTGCCTGCATGTCGCTGCGGGAAGGAACTGAGCTGGTACGACAACGTGCCGCTCGTCTCCTACGCCGTCCTGCGGGGGCGCTGCCGCCACTGCCGGGCGTCGATCTCGTGGCGCTACCCGGCAGTCGAAGCGGCCACGGCCGTGCTGATCGCGTTGTGCGCGCTGAAGTTCGGCCTGACCTGGGACTTCGCGATTGCGGCGCTCTTCTGCGCCGCGCTCGTCACCGTCTCGGCGACCGATCTGGAGCTTCGCGTGATCCCGAACCGGATCGTCGTGCCCACGGCCGCTGTCGTTCTTCGCGGCGAACACGCTTCTTCACCCTTCGGTCGAGTGGATCGCAGCCGGCCTCGCTGCCGGTGCGTTCTTCCTCCTCGCCGCCCTCGCCTATCCGGGCGGCATGGGCATGGGTGACGTCAAGCTGGCGTTCCTGCTCGGGGTCGCGCTCGGACGCACCGTTCCGGTGGCCGTGATGATCGGGATGGTCTCGGCGCTCGTCCCCTCCGTCGTCCTGCTCGCGCGCCACGGAGGTGCCGCGCGCAAGATGGCGATCCCCTTCGGCCCATTCCTGGCGCTCGGAGGTGTGATCGCGCTGTTCACCGGGGGCGCGTTCTCCACTGGTACCTCGGGGTGCTGTGATGGAGGCGTCGAGACATGGACAACCAGCCCGATCTCCGCGCCGCATCGAGGCGCCGACGAGCCGTGCAGTCGTCGAGCACGAGGCTTCGAGCGGGCGGCATGGGCGGCGGGCACGGAGATCTCGTCGCGGACGTGATCCGGACGACGGGCCTGCTCGACGCCGAGAAGGTCGACGTCGTGCGCCGCTCGGCGAACGGTGCGGCGTTCGCGCAGGCGCTCGTCGAAGAGGGCTTCGCCAGCGCGCTCGGCGTCGCCCGCTCGCCTTGCCGAGCAGTACCACCTGCCGCTGGTCGACCTCGCCGTCGCCGGCGTCGATGCGATGTCCGCGAAGTCGATCGCCGCTGCCGGTGCTCGAGCGCGTGTGCGCGATCCCGTTCGCGAGCGACGGCACGACGTTCAAGGTCGCGATCACGAACCCGCAGGACGTGCGCGGCCTCGACGAGCTCAAGTTCGCGACGCGGCTGAACGTCGAGTTCTACGTCGCTGCGCGCAACGACGTGCTCACGGAGCTGCGCCGGCTCGCGCGCGCCGCGGAGGCGATGAACGCGACGTTCCTCGACACGACATCGTCGTCGGCGACGAAGACGGACCAGGACGACCTCGAGGCCGACGACGGCATCTCCGATGCGCCGCTCGTCCGCCTCGTCAACTCGATGATCTTCCAGGCGGCCGAGGACGGAGCGAGCGACATCCACGTCGAGCCGCAGGAGGACGAGCTCATCGTCCGCTACCGCATCGACGGTGTGCTGCATGTTGCCCATCGCGTGCCGAAGCGGCTCGCGGCGGGTGTCACCACGCGGCTGAAGGTGCTCGCGAAGCTCGACATCGCCGAGCGGCGCAAGCCGCAGGACGGCCGCATCACGCTCGACGCGGCCGCCGCGGGCCGGATGCTCGACATCCGCGTTGCGACGTTGCCGACGGTCGAGGGCGAGTCGGTGACGATGCGCCTGCTCGACAAGTCGCGCGAAGTGCCGACGCTCGAGGAGATCGGCTCTGCTCCGGAGATGGAGAAGCAGATGGACGCGGATCCTCGCGCGGCCGACCGGCGCGCTGCTCGTCACCGGGCCCGACGGGCTCGGGCAAGTCGACGACGCTCTACGCGTCGCCTCGCCGACGATCAAGCGGCGACGAGATCAACATCATCACCGTCGAGGACCCGGTCGAGTACCGGCTCGGCGAGATCAACCAGGTTCAGATCAACCCGCGCGCGGGGCTCACGTTCGCGAACGCGCTGCGGTCGATCCTGCGCTCCGACCCCGACGTCGTGATGGTCGGCGAGATCCGCGACGGCGAGACGGCGCGCATCTCGATCGAGGCCGCGCTGACCGGGCACCTCGTGCTCTCGACGCTGCACACGAACGACGCGCCGTCCGCGATCACTCGCCTGAACGAGATGGGCGTCGAGCCGTTCATCACCGGCGCGGCTGTCTCGGCCGTGCTCGCGCAGCGGCTCGCCCGCAAGCTCTGCCCCCACTGCGCCGAGGCCTACGAGGTCTCGACGCGAGAGAGCTGCTGTCGCTGCACATCGACGAGGTCCGGGCCAAGCAGCTGAAGGGGTCGCTCTTCTACCGCAAGCGCGGCTGCCCGCGCTGCGGCCACACGGGCTACAAGGGCCGCGTCGGCGTCTTCCAGTTCCTCGAGATGAGCGCACGGCTCGAGCAGCTCGCCTCCGAGAAGGCGCCGCGCGACGTGATCGCCGAGGCGGCGCGGGACGAGGGGATGCGCACGATGTGGGAGGACGGCATCGACAAGGTCGCCGCGCGGCCTCACCACCGCCGAAGAGCTCGCGCGCGTCTGCTCGGCCTAACGGAGCCCTTTTTTCGCTCGTAAGCAGGCCGTAAATCTCCCCCTACGGGTGGCGCGGACGGCGCCGATCGGTCGATGATCTGCGTGTGTCAACCGCAATCTATCGAGTTGTCGACCACGACGCGTCTTGGCGGGTGACCCGTGAAGGCACCGTCGTCGCCCGGTTGCGGTTCGGCAGGAACATGGCGAGGTCCTCGTTCTCGCGGGACCTCGGGCACCGAGACGCCGTACCGCTTCCACAGCCTGCAGGCTGCGGACGAGTTCCTCTCGGACCTGATGACGTCGTTCTCCTACCTGGGATGCGATATCGCCTCGACGACGTAGCCCGAACAGGCAACGCGGGAGGAAAAAACCCGCGGCAGGCAGAAACAGTCGTTTTCAGGATCTTCGTCCTATACCACCAGCGAAGGAGATCTGCATGACCAAGTTGCGGCAGCGGCTCCAGCGCGACGAGGGCTTTACGCTGATCGAGCTTCTGATCGTCATCGTGATCATCGGCATCCTGCTGGCGATCGCAGTGCCGTCGTACCTCGGCTTCAAGGATCGCGCCAACCAGCAGGCGGCCGAGTCGGACCTGCGCGCGGCGATCCCGACGGCGGAGGCGTTCTACAGTGACGCGGGCACGTACAGCGGCATCACTCACGCGACCATGCTGTCGATCGACTCCGGCCTCCAGGCCAACGTGAGCGTCGCATCTGGCGCGACAACCAGCGCGTACTGCCTGAACAACAGCGTGGGCGGCCAGGACTGGTCGGTCGCAGGGCCTGGCGCCGTGTGGCACAAGAACCTCACTTGCGCTGCACCTGCAGTAAGCGTCAACGCCTAACGGCGAATGAACGGAACGACAGCGGGTGGCCGGCCGATCCGACCGGCCACCCGCTTCGATTGACCGGCACTAGAAGAGCTGGGCTCAAGGAACCGATAACGCGGTGGCGAAGGAAGCGAACGCTTCTCCTTCGGACCCAAACCCAAAGTGACTGCGGACGGAGAACCCAAGGTGACAACAACCCCCCAATCAATTGACGAGCTTCTCGCCGTCATGGTCGAGCGCGACGCTTCCGATCTCCATATGACCGCAGGCTCTCCGCCCGTTATCCGTGTCAACGGCCGGCTCGAGCGGCTCGTCGACTACGAGAAGCTTTCGACGGAGGAGACGCGCACGCTGATCTACCGGATCATCTCGACCGAGCAGCAGAAGCACCTCGAGACCAATCGCCATATCGACTTCTCCCACTCGATTCCCGGCCTGGCGCGCTTCAGCGTCAACGCGTTCTTCCAGCGCGAGAGCCTCGCCGCTGCCTTCCGGCTGATTCCCGCGCGCGATCAGCTCGCTCGAGGAGCTCAACATGCCGACGCAGCTTGTACGAGCTCGCCGAGAAGCCGCGCGGCCTCGTGCTCGTCACCGGCCCGACCGGCTCGGGAAAGTCGACGACGCTCGCGTCGCTGCTCGACCACGTCAACAAGCACCCGGCACGAGCACATCCTTACGATCGAGGACCCGATCGAGTTCCTGCACTGGCACCGCATCGTGCATCGTCAACCAGCGCGAGCTCGGCCCCGACGCGACGTCGTTCGCCGATGCGCTCCGCGCCGCTCTCCGCGAGGATCCCGGACGTGATCCTCGTCGGCGAGATGCGCGACCTCGAGACGATCGCCACCGCGCTGACCGCCGCCGAGACCGGGCACCTGGTGTTCGCGACGCTGCACACCCAGAGCGCGCCGCAGACGATCGACCGTGTGATCGACGTGTTCCCGGCCGCGCAGCAGGGGCAGATCCGCGTGCAGCTCGCCGCGACGCTGCAGGGCATCGTGACGCAGAACCTCGTCCCGACCGCCGACGGCCGTGGCCGCGTCGCCGCGCTCGAGATCCTCATCCCCGACGACGCGGTCCGGAACCTGATCCGGCAGGCGAAGATCGAGCAGATCTACTCGGTCATGCAGACGAGCACCTCGCGCGGGATGATCACGATGGAGCAGTCGCTCGCCGATCTCGTCCAGCGGCGGATCATCTCCACGGACATCGGCTTCTGCGCGCTCGTCGCGGCCCGACCAGCTCGCCGGGCATCCTCGAGCGCGCCGGCGTCAGCGAGCGTCCCGGGCTTTGGTCAGCAGCCCCTCGCGCCGTTCGGGCGCCGCCTCTCCGACGTCGGCCTTCGACTGGCAGGGGAGAAGCTAGACATGGATTTGAAGAAGGAGATCAAGCTCTCGGACCTGATGCCGAAGCGGCAGAAGGGGAGCGGCAAGTCCGCGACCAAGGTCGCCGCGAAGAAGAAGAAGGCAAGGGCGAAGCAGGACTACGTCGGCGTCAAGGTTGGCGCGTCGCAGATCGCCGCTGCCGAGGTCCACAACAACGGTGGCTCGAAGCTCGTCAAGCTCGCACGCGAGCCGCTCGAGGCCGGGATCGTCGTCGGCGGCGAGGTCCGTGACATCGCGGCGCTCGGCCGCGCGCTCGACGACTTCTTCAAGAAGCACGACCTGCCCCGGAAGGGTGTCCGTCTCGGGGTCGGGACGAACCGGGTCGGCGTCCGCGTCCTCGATGTCGAGGGAATCGACGACGAGAAGCAGCTCGCGAACGCTGTCACGTTCCGTGCGCACGAGGCGCTCTCGATCCCGATGGACCAGGCGGTGATGGACTACCACGTCGTCGGTTCACAGAAGCTCGACGGAGGCGGCGTCTCGCACCGCGTGATCCTGGCGGCCGCATATCGCGAGCCCATCGATCATTTCGCCGCGGCGTTCGATGCGGCTGACATTCAGCTCGAGTCGATCGACGTGGAGGCGTTCGCGCTGCTTCGCGCGGTCGCGCCCTCGACCACGCAATCCGACGACGAGCGGACCGCGGTCGTCGCGCTGGCTCTCGGTCACGACCGCACGACACTCGCGATCTCCGACGGCCGCATCTGCGACTTCACCCGCGTGCTCGAGTGGGGAGGCGGGCGTCTCGACGCCGCAATCGCGCGGGAGCTCGGTGTCACGGTCGAGGAGGCGGAAGAGGCCAAGCTCGGCCTCTCGCTGACCGACGACGATCCCGCAAACGCTCGTGGCCGAAACGCCGTCAAGCAGGAGCTGACCACGCTTGCGCGCGAGCTAGTCGCGTCGCTGCAGTTCTACCAGGCACAGCCCGACTCGCTCGCGCTCGCGGAGATCCTGGTCACCGGCGGCACCACGCGAATGCCAGGGTTCGTCGAAGAGCTCGAGCGCCTCGTGCGTGCACGTGTTCGGCTGGCCGATCCGCTGAGTGCGGTCCAGGCCGACTCCAACATCATGGCGCGGAACGATCTTGCTTCGCTCGCGATCGCGATCGGATTGGGGGTGGATCGGTAATGGACGCCGTCAATCTTCTTCCCCAGGAGTACAAGGAGCGGAAGCGCCGTCGCCAGACGCCGGCCGACAACCTCGACGGTCGCAGGACGCTCCGGATCGGCGGCGGTGTCGCGGTCCTGTTCGTCGTGCTGCTCGGGGCTCTCTTCATGTACGAGCGCTCGGTCGTTCAGAGCAAGCAGAAGGAGCTTGCGAACAGCCAGGCGCAGATCGCGGCGGTGCAGTCGCAGGTTGACGCCGTCAAGGCCGCGCAGGCGGAGGTCTCCGGACGGCTCTCGCTCGCCCGGTCGCTCGTCGGCACAAGGATGAACTGGGACAAGGCGCTGAACGACTTCGCCCGCATCATCCCGACGAGCTCGTTCCTGACCAGCATCCAGATGTCCGCTCCGATCACAGCGGCGTCCACGGCTACAGCTTCGGCCCCGGTCGTGACGACGAACCCAGACGGGACGACGGCGGCAGCCCCGCCGACCGGCCCGACTCCGCTCGTTTCGATCCTCACCCTCGCCGGGACGTCACCGAGCACGCCGGGTGTGGCGCTCGTCATGGATCGGCTGGCGCTTCTCCCGTGGCTCAGCAACGTGACGCTGACCTCGGCGACGCGGGCGCCGGACTCGGGTGCGAACACCTTCGGTGTCACGGCGACCGTTTCGGAGGAGCACTGATATGACCCGCATGAATGGACTGATGGGAGTGGTCGTCAGCTCGCTGGCCGTGCTCGTGGTGGTGCTCGTCGGCTGGTTCTTCTTCGTGTCGCCGCAGCGGTCGAAGGCCGATCGTGTGAGCGGCCAGGTCGACGCTGCCAAGTCGGAGCTCATGAGTGACGAGCAGCTGATCGCAACCGCGAAGCGCCAGAACACGCTCGGGTCCGCACGCGCGGCACAGCGGGCGCTGCCCGACCAGGCTCGCGTCTCGGAGATCCTCCGCCAGCTGACCGCCTTCGCTGCGGAATCGCGGACGGAGCTCGACAACATCACGCCGGGCGCGCCTCTGACGCTCGGAAGCGGGCAGGCCTTGCCGATCACCCTGACGTTCAAGGGGCGGTACTTCGGGCTCCAGAAGCTCCTCAAGCTACTGCGCCAGAGCGCAAGCGTCTCGGGTAGCAAGATCGTGTCGAAAGGCCGGCTCTACACGGTGGACGGCATCCAGTTCGCCGGCGGGCAGCCGACGCAGAATGGCCAGGGCGGCTCTTCGGCGGACATCCTCGCCACGATCTCGTTGAACGCGTTCGTCTATCAGGCCGCTCCGGCGGCGGCGGTGACCCCGACCGGCACCGCAACGGCGACGGCGGCGGCCCCCACCGGCTGATGACGTCGACCACGGCGAGACGGACGAAAGTCGCAGCACAGCAGCGTGCGGCGAAGGAGCGGCGGCAGGTCTTCCTGGTCGTCGGCCTGTGCCTGCTCCTTGTCGCGGTGCTCGTGCTGGAGTTGCCGAAGGTCCTCAAGTCCTCGAGCTCGTCCTCGAGCTCTGCTGCGGCAGTGACGACCGCGCCGGCCGCAGCCCCCACCGCGGCGCCGACCCGCGACTCCAAGGCGCTCAAGGCGCTACTCAAGCAGCCTCCCAGGGATGTGTTCTCCGGGCAACAGTCCGGCAGCCCGACGACGCTCGGCAGCGTCGCGACACCGCCTGGTCTGCACGACCCATTTGCGTCTCCGAGGACCTCGGAGGCAACGGTTGCCCCCGTCACCCCGATCACCCCGGTGAAGGTGCCTCAGCTGCCCGGCAAGATCGTGCTCGGCACGCCCGGTCCCGGGAAGGTGGCCGTCACCGGCTGGATCGTCATCCTGGCGTCGATCCCGACGGCGGCCGGCCAGAGCTCCGCGACGTCGTTCGCGAAGCAGGCGGCCAAGGCGGGGATCGGCGCGACGTCGGTGCTGAACTCGTCGAACCGGCGCCCGCTCCGCGGCGGCTTCTGGGTCGTCTACACCGGCCCCTTCACGAGCCTCACGCAAGTGAGCGCTGCCGCCGATCACGTCCATAAGTCTGGCTTCACGAGCGCCTACATCCGCGAGCTGGTCGTCTACAAGGCGAAGCCTGCGGCCAAGCCCAAGACCAAGAAGAAGTAGCGAGGAGTCATGGCCGAGTTCGCATACGACGCAATCAACGCGCAGGGCCTCTTGACCTCGGGCGTCGTCAGCGCGCCGGATGTCGGGAGTGCGCGCGAGCAGCTGCAGGCGAGAGGGCTTCTGCCCAGCAGTCTCGCGGAGAAGGCAGCCGCCGGCGAGGACAGCTTCGGCAGCATGTTCAAGAAGGTCAAGCCGAAATCCCTCCAGATCTTCGCTCGCCAGCTGGCGACCATGATCGAGGCGGGCGTCAGCGTCGTTGCCGCGCTCGTCACGCTCGAGGAGCAGACCGACGACAAGTACCTGAAGGAGGTTGTCGGCGAGGTCCGCGCGGACGTCGAGTCGGGAATGATCTTCTCGCGCGCACTCGGGCGGCACCCGAAGGTGTTCAGCCGGCTCTTCTGCGCGATGGTCGCGGCGGGCGAGTCGTCGGGAACACTCGACACCGTGCTCGACCGCGTCGCGACGCAGATTGAGAAGGAGACGAAGCTGAGGCGGCGCGTGAAGGGCGCGATGATGTACCCGGCCGTCGTGCTGACGTTCGCGACGATCGTCCTCATCTTCATGCTGATGTTCATCGTCCCGGTGTTCCAGAAGGTGTTCGACGAGTTGAACGGACAACTGCCGACTCCGACGCGGGTCATCATCGCGATGTCGTCCGCGCTCCGCGGCTACTGGTTCATCATCTTCCCGACGATCGGGCTGATCGTCTACGTGCTCCGCCGGCTCAAGCGGACGCCGGAAGGCATCAGGGCCTGGGACCGCTTCAAGCTTCGCGTGCCGATGAAGATCGGCGATGTCGTCCAGAAGGTCGCACTCGCGCGCGTCTCTCGCACACTCGCCACGCTCGTTGCGGCCGGCGTCGACATCATCACCGCGCTCGACATCACAGCCGGCACCGCCGGGAACTGGGTGCTCGAGACGGCGTTGCAGAGGACGTCCGCGCGCGTGCACGACGGCGTCCCGATCAGCGTCCCGCTCGCCGAGGACGACATTTTCCCGCCGATGGTGAGTCAGATGGTGAAGATCGGCGAGGAGACGGGCGAGCTCGACAAGATGCTGAGCAAGATCGCCGACTTCTACGAGGACGAGGTCGACTCGAGCATCGCCGCACTGACGTCGATCATCGAGCCGCTGCTGATGATCTGCGTGGGAGCCATGGTGGGCACCATCGTCATCTCGATGTACCTGCCGATGTTCAAGCTCCTGACGCTGATCAAGTAGCAGCCAGAGCAGGTTCGCTGTTCGGGCGGCGCTGGTTTAGAATCGGCGCATTCCGACCATGGAGACCGACGCCAAGAGGGTTCTCGAGCGGGCGATCGCGTGCTGGAACGCCACCGACCGCGAGGGATGGGCTGCGCTTTACACCGACGATGTGGTCTACGAAGGGCCGGGTGGCGGGCGCATCTCGGGGTTGGAAGCCTTGAAGGAGAAGTACTTCGACGCGCACGTGACCGCCGTCCCAGATCGCGAGAGCCGCGACGTGGTCCTCGTCGCTGAGGGTGATCTCGTCGTTGAGCAGGCGAGATATGTCGCGACGCACACCGGTCCCTGGCGCGACCCGAACGGCGCCGAGATCCCGGCAACGGGCAGAAGCCTCGACTTTCCATTCGTCGGCGTGTTTAGGATCGAAGACGGCAAGATCAGCGCAATCCGCATGTTCTACGACCAGATCGAACTCTTGACGCAGCTCGGGCTGATGCCCGGGGCGACACTCGGCTGACCCGCTCACGCCGCTCTGAAGTCCCTCACCCCGCCAGAACCGTTGAAGCGGCCGCTATTCGAAGTGGTGTCTGACACCAGAGGTGTCAGTCACCGGCGCGGTCGCATTGCGCCGGCGATGCTGATGCACGAAGCGCGCTAGCGCTCGCGGCGCAGGACGTACGCGAGGGCGCGCTTGTTTTCCAGCCGGCTGCGGTTCTTGATCACGAACGTGCAGAGCGCCAGCACGAGGATCAGGTTGCCGGTGATGATGAATGCATCGGCGAAGTTGAACGCGATCCCGCCGCTCGCGCTCGTGTGAAGGAGGAGCGGGTTCGGGACGGCGAGGTGGTCGCTCGCCCCGGAGATCAGGTTGCCGAGCACACCCCCAGCCAGGAACCCGGCGCCGATCGTGACGGCGGGCGACGGCAGCTGCGTCAGCGGAACGATCGCGACGAGGAGGATCACACACCCGATCGCCCAGAGACCCGACCGCTGGTGGAACGCCCAGTCGGGCGTCGGTACGACGACGTTGACCCACAGGTCGAATGCCGCCAGCGTCGACGCGAGCAACCACAGTACGAGGAGCCGCCCCCTCCGTTCCCCCATCCCAGTCGCTTCATACTCGCCTGGCGCGCAAAAAGCAAACGCCCCGCTCGAAATGCCTGGGAGCATTACTCGTTCAGGAGGCCGCGGATCCGGTCGATCTCCGCGTGCAGCTCCTGCCGTTTTGCGGACAGCTCCCGCTCCTGCTCCTCCGAAACGGGGTTCCCGAAGCTCGCGAGCCGCTCGTGCAGCTTCACGCGCAGCGCCGACACCTCGCGCTCTTCGTCCTCGAGTTGCACCAGCTTCGCCCGGAGCTCCGCGTCGTCCATCTCGTTAGCTTTACCAGCTCCGGGCCGTCACAATCCAGAGAATGTCAGGGCAAGAGCTTCCCGACCTCGACCAGCTCGCCACGCGTCTCGTTCACCTGCGGCACCGCCGGCAGGATCTCGCGCGGCTCCTCGAGCGGGCAGAGGAGCGCCACTACCAGTTCCCGAGCGACCATTCCCAGCGGACGCTCGACGACTTGCGCGCGGAAGACGGCGCGCTTCGGGCCGAGATCGAGCTGCTCGAGGAGCAGATCCGCCCGCTGCTCCGCCGCCCGGAGACGGCGTAGCGTGACCGCCGAGGGGAGGTCCGGCGGCGGGCGGCGCGTGCTCGGACGCGTCGTCCTCGTCTCGCTCGCAGACCGTGCGCGGAGGGAGCTGGACGAACGCCGGGCTCGTGGACAGCGGTTGCGGGCGCAGCGTGCGCTCCGCCGCCTCGAGGAGCTCGAGCGCGCGCTCGAGCGGTTCGACCGTGGCGATCCGCCTCTCCAAGCGCCGTGGTACCTCCGTCGGGGCGCTCTCGCGGTCGCTGCCGTGGTTCTCCTCGCGACCGCCGGCGTGCTCGTCGCGGCGGTCATGGCCCACGGCCCGTCGGGTGTCGTCGTGGCCGTCGCAGACAGCGCGATGCTCCTCGCCACGCTGGTGTGGTTCGGCGTCGCGGTCGCGCGAAAGGCGCCCCGAGAAGGGGCTGCCGGCCCTCCCCCGAACGAGGGATCGTCGGCCCATTACGAGGGCCGATAGGACGACCATGGCCACCCAGACGTTCTTCGACTTCAACGCGATGATCGTCGAGCTCGAGCAGCTCGAGCAGCAGGAGCGCAAGGTGTCGGACATTCGGCGCCAGCTGCACGACCGCCTCGACTCGTTCCCGAACGAGGCGGCGGCCGCGAAAGAGCGCAAGATCTCGGACGCGCGTCGCGCGCTGCACAAGCGCATCGACTCGCTCAGGGCCGAGCTCGATCTCTGGGGACGTTAGTACACCCGTCCGCAAGTTATGGCCGGTTCCCGGCGGTGTCTCGCCGCCCGTGGCCGCGTCCTCGGTCGTCCCGGTAGCAACCGCTACCGGGGCTCCCTGCGTCCTTGCCACGAACGACGAGCCAGTCGCCGGATAACCAACCGAACTTACGGACGGGTGTACTCGTACACCCGTCCGCAAGTTATGGCCGGTTCCCGGCGGTGTCTCGCCGCCCGTGGCCGCGTCCTCGGTCGTCCCGGTAGCAACCGCTACCGGGGCTCCCTGCGTCCTTGCCACGAACGACGAGCCAGTCGCCGGATAACCAACCGAACTTACGGCCGGGTGTACTCGTACCCCCGACAAAGGAACGCGCGCGCGGGCGACGAAGCCGGATTCGTGGCCGCGTACTCACTTGCGCGGGGGGTGCCGAGGGATCCGAGCAATCTCCGCGCGACGCTCTTCGACAATTCGGTAGCCGAGCGCCAGGCGGCGCTCGCGGCCCGTATCGACCAGCTCGAAGCGAAGCTGCGTGCGATCGAAGAACACCCGGGGATCGACGACGCAGCTCTCCGCGCGGCAACGACACACACACGCCTTGTGTGCTCACCGGGCGGCTACGAGCTCTCCGAGGTGGACGCGCCACCGCCGGCCCCGGGGACGACCGTCGATCAAGACGGCTCCGCCTACACCGTCTGGCAGATCGGCCCGTCGCCGCTTCCGGACGACGCCCGCCGCTGCGCGATCCTCGTCTAGGCGGCGACCGCGGTGCGCTCGGCCGCGAGTGCTGCGAGGAACGCTTCGACGACGACCGGGTCGAACTGGGAGCCCGCGCAGCGGATCACCTCAGCCTCCGCCTCGTCCGGCGAGAGCGGGTCGCGGTACGGGCGGTCGGGGGTCGTCATCGCCGCATACGCGTCGGCGACCGCGACGATCCGTGCCGCCAACGGGATCTCGTGGCCGACGAGGCCGTCGGGGTACCCGAAACCGTCCCACCGCTCGTGCGAGGCTCGAACGGCGTCGGCGACGGCGTCGAGACCCGGGAACGCGCCCCACGATCCGCTCGCCCGCAATCGTGTGCTGGCGAACGACATCCCATTCGCTCGACTCGAGCGGGCCGGCCTTCATGAGGATCGAGTCCGGCACGGCAACCTTGCCGATGTCGTGCAGTTGTGCCACCGAGATCACGTTCTCGATCGAGAAGTCGTAGGGGATCCGGTCGGCGATCGCCCGCGCGAGACGGACGACCTCGTCCGTATGCGCGGCCAGGACCGCGTCGCGCGCCTCGAGGACGCCGAGAAGCGCGCCGCGACCCTCGGCGCCGACCGGGCGGTCTCCGCCCTTGTGCCGGTACATCCTGCGGTCGACGATCTTCAGGGCTTCGGTGGTGTCGTCGGCTTCGTCGGGAAGGGCGACGATGCCGACCGACGAGGTGATCTTGAACCCCTCGCCCTCTTCGGTGAGGTTTGCCGTGGTCGCAGCGACGACGTCGGCCATCTTCGCGTGTCGACGCGGACGAGGACGCAGAACTCGTCGCCGCCGAGCCGGTACGCCTTTCCGGCTCTGCCGACGCCGTCCCGGAGCCGCACCCCGAGCCGCGCGAGCAGCGCGTCGCCCGCCGGGTGCCCGAAACGGTCGTTGTACGACTTGAAGCCGTTCAGGTCGAACAACATCAGCACCGACCTCGTGCCGGATTCGATCGTCTCGTCCAGGTCCGAGACCAAGGCGCGGCGGTTCCAGAGCCCGGTCAGCAGGTCGGTCTTCGACTCATGGCGTGTGCGCTCGAGGAGGGTCAAGTAGTCGAGGAACGTCAGGCCCATGCGCACGAAGACAGCGAGAAGCGCGAGCGAGGTCAACGCGATCCCGAGGGGGTTCAGCGGCCGGAAGTGGTCGAAGATCTCGAGCCCGAGCGCCACGCAGCCGAAGAGCGCCGGCACGAGGATGAGCCGAAAGCCGTCGAGCTCCGCGGCGCGCACGCGATGCGACGCGAGCGTGCCCGCGCCCGCCAGCATCAGCATTCCCGCCGGCCACCCGAGGTCGAGGAGCGTGCCGTAGGTGTATGTGTTCTTCGCGATCTCGACGAGGTAGACGCTGTCGCAGACGGCGAACACGGCAAGTCCGCTGCCGAAGACGAGCCATCGTGCCGAGAACCGCCAGCCGGAGAGCGCGACCGCGCCGACGACGATCACGAGCACGAGCATGTCGCCGAGCGGGTAGGCGAGGTTGGTGGCGATCGCCGCGTTCGTCTCGCCACTGCCGTTGAGGGAATGCTCCACGATTGCGTAGACAACGCTCGCTGCGAGGGCGGCGGTCGTCAGCGCGGCGATGAGGCCGTCGAGCCACAGGCTCCGGACGATCCCGCGCACCTCCTTGTGGAAGAGCACGACGAGGGCAACGTAGACCGGTGGATAGAAGAGGAGGTAGCCGGCGTCGGAGAGCGACGGGAACGGGACCACGGCCTTCCCGTCCAGCCAGATCGTGTAGTAGATGTCGCCGGCCGTCCACGCGGTGATTGCCACGCCGACCCAGAGCCACACGACCCGGTCTGGCCGGCCGCGGTTGCAGAGGAAGCAGTTCAGCCCGGCGAGGACGAGGATCGCGTCATACGTGTACTTGTTGTTGACGTTCGCAAGCCAGGCTCCGCCGAAGCCGAATTCCACCTGCGCCGCGAGCACGGCGAAGCCGATCACGCCCAACGAGAATGGAGCGTTTCGCACTATCGGCCGAACGATGCGCCGCACAGTTGTGAATATCGTCACATCTCGCTCGACCCTTGAGAGCATGGTCGGGAGGCCGAATCCCCTGCCTGGGCGCCTGGCGAGCACTCGCCGCCGGCCCGAACTTATGGTCGTCAGCCTGCCGACGGGCCGGCGACGACGCGTCTGGCAAGCGTCGCGCGCAAGGAGACCGAATGGTCTCCGCGCCCGACCCCGCTGCCAGCGCCAATTGCCCAGGCGCAGTTGGCGACGGAGCCTGCGCGAACCACGATCACGAGGTCGGCCCCGTGTGGCGGGACCTCGATCGAACGCTGGTCGTTCGAGGAACTGCATCGCACCGACATTTGGCTGGAGTGACGGGCGACCTCCTCGAGGTGAAGCCGGAGGCGAACCGCGCGCCTTGCGTCCGCAGCGGCAAAGAGGCGCCCGAACGACGCAAGGTGCCCATCCGCGTACCAGCCGAAAGCCACCGTCGTCGGAGCGTGTGCGAGCGTCCTGGTTCCGTCAGATGCGCCGTCCACGCGGCCCGCTCCCCAAACCGTCGTGTTCGGTGCCACGACGAACGGCCCCGGCACGCTGCGCGACTCGTCGTCGACGATCGCCGGCCGAGTCCGGAGTCGTCCGGCGATCGCACCAAGGCCGTCCGGTGAGTCGCTACCTCCGAGGCTGACGACGCGGTTGATCCCCGGGTTCCAGAAGAGCGTTTGCATGCCGTTGATCATGTAGTCCGGCTGGCTGGAGCTCACGAGCAGCGCCGCGCGGGATGTCGGCGGCGCGATCGGCGCCCGGAAGTGTGAGCGCTGGTCGATGTCGCGGAAACCCGCCACACTGGTCGTGACGAGGACCGCGGCGGCGCCGACGGCGAGCAGGTGTGGCCGGTCGGACCCGGCTGCTGCAGCGATCACCGCG
The DNA here is from genome assembly GCA_963785875.1 of uncultured Thermoleophilia bacterium. Lineage (GTDB taxonomy): Bacteria > Actinomycetota > Thermoleophilia > Gaiellales > Gaiellaceae > PALSA-600. The sequence goes on along the minus strand of CAWAWV010000009.1, from coordinate 93,452 downwards.
AGCACGGCCAGAAGCGGCGCCCAGAAGAGCGGCGGCGCGCCGCCGGCGAAAATGAGGCCGTTCGTCAACCCGAGCGCGGTCGGTGAATGGCCGAGGTTCTCCGTGAGCCGGTTGGTCAACGGGACCAGCAACGCGCCCAGCGCGGCGAGGTACGCCAGCCCGGCTGTCGCGGGGCGTCGCTTACCGTCCGGATGTTCGATTCCGAGGCAGAACGCGACCGCGAGCAGTGGAGACGCGTAGAACGTAAATCGTTCATAGACGCCGTTGCCGTTGGCGCCCCAGATTGCTGCCTCGACAAGCGATCCCGCCGTGACGGCGATCGTGATGTGCGCGAATACGCGCGAACGCGCGTCAGAGGCACACGCGAGCCGCGCGAGTTGTGTCGCGGCCAACGGAACGATGATCCACCCGGAAGCGACCGCGAGGACGAAGACGTTCGTGCCGAGCCACGCCGAGATGCTGCCGACCGGGTAACGCTGCCCTTGAACGGCGGCGCGAAGGTGGACCGAGAGGGCGCTGCCTTCGAATGGCGGACTGAGGAGCAGGACGGCCCCGAGCACGGCGATGGCCGCCAAGCCTGCGCCTCGCTTGACGCGCGTTGCGTTCGTTGGAGCCGCCGTGCACCAAGCGACCACGAAAGCAGCGGGCACGATGAGGAACTGAAGGCCCCCCGTGAAGCACAGGAGAACGGTGCTCCCGAGCAGTCCCGCGATGCGGAGCGGCGACGGGGTCGCAAGAGCGTCCAGGGCCAGCAGCACACAGAGAAGAAGCACCGGGTAGCTATACGGCTCTGCCAGCAACGTCGCCGTGAGGGCGCCCATCGGCACGAGCTGCGACAGGAGCGCGGCGACCAGGCTCGACTCGCGCCGGGCGCCAAGCCGTCGCGCGATCGCGTAGACGACGAACGCGGAGCTCGCAAACGCGACCGCCGCCGTGGCCTGGCTCAAGTGGTACACGACGGTGACGTTCCTCATCAGCCACAACGGCGAGGTCAGGATCGGGCCGACATACGAGATCGTCGAGGCAACAGGGATCTTGCTCCCGTGAACGACTCTGAACGGCCCATGCACGACCGAGCGAGAGATGGCCGCGTAGAGCCATTCGTCGGGGAAGTACAACGGCGCGGGAATGGTGAGCGCGGCAGCTGCTCGTGCGCCCGCCGACGCCACCGCGATCAGCAGCAGCGACACGATGGGCGCCGGACGGAGGCGCCGAGCCATACCCGAGGAAGCTAACGCCTTGGTCGGACCGCGCATCGGAAGGCGACGTCGCGCCGCGGGCGTACCGATGATGGGGGCGGGAGGATTCGAACCTCCGTAGGCTGAGCCGACGGGTTTACAGCCCGTTCCCTTTGGCCGCTCGGGCACACCCCCGGGAGCGCGCCGCATTGTAGCCTGCACGCCGTGAAGCGCTTCGACGTCCTCGTGGTCGGTGGCGGCCCGGCCGGGTCGACGACCGCGACCGACTCGCGGACGGCGGGGCGCGCGGTGCTGCTCGTCGACAAGGCGACGTTCCCGCGCGACAAGCCGTGCGGCGGCGGGATGACGACGCGGGCGCTCGCGCACTGCCCTGTCGATCCGTCGCCGGTCGTCGAGGAGCAGGTCGACCTCGTCGAGCTGCGGTTCCGCTACGGCGACTCGGTCGTGCGCCGCGCGGCCGCAGCCGTGATCCAGCATGACGCAGCGCCGGCGGCTCGACGCGTTCCTGCTCGACGCGGCGCGCGAGCGCGGGGTGGACGTGCGCGAGGGTACGAGCGGTCGAGCCGGCGACGGGTCGCGTCGGTGGGAGCCGGTCGCGGCGACGTCGTCGTCGGCGCCGACGGTGCGAACGGCACGACCGCGCGGGCGTTCGGGCTCGGCGAGCGGCATCGTCCACGGCGTCGCGTACGAGGGGAACGTCCCGTACGGCGTCGTCGATCGCGATCGCTACGCGCGGCGCGCGGTCGATCGAGCTCGCCGACATCCCGGGCGGCTACGGCTGGGTGTTTCCCGAAGGGCGACCACGTGAACGTCGGCGTCGGCGCGTGGCAGGACGAGGGCCCGCGGATCCGCGAGCACCTCGCGCGCGTCTGCCGAGGCGCACGGCCTCGACGCGTCGCAGCTCGACAGCCTGCGCGGCCACCGGCTTGCCGCTGCGCCGCGGGGCGACGCGATCTGGCCGGTGAGCGCGCGCTGCTCGTCGGCGACGCCGCCGGCCTGATCGACCCGGTCTCCGGCGACGGGATGTACGAGTGCTTCGTCTCGTCGCGCCTCGCGGCCGACGGCGATCCTCGACGCGGCCGGCTCGAGCACGTACCCGGCCGCGCTCGACGCTGCGCTCGGACGGCTGCACGGCGCGTCGTGGAAGCTGAAGCAGGCGCTCGACCGCTGGCCGCGCGCGAGCTGGCGCGTCGCGCGCACGCGGCTCCTCTGGCGCTCCGTCGAGCGGCTCCTGCTCGGCGACGTCGCCGCGCCGGCCGACGTGAGCGGGCGTGGCGCGCGTGCCGCTGCGCGTTCTCGACGCGCTGGCGCGTCTGTAGCCGGAAGCTGGGGCATCATGCGTGGGTGAGGCGCGTTCGCGAAACGGCGCTCTGCGCCTTCGTCGCTGCGCTCGTCGCAGCACCAGGGGCCGCCGCCGAGGTCGCATCGGCGCCGTGCGTGGGCGCCGGCCTCGTCGCGATCATCCCGACCGGCGCGAACGCCGCCACCACGCTCGGCCCGGCAGTCGCAGCGTCGACGATCACCAGCGACTCCGCTCCGACGTTCCACGACGCGCAATACGCGGTCGACCTGTCGTCCGCCGAGGCGGGCGGTGCAGGATGTGTCCGCGGAACGGCGCCGGGCGGAACGCACGCCGCGATGAAGGGGTGGAGTGTGCTCGGCGTGCTGTCGGGTGCCTCGCTTCGCGCCGATCTCGTGCCTGCGGGCGGCGACGGATCCGGCTGGCGGCTCCGGACGACGATCACCTCGCTGCGGGTCGGAGACAGCCCGGTGGACGCAGTCGCCGGTGCAACCGCAGCAGTCTCCGACTGGGCGACGGTGACTGTTCGGGCGCAAGTCGAGTTGCCGCGACTGCAGCCGCTTCGCTACTGGTCGGCTGCGCTCGAGGTCCGCCTGACGCGCTCGCACGCGGGCCTGCCTTCGGGGACGTTGATCCTGATCGGTTATGCGGCGGCGAATCACGCGCCGGCCAAGCCGCCGCCGCCCCCGCCGACCACGACCGCGCCGGTCACCACCACGGCGCCCACCACGACCACGGCGCCCGCCACGACGACTGCCCCCGTGACGACGACGGTTCAGAAGCCGCCGCGAAAGCACGCGCCGAGGAAGACGCCGGCCCCGAAGAAGAGGCATGCGCCGCACAAGGCGGTGGCGGGCGCGCCGCTCTCAGGGACGCCTCCGCTCGGCGGCTCGTACGCCTTCCCGGTCGCCGCGCGCGCCGACTGGGGCGACTCCTACGGTGGCGAGCGGTCGGACGTCCCCGGCGGCTGGCACCACGGTGACGATCTCTTCGCCCCGCTCGGCACACCCGTCGTCGCCGTCGCCGACGGGACGATCTTCGCGGTCGGCTGGAACAGGGTCGGCGGATGGCGACTCTGGCTCGTCGATCACGCCGGCAACGATTTCTACTACGCGCATCTGTCCGGGTACACGCGGCTCGCGCGAAACAGTCGCGCCGTCCGGCGCGGAGACGTGATCGGGTTCGTCGGCAACACCGGCGACGCGTTCACGACGCAGCCGCATCTCCACTTCGAGGTGCACCCGAACAGCCTCCTGTACCTCGGCTACGACGGCGCGGTCGACCCGACGTCGTACCTCCGCGCCTGGCCGGTGCCGCGCTCCGTCAAGGTGCTCCCGCCGGTGCTGCTCCCGGACGGAGCACCGGCCGGCTTCGGCTCGGCGGCCGACTTCCGCCGGCTCCTCGCCGTTCACCCGCGCCCGGCCAAGCCGCGGCGCACCACGAAGACCGCGCCGGGAGACGACCAGCCCGCACCTCGTTCGCGGCCCACACAGGTGGCGGTGGCGACGGTCGGGGCGCGGGCGCGGGCGGCAGCGGTAGCACGCTCCCGATCGTGGCCGGAATCCTCCTGCTCGCCGGCGGGCTCGCCGCGGTCGCTCACGCCGCCCGGGATGGGCGCATCTGATCAGATCGACCATCGGAGGCTTGGGTCCGGCCGGTCGGCTGCCGATACTCGAGCCAATGGTACGCCGGGTGGTCGATCTGTTTCTCATCGTTGCGATCCTGACTGCGGTCGGGTTCGGCGCGTACGAGCTCGGCACCCGCGTCGACACCACGTCCAACAATCTCGCGCGGCAGGACTCGGAGCTGGGCCAGAAGGTGTATCGCCGCTCCGACCCGAGCGGCCCGTCGAGGCACACGCTGGAGCTCGTCGGGGTGTCGATCGCCGGCGCGGCCGCGCTCATGATCCTCGTGTCGCTCGGCAGCTCCCTCGCCAAGACACGCCGGCGGCAGCGCTGGCACGCGAGCTAGCCACATCGGTGCGCTCCCTCGTTCGAGTGAGTCGCTCAAGTCTCGCACTCGATCCGCCGAAAACTGTCAGGCGGGTTGGCTGGAGAGATCGCAACAGCGGAGGATGAGCGAGTGAGTCAGAAGGCCTTGGCAGGAGCCGATTCGCCCGAGACTCCCGTTCGCGTTCCCCTGGGTCAGTTGCTGATCCAGAGTGGCTTCCTCACGCAGGTTCAGCTCGACGATGCGCTGTACGAAGGCAGTCGCACCGGTGAGCGTCTCGGCGAGGTCGTTGTTCGTCGCGGGCTCGCCACCGAGGACGACGTCGCCCGCCTGCTCGCCGAGCAGTGGGCTCTCGACTATGTCGAGCGGTCCTCGATCTGGTTCGACGCGAACGCACTCGCCCAGATGTCGCGCGAGGACGCGCAACGCCTCGAGGCGTTGCCGACCCGTGTCGAGGACGGACGCGTCGTTGTCGCGGTCGCCGAGCCGACAGAGCAGCGGCTCGGTGCGTTGCGCGAGCTGCTCGGAGAGGAAACGGTGATGATCGTGGTTCCCAAGTCAGCACTTGACGCCGGCCTGCGCAGCGACCTCCTCCGGAGTCGCGGCCAGTTCGGACCGTCCGAGGAGCTCAACATCCTCGAGCCCGACGCCAGCCTCGAGCCCGACGCCGAGGCCGAAGGCGAAGAGTGGGACGGTGGCGGTGGAGGCGGCGACGACGGCGGCGACGACGGCGGCGATGACGACGAGCCGCTGGCAGCGGTGACGAAGTTGCCGGTTCAGCGGGACGACGAGGACGACGATGCGGACGACGCATCCGATTCCGACGCGGTCGCCATGCTTGCCGATCAGGCAAAGGCGGTTGCGGAGCGGCTCGCCGCCCAGGCTGCAGCGGTGAAGGCTCAGAAGACCGAGCTACGCGTCCGCTCGGAACAGTACGAGGCTCGGATCCAGGAGCTCGAGGATTCGAAGGGCGAGCTGGAGTCCCAGCTGCAGGAGAAGGCCGAGCAGCTCGACCGCGTTCGCGGTCAGCTGACCGATCTTCTCGCTTCATTCGATTAACGCGCGCCCGTCGGCTGAACCTGAGCGACTCAGCGCACGCTGACGGGCACGCGCTGGACTGCGTTGTTCGCGTAGCCGCCGACGTTCCACGACGGCTCGAGCGGCTGCTCGTTGCCTGCGCCGTCGCGGGCGCGGCACGCGAGGACATGCTCCCCGGGCGTCGCATCCCAGACGTACGACCATCCCCGCCAGGCCCAGCGGCCGAGGTCGGTGCCCTCGAGCTCCGCAGGCACCCATGAGCTTCCGCCGTCGGCCGAGAACTCGACCGTCTCGATCGGCGCGTGGCCGGACCAGGCGCGGCCCTCGATCGTGACGCGGCCGGCATCGACCGTGCGGCCGCGCGTCATGAACTCCGGGATCCCCGGCGGGACCATCAGTGCGCGCGGCCTGATTCGCTGGAGTGGAACCCCGGGGTCGTCCTCGTCGGACCGGACGTGGTAGCCGCGCGCCTGCTGATAGCCCGTGAACGGCTCGTCGACGAGGGTGATCCGGGTGAGCCACTTGACGTTCGTCATCCCGTACCAACCGGGTACGAGCAGCCGCAGCGGGCTGCCGTGCTGCGGCGGTAGCGGCGCGCCGTTCAGGTCGTAGGCAAGGAGGACGTCCTCGTCACGCGCAAGCGCGAGCGGCAGGCTGCGCTGGAACTCCTGCTCCTCGCCGCCCTCGACCCCGCGGTCGAGTCCCGTGAACAGAACCTCGACGGCCTGGTCGCCCGGAACGGCTCGCTCGAGGACGTCGCGGAGGCGCGCGCCCCGCCACCGCCCGGTGCCGATCGCTTCGTCGAGCCAGGGTTGGCTGACCGGGCGCGGCGTGAACTTCGCCCGGCCGTTCCCGGCGCACTCCATCGTCGCGACCACCTCGTGTGACGGCAGCGCACGAAGGTCGTCAAGCGTGAGCACGAGCCGTGAGCCGATGTCGCCGTCGACGGAGAGCGTCCACTCGTCGCCGACGAGCGGGATGTCGTAGTGGATGAGCAGGTAGTGCATCCCGACCGGTGTCACCGGCCAGCGCAACACCTCGAGCGGCATGCCGTGGTTCCGAGCCGCGAGTTGCAGCTCGTCGCGGCTGATGTCGTCGACGGTCACGCCGTCATCGTCGCATGGGCTGACGGATGGAGGAAGGGCACGAGCGGTTCCCACCCTGCGCGGAGCAACGGGACGAGAAGCTGCGGAGTGATCAATGCCGCGGTCTTCGGAGCAGGACGCGCGGGTCCGTATCCGCCGGGGGACCACTGCCGCACCGTGCCCTCGACGACGAGGTGCGGCGCATCCTCGACCAGCAGGAAGGCACCGTCGGGAAGCGTGGCGACTGCAACGCGCGGACGAGGCCCGGTTCGCTGCGCTTGCAGGACGGCGTCGAGCGCGTCGGCGCCGGCGGCACCGGTGACGGCGAGAACGCGCCGGTAATCCTCGCGCCTGCAGAGAGCGCACGGACGGTGGCCGGCCGCGAACGCAGTCGCGTCGTCGAGAAAGAACAGCCCCGTGAAGCGGCCCGGCCGCGGTGTTGCCCCCTGGTACCAGCCGCGATAGGAGAGTCGGCAGGCGATCCACCGCTTCGTAGCGGCCCGCCTCACGATGTCCCCCACCGAGTTGTGGAGGCAGCCGCGGTTGCCGTACACGAGCCCCCGTTCTGGCACAGCGATCACCTCGCCGAGCGGCGTCACCCGGTTCCGGAGCGGCATAGGGCGGATTCTCGCGGCAGGAATCGCTCTCGGGGAGCCGAACCTGCGGCGTGGTACGGACGTCGAAGGATCCGGCCGGCATCGTCCGGTCGGCACGAGAGGATTACGAGCCGAGAAGCGCAGGTCGAAGGCACATTGACGGGTGAGGTCGGGCCGAGGTGCCAACTGACCCACCGACCGCAGCGCGAGGCTCGAGCAAGGCCGGCGGCCCTGTTTTACCCAGGGTTTACGCGCGGGCAACCACCCGGTCACCCGGACGAGCATCATGTGTGAAGCATGCGGAGACTCCTTGCGATCGTGATCACCGTTCTGGTTGCCTCGGGTGCGGGCGCCGCAGCCGGTGCGCGCGGCGGGCCCGGCAAGGGCGCCACGCCGCCGCCTCCGTTCCCGACGATCCTGGGTGTGTGGTCCCACGACGAACGGAACGTGCAGATCAAGGGCAAATGGCACACGATGATCCTCGACCACGGTCGCATCGTGAAGTCGAATGCGTTGCAGCTGATGCTGCGCGAGCCCGACGGGACCCTCGAGACGATTCCGCTCTCCCGGAAGACCCGGATCGCCCCGCGGCGCTTCGCCAAGACCCGGCCGGCGTTCCGCCGCGGCCTCTGGGCGATCACGATGCGGATCGACGACGGCGCCGCCGTCCGGGTCCGACTCATGCTCCACGCATAATCAGGTGATGTGGACGTTGGCGTTGCCCGACGGAGCCGGCGGACGTCGCCGGTCGCATCACTAGTGGCTGGAACCATCCTCCTAGTCGAGGACGAGCCGTCGGTCGGGGAGCTCGTCCGCGGCTACCTGCAACGCAGCGGTTACCGCGTCGTCTGGGTGCGGTCCGGCGAGGAGGCCCTCGTCGAGGTCGAGCGTCATCCGGTGAAGATGGTCCTCCTCGACATCGGCCTGCCGGGCATGGACGGCTTCGACGTGTGCCGCGCGATGCGGGGCAAGTCGCAGGTGCCGATCCTGATGCTGACCGCCCGCGACGAGGAGCCCGATCGCGTCGTCGGCCTCGAGGTCGGCGCCGACGACTACCTGACGAAGCCGTTCTCGCCGCGCGAGCTCGTCGCCCGGATGAAGGCGATCTTCCGCCGCACAGAGCCGCAGGAGCGTTATGAGCGGTTCGCGCTCGGGGACGTTGTCCTCGACCGTGAATCGCACGACGTCACCGTCGACGGGCGCCCGATCGAACTGACGGCCAAGGAGTTCGAGCTGCTCGCGTTCTTCATGGCCAATGCCGGCGTCGTCGTGTCGCGCGACCTGCTGCTCGACCGCGTCTGGGGGCAGGAATATCCGGGCGGCACGCGCACTGTCGACGTCCACGTGGCGCAGCTGCGCCGCAAGCTCGGACGGCCGGACCTCATCCGCACGTTCCGCGGCGCCGGATACAAAGCGGTCGCATGAAGTCACTGAGGGCGCGCCTTTTTGCGGCGACCCTGGCGGCACTTGCGATCACACTCGCGCTCACGCTCGCCATCGGCGGCGTGCTGACACGCCGGCAGGTCGACCGCTCGCAGGCCGCGGCGGTCGCGAGGCTCGCCGACGATCGTGCAGTCGATCGCCGCGAGCATGTGAGCTACCGGCGCGGGGAGCAAAAGCTCGGCTCGGTCCTCGTTCTGGTGCAGGAGCGTTCGGTGTTCGCGGGTCTCGTGCCCGACGTCAATCGGTCGAGCGACGGCGAGGCGAAATATCAAGGCAAGGAGCAGCTCTACTCCTACCGCACGATCCCGCGCCTCGGCCTCCTCGTTCTGCGTCCGGCCTCGGTGAAGTCGGCCGCCTGGCGCCCGTTCCTGATCGACCTCCTGCTCGCAGCGCTCGCCGGGGTCGGGCTCGCGGCGGTGCTCTCGTTCCTGCTCGCCCGGTCGATCGTGCGGCCGCTGCAACGGGTCGCAGCCGCGACGCGGGCGCTCGCCGCCGACGAGCGGCACGAGCCGCTTCAGACGGAGGGGACGACCGAGCTCGCCTCGCTCGCAGAGGCGTTCAACCAGATGGCGGAGCAGCTGGCGGCGTCGCGCGAGGCGGAGCGAGCCTTCCTGCTCTCGGTGAGCCACGAGCTGAAGACGCCGCTGACGGCGATTCGCGGGTACTCGGAAGGCCTCGCCGAAGGCGCCTTCGAGCCGGGCGAGGCGGCGCGCGTGATCACGACGGAGAGCGGCCGGCTCGAGCGGCTCGTGCGCGACCTGCTCGACCTGGCGCGGATGAACCGCTCCGAGTTCTCGGTGCAGTCGGAGGCGGTCGATCTCGCCGAGATCGCGCGTGAGGCCGCGCGGCGGCACGAGCCGACAGCCCGCGAGCTCGGTGTCGAGTTGCGTGCGGTCGCCGACGAGACCTGGGTCGGCGGGGACGCCGACCGGATCCTGCAGATCGCTTCCAATCTGGTCGAGAACGCGCTCCGCGAGACCCCGGCGGGTGGATCGGTAACGGTCGAGGCGGAGGGCGCGCGCCTCGTCGTCTCCGATACGGGGCCGGGCATCCCGGCGGAGGACGTGCCGCACGCGTTCGAGCGCTTCTACCTCTACGACAAGATCGGGCGCGACCGGTTGATCGGCAGCGGGCTCGGCCTGGCGATCGTGCGTCAGCTCGCGACGGCGATGGGAGGCACGGTCGACGTCGAGAGCGGCGCCGGCGGCACGACGTTCACCGTCGCTCTACGGCCGCAGCCCGGAGGTGTCGACCACCTCGAAGTCGGATCCGTGCAGCGCACCGAGCGCGTGTAGCTCCGCGTTCGACCAGTGCGGGCTGGGGGAGCCCGAGACGTACCAGTTCGAGCCGTTGTCGGCGAGGATCATCCCGTAGGTCTTCATCGCCTGGGCGACGATCCGCGCCTGGCGCGGCAGGTGCGAGATGTCGACGCCCGCCTTGAGGCGAACGCGCAGCCCCATCGGCGGCAGTGACGGATCGGTCGAGTCGCTCGCGTAGTGGCGAGCGGGGTAGACGTATGCGCGGCGAGTGCGCTCGGCGGTGAATCGCAGTGCGTGACGGATCGCGCCGGTCGACGCGTCGCCGTCCCAGCGTGCGAGGCCAGCCAGGATCGGCAGCCCGGCGGCATCTGCCGACGTCCAGCCCGCGGGACGCAGCCTGTTCGAGCGGAGATCGAAGATCGCGCCCGATCCCGCCGTCCAGCCGGCGCCCGTGCGCTGCAGCGCGTAGAGCTCGTAGAGCTTGCAGGAGTCGCGGTCGACGATCAGCGCGTGCCGGTCGCCGCCCGCTGACGGTGACGGCTGCCCTTCGATCGGCACGGTCGCAGGAATCGGATACGGGCCTTTGTCGCTCTCGTCCGCGTACTCGAACCGAAGGCGGGACTTCGGCGTCGTCTTCCCGTGCACCACCGCGTACGGGATCCCGATTCGCGAGCCGTCCCAGAGCCCGCTGCCGAAATCGGCGTGCACACCAGCTCCGGCGCCGATCGAGGCGATCAGCTTCGTCGAGTCAGCGGCGACCGGCAGCTTGTCGACGCGCTCGTTCCACGCGTTCGTCGCCGGAAACACCTGACACCCACCGATCTTCGGCGCGGTCGGTGCAGCGCCCGTCGCGGCAAGCGAAAGGACCGCGGCTGCGGCAAGTGCGCCCACCCGCACGTTCCACCAGGTTCCCGGCGGCGTCTCGCCGCCCGTGGCCGCGTCCTCGGTCACGCCGGTAGCCACCGCTACCGGCGCTCCCTGCGTCCTTGCCACGAACGCCGAGCCACTCGCCGGTAACCGAGCAAAGGCACGGGTGGGCGCACGAGAACCTTCCTCACGGTTGCAGGAGTAGTTGCTCCCAGCCGTCGCCGCATGCCCTGAACAGGTGACGTTCGTGGAGCCGGTCGTCGCGGTGGCGCCAGAACTCGTACGTATCGGGGATGAGCCGGTAGCCGCCCCAGCGATCGGGGCGCTCGGGCTCCGCCGGCTGCGCCGCGGCCGCGGCCTCGAGCGCCGCCCGCGAGCCGATCGGCTCCGACTGGTATGACGCGGCGGCGCTTCGCCGCGATTCCGCCGGGCGACTGCGCCAGTAGGCGTCGGACTCGTCCGCCGGGATCCGCTCGACCCGGCCCTCGACGCGCACCTGGATCCCCTCCCGCCGGAACAGCAGCGCCGCGCGCGGATTCGCCTCGAGCTCGAGCCCCTTGCGCGAGGTGTAGCCGGTGAAGAAGGTGAAGCCGTGCTCGTCGGCGCTCTTCAAGAGGAGCGACCGCGCGGACGGGCGGCCGTCCGCGGTCGCAGTCGCGAGCACCATCTCGTCGCCCTGAATCCACTCGTGGAAGAGCTCAAGTGGATAGGTCGTCATGCGGGCGCTTCCTCTGGGACCTCGTGCAGCGACCGGATCGGCGACGGGATGAGGAAGAGCATGCCGGCGAGCGCGCCGACCGTCGCGATCCACAGCGTCGGGCGCAGGCCGATCGTCGAGCCGAGCACGCCGCCGATCGCGGTCCCGAGCGGGCGGACGCCGTTGTTCACGACCATGAACGCGCCGGCGACGCGCGAGCGTAGGCGGGCGCGGGATGACGCCCGCGGAGATCGCGCCGGCGAGGATGTCGAGCAGCATCAGGCCGAAGCCGGAGAGGAACTCGGCCGCGAACAGCATCGCCACGACGAGCCAGTGCGGTCCGCCGGCCGCCGGAACGAGCACGAGCGGCGCGGGGAACAGGAAGCAGCCGATCAGGAACGCCGGCCCGACGCCGATCCGGCGTGAGATGCGCGCGGTCACGACCGAGCCGAGGAGCGTCCCGACCGAGGCGACGCCGAGCACGACGCCGAGCGTCGCCGGGCGCACGTGCAGCGAGCGCGTCGCGTAGAGGAGGAACAGCGCGAAGAAGATGAAGTTGAAGAGGTTGAGCGTCGCGACGCCGAGCAGCTCGGCGCGGATGATCGCGTTGCCGCGGATCCAGCGCGCGCCGGCCAGCACGCCGCCCGTGTCGTGCTCCTCTTGCGGCGGGTCGGGAGCGTCGACCCGGCTCATGAACAACGCCGACCAGAAGTACGAGAACGCGTCGAGCCCAAGCGCGTACGGCCCGCGGAGCAGCTGCACGAGCACGCCGCCGAGGCTCGTACCTGCGAGGAACGAGAATGCGCGACTGCCGTGCGAGAGGGAGTTGGCCGCGACGTAGTCCTCGCGGCGCACGATCGTCTGGAAGAAGCCACCGTAGGCGACGTAGAAGAACACGGCGAGCGTTCCGGTCCCGAACGCGACGATGTAGAGGTGCACCCAGGTGAGGTGGCCGAATGCGTACGCAATCGGCACGGTCGCGACCAGGAGGCCCCGGCAGACATCGGTCACGAGCATCACCTGCCTTCGTCCGGCGCGCCGGTCGACCCAACTGCCTGCGTGGAGCGAGAAGATGAGGTTCGGGACGAGCGCGATCGTCGTGAGGGCGCCCATCTGCCCGGCCGATGCATGGAGTGCGATCACCGCAGTCAGCGGCAGCGCGATCAGCGTGATCTGGTCGCCGACGAGCGACACCGCCTGCCCGACGAAGTAGCGGCGGAAGTTCGCGTTCTCCCGGAGCAGCGGCGGCAGCACCGCGACAGCCAAGCAGAACCAGGTTCCCCGAAGGGAACCAGGTTCATGTCTGAGCCGTCAGACCTTCAACTCGGTTCCGGCTCCCCCGGCAACCGAGTTGGCCACGCCGTCGAGCACGTCCCGCACCTTGCGCGTCAGGACCTCGGCGTCGAACGGCTTCTGCAGGAACGCGATCCCGGGCTCGAGCGCCCCGTGATTCCCGATCGAGGAGTCGTTGTAGCCGGAGATGTAGAGCACCTGCGTCCCCGGCCGCATGGCGGCAACGGCGCCTGCGACGTCGGGTCCGCTCATCCCGGGCATCACCACGTCTGTAACGAGGAGGTCGACCGGGCCGGTGTGGCGGCGGAGCAGCTCGAGTGCGGACGGGCCGTCCGCGGCCTGCAGCACCGAGTAGCCGCTCGACTCGAGAATCTCGGCGACGAGCCGGCGCACGACGAGCTCGTCCTCGACGAGCAGGACCGTCTCCTCGCCGTCGGCGGGCGCAAGCCGCGACGGGTCGGCCTTCGCCGCGTCGAGCGGCGCCCACTCCGCCGGCAGGAGGATCCGGAACGACGACCCGAGGCCGGGGGCGGACTCCACTTCGATCGTGCCGCCGCTCTGCTCGACGATCCCGTAGACGGTCGCGAGCCCGAGACCGGTGCCGCCTTCCTTCGTCGTGAAGAACGGATCGAAGAGCTGCCGGCGCTCGGCGTCGGTCATCCCGACCCCCGTGTCTGTGAGGCGCAACTCGACGAACGCGCCTTCGCCGGTCACGACGTTCGCGGTCTCGATCGTCACCGAGCCGCCGTGCGGCATCGCGTCGCGCGCATTCACGGCGAGATTGACGATCACCTGCTCGACTTGGGTCGGGTCGGCGCGAACCGGGGCGAGCTCGGGACCGAGCATCGTCACGAGCTCGACGTCCTCCCCGATCAGCCGCCGAAGCATCATGTCCATGTCGCCGACGGTCGCGTTCAGATCGAGGATCCGCGGCTGCAGCACCTGCCTGCGGCTGAACGCGAGCAGCTGGCCCGTCAGGGCCGCCGCCCGGTCGGAGGCGCGCTTGATCTCCTCGGCGTACCGGCGAAGTTTCGGGTCCGACGTGCCGCCGACCAGGAACTCGCTGTACCCGGAAATCGCCGTCAGCAGGTTGTTGAAGTCGTGTGCGATGCCGCCTGCGAGCCGCCCGACGGCCTCCATCTTCTGCGCCTGCCTGAGCTGCGCTTCGATCCGCGCGACGTCGGTGACGTTGTCGAACGTCACCGCCAGCCGGTTGTCCGAGAGCGGGAACGCCTTGATCGAGAAGATTCCGGGGGCGATCCGGTCGTCGGCGTACTCGAGCTCGCCCGCGTCGAGGACCTCGCCGGTCTCGACCACCTGCAGCAGGCGCTCGGTGAGGTTCGGCGGGACGCCCGGGAGGACCTCGTCGAGCGTCCGGCCGACGACGTCCGCGACCGCGAGGCCGGTTGCCTGCTCGCTCGCCCGGTTCGCATACTGGAGGCGGAGCGTGCCCTCGTCGACCGCCCACACGTAGAGCGCGGTCTGCATGTGCTCGACGACCTTGCCCTGGAGGCGTAGCTGCTCGACGAGCTGGCCTCGTTCGTTCAGCTCGATCGTGTTGCGCATGACCGCGCCGATGAACTCCGCCATCAGGCGTGCTGTCTCGATTGCGAGCTCGTCGAACGCGTGCGGCTCGCGTCCGAGAATCGAGAGGACTCCGATCACCTGGCCGTCGCGATGGAGTGGTGCGCAGATCAGTGAGCGGACGCCGAGGCGTGCGCAGGCGTCGCCGTCGGCGCGCGGGTCGGTCGCAGTGTCCGCGGCGTAGACCGCTTCGCCACTCAACGCTGAGAGGCCCGCCAGGCTCGCGGAGCGGTCGAGGCGGAGGCCGACGTGGCCAGCGGCGAGCCCGGAGCAGTGGTGGTACACGGACTCGTGCCCGTCGAACCACTGGACAGCGGCGCCGTCACCGCCGCAGAGGCGCTGCGCGCGGAGGACGATCGTGCTCGTGAGCGCCTCGTGGTCGAGCTCGAGCGCGGCGATCTGCTGCTGCGTTTGGACGATCGCGTGCAGCCGTCCGAGGCTTGTGCGCAAGCGGTCCTCGTTGCGCCTGCGCTGGGTGACGTCGCGCAGAGCTGCATGCACGCGCCCGTCGTCGAGGATGCGGCAGGAGTACTCGACCATGATCTCCGTCCCGTCCTTGCGGAGGAACGGGCGCTCGGAGCGGAGCTCCCCGGTCCGCTGGAGCTCTGCGATCCGCAACGGTGCTGCCGCAAGCTCCGCTGAGGTGAACAGCGCGCTCGCGTGCAACCCGCGCAACTCGTCCACCGGCCGCCAGAGGAGCGCAGCCGCCGCTTCGTTCGCGTCGATGATCACCCCGTTCGCGTCGGTGACCAGGATCGCGTCGGCCGCCTGGTCGTGCAGCTCGCGATAATTGCGCTCGCTCGCCACGAGCTTCGCGATCACCTCGGCGTTGCGGAGCGCGATCGACGCTCCTGCCGCCAGCAGCCGGATCGCTTCAACCCCGACCTCGTCGAATGCAGCGAGAGAAGAGCTTCGAACACCGAGGACGCCGCGGACCTGTCCGTCCCATTCGAGCGGCGCAAGCACGATCGAGGCTGCGCCGGGCGTCAGGCACCGGTCGACCTCGGGCCCAGTGGTCTTGCGCAGCACCTTCAGCTCGCCGCCGATGCACGTGCCACCGAGGGTTTCCTCGAGGCGGAACGTCCGGCCCTGGAGCGGGAGGTCCTCGCCGACGCACACCCTGAAGTACGCGAACTCGTCGTCGACCGTCGAGAGCGACGCGCCGTCGGCATGCGGCAGTCGCATGAGCCGGTCGACGATGCCGTGCATGACGGCATCGACCTCCCCGGAAAGCGCAGCGACCTCGAGCCCGGGCCGGGTGACTGTCATGAGATGAGCCCCAGCCGCAGCGCGGTCGCGACCGCCTGCGTCCGGGTCGACGCACCGAGCCGGCTGCTCGCTTTCCGGACGTGGGTGCGGACCGTCTCCGAGCCGATTCCGAGGCGGCGGCCGATCTCATCGTGCGGGAGACCGTCGGCGAGCAGCCCGAGCACCTGGCGCTCCCGTGTCGTCAGCTGAGTCGTGCCCGTCACCGGGGCTCCCTGGAGGCAGGATCGAGCTCGAGGAGCCGCAGGCCGCCGGTCGCCAGCACGAGCTCGCCGTTCGCGATCAGACGGAGCACGACGTCGACGACGTATGGATCCCACTGCGCGCCGCGATGCTTCCTCAGCTCCGCGACGATCTCGCCGGGGCCGAGCGGCTTCCGGTAGAGCTGGCGCGAGGTCATCGCCTCGACCGAGTCGGCGACCGCGACGATCCGCGCGCCCACGGGGATGCCCTCCGCGGCGAGCCCGTCCGGATAACCGGCACCGTCCCAGCGTTCATGGTGGTGGCGAACGATCGGGCGCGCTCCTGCGAGGAGATCGAGCGGTTCCAGCAGCTTGTCGCCGATCTCGGTGTGCGTCTCGATGATCAGGCGCTCCTCTTCGTCGAGCGGGCCGGGCTTGAGAAGCACGCGGTCCGGGATCCCGATCTTGCCGACGTCGTGGAGGATTGCACCGAGCCGCACGGTCTCGATGTCCTCCGGCGACGCACCCAGCTCCTCGGCGATCCGCACGGCGAGCGACGCGAGGCGCTCACAGTGGCCGTGAAGATACGAGTCGCGTGCCTCGATCGCGTTCGCGAGCGCGCTGGCGAGCGTGGGGGCGAGCAGGCGCTCACGCAGCTCCTCCCGTGTGCGCGTCGCGCGCTCGAGTGCGTCCGTGACGGCGCTCTGAAGCTCGGCGTGCGCGAACGGCTTCGTGACCAGGCCGGCCGCGCCGCGCGTCAGCGCCTCGCTCAGCGTCTCGTACGTGCCTGCGCCGGTGACGAGGACGACCGGGAGTGACGCCTGGCGGCTCCTCGCCGCCTCGAGCAGCTCGAGACCCGAGAGGCCGGGCATGACCACATCGCTGACGATGAGGTCGAACTCGCCATCGTCGAGCAGATCGAGTGCGTGCTCGGCGCTCTCGGCGCCGACGACCTCGTGCCCGACCGATTCGAGAATCTCGATGACGAGCATCCGGATCACGCCCTCGTCGTCGATCGCAAGGATGCGGCTCACTGCTCCGCTCCTTCGGTGAGCGGCAGCCGCACGACGAAGCGGGCGCCGGCACCGGGCTCGGACGTGGCGATGATCGTCCCGCCGTGCGCCTCGGCGATCCCGAGGCTGACCGACAACCCGAGGCCGGTGCCGCCCAGCCCGCGCTTGGTCGTGAAGAACGGCTCGAAGATGCGCGAGAGCAGCGCCGGGTCGATGCCCGGCCCGTCATCCGCGACCGTGACGAGCGCGTGGGTGCCGAGCCGTGTGACCTCGACGTGCACCGTCCCGCCGAGCGGCATCGCCTGTCGCGCGTTCGCGATCAGGTTGAGAACGATCTGCTTGAGCTGGTTCGCGCTTGCGACTACGAGCGCGTCCGCCGCGTCGTACGAGTCGACGAGCTCTACACCCTTGTGGGCGTTCGTCCGCCGAACGAGCTCGACGGTCGAGCGCACAACGTCCTCGATCTTCACGATCTGACGTTCTTCGGCATTTTCGCGGGCGAAGTCGAGGAGCGCCCGCACGATCTCCTTGATCTCCAGCCCGGTCTCGCTGGATCAGCTCGAGCCGGCGCCGTGCGCGCGTCCCCTCCTCGGACTCCTTGAGGAGGAACTCGGTCAGGCCGAGGATCGCGAACAAGGGGTTGTTGATCTCGTGCGCGACACCCGCGGCGAGCTCGCCGATTGCGGCGAGCTTGCCGCTCTGCACGAGCTGTTGGTCGAGTTGCTTCCGCTCGGTCAGGTCGGTGATGACACCGAGCAGCAGCTCGTCTGCGATGCCGTGTGAAGCGACTTCCACCGTGAGTTGACGGCCGTCCTTGCATCGATAGGTCCTGGTCACGACGGAGCCCGGCTCGAACCCGACGCTCGCGTCCTCGGTGGTGCTCCACCATGGAAACGGCGGCGTCGTGCCGACGATCTCGTCGTGTCGGTGCCCGGTCAGGGTGACGAAGGCACGGTTCGCAGCAAGAACGCGGCGGTCGCTCGCCCGGCCGACGAGGAGCGGAATCGGCAAGGAGTCGAACAACGCGTCGAGCTGACCCGCGTCGAGGCCGAGAGAGGTGACGGGAAGTGTCGTAGCGGGCCGCAAGGTCCAGGCATTCATCGGCATCGACCGCCCCGGTCGGCCCTCCCCCAAAGCGGGGATCCCCGACTAGTACGCGTCGAGCACGGCGCTGCGGCGCGACTCGCGCTCGAGGACCCGGAAGAGCGTGAGCCCGGCCGCGGCGTAGGCGGCCGCGATCCCGAGCTCGGTTCCGACGAGCCCCGCCACGTGGCCGAGAGTCGCGCCGCCCGCCACCTGGCGCGCGGCCGCGATCCCGTGGGTCAGCGGCAGACAGCGGCCGATCGCGCTCATCCAGCCCGGCAGCGTCTCGAGCGGGATGTTGACGCCGCAGAAGAGGAGCATCAGGAAGTACGCGAGGTTCGCGGCGAAGAAGAAGTCCTTGGCACGCAGCCCCACCGAGCCGAGCAGCATCCCGAACGCGGTGCACGAGAGCACCGTCACGACGACGACGAGCGCCAGCGACGGCACCGAGTCGAGCCCGGGCCGGAACCCGAGCAGCACGACGCCGATCACGAACGTGAACGTCGAGACGAAGATGCCGTTCGCGAGCACCGGGACGCCGCGGCCGAGGAACACCGCCGAGCGGCTCGCGGGCGACGCGAGCAGCGGCCCGAGCGTCCCGAACCAGCGCTCGTTCGCGACCGCCATCGTCATTCCGTACACGGACGACATCGCGCAAGCCTGGATCGAGTTGCCGACGATGTAGAAGTCGCGGTTCTCGGCGTGTGCGAACTGGCCGAGCTTGGTGAAGAAGATCAGCTGGAAGAGCGGGGCACCGAGCATCGTCGGCATGTAGATCGCCGGGTGGATCCAGTTGAAGAGGCCGCGGTAGGCGAGGTTCCCGCCGACGAGGAAGACCGAGAGCCAGCGCCTCATGTGAGCGAAAGCGTCGCCCGCGCGCGCGCCACGTGCTCGAACAGGCGGAACGTGAGCGCGCCGATCGCGAGGCAGGCAAGTCCGAGCAGGGTGACCATCCCGAGCGGCCGCCATACGTCCCCGCCGAGCGCTGCATGCCGGATCGCGAGCACGCCCCAGTAGGGAGGCAGCGCCCACGAGATCGGCCGCGTCCAGCCGGGCAGCAGCGAGGTCGAGAAGATCAGGCCGCACGCGATCCAGACGGGGTACTCGAGGAGGTTCGAGAGCGCGTTGGCGAAGCGGTAGAGGATGAACGTCGACGCGAGCACGAGCCCCATCAGCCCGAGCGCCGCGACGGTCACGGGCAGCGAGAGGGCGAAGAGCCACGGGTGAGCGAAGTGGAGCGGGACGCCGAACAGGAGCCGCCCCCACACGAGTGTCGCGGCCAGCGCGTACATCCCGGTGAACGAGGTCGCGAGCGAGAACGGGAGGTAGATGAGCGCCAGCGACGGCGGCGCGGCCGCGCCGAGCTCGAGGGTCCCTTGCCAGCGCTGCCACTGGATCATCCCGCCGGAGCCGAACAGCGTCGACGACCAGACGCCCATCATCCCGGCGCCGAGCGACGCGTAGAGGAGCGTGCCGCTTCGCCCCCCGGACCGGAACATGTAGTAGGCGATCGTCGCGAAGATGATCGGCTGGATCACCGACATGAGCAGGAACCAGGCGGAGGTCCCGAGCACCTTCAGGTTCATCTGGAACCCGCTGTAGATCACCTTCAGCGTCCTCATGCGCGGTCCAACGTTCCTTGCCGTCGCCCTTGTTCCTCGAACACGCGGAGGAGCACCAGCCCGACCGCGAGGTAGGCCAGGCCGAGCGCCGCCTCGACCCCGATCGAGGTGCCGACGCTCCCGAGTGAGGCGCCGTCGGCGACGCGGCGCGCGGCGGCGATCGCGTGCGTCAGCGGCAGCCCTTCGGCGGTCACATGCATCCAGTGCGGCAGCTTGTCGAGCGGGACGTTGACGCCGCAGAAGATGAGGAGGACGGCCATCGTCAGGTTGGCGATGATCGGGACGTCGCGCATCCGCAGCCCGACCGCGCCGGTCAGCATCCCGAGCCCGGTGCACGCGAACGCGCCGAGCAGGACGAGGAATGCGAGCCCGGGCAGCGAGGACAGGGGCGGCCGGAAGCCGAGGAAGAGCGCGCCGCCGACGAAGCCGGTCGCCGCCGACACCGAGGCGTTCAGGAGCACGGGCAGCGCCCGGCCGAGGAACAGGGCCGACCGGTTCGCCGGCGTGCCGAGGACCGCGGAGAGCGTCTGCATCCACCGCTCGCCGTCGATTGCGAAGCCCATCCCGAACAGCGCCGCGAGCGACGCGGATTGCACGGCGTTCCCGACCACGAACCACGCGTCATCCTCGAGGTGCGCCGTGCGGCCGAGAAACGCGAAGAACAGGATCTGTGAGGTCGGCCCGACGACGAGCGTCGGGATATAGACCCACGGGCGGATCCAGGCGAACAGTGCGCGAAAGCTGATCGCGCCGCCGATGAAGAAGACACGGAGCCAGGTCTTCACGAAAGGGACAGCGTCGCGCGCTCGCGGGCCAGGCGTTCGAAGTGGTGGAGGAGGATCACAGCGAGCACGGCGTACGCGACCGTCAGAACCGCGCACACGAGGAGCGGTACGCCGACCGCGCCGCCGAGCGCCGCCCGCCTGACGGCGCGCATGCCCCACGTCGGCGCGAGCACCCAGGCCACTGGATGGATCCAGCCGGGGAGCAGCGACAGCGGGATCAGCATGCCAGTGATCAGCCAGATCGGATACTCGAGCGCCTGTGAGAATGCGCTCGCCTCGCGGTAGAGCACGAGCGCCGAGGCGAGCACGAGCCCGAGGAGGCCGATCGAAAGCACGGCCGTGGGGATCGCGACCAGAAACAACACCGGGTGCAGGACGTGGAACGGCACGCCGAAGAGGAGGCGGCCCCAGAGGAGCGTCGTCACGATCGAGTAGACGCCGATGCCGGCGATCGCCACGGTGATCGGCGCGAGCACGAAGATCAGCGGCGTCGGCGCACCGACGAGCAACTCGAGCACCTTCCAGTTGCGCTGCTGTTGGATCGCCCCGCCGGCGCTCGTCGCCGTCGTCGACCAGATCCCCATCACGGCGGCGCCGAGCGCGGCGTACAGAAGCGACGGAGCCTGATGCGTGGCGCGGAACATGAGGAACGCGAGCGTCGCGTACACCAGTGGCCAGATCGCCGCCGTCGTCACCATGAACGGTGACACCGAGAGGCTCTTGAAGTGGAGGACGAAGCCGGTCACGAAGACGCGAACGAGCTTCATTCAGCGGTGACGAGCGCGATGTACGCGTCTTCGAGCGTCGGCTCGCGCGAGTTGATGCGGCCGACCTCGATCCCGTCGAGCTCGGCGAGGAGCGGGGCCGTCAGCTCGCGGTCACCCGTCGTCTGCACGAGAAGGAGCTGCTTCTGCTCCTGGTCCTCGACGGTGACGGCTGTCACGCCGTCGATCGCGCGCAGCCGCGCCACGGTCGCCTCGTCGACCCCGAAGGCATCGATCTCGGTGACGCGACCTTCGGCAACGCCGGCCTTCAGCGCCTCGGGTGTCCCCTCGCCGACGATGCGTCCTTTCGCGATGACCGCGATCCGGTCGCAGAGCGCGTCGGCCTCGAACATGTAGTGGGTGGTCAGCAGGACGGTCTTGCCGCCGGCGATCAGGTCGGCGATCGTCTGGCGCAGCTCGCGTGCGCCGACGGGATCGACGCCGATCGTCGGTTCGTCGAGGAACACCACCTCGGGATCGTGCAGGATGCCGCGCGCGATGTGGAGCCGCTGGCGCATGCCGCGCGAGTACCCCTCCACTCGCTCCTGCTCGCGGCCCTTCAGCCCGACGAGCTCGAGCACCTCGTCGATACGCGTGCGCTGCGCCTTGCCTGAGACGCCGTAGAGCTCGGCGAAGTAGCGGAGGTTGTCCCGCGCCGAGAGGCGTTCGTACAGCCCGCGGTCCCCGCCGAACACGTAGCCGATTCGCTTTCGCACCTCGCGGGCGTCCTCGACGACGTTGTGGCCGAGCACGCGCGCTTCGCCGCTCGTCGGCAGCAGCAGCGTGATCAGCATCTTGATCGTCGTCGTCTTGCCGGCCCCGTTCGGGCCGAGCAGCCCGAACAGCTCACCCTTCTCGACCGCGAAGGAGATGCCGCGCACCGCCTCGACCTCGAGCGGCTTTCGCCTGATGACGCCTGTGGTCGTACGGTATGTCCTGCGAAGCTCGATGGCCTCGATCACCGCCATGCTCTCGACCCTAGCCGTTGCCGCCGTGATCGGGTGGTCGGCGCAGCACCGCCCGATCGAGCTTCTGCATCGCTCCGGGCCGGGGCCGCGGGTGCTCGTCGTCGGCTGCATCCACGGGAACGAATGCGAAGGAATGGTCGTCGTGAACGCGCTCCTGCGGACGCAGCCGCACGAGGACCTCTGGCTGCTGCCGAACCTCAACCCGGACGGCTACGACGTGCGGCACCGCGGGAACGCCCACGGCGTCGACCTCAACCGCACGTTCCCGAGCGGCCGCCAGGCGGAGACGCGCGTCGCGGTGTCGTTGATCAGGCGGTTGCATCCCGACGTGACGATCTGGTTCCACCAGGCCGAGAATCGCGTGCGGGGGTGGGGGAGGTCGGAAGCGGTCGCGCGGCGCTACGCGCGCCTCGCCGGCATGCGGTACGCGTCGGTGCGTTGGCCGTCCGGCGCGGCCACGAAGTGGCAGAACAGGGCGCTCGGCGAGCGAAGCTTCGTCGTCGAGCTACCGGCGGAAGCGCTCGACCCGTGGCAGATCGCGGCTCAGGTGCGCGCAGTGCTGGGCGTCGCGGGCGGGGGCTGAGCCTCGCAGTTCGTCTGCGGGTCGCCTTCACAGCAGCCGAGCTTGAACTTGCACCTGGGGCATTGCCAGGTTCCGTGTACGAACGACATCGGCGTCGGGCAGCGCCAGCACAGCTCGACCTCGGCCATCCCCGCAGGGTAAGAAACGGCCAGGACGTCGGTACAATGCAACCCGCTTGGCGGCGTAGCTCAGCTGGTTAGAGCGTCGGACTCATAACCCGAAGGTCGGTGGTTCGAGCCCACCCGCCGCTACTCCGGACGCGCTCGACGCTTCGCGTCGACTGTCTCCCAAAGAAACCGGCTGAGCTGGCGAGAGCAGCGATACCCCGTGAAGTTGAGTAACGGCCTCGAGATGCCCATGCTGGGCTTCGGCGTCTTTCAGATCCCGGCCGCCCAGACGGAGCAAGCCGTCAGCGATGCGCTCGAAACCGGCCTACCGCTCGCTCGACACGTGAGCGAGCCGTTTCATCGCGCTGCGCGTACGAGCGCACAAAAAGTCACCGAGCCGGTGGCGCTTTTGTCCACCTCTCCCGCGAACGTTCGGCCTCGCGCCTTGCAGCGCGCCTCCTACGGTTCCCAGGAGCGGCTTCGACCTACTCGCGCTCCGTGCTCGGTGCGCTCGGGAAGGTAGAGCCACTTCGCCGGAACCGCAAGTCCGCGTCGGCTGGTCCGTCGCATTTTGCGAGAACTTCGGACTCGAGACGTTTGTCAGCCGACCCGAACGACGAAGAACGCGACCGCGACGTACTGGCACGCGAGCGCTCCGATCGTCAGGGCGTGGAACAGCTCGTGGTAGCCGAACACCCTCGGGAACGGGTCGGGGCGGCGGAGCGCGTAGACGAGTGCTCCCGCGGTGTAGGCGAGCCCGCCCGCGCCAAGGAGAACAACCGGCGCGATCCCGTCGTGCTTGACGACCTCCGGCAGCGCGGCGACGCCGGCCCACCCGAGCGCAACACCGACGGCCGCTGACAGCCACTTCGGAGCTCGCACCCAACAGAACTTCACGAGCACCGCCACGGCGGCTCCCGACCACACGATCGCGAGGACGGTCACCCGCCACGATCCGTGCAGGCTGATCAGCCCGACCGGCGTGTAAGTCCCGGCGATCAGCAGGAAGATGCCCGCGTGGTCGGCGCGTCGCATCCACAGCCGCGCCCGGCGCTTCCACCGAACGCGGTGGTACAGCGTGCTCGTCCCCAGCATCACCGTCGCCGAGACGGCGAACGCGAGCGCCGGCAGGAGACGGTTGGCGGGAGCCGCGATGACGAAGAGCACGCCGATCACGCACGAGGCGACGAACGCCGCGCCGTGAAGCATGCCGCGCAGGAGCGGGCGCTCGGGTGTCGTCTCGTCAGCTGAAGCTTCCACGTCTCTCGTCCTCCCAATAGTGGACTACGAAGAGGCCAATTGGGCAGAACAGACTCCACTCGTCGCTCGAATCGGAGGGGAGCATGGACAGAGCTCGCACACGCACGATGGCGATCGTCGCCGTCGCTGCTGCCGCCGTCGCCGTGCTGGTCATGGCAGGCGGGACTCAGAGCAGCCCCGGTCACCCGTACCTGGCCCTAGGCGACAGCGTGACGTTCGGCTACATCACGCAGGCCGGATTCGAATACCGGAACCCAGACAACTTCATCGGCTACCCGGCGTACGTCGGCGACGCCCTCGGCATGACGCCGACGAACCCGGCGTGCCCCGGCGAGACCACCGCAGGCTTCATCTCGGCGAGCGGCGCCGACAACGGCTGCCGGCCGTTCAAGGCGAACTTCCCATTGCACACCGGCTACCAGGGGACCCAGCTCGCGTTCGCGACCGCGTTCCTCAACACCCACCCGAACACGAAGCTCGTCACGATCCTGCTGGGCGCCAACGACGGCTTCCTGCTCGAGAAGCAGTGCGCCGGCGACCCGACCTGCATCGGCGCCGGGGTGCCGTCGCTGCTCGCCACCATCGGCGGGAATCTCAACGAGATCCTCGGAGCGATCCAGGCATCCCACTTCCACGGGAAGCTCGTCGTCCTCAACTACTACTCGCTCGACTACTCCGACCCGGTGGGGACCGGGTTCACGCAGGCACTCAACGGAGCGATCGCCGGAGCGGCCCACGCGCACGGCGCGATCGTCGCCGACGTGTTTTCCGCGTTCGCGGCCGCCACTGCCTCCTCGGGAGGCAAGGCGTGTGTGGCGGGCCTCCTGAACACCACCCCGGGCGACCAGGCAACCTGCGACGTCCACCCGAGCCAGTCCGGCCAGCAACTCCTCGGCCGGACGGTCGCCGCAGCCGTCGACAACCACTAGCGCATCGTCGCACTGCTCTCGGGTCCCGCTACACTTCCGCGGCCCCAGGGCGGTGCGTCAGCGTGCCCGGGTCGTCCCATTTCACCTTAGAGAAGAGACATGGCCAAGACCGGAGTCAGAGTTGCGATCACCCTCGCCTGCACGGAGTGCAAGCGGCGGAACTACCAGACCATGAAGTCGAAGCGGAACACGCCGGACCGCGTCGAGTTCCGGAAGTACTGCCGTTGGTGCGGTAGCCACACACCGCACCGGGAGACCCGCTAGCGCCGATGGCAGACGGCGCCGACGCCAGCAGGCCATTCCCTCGCAGCCGCATCCTGCGGACGAGCGCCGCAGGTCGAACTTCGTCGCCGGAGTCGTGGGCGGAGCTGAAGAAGGTCGAGTGGCCGGGGCAGAACCAGGTGATCCAGGGCACGGTCGTCGTGCTCGTCGCCTGCGTCGTCGTCGGCACCTACCTCTACCTCAACGACCAGGTCTGGAAGCAAGTCGTCTCCAAGGTCTTCCTCGGTCAGTAAGGAATCCAATGTTTCGCTGGTACGTCGTCAACACCTATTCCGGCCATGAGAACAAGGTCAAGGCCAACCTCGAGCACCGCATCGAGTCGATGGGGCAGCGCGTGCGCTTCCGCCGCGTCGTCGTCCCGACCGAGCAGGTGATCGAGACGAAGGACGGCCAGAAGGTGCAGGCCGAGAAGCGCGTGCTCCCGGGCTATGTGCTCGTGAACATGGACCTGAACGACGACGCGTGGACGGTCGTGAAGAACACGCCGGGCGTGACCGGCTTCGTCGGCGCCGGCTCCAAGCCCGTGCCGCTCTCGCAGCCCGAGGTCGACCGCATCCTCAAGACCGGCGCGAACGCCGGCGGCGACCGCGCGCGCACGACGATCGAGTACTCGCTCGGCGAGTCGGTCAAGGTGACGTCCGGCCCGCTCTCCGACTTCGACGGCGAGATCGTCGACGTCAATCCCGACCAGCAGAAGCTCAAGGTGCTCGTCGACATCTTCGAACGCCAGGTTCCGGTCGAGCTCGGCTTCGACCAGGTCAAGAAGCTCGACTAAAGGACTGAGATGGCGAAGAAGGTTCTCACGCTGATCAAGCTGCAGATCCCGGGCGGGCAGGCGAACCCTGCGCCGCCGGTCGGCCCTGCGCTCGGCCAGCACGGCGTCAACATCATGGAGTTCTGCAAGGCGTTCAACGCGCAGACCGCGCAGGAGAACGGCCGCATCATCCCGGTCGAGATCACGGTCTACGAGGACCGGAGCTTCGACTTCATCACGAAGACGCCGCCGGCGGCCGTCCTGATCAAGGAGGCGCTGCGGCTCGAGAAGGGCTCGGCCGAGCCGAACCGGACGAAGGTCGGCCGGCTCACGCAGGCCCAGCTCCGCTCGATCGCCGAGACGAAGATGCAGGATCTGAACGCGCGCGACGTCGAGCAGGCGATGCTCGTGATCGCCGGCACGGCGCGGAGCATGGGCGTGGAGGTGGATCGCGTAATGGCGCAGCATGGGAAGCGGTATCGCGAGTCGCGCGGCGCGATCGACCGCGAGCAGCTGTACACGCCGGTCGAGGCCGTCCGCCTGCTCAAGGAGCGCCCGGGCCGAAGTTCGACGAGACGATCGAGGTGCACATGAACCTCGGGCTCAACGTCCGCCACGCGGACGAGCAGCTGCGCGGGACGATGATGCTTCCGCACGGCACCGGCCGCGAGCAGCGCGTCGCCGTCTTCGCCGAAGGCGACAAGGCCCGCGAGGCCGAGGAGGCAGGCGCCGACGTCGTCGGCTCGGCCGACCTCGCGAAGCGGATCGAGGAGGGCTTCACCGATTTCGACGTCGCGATCGCGACGCCCGACCAGATGGGCAACGTCGGCCGGCTCGGCCGCGTGCTCGGCCCGCGCGGCCTGATGCCGAACCCGAAGACGGGCACCGTCACCTTCGACGTCGCGAAGGCGGTCAAGGACGCGAAGGCCGGCAAGCTCGAGTACCGCACCGACCGCGGCGCGAACGTGCACATCCCGATCGGCAAGCGCTCCTTCGACGAGCGCGCGCTCGTCGAGAACTACGCGGCCCTGATCGACGAGATCGTGCGCGCGAAGCCGGCGGCCGCGAAGGGCCGGTACATCAAGAAGATCACGCTCACCTCCACGATGGGCCCCGGGATCCACGTCGACCCGACGCGGACCCGCGAGATCGCCGAGGAGCTCGAGAGCTCGCAGGCGAGGCAGTCTACAGTAGCGCGCCTAGACATCTCGACAGTACCGCCAAAGACCGCTGGCAGCCGAGGCAGAAGCCCAGCCGATGCTAGCGGCGATGCCTCTAGCTCGGCCCGCCTGAGGCGGGCCGGTATTTCCGGAGGAATGACATGCAGAAAGAGGACAAGGAACGCGTCGTCGCCGAGTTGACGGAGAGGCTCCGCAGCGCGGAGACGCTCTTCGTCGCCGACTACCGCGGCCTGACGATGCCCCAGATCGACGCTCTGCGGGGCGGCTGCTCGAGAACGGGGCGAGGCTCTCGGTCGTCAAGAACACCCTCACCCGCCGCGCGGCGCAGGCCGCCGGGGCGGATGCGCTGCTCGCGCTCCTGGAGGGCCCGTCGGCGATCGCGTTCATCGAGGCGGACGGCGACATGGTCGCCGTGGCCAAGGCGCTCGCCGATTCGGCACGCGAGACGAAGGTCCTCGAGATCCGCGGCGGCGTCATGCAGGGCCGCGAGATCTCCGCGCCGAGCGTCGAGGAGCTCGCGAAGCTCCCGCCGATCGATGTGCTGCGCGGCCAGGTGCTCGGCGCGATCATCGCGCCGCTCTCCGCGATCGCCGCGCTCGTCAACGCACCGCTGCAGAACCTCTACGGGCTGATCGATGCCCGCATCGAGCAGCTGGAGGCGCAGGTCCGCCTGCGGCGGATGTCGCTAGCGCACGAACCTAGCAGACACCAACTAGCTGATCAGCCAGAGGCTGATCCGCCTCAGGAGGAGACGAAAGATGGCAGCAGTTGACACCGTCTTCGAGCAGCTCGGGAGCATGACCGTGCTCGAGCTGGTCGAGCTCAAGAACAAGATCGAGGAGGAGTGGGGCATCACCGCCGCCGCTCCGGTCGCGGTCGCCGCAGCCGGCGCGCCGGCCGGTGGCGGTGCCGCCGTGGAGGAGAAGACGGCGTTCGACGTCGTCCTCACCGCCGCGGGCGGCCAGAAGATCCAGGTGATCAAGGTCGTCCGCGCGGTCACCGGCCTCGGCCTCAAGGAGGCCAAGGACCTCGTCGACTCGGCTCCGCAGCCGGTCAAGGAGGGCGTGAACCAGGAAGAGGCCGACCAGGTCAAGGCCCAGCTCGAGGAGGCCGGCGCCTCCGTCGAGCTCAAGTAAGCAGCTCGACGCTGCTTACTTCAGGGTGTCTGACACCTTCAAGGTGTCTGACACCACTAGGTCTCGCGGAGCCGCCCGAGCGCGCCTTCCCAGGCGTGCTCGGGCGGCGTTCCGTAACCGACGACGAGTGCCGGCCCGCGCTTCACCGCTCCGAAGCGGTAGCCGTCGAGGCCCTCCGTCAGCAGCTCGCAGCCTGCTGGCCCGCTCGACCACCACCGCTTCGTCCTCGCCGAGCTCGACGACGGCATGCAACCCAGCGTCGATTCCCGTCACGCGCGGCACGCCGGCAAGTAGTTGGTCGCGGCGGCGGCGGTAGACGAGCCGCATCCGCCGCACGTGCCGGTCATACGCCGCCCGAGTCGATCAGCTCGGCGAGGGTCAGCTGGTCGAGCGCGCTCGGCCAGTCCCCATGCGCCCGCGCCGCGAGCACCGGCTCGAGCAGGCCGCCGGGAACTGCGAGCCAGCCGAGCCGGACGCCGGGCGCGAGGCTCTTCGACGCCGTCCCGGCGTACACGACGTGCTCCGGGCCGAGCGCTTGCAGCGCCCCGACCGGGCGGCGGTCGTAGCGGAACTCGCCGTCGTAGTCGTCCTCGACCACGATGCCCCCGGTCGACCTCGCCCACGCGACCAGCCTGTCGGCGGCGCTTCGGTGAGAGAGTCGCGCCGAGCGGGAACTGGTGCGCGGGCGTGAGGAGCGCGGCGCCGGCCGGCCCGAGCTCGGAGACCGCGGCGCCTTCCTCGTCGACCGGTAGCGCCGCGGCGTCGAGACCGCGGCGATGTGCCGCGTGCCCGTACTCCTCGGCCGCCCAAGTCGTGTCGAGGGCGGCCCTGAGGAGGGACAGTCCCTGGACAAGCCCCGTGCAGATGACGATGCGCTCCGGCGAGGCGGCGACGCCGCGGGCGCGGGCGAGGTACTCCGCGAGTGCTCGTCGGAGCTCGACGCGGCCGCGCGGGTCACCGTAGCCGAGCGCGTCGAACGGCGCCTCTCGCAGCGCCCGGCGCGGCGGCCGCGAGCCACGCGGCTCGCGGGAAGGCGGTGAGGTCGGGGACGCCGGGCCGGAGATCGAACCGCGGCGCCCGCGGCGGCGGCGGTGCGCTCGGCGCCGCCGCCCCGGCGGCTGGGTGAAGCGCGACGCGCGTCCCGGCGCCCTGCCGGCCCTCGAGCCAGCCCTCCGCCACGAGCTGTCCGTAGGCAGCTGCGACCGTGTTCCGCGCGAGCCCCAGGTCGCGGGCCAGCGCGCGTGAGGAGGGGAGGCGCGTTCCCGGCGGGAGGCGCCCGCTTCGGAGGGCCGCGCGGAGCGCCCGCTCGAGCGCTCCGCGTACGCGGGCTCCGTCCACGTCCAGATGCAGGTCGACTCCGCCAATGGCCCACGATTTCGACACTGGATTGGATCATAATCATGCGCCGAGATGATCTACCGTGGGGTTATGACGACCACACACACGGAGATCCCCGTTCGCCTCGACTTCGACGGCCACGCACCCGCGTTCTCTGCTGCCATGAACCGCCTCGACGGCGCCGCCACGAAAGAGCTCGACCGGGTCGGGTTCGACGCCCGGCTGCGAGAGCTCGTGCGGCTCCGGGCCTCGCAGCTGAACGGCTGCGCCTACTGCGTGAACATGCATACGAACGACGCTCGGGCGGCCGGCGAGACCATGGAGCGCCTCGCGCTTCTGCCGGTCTGGCGTGAGACGGCCCTCTTCGACGCCCGGGAGCGGGCCGCTCTGGCCCTCACCGAGACGATCACCCTCGTCGCGGAAACCCACGTCCCGGAGTCGGCGTGGGAACAGGCTTCGGCACACTTCTCCGCCGACGAGCTGGGCGCCCTGGTCAGCCTGATCGTGACGATCAACGCCTGGAACGCGATCGGCGTCTCCACCCGCGCCTGGCCCGTGGGTGTCTGGAGCCCCTAACGCAATGAGCACGGGTCGCCGGAACGCGCTGGGCACGCACGCTGACGGCGTCCTCGGTTGTGCCGATAGCTCTACTATCGGCACTCCTTGCGTCCTTGCAGCGCACGCACCCAGCACGCCCCGGCAACGGCGTGGCATTACGCTAGGGGCTCCTGACACCAGCAGGTGTCAGACACCTTTTACGGTCCTGCTACCATTTCCGGTTGGCCCAGCGGGTCCCTCGCCGCACGCTTGCGGCTGGAGGGACGCCTCCGCTATCGTGGGGGGTTGCGCCGACGTCCGGACGTCCCACCTTCGCACGCCCTTTTTCTCCTGCTCCGCTCCTCGCATCTCATTCTTAGCCAGTAAGGGAGGCTGTTCTACTTGGCCAAGACGGTCACAGCGCCTCGCGCGCGCCATTCGTTTTCCCGTCTCAAGCACGTCCTCGACCTCCCCAACCTGATCGACATCCAGCGTGAGTCCTTCGATTGGTTCCTCAACGAAGGGCTCCGGGAGACGATCGACGACATCTCTCCGATCCAGGACTACACCGGCTCGCTCGCGGTCGAGTTCGGCGAGTACCGGTTCGGGGAGCCGCAGTTCTCCATTCAGGAATGCCGCGAGAAGGACCTCACCTACCAGGCTCCGCTCTCGATGACGGTCCGCTTCGTGAACAAGGAGACGGGCGAGATCCGCGAGCAGACGGTGTTCATGGGCGACTTCCCGATGATGACCGACTGGGGGACGTTCATCATCAACGGCACCGAGCGCGTGATCGTCACGCAGCTTGTCCGTTCGCCGGGCGCCTACCTGATGGAGCCGAAGGACGCCTCGAAGCAGGTCTTCACCGCGAACCTGATGCCGAGCCGCGGCTCCTGGCTCGAGCTCGAGATCGACAAGAAGGGCGTCGTCTACGCGCGGATCGACCGGAAGCGCAAGCTGCCGATCACGACGCTCCTCCGCGCCCTGCCGGCCGAGGATCCGACGACGGGCTTCAAGATCGACACGTCGACGAACGAGGCGATCCTCGCGCTCTTCGACAACTCGCACTTCATCGAGAAGACGCTCGAGAAGGACCCGACGACGCGCGAGGAAGAGGCGCTGATCGAGGTCTTCAAGAAGCAGCGCCCGGGCGAGCCGCCGACGCTCGACAACGCCCGCAACCTGCTCAGGTCGCTCTTCTTCGACCCGAAGCGCTACGACCTGACCAAGGTCGGCCGCTACAAGCTGAACCAGCGGCTCGGCGTCGACGTGCCGGACGAGACCCGCGTGCTGACGACTCAGGACATCCTCGCGCTCGTCCAGAAGCTCGTCTCGATGCCGCATGCGATCGGCCTGACCGAGGACTCGAAGGACTACGCCGCCGACGCGATCGCGCTCAACCGCGACCCGATCCGGACCAGGAGCTCGACGAGTACGAGCACTTCGGCAACCGGCGCCTGCGCACCACCGGCGAGCTGATCCAGGAGGCGTTCCGCGTCGGCCTCTACCGCATGGAGCGCGTCGTCCGCGAGCGGATGACGACCGAGGACGTCGACACGATCACGCCGCAGACGATCATCAACATCCGGCCTGTCGTCGCCGCGCTGAAGGAGTTCTTCGGCTCGTCGCAGCTGTCGCAGTTCATGCAGCAGACGAACTCGCTCGACGGCCTGACGCACCGCCGGCGCCTGTCGGCGCTCGGCGCCGGTGGCCTGACCCGCGAGCGGGCGCCGATCGAGGTGCGCGACGTGCACCCGACGCACTACGGCCGCATGTGCCCGATCGAGACGCCGGAAGGCCCGAACATCGGCCTGATCGGCTCGCTCGCGTCGATGGCGACCGTGTCCGAGTTCGGCTTCATCCAGACGCCGTACCGCATGGTCAAGAACGGCAAGGTGACCGACGAGATCTTCTATCTCGACGCAGCCGAGGAGGCGCAGTACACGATCGCGCAGGCGTCCGAGCCGGTCGACAAGGCGGGCAAGTTCGAGCACGAGCAGGTGCTCTGCCGCTCGTCCGAGGGCGAGGCCGTGATCGCCTCCGCCAAGGACATCGACTTCATGGACGTCGCACCGGCCCAGATCGTGTCGGTCGCGACGGCGATGATCCCGTTCCTCGAGCACAACGACGCGAACCGCGCGCTGATGGGCGCGAACATGCAGCGGCAGGCTGTGCCGCTGATGATCCCGCAGGCGCCGCTCGTCGGCACCGGCGTCGAGTACCGCGCGGCTGTCGACTCGGG
This sequence comes from uncultured Thermoleophilia bacterium, assembly GCA_963785875.1. GTDB lineage: Bacteria > Actinomycetota > Thermoleophilia > Gaiellales > Gaiellaceae > PALSA-600. The sequence continues at coordinate 61,109 of CAWAWV010000009.1, read as the reverse complement.
TGACGTCATCGTCGCGCGCAGTGCGGGCACCGTCATCGAGCTCGACGCGGAACGCATCGTGATCGAGGGCCGCGGCACCCGCGACGAGTACGAGCTGACGAAGTTCATGCGGTCGAACCAGGGGACGCTGATCCACCACCAGCCGATCGTGCGCCAGGGCGACAAGGTCGAGGCGGGCGCGGTGCTCGCGGACGGCTCGTCGACCGACCACGGCGAGCTCGCGCTCGGCGCGAACCTGCTCGTCGCGTTCATGCCGTTCGAGGGCTACAACTTCGAGGACGCGATCGTGCTCTCGGAGCGGCTCGTCAAGGACGAGGTGCTCACGTCGATCCACATCCACGAGTACGAGATCGACGCTCGCTCGACGAAGCTCGGCGACGAGGAGATCACGCGCGACATCCCGAACCGCTCGGAGGAGTCGCTCCGCAACCTCGACGACCGCGGCATCGTCCGCGTCGGCGCCGAGGTCGGCTCGGGCGACCTGCTCGTCGGCAAGGTGACGCCGAAGGGCGAGACCGAGCTGACCGCGGAGGAGAAGCTGATCCGCGCGATCTTCAAGGAGAAGGCGCGCGAGGTCCGCGACACCTCGCTGAAGGTCCCGCACGGCGAGGGCGGCGTCGTCATCGACGTGAAGACGTTCTCGCGCGACAACGGCGACGACCTGAGCCCCGGCGTGAACGAGCTCGTCCGCGTCTACGTGGCGAAGAAGCGCAAGATCTCCGAGGGCGACAAGCTCGCGGGGCGCCACGGCAACAAGGGCGTCATCTCGAAGATCGTCCCCGAGGAGGACATGCCGTTCCTCGAGGACGGGCGCTCCGTCGACATTCTCCTGAACCCGCTCGGCGTGCCGAGCCGGATGAACATCGGCCAGATCCTCGAGACGCACCTCGGCTGGAGCGCCGCGCACGGCGTCTTCGCGAGCGACGAGGTGCAGCCGATGGACGGCAACGCCGGCCGCGTGATCAACGCGCCGACGCCGACGCCGATCGCGACGCCCGTGTTCGACGGCGCGACGGTCGCGGACGTCGACGACGGCGCTGCTCGAGTGGACGAAGCAGAACCCCGACAGCCCGATCAAGATCGTCACCGACACGAAGGCTCCGCTCGGGCGCCAGGCCTCCGGGAAGGTCCGCCTGTTCAGCGGCCGCACCGGCGAGCCGTTCGAGCAGGAAGTGACTGTCGGCTACATGTACATCCTCAAGCTGCTCCACCTCGTCGACGACAAGATCCACGCGCGCTCGACGGGCCCGTACTCGCTCGTGACGCAGCAGCCGCTGGGCGGCAAGGCCCAGTTCGGCGGCCAGCGCTTCGGCGAGATGGAAGTGTGGGCGCTCGAGGCGTACGGCGCCGCGTACACGTTGCAGGAGATGCTCACGATCAAGTCCGACGACACCGTCGGGCGCGTGAAGGCGTACGAGGCGATCGTCAAGGGCGAGAACATCGCCGAGCCGTCGATCCCCGAGTCGTTCAAGGTGCTCCTGAAGGAGATGCAGTCGCTGGCGCTCGACGTCGGCGTCATCTCCGAGGACGGCGGCGCGGTCGAGGTGCGCGAGGAGGACGACGAGCTGCTCCGCGCCGCGGAGGAGCTCGGCATCGATCTCTCGCCCGGCTCGCTCCGCGCCGCCGCGCGCCAGCCGACCGCGCAGGAGGCGGAGGAGGGCCAGGAGCGCGTCGACACCGACGGCGAGCTGGCGCTCCCGACCGACGAGTCGCTCGTCGACCTCGATGCAGTCGAGCTCGACGGCGACGGCGACGAGGAGGACGCGGAGCCGGTCGGAGCGGCCGACGACGCCGACATCGAGATCGAAGACTGACGACCTGACGACCAGAGAAGAAGAAAGAAGGCGAGAGCTTGATTGACATCAACGAGTTCGACGCGATCCGCATTGGTCTCGCGTCGTCGAAGCAGATCCGCGACTGGTCGTCGGGCGAGGTCACGAAGCCGGAGACGATCAACTACCGCACCCTGAAGCCGGAGCGCGACGGCCTGTTCTGCGAGCGCATCTTCGGTCCGACGAAGGACTGGGAGTGCTACTGCGGCAAGTACAAGCGCGTCCGGTACAAGGGGATCATCTGCGAGCGCTGCGGCGTCGAGGTGACGCGGCAGAAGGTGCGCCGCGAGCGCATGGGCCACATCGACCTGGCCGCGCCCGTCTCGCACATCTGGTTCTTCAAGGGCGTGCCGAGCCGCATCGGCTACCTGCTCGACATCGCGCCGCGCGAGCTCGAGAAGGTCCTGTACTTCGCGGCGTCGATCGTCACGTAGGTCGACAACGAGGCGCGCGCGAAGGACCTGAACGACCTCGAGGACAAGGTCAAGACCGAGTCCGAGCGCATCTACGTCGATCGCGACGAGCAGCTCGCCGATCTCGAGAAGCGCCTCGCGCGGCGCCGCGCGTTCTTCACGAACGGCGCGGAGAAGGGCTTTGACGAGGACGACGACTTCTGGACGCGCGGTCTCGCCACGTGGGCCGAGGAGCAGCTGCTTCCGACCCTCGAGGAGGCGCGCAAGCTCGTCGGCGGGCTCTTCCTGGAGCTCGTCCCCCAGATCACGACCGAGGACGCGAAGAAGATCCGCGAGCTCGTTCGCAACGCTGCGATCCGCGAGGACCGCAAGCTAACCCCGCGCGAGCTCGAGCAGGTCGCGGTTGCCGCCGAGCAGATCCTCGACGCGATCCGTCCGCTCGAGAAGGAACTCGACAAGGCGACAGGCGCCAAGAAGGGCGCGATCACGAAGCACATCCACCGCGATCGTGGACGCGCTCCTCGACGGCACCGAGCCGCATGAGGAGGACCAGAAGCGCGTTGCCGGCGTCGACCAGAAGAACCTCGAGAAGGCGCGGGGCCTCGGCAACGGCCTGCTGAAGGACGCTGTCGACACCTGGGAAGAGGGCCAGGACATCCGCGAGCTGACGAACGACCTCTGCCTGCGGACGGACGGGAAGATCCAGAAGGAGGATCTCGACAACCTCATCCAGTGGGCGCTGAAGGTGCGCGAGATGTACCTCGACATCGAGTCCCGCCGCGAGGACACGCGCGAGGCCGCCGTCGACTCGGTGCGGCGTCTCGAGCAGACATGGCAGCTCTTCCGCGACCTCGAGCCGAAGCTCGTCGTCAACGACGAGCAGCTGTTCCGCGAGCTGAAGGACCGCTTCGGCTCGCCGTACGGCTTCGGCATCTACTTCCGGGGCGGCATGGGTGCGGAGTCGATCCGCGACCTGCTTGCGCGATCTCGATCTGGACATCGAGGCGAACACCCTTCGCGACACGATCAAGACGTCGAAGGGCCAGAAGCAGCAGCGCGCGATCAAGCGGCTGAAGGTCGTGAACGCCTTCATCAAGTCGGCGAACCGTCCCGAGTGGATGATCCTCGAGGCGATCCCGGTCATCCCGCCGGAGCTGCGCCCGATGGTGCAGCTCGACGGTGGCCGTTTCGCCACCTCCGATTTGAACGATCTCTACCGCCGCGTCATCAACCGGAACAACCGGCTCAAGCGGCTTCTGGACCTGGGTGCGCCGGAGATCATCGTCAACAACGAGAAGCGCATGCTGCAGGAGGCCGTCGACGCGCTGTTCGACAACGGCCGCCGCGGCCGCGCCGTCACCGGCCCGGGCAACCGGCCGCTGAAGTCGCTGTCCGACATGCTCAAGGGCAAGCAGGGCCGGTTCCGCCAGAACCTGCTCGGCAAGCGCGTCGACTACTCGGGCCGCTCGGTGATCGTGGCCGGCCCGTCGCTGAAGCTGCACCAGTGCGGCCTGCCGAAGCTGATGGCGCTCGAGCTCTTCAAGCCGTTCATCATGAGCCGGCTCGTCGAGCGGAAGTCCGTCCAGAACATCAAGGCGGCGAAGAAGTACGTCGACTCGATGACGCCCGAGGTCTGGGACGTGCTCGAGGAGGTGATCGCCGAGCATCCGGTGCTGCTGAACCGCGCGCCGACTCTTCACCGCCTCGGCATCCAGGCGTTCGAGCCGATCCTCGTCGAGGGCAAGGCGATCCAGGTCCACCCGCTCGTCTGCCACGCGTTCAACGCGGACTTCGACGGTGACCAGATGGCCGTGCATCTGCCGCTCTCGGCAGAGGCGCAGGCCGAAGCACGGATCCTGATGCTGTCGTCGAACAACATCCTCTCGCCGGCTTCGGGGCGCCCGCTCGCAACCCCGACCCAGGACATGGTGCTCGGCATCTACTACCTGACCTACTCCGACCGAGACCTGCCGGCGCTCGACGTGTCGAAGCTGAACCCGCATCCGCGGCGGTTCGACTCGGCGGACGAGATCGAGGTGGCGCTGGAGATGAAGGCGGTCGGGCTGCAGGAGCCGATCGAGTTCCGGTTCAACGAAGAGCTGCAGCTCACGACCCCGGGCCGCGTGCTCTTCAACAGCGCCGTCTACCGCGCGCTCGACGAGCTGCTCCCGCCCGATGAAGAGCTCGAGTTCGATTTCGTCAACCAGACGCTCGCGAAGCCCGATACCGACCGGTACGTCCTGTCGCTGTCGGACCGCTACGGCGCGCACACGCTGGCGCCGGTGCTCGACACGATCAAGACGCTCGGTTTCCGCTTCGCCACGAAGGCCGGTGTCACCATCTCGAAGAACGACATCGTCATCCCGCCGGACAAGGAGAAGATCCTCGGCGGTTTCGAGGAGCGTGTCGAAGAGGTGCACAGCCAGTACGACATGGGGCTGATCACCGAAGACGAGCGCCACGAGACGATCGTCAACATCTGGACCGAGGCGACCGAGAAGGTCGCTGCGGCGATGGAGAATCACTTCGACGAGCTGAACCCGGTCTTCATGATGGCCAACTCCGGGGCCCGCGGCTCGATGAAGCAGATCCGCCAGCTCGCCGGCATGCGCGGCCTGATGGCGAATCCGAAGGGCGAGATCATCGAGCGCCCGATCAAGGCCAACTTCATGGAGGGCCTGTCGGTGCTCGAGTACTTCATCTCGACCCACGGCGCCCGGAAGGGCCTCGCCGACACCGCACTCCGCACCGCCGACTCGGGCTACCTGACGCGGCGTCTCGTCGACGTCTCGCAGGACGTGATCGTGCGGCAGGAGGACTGCGGCACCGACGACCACATCGACTTGCCGCTCCGCACGTCGGAAGGGCTCAACAAGTCGCTGCTCGGGCGCGTCGTGTCGGGTGACGTCCACAAGCTGCTCGCCTCCGGAAGGCCGAGCAAGACGGTCGTCGCCGAAGACGGAACGGTCGTCACGCTCGCGCTCCTCGAGCAGCTCGAGGCCGAGCTGAGTGGTTCAAACCCGAGCGACGAGGTCACGGTCCCGGTCCGCTCGGTGCTCAAGTGCCGCGCGGAGACGGGCGTGTGCCAGACCTGCTACGGCATCTTCCCGGCGACGGGCGAGATGTGCGAGATCGGCGACGCGGTCGGCATCATCGCCGCCCAGTCGATCGGCGAACCGGGCACGCAGCTGACGATGCGGACGTTCCACACCGGTGGCGTGGCCGGCGCCGACATCACGCACGGTCTCCCGCGCGTCGTCGAGATCTTCGAGGCGCGGAACCCGAAGGGCGCTGCGGTGCTCGCCGAGGTCGGCGGGACAATCGGGCTCGAGAACACCGAGCGCGGGCCGAAGATCACGATCACGCCGAACGAGGTCGGCCCGAACGGCGAGCTCGGCGATCCCATCGAGTACCAGCTGCCGCGGCGCACGCGCCTGCTGGTCGGGAACGGCCAGCTGGTCGAGCCGGGCGACGCGCTCAACGAAGGCTCGCAAAACCCGACCGACCTGCTTGCGCTGAAGGGCTCGACGACGACCGAGCTGTACCTCGTCGGCGAGGTGCAGAAGGTCTACAAGAGCCAGGGCGTCGAGATCCACGACAAGCACATCGAGCTGATCGTGCGGCAGATGCTGAAGAAGGTGCGCGTCGAGACGAACGGCGACACCGACCTGCTGCCCGGCCAGCTCGTCGACAAGGTGGTCTACGAGCGCGAGAACGGCAAGGTGAAGGCGAAGGGTGAGAAGGCGACGCACGATCCGCTCATCCTCGGCATCACCAAGGCGTCGCTCGCTACCGAGTCGTTCCTGTCGGCGGCGTCGTTCCAGGAGACCACGAAGGTGCTGACCGACGCGTCGATCGAGGGCAAGGTCGACCGGCTGCTCGGGCTGAAGGAGAACGTGATCATCGGGAAGCTGATCCCGGCGGCCACGGGCCTGAAGCGATACCGGTCGATCGAGATCGCGCCGGCCGAGCCGATCGTGCGCGAGGCGTACGAGCGGGACACGCTCCTGCAGGCGCTCGAGGAGATCGGGCAGGACGGCTCGGCGATCGACTTCGGCGGGCTCGAGACGACCTTCGGCGGGGCGCCCGGCTCCGAGAGCACTTCGAGCCACGAGGCCGGCCAGGCGGAGGAGACCCCCGAAGTGGACAGCCCTCTCGATGACTGAGCGGTAAGGGTGTCCGACACCCTTGGTGTCAGACACCTTTTCGCACTGCTACAACGACCCGTCGTGAGACGGGTCGTTGTCGTTCTGGGGTTGGTCGCCGTTCTCGCCGGCAGCGCCCGCGCCGACGCTCCCGGCCCGTTGCCGTGCGGGCTGCCGCAGGGGCAGCCACTGTGGGTCGACTACGCCGACGGGATGGTGCCGTTCTGGTCGACGATCTTCGCGCGGCCCGGGATCGTCGGTGCCGCGTCGAATTTCATCGTGCCGCCGCAGCTTCGGGCGAAGGGCGCGAAGACCGTCTACTTCGACCTCTACCTCCAGAATCGCGTCGGCACGGCGTCGAAGCCGGCTGACCCGGGCGTGATCGACGCGCGCGCCGACAAGCTCTTCGACACCGCCGCGGTCTCCTCAGGCTGCGCCACGCCGCTCATCGCTCTCAACGAGCTGGCCGGGGCGAACCTGCCGACGCCGTGGACGCCGACGACCACGCAGTACCGCGCCAACGTGCTCGCACTCGTGCAGCGCCTCGCCGAGCGCGGCGCGCGGCCGTTCCTGCTGCTCCCGAAGCGGCCGTACACGCACGACGAGGCGGCGGACGAGTGGTGGAGGCAGGCGGCAGAGGTCGCCGACCTCGTCCCCGAGGTGTATTTCAGCGGCCCGTCGGTCGCGAAGCAGGGCGCCGTCCTCGGCAGCCGCCGTCTGCGCGGCGTGATGCGGTCGCGCATCGAGGACCTCATCCAGATCGGAATCCCGACGAGCCGGCTCGGCATGATGCTGCAGTTCAGCTCGACGCACGGCGCCGGCGGACGCGAGGGTCTGCAGCCGCTCGCGAAGTGGCTCGACGTGGTCAAGTGGGAGGCGCTCGCCGCGACGCAGGTCGCCGGCGAGCTCCACGTCCCGACGATCTGGTCGTGGGGCTGGGCGTCGTTCAACCCGTCCGGGAACGACCCGGACAAGCCGATCGTCGCGTGCACGTATCTCTGGACGCGCGACCATTCCCTCTGCGACGCGCCGGCGCTCGCCGGTTCGCAACTCGACCAGTCGCTCGACGTCGGCGCGACCCTGCCCGCCGGGACGATCTGCCTGCTCGGGAAGGCGAAGCTGAAGGCGACGGATCTCGCAGCGATGGCGCGCGTGACCGGGGACCGGGATGTTGCGTTCTCGGCAGGGCTCGAGCACGCGGTGCTCGCCTCCGCGCGTCGCGTCGATCCGGCGGCGGTCGTTGCAGCGGAGCGCGGCGTCGTTCTCGACCGGTTCCACGGTTCCCGCGCCGCGTATCTCGCCGCGCTCGCTCGGGCGAAGGTCACACCCGGCCTCGCGCGCTCGATCCTCGGCGACGAGCTCCGGCGGCAAGCCGTCAAGTCCACGCTCCGGATCTCCGCGCCGACCGCGACCGAGGTGCAGGACTGGTATGCGAGCCATGCAGCCGTGCTCGCGCGGGCGGTGCGCGCAAAGAAGAAGGTCTCGCTCGTCCTCGCGCCGGCCGACCGCGTCTTCGCGCTCGCCACCGGCCAGAGCGCCACGATCGGGGAGGTGAAGGTGACGGCGCTGGGCGAGGTCGCTCCGCTCGAGGCATTCCCGCTCGCGCTCGCGGCACCGGCGGTCCGGGCTGCGCTCACCGGTGAGCTGAAGGACGCCGGGTTCGAGTCCTGGATCAGACGCCGGGAGAACCAGAGCCTCGACGACCTCGCCTGTGCCCACGACCAGCTCCCGCTGCCCTCCGCCGTCGACCTGACCGACTGGGCTCCGTTCCTTGCGCTCCGTTAGGCTCGTCCGACGGGGTCTCCCAGTCATAAACCTGGTTCCGGCCTTCGGCCGGCAACCAGGTTCGTTCGCGCCGCGCGCGAAGTTTCGCTACCATGCCGCAGTCGGCGGGAGCCGTGCGCTTCCCCGTCTTTTTCCTGCCTATACGACCCGAACGAGGAGACCCGGTCTCAGAATGCCCACCGTCAACCAGCTGATTCGCAAGGGCCGCGCCAAGAAGCGCAGCAAGCTGAAGACGCCTGCACTCACCGGGGCGCCGCAGAAGCGCGGCGTCTGCACGCGCGTCTCGACAGTGACGCCGCGTAAGCCGAACTCGGCGCTGCGCAAGATCGCGCGCGTACGGCTCACGAACGGGCTCGAGGTCGGCACCTACATCCCGGGCGAGGGACACAACCTGCAGGAGCACTCCGTCGTTCTCATCCGCGGCGGGCGGACGAGCGACCTGCCTGGCTTCCGGTACAAGGTGATCCGCGGCGCGCTCGACACCGCCGGCGTCGGCGACCGCAAGCAGGCGCGCTCCCGCTACGGAGCAAAGAAGAGCTCGTAATGCCGCGCCGCGCAGAGATTCAGCCGCGCCCGGTCACGTCGGACCCGATCTACGACAGCCAGCTCGTGACGCAGCTGATGAACCGCGTGATGCTGGACGGGAAGAAGTCGGTCGCCGAGAAGGTCGTCTACGGGGCGCTCGAGAAGGTCGGCGAGCGCACGGGACGTCCGCCGGTCGAGGTGCTCGAGCAGGCCGTGAAGACGGTCACCCCGGTGCTCGAAGTCCGCTCGCGCCGCGTCGGCGGCGCGAACTATCAGGTGCCCGTCGAGGTACCGCAACGCCGCGGCCGCACGCTCGCGCTCCGCTGGATCGTCACGTTCGCCCGCGATCGCCGCGAGAAGCACATGGTGGACAAGCTCGCCGCCGAGATCCTCGACGCGCTCGAGCAGCAGGGGAACGCGTACAAGCGCAAGGACGACATGTATCGGATGGCGCAGGCCAACAAGGCCTTCGCGCACTACCGCTGGTAACGAGAGGAAGCTTTGGCAGTTATGGAAGAAAGAGTGGCGCTGGACCGCGTCCGCAACATCGGGATCATGGCCCACATCGACGCGGGCAAGACCACGACGACGGAGCGGATCCTCTACTACACGGGCCGCACCCACAAGATGGGCGAGGTCCACGAGGGCGCTGCGACGATGGACTGGATGGCGCAGGAGCAGGAGCGCGGCATCACGATCACGTCGGCCGCGACGACCGCCTTCTGGCGCGACCATCGGGTGAACATTATCGATACGCCCGGGCACGTGGACTTTACGGTCGAGGTGGAGCGGAGCCTCCGCGTCCTCGACGGCGCGGTCGCGGTCTTCGACTCGGTGGCAGGGGTCCAGCCGCAGTCCGAGACGGTCTGGCGCCAGGCCGACAAGTACAAGGTCCCGCGGATCGCGTTCATCAACAAGATGGACCGCACCGGCGCGAACTTCTTCGCCGCCGTGCAGTCGATGGTCGATCGCCTTGCAGCGAACCCGGTGCCGATCCAGATCCCGATCGGCCAGGAGGACACGCATCGGGGCGTCGTCGATCTCGTCGAGATGAAGGCGATCGTCTACAAGGACGACCTCGGCCAGGACTTCGAGGTGACGGACGTCCCCGCCGAGCTCCTCGAGCAGGCGCAGGAGTACCACCATCAGCTGATCGACTCCGTCTCGAACTTCGACGACGAGGTGCTCGAGGCGTACCTGACCGACGAGAACTCCGTGACGCCGGACATGCTTCGACGGGCGATTCGCGCGGGGACGCTCGCGGACGAGATCACGCCGGTCCTCCTCGGTAGCGCATTCAAGAACAAGGGGGTTCAGCCTCTTCTCGATGCCGTCATCGACTACCTGCCGAGCCCGCTCGACGTACCTCCGGTGCAAGGCACCGATCCGAAGACGGAGGGCGAGCTCGAGCGCAAGGCGTCGATGGACGAGCCGTTCTCGGCGCTCGCGTTCAAGGTGATGTCCGATCCGTACGTTGGGAAGCTGACGTATTTCCGCGTCTACAGCGGCAAGCTGAAGGCCGGCGACCGCGTTTTGAACACGACGACCGGCAAGACCGAACGGATCGGCCGGATCCTGCAGATGCACGCGAACCACCGCGAGGAGCGCGACGAGATCGGCGCGGGCGAGATCGCTGCGGGCGTCGGCCTCAAGTCGACGACGACGGGCGATACGCTGGCGGTCGAGTCGGCGCCCATCGTGCTCGAGTCGATGACGTTCCCCGCACCGGTCATCGCGGTCGCGGTGGAGCCGAAGTCGAAGGCCGATCAGGACAAGCTCGGAAGCGGGCTCGCGCGGCTCGCCGAGGAGGACCCGACGTTCCGCGTCGCAACCGACGAGGAGACGGGGCAGACGATCATCTCAGGGATGGGCGAGCTGCACCTCGAGATCATCGTCGACCGCCTGAAGCGCGAGTTCAACGTCGAGGCGAACGTCGGCCGTCCGCAGGTCGCCTACCGCGAGACGATCTCGAAGCCGGCCGAGAAGGTCCAGGGCAAGTTCGTCCGCCAGACGGGCGGCTCGGGCCAGTACGGCGACGCGATCATCAACCTGTATCCGCAGAAGCCCGGCGAGGGCTACGTCTTCGACGACAAGATCGTGGGCGGCAAGATCCCGAAGGAGTACATCAAGCCGGTCGACGAGGGCATCCAGGAAGCGATGGGGAGCGGGATCCTCGCCGGCTACCCCGTCGTCGACGTCCGCGTCGAGCTGATTGACGGCAGCTACCACGACGTCGACTCGTCGGAGCGCGCGTTCAAGATCGCCGGTTCGCTGGCCTTCAAAGAAGCGATGAAGCGCGCGAAGCCAAAGATCCTCGAGCCGATGATGGCCGTTGAGGTGACGACGCCTGAGGACTACCTGGGCGACGTGATGGGCAACCTGAACTCCCGCCGCGGCCGGATCGAGAACATGTCGCCCGTCGGCAACGCTCAGGTCGTCAAGGCAATCGTGCCGCTGAGCGAGATGTTCGGCTACGCAACCGACCTGCGGTCGATGACGCAGGGGCGGGCCGACTTCACCATGCAGTTCGACCGGTACGAGGAAGTGCCGGCATCGATCGCGACCGAGATCACCGAGCAGGGCAGCTCTATCTAAGAGCACGGCTCTTAACTACGAGAAGGAAGAAAGGGATATGGCCAAGCAGAAGTTCGAGCGCACGAAGCCGCACCTCAACGTCGGCACGATCGGGCACATCGACCACGGGAAGACGACGCTGACAGCCGCGATTTCGAGCGTGCTTCACAAGAAGGGCGGCGGCGGACAGGTCAAGAGCTTCGCCGAGATCGACAACGCGCCGGAAGAGCGCCAGCGCGGGATCACGATCAACACGTCGCACGTGGAGTACGAGACGGAGAACCGTCACTACGCGCACGTCGACTGCCCGGGCCACGCCGACTACATCAAGAACATGATCACGGGCGCCGCGCAGATGGACGGCGCGATCCTCGTCGTCAGCGCCGCCGACGGCCCGATGCCGCAGACGCGCGAGCACATCCTGCTCGCCCGCCAGGTCGAGGTGCCGTACATCGTCGTCGCCCTGAACAAGGCCGACATGGTCGACGACGAGGAGCTCCTCGAGCTCGTCGAGCTCGAAGTTCGCGAGCTGCTCTCGAAGTATGAGTTCCCCGGCGACGACATCCCGATCGTCCGTGTCTCGGCGCTGAAGGCGCTCGAGGGCGACGAGGCATGGGAGGCGAAGATCCTCGAGCTGATGGAGGCGGTCGACTCCTACATCCCGGAGCCCGTCCGCGACGCCGACAAGCCGTTCCTGATGCCGATCGAGGACGTGTTCACGATCACCGGCCGCGGCACGGTCGTCACCGGTCGGGTCGAGCAGGGGAAGATCGAGGTCGGCAACGAGGTCGAGATCGTCGGCATCCACGAGAAGGTGGAGAAGACGGTCGTCACCGGTCTCGAGATGTTCCAGAAGTCCCTCGATTTTGCGCATGCAGGCGACAACGCGGGCGCACTGCTTCGCGGTGTGAAGCGCGAGGAGGTCGAGCGTGGCCAGGTGCTCGCGAAGCCGGGCTCGATCACGCCGCACACGCACTTCAAGGCCGAGGTGTACGTGCTGTCGAAGGACGAAGGCGGCCGTCACACGCCGTTCTTCAACAACTACCGCCCGCAGTTCTACTTCCGCACGACGGACGTCACGGGCGCCGTGAAGCTGCCGGAGGGCCAGGAGATGGTCATGCCGGGCGACAACACGAACATGGACATCGAGCTGATTCAGCCGATCGCCATGGATCAGGGCCTCCGCTTCGCGATTCGCGAGGGCGGCCGCACCGTCGGCGCCGGCGTCGTCACCGACGTCGTCAAGTAGGAAGCGAGCAGCAACTCCACATGGCACAGGGAAAAATCCGGATCCGCCTCAAGGGGTACGACCACCAGCAGCTGGACCGGTCGGCCCAGCAGATCGTCGACACAGCTCAGCGCAGTGGTGCGACGATCACTGGGCCGGTCCCTTTGCCGACGGAGAAGAACGTCTACTGCGTGATCCGCGGCCCCTTCAAGGACAAGGACTCGCGCGAGCACTTCGAGGTACGCACCCACAAGCGCCTCATCGACATCTTGAGCCCGACGCCGAAGACGATCGACCAGCTGATGCGGCTCGATCTCCCGGCCGGGGTCGACATCGAGATCAAGCTATGAGCGAAGCGAATTCCGTTACGTGTCTGACACCTTTTCCAGGGTGTCTGACACGAGAGGTTGAAACGCATGGCTAAGGGAATCCTCGGCAGAAAGCTCGGCATGACGCAGGTGTTCGACCCGGAAACGGGTGCGGTCACGCCTGTCACCGTCATCCAGGCGGGCCCGTGCCCGGTCGTGCAGGTGAAGACCGCTGCGCTCGACGGCTACGACGCCGTCCAGCTCGCATTCGACGCCGTGGTCGACCGCAAGGTCTCGAGGCCCGAGCTCGGCCATCTGAAGAAGTTCGGCGTCGGTGCGCACCGGAAGCTCGTCGAGTTCCGCGGCGGAATCGACGGCGCCGTCGAAGGCGAGGCCGTCACCGTCGAGACCTTCGAGCCCGGCGACAAGGTGAAGGTGGCCGGCATCGGGATCGGCAAGGGCTTCCAGGGCACGATCAAGCGCCACAACTTCAGCTCAGGTCCTCGCTCCCACGGCTCGCACAACATTCGCAAGCCGGGTTCGATCGGGGCGTCAGCGACTCCGTCGCGTGTCTTCAAGGGCATCAAGATGGCGGGCCGCATGGGCGGTAAGCGCGTGACGCAGCTCGGGCTGACCGTCTTCCAGGTCGACGCGGAGAACAACCTGCTGCTCGTCAAGGGGGCGATTCCCGGTCCCAAGAACGGGCTCGTAGAGGTGCGGTCCTAGATGGCCAAGGCACCGTTCCTGGGCAAGACCGGCACCGTGGACATCGAGGACGCGGTGTTCGGCGCCGAGGTGAAGCCGCATCTCGTGCACGAGGCCGTGCGCGCGGAGCAGAACGCGCTGCGCGCAGGGACCGCTGCGACGAAGAGCCGTGGGCTCGTCTCGGGCGGGCGCGCGAAGCCGTGGCGGCAGAAGGGCACCGGCCGTGCGCGCCAGGGCACGATCCGCGCGCCGCAGTTCGCGGGCGGCGGCCACGCGTTCGCGAAGTCGCCCAGGACGTTCGTGCAGAAGGTGAACCGGCAAGGCCGCGAAAGCCGCGCTGCGCGCAGCTTTCGCTAGTCATGCGCAAGCGGAGACGCTGGCGATCGTTTCGGCCGATCAGTTCGACAAGCCGTCGACGAAGGCTGCGAAGGCGCTGCTCGACAAGTGGGGCAAGAGCACTCCGACCGTGGTCGTCGCGCTCCACGAGGAAGAGACGCTCCGCAAGTCGTTCAGGAACCTGCAGCGCGTCGCGGTCGTCGGGCCGAGCGAGCTCGAGGTCGCCGCGATCGTCTGGGCGCGGTCGCTTGTGATCAGCGAGGCGGCGCTGCCGCTCGTGCAGGGGAGGGCGTCGTAGTGCACGCCTCCCAGGTCATTCTCGCTCCGGTGATGTCGGAGAAGTCGTATGCCGGTTCGACGCGCGGGAGCTACACGTTCAAGGTGCATCCGGACGCGCACAAGACGCAGATCCGCCAGGCCGTCGAGGAGCTCTTCGAGGTCAAGGTGGAGCGTGTCAACGTGATCAAGGTGCAGGCAAAGCCGAAGCGGCGCGGTGCGTTTCGCGGTACCCGCCCTGGCTGGAAGAAGGCCGTCGTGCAACTGCGCGCCGGTGAGACGATCGAGATCTTCCAGGGAGCGCAGATTTAGTCATGCCAGTCAGAAGGTTCAAGCCGACGAGCCCGGGCCGCCGCCACATGTCGGTGTCCGACTTCGCCGAAGTGACGAAGTCGAAGCCCGAGAAGGCGCTCACCGAGAAGCTCACGAAGAAAGGCGGGCGGAACAACACCGGTCGCATCACCACGCGCCACCAGGGTGGCGGCCACAAGCGTCGCTACCGCCTCGTCGACTTCAAGCGGACGAAGGACGGGGTGCCGGCGAAGGTCGCCGCGATCGAGTACGACCCGAACCGTTCGGCGCGGATCGCGCTGCTGCATTACACGGACGGCTTCAAGAGCTACATCCTCGCCCCGGCGGGCGTGCGGGTCGGAGCGGTTGTCCAGTCCGGTGTCGGTTCCGACATCAAGCCCGGGAACGCGCTCCCGCTCGAGAACATCCCAACCGGCACGCTCGTGCACAACGTCGAGCTGAAGCCGGGACAGGGCGGCAAGATGGCGCGCTCGGCCGGCTCGGGAGTGCAGCTCGTCGCAAAGGACGGCGGGTACGCAACACTGCGCCTGCCGTCGGGCGAGATGCGACGGGTGCTTCTCACCTGCCGGGCGACCGTCGGCCAGGTCGGAAACGTCGAGCACGGCAACGTCACGATCGGGAAGGCGGGCCGCAACCGCTGGCTCGGCAAGCGCCCGGCCGTGCGCGGCAGCGCGATGAACCCGGTCGACCACCCGCACGGCGGCGGCGAGGGCAAGTCGAAGGGCGGCCGTCATCCCGTCACCCCGTGGGGCGTACCGACTCTCGGCAAGCGCACCCGCTCGAAGCACAAGGAATCGAACAAGCTGATCGTTCGCGGCCGTCGCCGCGGGAAGGACAAGCGTTGAGCAGATCTTCGAAGAAGGGGCCCTTCGTCCAGGAGCGGCTCTTGAGCCGCATCGAGGCGATGAACGCCTCCGGCTCCAAGCAGATGGTGCGCACGTGGTCACGGACCAGCACGGTCTTTCCGGAGATGGTCGGGCACACGATCGCGGTCCACGACGGCCGCAAGCACGTGCCGGTGTTCATCTCCGAGCAGATGGTCGGGCACAAGCTCGGCGAGTTCGCGCCGACGCGCCACTTCCGCGGCCATGCGGGCGACCAGAAGACGCAGGTGAAGAAGCGGTAATGGACACCGTCAAGGCAACGGCGAAGTTCGTGCGGGTGTCGCCGCGCAAGGCGCGCCTCGTCGCGGATCACATCCGCGGGCGCAGCGTGCCCGAGGCGCGGACGATCCTCGCGTTCACCGAGCGCGCTGCGGCGATCGACGTCGAGAAGGCTCTGAGCTCCGCAGTTGCGAACGCCGAGTCGAACCCGGCGCTGCATTGGAACGGCGACGACCTCGTCGTGCATGCCGTCTTCGTCGACGAAGGGCCGACGCTGAAGCGCTGGCGCGCCCGCGCGCGCGGCCGCGTCGCCCGCATCAAGAAGCGTACGTGCCACATCACCGTCCAGGTCGCCCAACGGGAAGGACAGAGTTAATGGGACAGAAGGTTCATCCCGGCGGCCTGCGCGTCGGCGTCATCCACGACTGGAAGTCGAACTGGATGGTCGGCAAGAAGGAGTTCGCCGGCGCGCTCATCGAGGACATCAAGATCCGCGAGCACATCCTGAAGAAGCTGTCGCATGCGGGTCTGTCGGACATCTTGATCCGCAAGGACAAGCAGCGCATCACGATCGACATCTACACCGCGCGCCCTGGAATCGTCATCGGCAAGTCCGGCGTCGAGGTGGATGCGCTGCGCAAAGAAGTGCACGCGATGACGCAGAAGAACGTGCATATCAACATCAACGAGATCAAGCGCCCCGAGCTCGACGCAAAGCTCGTCGCACAGTCGATCGCGGAGCAGCTGCAGAACCGCGTGTCGTTCCGGCGTGCGATGAAGCGCTCGCTCGCATCGGCGATCCGCTCCGGCGCCGCCGGCGTGAAGGTCCAGTGCTCCGGCCGCCTCGGCGGCTCCGAGATGAGCCGCTCCGAGCAGTACTCGGAGGGCCGTGTCCCGCTGCACACGATCCGCGCGGACATCGACTACGGCTTCGTCGAGGCGAAGACCCCGACCGGCCGCATCGGCGTCAAGGTCTGGATCAACAAGGGCGAGATCATGCCGACCGGCTACACCGGCATGGCCGAGAAGAAGGAGACGCGCCTCGGCGACCAGGACACGGCGCGCCGCCGCGGCGGCGTCACCGAGGGTCTGGGCGCATCGCGCGAGTCAGGCCGCAACCGGAGCCAGGACCGCGAGGGTCTCGGCCCGGTGCGCCGGGGCCGGCCCGGCCAGCGCGGTGGACAGAACCGTCCCGGTGGCGGCGGCCCGGGGAACCGTCCCGGGGCGCCGCGCACGCGCGGTGGGGGCGGCCGCCCGCGCCAGCAGCAGCAGCAGCAGCCCCAGCAGCCGGTCGATCCGCCCGCGGAGAAGCCGGCCGAGGAGACCCCGCCGACGACGCCGGAGACGGAGGCCGGGTCCTGATGCTGCTCCCCAAGAAGACCAAGTTCCGTAAGCACCACCGTGGCCGCCGGCGCGGGGAGTCGACCGGCCAGACGGTCGTCGCTTTCGGCGAGTACGGGATCAAGGCACTCGAGAACGGGTGGCTCACGAACCGGCAGATCGAGGCCGCCCGGATCGCGATGACGCGCAAGATCAAGCGCGGCGGCAAGGTCTGGATCAACGTCTTCCCCGACAAGCCGTTCACGAAGAAACCCGCCGAGACGCGCATGGGCAAGGGCAAGGGCTCGCCCGAAGGCTGGGTGGCCGTCGTCAAGCCGGGTCGCGTCATGTTCGAGCTAGCGGGTGTGCCGGAGCCGCTTGCCAAGGAAGCGCTCCGGCTCGCGGCGCAGAAGCTGCCGGTGAAGTCGAAGTTCGTGAAGCGCGAGGGCGGTGATCTCTTTGCGGGCTAGAGACCTGCGCGACCTCTCCGACGACGAGTTGGAGCACCGGCTTGCCGACACGAGACACGAGCTGTTCAACCTGCGGTTCCAGGCGGTGACGGGAGCGCTCGAGAACACGACGCGCCTCAAGCTGGCGAAGCGCGAGATCGCCCGCATCCTCACGGTGCGGCACGACCGGAATTCCCAGAAGCAGAAGGTGAGCTAGGTGGCTGACGACGAAACGAACATCGAGGAGCCCGGGGTGTCTGACACCCCAGAGCCGGTTGCAGAGGAAGAGACGCCTGTAGAGGTGTCTGACACCTCTACGCCGGAAGCCGAGGAAACGCCCGAGGTCGAAGCGGACGCGACGCCCGAAGAGGTGTCAGACACCGCCGAGGCGGAGGCTGAGGCACCTGCGGTGGAAGAGGTGTCAGACACCCCCACCCCGGCGCCGGCGGCGAAGACCAAATCTCTTCGCCACGTCCCGAGGTCTCGGCGCCGCACGCGAACCAAGACCCAGCGCGAGAAGCCGGCTGGCCGCAAGCCGATCACCCGCACCGAGAAGCCCGCGACCGAGCTGGGCCGGCGCCAGGAGCGCCGCGGCGTCGTCGTCTCCGACAAGGGCGACAAGACGATCGTCGTCAAGGTCGACGTGATCAAGTCGCACGCGAAGTACAAGAAGGTCGTTCGCCGCTCCGTCAAGTTCCACGCGCACGACGAGCAGAACGCCGCCGGCGTCGGGGACACCGTGCGCATCATCGAGACGCGGCCCCTGTCGAAGACGAAGCACTGGCGACTCGCCGAAGTGGTGGAGAAAGCTAAGTGATCCAGCAGGAGACACGTCTCAAGGTGGCCGACAACACGGGTGCACGTGAGCTACTCTGCATCCGCGTTGCGGGCGGCTCGAGGCGCCGCTACGCGCGTGTCGGCGACATCATCACGGCCACCGTCAAGGCTGCTGCCCCGCAGGGGACGGTCAAGAAGGGGGATGTGGTGAAGGCCGTCGTCGTGCGGACGAAGAAGCCGTTCGGCCGCGACGATGGAACGCTGATCGCGTTCGACGAGAACGCGGCGGTGATCATCGATGCACAGCGCAACCCCCGCGGGACGCGCATCTTCGGGCCGGTCGCCCGCGAGCTGCGCGAGAAGAACTTCATGAAGATCGTGAGCTTGGCTCCAGAGGTGCTCTGAAAGACACGTATGGCGACAACGTTGAAGATCAAGCAGGGCGACACCGTGCAGATGCTCGCCGGCAAGGACCGCGGCAAGCAGGGCCGCGTCCTCGAAGCGCGCCCGCGCGACAACAAGGTGATCGTCGAGAACCTGAACCTGATGAAACGGCACCAGAAGCCGCGTCCGATGCGCGATTCGTCGCGCATGGGCGGGACACAGATGGCGCCTGGCGGCATCATCGACCGCCCCTCGGCGGTCTCGGCGTCGAACGTCATGCTCGTCTGTCCGACGTGCAAGCTGCCGACGCGCATCGGCTACCGGTTCAAGGAAGCGAAGGGCGGCGAGCAGATCAAGGTGCGCGTGTGCAAGCGCGATGGCTGCGGACAGGAGATCGACAAGTAATGGCCGCCGTCGAGGCCCACACCCCACGGTTGAAGGAGCGGTACAACGCCGAGATTCGCGCGCGGCTGAAGGACGACTTGCAGCTCGACTCGATCATGCAGTCGCCCACGGTTCAGAAGATCACCCTCAACATGGGTGTCGGCGAAGGCAAGACCGACGCGAAGCAGATCGACGCAGCGCTCGAAGAGTTGACGATCATCGCCGGGCAGCGCGCACAGGTGCGCCGCGCCCGCAAGTCGATCGCGCAGTTCAAGATCCGCGAAGGAATGCCCATCGGCGTCAGGGTGACGCTGCGCGGCGACCGGATGTGGGAGTTCCTCGACCGGCTGGTCTCGATCGCGCTGCCTCGCATCCGCGACTTCCGCGGCCTCAACCCAGACTCGTTCGATGGGCGCGGCAACTACTCGCTCGGCATCCGCGAGCAGATCATCTTCCCCGAGATCGACTACGACAGCATCAACCAGATCCGCGGCCTCGACGTCGCGATCACGACGACCGCGACGAACGACGTCGAGGCGCGCTCGCTCCTCGACGCGTTCGGCTTCCCGTTTGCGTCCGACGGAGGGAACAGGTAACCAGATGGCCAAGAAGTCGCTCCGGGTGAAGGCCGCCCGCCCCGCGAAGTTCAAGGTGCGCAACTACACCCGCTGCAACCGCTGCGGTCGCCCGCGCGCCGTTTTCCGCAAGTTCGGGCTCTGCCGGATCTGCCTGCGGGAGCTCGCCCACCAGGGCGTGATCCCCGGCATGACCAAGAGCTCCTGGTAGGAGAGATGGTGCACCCATGCTGACCGATCCCGTCGCCGACATGCTCACGCGCATCCGCAACGCCAACAAGGCGCTGCAGGACACGGTGGAGATGCCGAACTCGAAGTTGAAAGTGGAGATCGCACGAATCCTCAAAGAAGAGGGCTACATCCGCGACTTCCACCTCTCGGAAGAAGGCACCCACCCAACGCTCGTCATCCAGCTGAAGTACGGACGCGGCCGCGAGCGCGTGCTCAGCGGGCTCAAGCGCGTTTCCAAGCCCGGCCGGCGGATCTATGCCGGCAAGGACCGCCGCCAGCGCGTGCTCGGCGGTATGGGCATCGCGATCATGTCCACCTCCCGCGGCGTCGTCACGAGCCGCACGGCCGAGAAGGAAGGCATCGGCGGAGAAGTCCTCTGCTACGTCTGGTGATCCGTGAGCAGAATCGGTAAGAAGCCAATCGAAGTTCCCGCCGGCGTGATCGTCTCCGTCGACCCTGGCCGTGTGACCGTTTCCGGCCCGAAGGGCGAGCTGCGCCAGCAGGTGCCTGCGCGGATGCAGATCCAGCAGGACGACGGCATCGTCACCGTTTCGCGCCCGACCGAGCGCGGCGAGGATCGCGCGCTGCACGGTCTCACGCGCACGCTCATCGCGAACATGGTCGAGGGCGTCACGAACGGCTTCGAGAAGCGACTCGAGATTCAGGGCGTCGGCTACCGTGCTGCGCTCGCCGGCTCGAACCTCGAGCTGCAGGTCGGGTACTCGCATTCGGTGCGGGTCACCCCGCGCGAAGGCATCTCGTTCGAGGTGCCGATCCCGACGCAGATCGTGGTGCGCGGGATCGACAAGCAGATCGTCGGACAGACCGCCGCCGAGATCAGAAAGGTGCGCCCGCCGGAGCCGTACAAGGGCAAGGGCATCCGCTACGAGGGCGAGTACGTCCGGAGGAAGGTCGGAAAGCGTGCCTAGCCTCTCGACCTACGAAGCACGCCTGCGCCGTCATCGCCGCGTGCGCGGCAAGGTTCGCGGCACCGCGGACCGTCCCAGGCTCGGAATTTTCCGCTCGAACCGCGGCATCTTCGCCCAGCTCATCGACGACGAGGCCGGCAAGACGCTCGCGTCCGCATCCTGGACCGGCCTGCCGAAGACATTCAAGGGCGACAAGAGTGCCCAGGCGGCCGAGGTCGGGAAACGCCTCGCCGAGGCGGCAAAGAAGGCCGGGATCGAGACGGCCGTCTTCGACCGCGGCGGCTACCTGTTCCATGGTCGCGTCAAGGCTCTTGCCGACGGCGCGCGCGAAGGAGGACTGACGTTCTAGTGGCAATCGACGTGCAGGAGACGCGTGAGCTCAAGGAGCGCGTGGTCGAGATCAACCGCGTCGCCAAGGTCGTCAAAGGCGGCCGGCGGTTCTCGTTCACGGCTCTCGTTGTGATCGGCGACGAGGTCGACCGGGTCGGCGTCGGTTACGGCAAGGCCCGCGAGGTCCCGCTCGCGATCTCGAAGGCGGTCGACGACGCGAAGAAGAACCTGTTCACCGTGCCGAAGCACGGGCAGACGATCACCCACGAGTCACTCGGTCGGTTCGATGCTGCGCGCGTCCTGCTGCGCCCTGCCTCGCCCGGTACCGGTGTGATCGCCGGCGGCGGCGTGCGCGCGGTGCTCGAGCTTGGAGGCATCCGCGACGTGCTCGCGAAGTCGCTCGGGACGACGAACCCGATCAACATGCTGAAGGCGGCCGAGGCTGCGCTGAGGCAGCTGCGCCGCCCGGAGGAAGTCGCGAAGGCGCGCGGCAAGCAGATCTCAGAGGTGCTTCCCTACAAGGCTCCGGCCCCCGAGGAGGTGAGCTCGGATGGCGAAGGTGAAGCTGACGCAGGTGCGTAGCGCGATCGGCCAGTCCCAGCGTCACCGCGGGACGTTGCGCGCGCTCGGGCTCGGGAAGATCGGCAAGACGAACGAGCTCGACGACGGCCCGGTCCTCGCAGGCATGCTGCGCAAGGTGCGTCACCTGGTGAAAGTCGAGGAGACGAGCTGATGGCCGGTGAGTTGAACCTGTCCACCCTGAAGCCCGCCCAGGCGCGCAAGGACAGAAAGCGCGTCGGCCGCGGCCTGGGCTCCGGCAAGGGGCGGTATTCGGGCCGCGGGATCAAGGGTCAGAAGTCGCGTGCGGGCTCGCACATGATGCGGGCCGGCTATGAGGGCGGCCAGATGCCGCTCACCATGCGCACGGCGAAGCTTCGCGGCAATACCTCCGCAGACGCGATGCCGATCGGACCGTTCCGCACCTCCACGCAGCCCGTGAACGTCCGCGATCTCGAGGCGCGGTTCGAGGTGGGCGACGAGGTGACGCCGGAGTCGCTGAAGGCCAAGGGCCTCATCCGCTCGATCCGGAAGGACGTCAAGCTCCTCGGCGTCGGCGACCTTTCGAAGAAGCTCCAGATCACGGTTCACGGCGCGTCTGCGACCGCGCGCGAGAAGGTCGAGGCGGCCGGCGGGACCTTGACACTGCTTCGGGAGCCGAAGATCAGAAAGCCGAAGAACATGAAGCGGCGTCCTGAAGGACGCTCAAAGGTGTCAGACACTGATGTGTCAGACACCCCGCCGGACAGCTAATGCTGTCCTGGCTGGCCAACGCGTGGCGGGTCCCGGAGCTCCGGCGCCGGCTCCTGTTCACGGCCGCGGTTCTCGCCGCCTACCGGCTCGGGTCGTTCATGCCGGCGCCCGGCGTCGACTCGGCCCAGATCGAGAACTTCTTCAACGGCAAGGGCGGCTCGCTGCTCGGCCTGCTCAACCTGTTCTCGGGCTCGGCTCTCTCGCGCTTCTCGATCTTCGCGCTCGGGATCATGCCGTACGTCACGGCGTCGATCATCCTGCAGCTCCTCACGGTCGTCATCCCGACGCTCGAGCAGCTGCAGAAAGAGGGCGAGTCCGGCTACGCGAAGATCAACCAGTACACGCGTTACCTGACCGTCGTCCTTGCGGCGGCGCAGTCGGCGGGCTACGCCTACCTGTTCCACCACGAGGGAGCGCTGCCGTCGAACCCGGGTCGGCTCGTGCTGATCATCGTCACGCTCACGGCCGGTACGACGCTCCTCATGTGGATGGGAGAGCTGATCACGAAGCGCGGGATCGGCAACGGCATCTCGCTGCTGATCTTCGCGTCGATCCTGTCCTCTGCGCCGTCGGGCATCAACGCCTGGATCAACGGCGGGCCGCTGGAGAAGCTGTTCTTCCCGATCGTCGCGATCGGCGTCGTCGTTGCCGTCGTGTTCGTCCAGGAGGGGCAGCGCCGCATCCCGATCCAGTACGCGAAGCGGATGGTCGGGCGGCGTCAGACGGCCGGCGGGTCGACCTACATGCCGCTCCGCGTCAACATGGCGGGGGTCATTCCGGTCATCTTCGCCGCGGCGCTGCTCGCGCTTCCACAGACGATCAGCTCGTTCGCGCCGAACACCCAGACCTTCATCAACACGCACTTCGCGCCCAACGGCTACACGTACCTCGGCGTCGAGGCGTTGCTGATCATCGTCTTCACCTACTTCTACACCGCGGTCCAGTTCAACCCGGTCGATCAGGCCGACAACCTGCGCAAGTACGGCGGCTACATCCCCGGTATCCGCCCGGGCCCGCCGACCGCGCAGTACCTCGACCGCGTGCTGACGCGCCTGACGCTGCCCGGATCGCTGTTCCTCGCGGTCGTCGCGGTGCTCCCGTCAGTCTTCATCAACCACTTCGGCTTCTCGCAGGCGACCTCGCGCGCGCTCGGGGGCACGTCCGTCCTGATCGTCGTCGGTGTCGCGCTCGACACGATGCGCCAGATGGAGTCGCAGATGATGATGCGCTCCTACGAGGGCTTTCTGCGTTGAACTTGCTCGTCTTGGGGCCGCAAGGGGCCGGCAAGGGCACGCAGGCGAAGCGGATCTCGGCCGAGTACGAGATTCCGCACGTCGCCACGGGCGACATGTTCCGGGCGCTCGACACGAGCACCGAGCTCGGCCGGAAGGTCAAGGCGATCATGGACGCGGGCGACCTCGTGCCCGACGAGACGACGGTGGCGATGATCGAGGAACGCCTCTCCGAGCCCGACGCCGCGGAGGGCTTCGTGCTCGACGGCTTCCCGCGCAACCTCGTTCAGGCCGCGGCGCTCGACGCGATGCTCAGCTCGATCGGCCGCGGGCTCGATGCGATTCTCTTCTTCGCCGTTGCCGACGAGATCGGGTTGGAGCGCGCGCTCAAGCGAGCCGAGATCGAAGGGCGCTCGGACGACACCGCCGAGGTGATCGCAAAGCGGCTCGCGGTCTATCACGAGCAGACCGAGCCGATCGTCGAGCACTACCGCACGACCGGGAAGCTCATCCCGCTGCATGCCGACCGGTCGATCGAGCAGGTCTGGTCGGAGATCGCCGCCGCACTGCAGCAGGTGGTGCCTGCATGATCATTCGCAAGTCGGCGCAGGAGATCGAGACGATGGCGCGTGCGGGCGTGGTCGTCGCCGAGACCCTCGCGCTGCTCGAGGAGCAGATCGACCCGGGGATCACGACCGCCGAGCTGGACGAGGTCGCCGAGGGGCACATCCGCTCGCGTGGCGGTGAGCCGACCTTCAAGGGCTACAAGGGTTACCCCGCTGCGACCTGCCTGTCGCCGAACGCCATGGTGGTGCACGGCATCCCGGGCAAGGCGAAGCTTCAGAACGGCGACATCCTCTCCGTCGACGTCGGCGTGACCCTGGACGGGTTCGTCGCCGATTCGGCGTGGACGTTCGCGGTCGGGTCGATCTCGCCGGACGCCCAGCGCCTGCTCGACACGTGCAAGGCGGCCCTCGAGGCGGGAATCGCGGAAGCCCGGGTCGGGAACACGATCGGGGACATCTCGCGGGCGGTGCAGACCGTCACCGAGGCCGCCGGGTTCAGCGTCATCCGCAGCCTGGTCGGCCACGGAGTCGGGCGTTCCATGCACGAGGATCCGCAGGTGCCGAACTTCGTCTCGAGCTACGCCGGGCCCGAGTTGAAAGAGGGGATGACGATCGCGATCGAGCCGATGATCACGGCCGGCGGCCCGGACGTGTACGTCCATGACGACGAGTGGTCGATCTCGACCGCCGACGGCTCGCTGGCGGCCCATTTCGAGCACACGGTGGCGATCACCGCCGAGGGCCCGCGGATCCTCACCGGGAACAGGGTCCTGGTACCATGACAACCCGCGTCACGAGGCGAAAGCCCGTGCGCATCTTTTTCTGCCCATGAAAGTCAGACCATCTGTCAAGCCCATGTGCGAGCGCTGCCGCGTGATCAAGCGGCATGGGCGCACCATGGTCATTTGCACGAATCCGCGCCACAAGCAGCGTCAGGGATAGGAGAGCATTGGCACGTATCGCAGGCGTCAACCTGCCCAACCAGAAGCGACTCGAGATCGGGCTGACCTACATCTTCGGGATCGGTCAGCCGACTGCGCAGGAGATCTGCGACAAGCTCGGACTCTCGCGCGACACGAAGGTCCGTGACCTGACCGAGGACGAGGTCGCGAAGCTCCGCGACCTGATCGACCAGGACTACCAGGTGGAAGGTGACCTGCGCCGCGAGCGGACGCAGGCGATCAAGCGCCTGTCCGAGATCGGCGCCTACCGCGGCCTGCGTCACCGGCGCAACCTGCCGGCGCGCGGCCAGCGCACGAAGACGAACGCGCGCACGCGGAAGGGCCCGAAGAAGACCGTCGGCCGCGGGAAGAAGGCGAAGACGTAGTGGCGCCGCCACGCCGAGCTGCTGCCACGCGCGGCCGGACCCGCCGCCGCGTCCGCAAGAACATCGCGATCGGCCAGGCCCACATCAAGACGTCGTTCAACAACACGATCGTCGCCCTGACGGACAAGGACGGGAACGTGATCGTGTGGGAGTCCGCCGGCTCGGCCGGGTTCAAGGGCTCGCGCAAGTCGACGCCGTTCGCGGCGCAGGTGACGGCAGACGCCGCAGCGCGCAAGGGGATGGAGCATGGGCTGCAGAAGGTCGAGGTCTTCGTCAAGGGGCCCGGCTCGGGTCGCGAGACGGCGATCCGGTCGCTCCAGGCTGCGGGGCTCGAGATTCTCGGAGTGAAGGACGTCTCGCCGCAGGCACACAACGGCGTCCGCCAGAAGAAGCGGAGGCGTGTGTAGTGGCGAGGGACCGTTCACCGAAGTGCAAGCAGTGCCGCCGGGAGGGCATGAAGCTCTTCCTGAAGGGCGAGCGCTGCCTGACCGAGAAGTGCGCGATCGAGCGCCGGTCGTATCCGCCGGGCGAGCACGGCCGCGGCCGCATCAAGCAGAGCGAATACCTGCTCCAGCTGCGCGAGAAGCAGAAGGCGCGCCGCTACTACGGCCTGCTCGAGACGCAGTTCCGGACGTACTACGAGAAGGCGAACAAACAGGGCGGCGTCACCGGCGACAACCTGCTGCGCATGCTCGAGACGCGGCTCGACAACGTCGTGTACCGCCTCGGCTTCGCCGCCTCACGCGCCCAGGCGCGCCAGCTCGTGCGCCACGGCCACTTCGCCGTCAACGGGCGCCGGGTGAACATCCCTAGCTACCAGGTGAAGCCCGACGACATGGTCGCTCTGAAGCAGGGCTCGGGCGCCGAGCAGATCATCCGTGACGCCACCGACCTGACCGCCGCGGTCGCGCCGTGGCTGCAGGCCGATCACGACGGTCTCTCGGGCACCGTCCTCAAGTGGCCGGAGCGTGCCGAGATCGACACGCCGGTTTCCGAACAGCTGATCGTCGAGCTCTACTCCAAGTAGCGCTCGCACAGGAAGAAAGGACCCACGTTGGCAGTACGCGTTCAGGATTTCCAGGTGCCGAAGATCACGCACGAAGAGGTGAACGAGAACCGCGGTGTGTTCGTGATCGAGCCGCTCGACCGCGGCTTCGGCTACACGTTCGGCAACTCGCTGCGCCGGGTGCTGCTCTCATCCCTCGAGGGCGCCGCCGTCACCTCGGTGAAGATCGAGGGCGTCGCGCACGAGTTCACGACCCTGCCGGGCGTCCGCGAGGACGTGACCGACATCATCCTCAACCTCAAACAGCTCGTCTGCATCCTGCACGGCGAGTCGCCCGAGGTAGAGGTCAGGCTGACCAAGCGGGGTGAAGGCGTCGTGACGGCGTCCCAGATCGAGGCGCCCGCCGACCTCGAGATCCTCAACCCGGAGCTCGAGATCGCGAACCTCTCGGCGAAGGGCCGCCTCGAGGTCACGCTGACGATCGGCCGCGGCCGCGGCTACGTCCCCGCTGAGGGAAACCGGGGCCAGGCGCACACGATCGGCGTCATCCCGGTCGATTCGATGTTCTCGCCGATCAACCGCGTCGCATACGACGTGGAGGCGGCGCGTGTCGGTCAGCGCACCGACTACGACAAGCTCATCCTCGACGTCACGACGAACGGTTCGCTCGATCCGAAGGACGCGATCGGCCAGGCAGCCGAGATCCTGATCCGGCAGCTGGCGATCTTCACCGACCTCGAGAAGATGGAGGGCTTCGGTGAGAGCGCCTCGACCGGGCCCGACGGTGCCGGCGAGTCGGCGTCCGTCTCGCTCGCGGGCGGGATGGAGAACTTCCCGATCGAGGAGCTCGAGCTCGGCGTGCGCTCGTACAACTGCCTGAAGCGCGTCGGCATCGAGACGATCGGCGACCTCGTGACGAAGTCGGAGTCGGAGCTCGCTGCGATCCCGAACTTCGGCAAGAAGTCGATCGAGGAGGTCAAGGAGACCCTGCAGCAGCACGGGCTCAACCTCCGCGGCGGCTCGTCGAACGGCTCGGAGGTCTAGAGGCTCACCGTGCGCCACGCGAGGACAGGGAAGAAGCTCGGGCGCGATTCGGCACACCGCCGCGCCCTGTACGCGAACCTCGCGGGCGCGCTGATCGAGCACGGGCGGATCAGGACGACGGTCACCAAGGCGAAGGCGGTGAAGCCGCTGGCCGAGCAGATGATCACGCTCGGCCGCCGCGGCGATCTGCACGCGCGTCGGCAGGCGACGTCGTTTCTGCGCTCCCGCGACGTGGTGCACAAGCTCTTTGCCGAGGTGGCCCCGCTTTTCAAGGACCGTCCGGGCGGCTACACGCGCATCGTGAAGCTCGGCCCGCGGGCGGGGGACTCTGCCGAGATGGCGTACCTCGAGCTCGTCGACGAGGAGTACGTGGCGGCCGAGCGCGAAGCGCGAAGCGGAGTGTCTGACACCCCTGATCAAGCTCAGGACGAAGCCGAAGAGGTGTCTGACACTGAAGTGTCAGACACCCTGGCGTCTGACGCTGACGCGTCAGACGCCGGCGCCGACGAGAGCGCCGACGAGGGCGATGACAGCCCCCGCAGCACTGACGAGCCCGAGTGACTTCACGAAGCTCGTCCCGAAGAACCGCCACCGGATCCACGCCAGCCCGATCAGCTCGAACGCGACGACGACCGCCGCGGTGACGAGCGCCCCGTGGTAGTTGTTCCACAGGAACGGGAGCGTGTGCAGGATCCCGCCGAGGAACGTCCCGACGCCGGTGATCGAGCCCCGAAGCGCAGGACTGCCGCGCCCGGTCAGCTCGCCGGTGTCGGAGAGCCCTTCCGAGAACGCCATCGAGATCGCCGCGCCGATCGACGTCGCGAGGCCGGCGGCAAAGGCGTAGATCGGCTTGTGGCTCACGATCGCGACCGAGAAGATCGGTGCCAACGTCGAGAGCGAGCCGTCGATCAGCCCGACCATCGCCGGTTGGACGCGCTGGAGGAGGAAGTGATGCTCGTCGGACATCGAGTAGAGTGTAGCGAACCGATGCCAAGTGACTAGAGCATCAGGAACGCCTTACAAGAACAGTCAGGAGTGCCTGACGTGCGGTTGAAGCTAACGGTCGAGTACGACGGCACGGGCTTCCGCGGCTGGGCGCGACAGCCGGCGAAGCGGACGGTGGAGGGGGAGCTGCAGCGCGCCCTGGGGGAGCTCTACGGCTCCGTGGAGGGTCTCGCGGTCGCGGGGAGGACGGACACGGGTGTCCATGCCCTCGCGAACGTCGCGTCCGCGGCTGTCGCCGGCGGCCCGCCTGCGGAGCGTGCCTCGGAGGCGCTGAACGCGGCGCTTCCTGACGACCTCTCGGTCGTACGCGCCGAGCGGGCCGCGGACACGTTCCACGCGCGGTTCGATGCTCGTTCGCGGTCGTATCGCTACCGGCTCTGGCGGCGGCGCGAACGATCGGCACTCGAGGCGAGGCGGGCGTTGTGGTGGCCGCGGCCGTTCGACGTCGCAGCGGCCGATGCGAGCGCGCAGGCGCTCGTCGGTAGGCACGACTTTCGGGCATTCACACCGACCGAGACGCGGCACGAGGTGTTCGTGCGCGTCGTCGAGCAGGCGCGGTGGGTCGAGCTCGACGACGACGTCGTCACGTTCGAGATCACGGCCGACTCATTTCTGCGCCACATGGTGCGGACGCTCGTGGGGACGATGCTCGAGGGTCGCGACCTCGCCCCGCTCCTCGAGGGGCGCCCGCGCAGCGAGGCGGGCGCCACCGCCCCGCCGCACGGCCTGTACCTCACGCACGTGTCGTACTGAGCCATGTCCCGGGGACTGTCCCCGGGACATGGTTGATCCAGGCACGTCCGGGGCAGAGAATGTGCACGTGAAGACGTGCCGCGGGTGCGGGAACGGCGTCGAGGACAGGTTCCGCTACTGCCCGTGGTGCGCCGCGCCGCAACGGCGGAAGCTCGTCGAGTTCTTCGCGCCGCACCCGGGCGTCGAGGCGGACGCGCAGAAGGCGCTCCGCGTCTCCCGCTACTTCGGCGACGAGGAGACCGCACCGCAGGTGCGCTTCAGCATTTGGTCGGTGGACGCCGCAGACGCCGCCGTCTCCCTCTCGCCGGAAGAGGCCGAGCGCGTCGCCGCGTTTCTCACGCCGCAGCCACCCCGGCGGCAACTGATCGACCAGCTTCGCGACACGCTGCGTCTCTAACCTAAGAGGCTCGATGGGGATTTGCGGGCACACGTGGATGGTGGGCGAGACACGGCGCGGCTCGGCCGCGTCGAGCTCGCCCGTAGCAACCGCTTGGTCTGGCCCATCCTCACCCGCACCCCAATCCCCACCGAGCCTCTAGGGTGCGCTACCCGGTTGTCCTGTTCGACCTCGACGGCACCGTCGTCGACACCGGCGCGATCATCCTCGCGTCCATGCGCCACGCCGCGGAGACCGTGCTCGGCGGCGAATACACCGACGCCCAGCTGCTCGCCGCCGTCGGCGGGCCCGGGCTCGAGGCGCAGATGCAGGCTCTCGATCCCGGTCGCGTCGACGAGCTCGTGCGCGTCTACCGCGCCCACAACGAGCCGCTGCACGACACGATCGCGGTCTGCGAGGGGATGGACGTCGTGCTCGACGAGCTTCGCGACCGTGGCCACCGTCTCGGCGTCGTCACCGCCAAGCGCCGAGTGACCGTCGACCTGGCGTTCGACCGGGTTCCGATCGAGCACCTGTTCGAGACGGTGGTCGGCGGCGACGAGACGGCCGAGCACAAGCCGCACCCGGCCCCGCTCCTGCTCGCGCTCGAACGGCTCGGCGCAACTCCGCACGAGGCGGTGTACGTCGGCGACTCGCCGTTCGACATGCAGGCGGCGAAAGCAGGCGGCCTGGGCGCGATCGGCGTCAGCTGGGGGCGGATCCACGACGCAGAGAAGCTGACCGACGCCGACGTCGTGATCCACGAAGCCCAGGAGCTGCTCGACCTTGTCTGATCCATCCGCCCGCGCTGCCGAGCTTCGCTCGCTGCTCAACCGCTGGCTTCACGAGTACCACGTGCTCGACGACCCGTCCGTCGACGACGCGACCTACGACCGGCACTACGACGAGTTGCTCGAGCTCGAGCAGGAACAGCCCGAGCTCGTCATGCCTGACTCGCCCACGCAGCGCGTAGGCGCTCCCGCCAGCGAGCGATTTCAGAAGGTACGCCACCTGACCGCGATGGGGTCGTTGGAGAAGGTCACGACTGACGAAGCGGTCGTCAGGTGGGCCGACGACGTGCGCAAGCGCCTCGAGACCGACGACGGCGTCGGCTACGTGCTCGAGCCGAAGATCGACGGCCTCGCCATCAACCTCACCTATGAGAACGGCGTCTTCACCCGCGGTGCCACCCGGGGCGACGGCGAGACCGGGGAGGACGTCACCGTCAACTTGCGCACGATCAACGCGATCCCGCTACGCCTGCTCGGCGACGACGCGCCGGCGCTCCTCGAGGTGCGCGGCGAGGTGTACATGCCGCTTTCCGGCTTCCGCGCGCTGAACGAGCGTCTGCTCGGCGAAGGGAAGAAGCCGACGCCGAACCCGCGAAACGCCGCTGCCGGATCACTGCGCCAGAAGGACTCGCGCATCACTGCGGCTCGCCCCCTGTCGTTCTGGGCCTACGGCATCGGCGTCCACGACGGGGTGTCGCTCGCCACTCATTGGCAGACGCTCGCCTGGCTGAAGAAGCACGGCTTTCCGATCAACCCGTTCGCGGAGCGCCTCGAGTCGATCGACGCGGTCGCGGAGGCGTGCCGCGCCTGGGAGCGCAGGCGAGCCGACCTCGACTACGAGATCGACGGGATCGTGATCAAGGTCGACGACTTCGCGCAGCAGCAACGCCTCGGCGCCCTCCACCAGCGTCCGCGGTGGGCGCGCGCGTTCAAGTGGGCGCCGATGACGGCGACGACGCGGCTCGAGAAGATCATGATCCGGGTCGGCCGGACCGGCGCGCTCAACCCGTGGGCGATCTTGCAGCCGGTCGAGGTCGGCGGCGTGACGATCTCGCGCGCGACGCTGCACAACGAGGAGGACATCAACCGTAAGAAGATCCGCGAAGGCGACGACGTGATCGTGCAGCGCGCCGGCGACGTGATCCCGCAGATCGTCGGACCGGCCGGCGCGCACCGCAAGGGCACGAAGGAGTTCCGGATGCCGGAGCGCTGCCCGCTTTGCGACACGCCGGTCGTGAAGCCGGAGGGCGAGGCGATGCACCGCTGCCCGAACCGCGCCTGCCCTTCGCGCGGCCTCGAGACGCTGATCAACTGGGTGCAGGGGCCGGCCGACATCGACGGCGTCGGCGAGCAGACGATCCGTGTGCTCTGGGACAGGGGGCTCGTCCGCTCGCTGCCGGATCTCTACCGGCTGACGAAGGAGCAGCTGCTCGAACTCGACGGCTTTGCCGAAATCTCCGCGACGAACGCGATCGACCAGATCGAATTGTCTCGGACCCGTGTGCCGTTCTCACGCGTGCTGCTCGGGCTGAACATCGCCGGGATCGGGTGGGTGCTCGCGCAGAACCTCGCGCGTCGCGTCGGCAATGTCGACGCCTTGATTGCCGCGACACCGGAGGCTCTCGCCGAAATCGACGGCTTCGGCCCCGACCGCGCCGAGGCGATCGCCGAATGGTTCGCCGACGAGGACAATCTCCGACTCGTCGAGGAACTGCGCGCGCTCGGTCTGTGCTTCGAGTCCGGCGAAGAGGACCGTCCGGTGGAAGGCCCGCTGACGGGAAACCAGTACGTGATCACGGGCACGCTCGAGTCGATGTCGCGCGACGAGGCACGCGCGAAGCTGGAAGCGCTGGGGGCGAAGGTGTCCGACAACGTCTCGAAGAAAACGACCGGCGTCTTCGTCGGCGAGTCGCCCGGCTCGAAGGTGGCAAAGGCCGAGAAGGCGGGTGTGCCGCTGCTCGGCGAGCCGGAACTGTTGGCTCTAGTCGGTAGCTGACACCCGCGCGAGCGCGGTCGCGAAGCGATCCTGGGCCTTGCGGGCCGCGGTCGCAGCGACGGGCGCGCCGTTCTGGACGACCACGAACGCAAAGCGGTTGCGGACGTACCCCGAGAGTGCGGATGCCTCGTTCGTCGTGCCGGTCTTCGCGTGCACCACGCTGAGCGCGGGCGACATCTCCAGCCGGTGCTTCATGGTGCCCTGCTCGCCTGCCGCCGGCAGAGCCGTCCAGAACGCAGCCTTGAGCGTCGGGTCGCTCCACGCGGTCGTCAAGATGCGCCCAATCGCCGTTGCCGTCAGGCGGTCGAGCAGCGAGAGCCCCGATCCGTCGGCGATCACGACGCCGGCGAGCGGGACGTTCGCCTCGGCGAGGACGCGGCGCACGACGGCGGCTCCTGCGGCGCTCGTGCCCCCGGTGCCGGTCTCGGCGCCGAGGTCCTTGAGCAGCATCTCGGCCCGGAAGTTGTCGCTGTCGCGATCCATGACGGCGATCACGTTGCGCAAAGTCGCCGACTCGCTCGTTGCGAGCACCGACGCCGACGCCGGCGCACGCCCGACACCAACCGGCCCCGTCGTGACGCCGAAACCGCGCAGCAGCCGGCGGAACGTCCCGACCGCGGCGAGTGCGGGTCTGGCCGCGACGTGACCGTCGTACACCGCGCGATCGATGACGAGCGCCGAGAGCGGTGGGCACTCGAAGACGAGGTATCCGATCTTCCAGCCCGGTGCGGCGCGCTTCGAGTCGAACCACGTCTCGTCGCCGTACAGCCGTCCAGCGACCCGCGTGATGCCGGTATCCGCGATTGCGCGTGCAAGCCGTCCGAGCCTTGCACTCGTCAGCGTCGGGTCGCCGAAACCCTTGAGGTAGAGATCGCCGTGCCAGACCGTCCCTTCCTGGGCGCCTCGGCCGAGGACCTCCGTCTTGAAACGGTACGAGAGCCCGAGCTCGCGTAGCGCGGCGAACGTAACCGGCAACTTCTCATTCGACGCGGGTGCGAGCGAAAGATCGGCGTGGCGGGCGAAGACGACGCCGTCCGACTCCAGGTCGACCGCCAGGGCTGCGGACATCGCCGGCGAGTTGCCCCGCACGGCGAGCGCGCTCGCGAGACGGGTCGGGAGCGGAACGTCACCTGCGAGCGCCTGCTGCGACAGCGCCAGTGCGAGCGCGACAAGCGCGAGCCCCTTCCTCACCTGCGCATTGTGACCGCCTCACCTGACGACGGCTGGGTCCCAGATGAGCCGAAGATGGGCCTCGCGGCCCTTGCCGCCGATCGACCGCGCGGCGAACAATCCCCGGAGCCGCATGACCGAGCTGCTAGATGCAATCCAGACGATGATCTCCTCGGAGACGAACGACCTCGCGCAGATCGAGCGCACGCTCACGGACGGCTACGCCCAGGCGCTCGAGCTCGAGGCGGAGCGCTCCCGGCTCGAACGGAAGATCGCTCAGGTGACGCAGGGAATCGAGCACGGTGACCCTGCGGAGAACGCGCGCGAGCTAGCGTCTCTGACGCGCCGGCTCGACGGCAACGCCGATGCACTCTCGAAGCTTCGCGCGGTGCTCGCAGAGCTGCGCCGGCATTCGAATCGCTTTCGGGACGAGCGTCTTTAGACG
The DNA here is from genome assembly GCA_963785875.1 of uncultured Thermoleophilia bacterium. Taxonomy (GTDB): domain Bacteria; phylum Actinomycetota; class Thermoleophilia; order Gaiellales; family Gaiellaceae; genus PALSA-600. The sequence goes on along the minus strand of CAWAWV010000009.1, from coordinate 27,166 downwards.
ATCCCCGAGCGCACCGCGAACACCGCCGCCTGGATGCGGTTCTCGATCTGCAGCTTCATCAGGATGTTCGAGATGTGGTTCTTGACCGTCTTCGGGCTGATGTGCAGCTCGGCGGCGATCATCGCATTGTCCTTCCCGTTCGCGATCAGCTTCAGCACCTCGACCTCGCGGTCGGAAAGTTGGGATTGGATCACGTCCGCCTCGTGACGCGATGCGCTGGACGCGCGCACCCGCTGCAGCACCTTCGCGGCGATCGTGGGGGAGACAAGTGACTCTCCGACTGCGGCCGACCTGATCCCGTGCAGCAGCTCGTTGATGGATGCGTCCTTCAGGAGGTAGCCACACGCGCCGGCGAGGATCGCGTCCATCACGTCGGCGTCCTGGTCGGAGATCGTCAGCACGAGCACGCGGGTGAGCGGAGCGATCATCGAGATCTGACGGGTCGCCTCGACGCCGCTGATCCCCGGCATGTTGAGATCCATCACGACCACGTCCGGCGCCAACTCGCGAACGGCGCGCAGAGCGTCCGTTCCGTTGGCGCACTCTCCCGCGATCTGCACGCCCTGCTCCTCGAGCAGGTTGCGCAACCCAGCGCGGAACAGGTCGTGGTCGTCGACGAGGAGAACGCGCGGATCGATGAACTGCGCTTCGGGTTCCGTCTTGGTCAGCTCAGCCTGCCTGGGCGAGGGGACAGGACGGCGAAGTGTAGCTCCAGATCGTCAGTGCAGAACGATTGTCACCGAACGCCGACCCCATGCGTTCGCCTGCCCGATGGTCGGGAACCACAGGTCGATCACCGCGTTGCGCACCGCACCACCGATGTCCGCAGCGACTGCCTCACCGTAACCCGGCACCGTCATGTGCGTGCCGAGCGGAATCACGGACGGGTCGACCGCTGCCACGCCCCACCCGACCGGAAGGCCCGTCGACGTCCTCCCGGCCAGCGAGTACCCCGTCGCGACGACGGTGAGCGCACGACCTGCCGGGAAAGCTTTTGTCTCGCTCGCCGAGGTCGCGGCTTCGCTCGCGGGTGCGGACTCCGCTGCGACGACCACGCTCCGCGCTTGAGCTTGGCGTGCGCGTGCGACGAGGGTGGCGATCGCGCTGCGCGTCATCCGGTGCTGGGCGGCGAGCGAGCCGATGTACGCGGACCTCTGCGCACGCGCGTACGCGAGTGCAGAGGCCGAGGCCTCCGCAGCGTGCGTCGCCGCGGCGAGTGCCGACTCACGCCGCACCAGGCTCCGCGCTGCCACCGCGAGCTGCTCCTTCGCAGCCTTGAGATCCGCGAGATCGTTCTCGCCTTCCTGTGACATGCGTGACAGGCTGTCGAGGTTCGTCATCGCGTCGTCGAGGTTCTTCGAGCCGAGGAGAATCTCGATTGGCTCGACGTTACCCTCCTCGTAGAGCGCGCGGAGCCGATGCGCAAGCGCACCCTCGGCGACCGCGGTGCTGCGACGCGCTATGCGGATCTGCAGCTGCAGAAGTGCGCGCTCCGCCTGCAGCGACTGCGTACGTCGGTGAAGGCTCGCGAGCTGCGTGTTCGCAACCGCGAGCCGATGGTCGATCGCGTAGAGCCCCAGAACCGCAGAGCGTGAACGCGCCATGATCTCTGCGTCACGCGCGCGCAGAGACGAAACATGGTGCGATGGATTCGCGCCGCTGACAGCCGGAGCTGCCATCACTGCCAGTGTCAGGGCGACAACCGGCAAGAACCGCCGCCGCGGCGTGTGTGCCTGCCCAAGCACGAGGGGCGGACCGTACCATAGTTGGGGAGAAGGAAGCCGCGTCCAGCCGTAGAAAGCACTACGTTTGCGCAGGTAGTCGATTGACGCTCGTCCGCGGACGCTGGTACGCTCCCGCCTCGTGACGCACCGGCCCCTACCGGTGCGCCCGTCCCGTCCCCGGTCCGGGGGTCGTCATTCGTAGGCTGGGACAGGCGCCGTATGTTCTCGCCGGGATCTGCTTGGCCCTTTTGGTCGCAGTCCCCGCATTCGCCGACCCGTCGGTTTCCTCGAAACGGGCGCAGGCGCAGCAGGCCATGTCGAAGCTCGCGCAGCTGTCCGACTCGCTCGAGCGCGCGAGGTCGCAGCTCGACGCAGCAGACGCGCGCCTGGCGCAGATCCAGCGCGATGTCCGGGAGAACCGTCGTGAGCTCCGCGTCGCGAAGCACAATCTCAAGGCCGGGCAACGCACGATCGCGCAGCGCCTCGTTGCGCTGTACACCTCGGATCAGGAGTCGACGCTCGAGGTCGTCCTCGGTGCGAAGAGCCTCGACGACATGATCACGCGGATCGACAACGCGAAGTCGGTCACGCAAGCCGACACCGATGTGCTCGCAGAGGTCAAGCACTTCCGCGTGTTGATCAAGCACAGCGGCGACGTCCTGAAGCGCGCGCACGACGCGCAGGCACAGGTGGTCGCGCAGCGCGCGGCTGCGAAGCGCGACATCGAGTCGAAGATTGCGGAGCAAGAGCGGCTCTACTCATCACTCAAGGGTGAGATTGCGCGACTCGTCGCCGAGCAAGCCGCGCAGCAGCGCCAGCTTGCGGCTGCGGCCAGGCAGCGTCTGAGGGAGGAGCAGGCTTCGGCGTTTCAGCAGGCGTCCTCGACGGTGGTCGGAATCTCGGCCGTCACTCCAGAGTCCGACACGATCGTCGCGCCGCCACCGACTCACAGTGGCGTCGTTGGAGTGGCACTTGGGGAGCTCGGTCAGCCATATGTGTGGGGCGGTTCGGCGCCGGGTGGCTTCGACTGCTCGGGTCTCGTGATGTGGGCGTATGCGCAGGTCGGGGTCGGGCTGCCGCACTCCTCGTACGCGCAGTACAGCTACGGCGTGCCGGTGTCGCGTGACCAGTTGCAGCCTGGCGACCTCGTGTTCTTCGACGGGCTCGGGCACGTCGGCATCTACGTCGGCGGCGACCAGTTCGTGCACGCGCCGCACACCGGCGACGTCGTGAAGATCTCCAGCCTCGACGAGTCGTGGTACGCCGCGACCTTCGTCGGCGCGCGCAGAATCCTCTAGATACATCCTGGTTGCCGCCGCAGGCGGAACCAGGATGAATGTCGTTGCGCCCGGCGTCAGTCAGCAACCTGGTTCCGCTGCGCGGAAACCAGGTTGCGTACGACTGACGGCATCGAGCCGTCAGTCGTACAGCCGCGCCACGTCGTCGGCGAAGTGGTCGAGGATGACCTTGCGCTTGAGCTTCAGCGTCGGCGTCATCTCGTCGTGGTCGGCCGAGAACTCACGCGGCACGATCGTGAAGCGCTTGATCTGCTCGTAACGTGAGCGGTCGGCGTTCACTGCGTCGACTGCCCCCTGCACCGCGCGTTGGGCCGCGTCGGCCGACATGTCGTTCGTCGCCTCGGCGTCGAGGGTGACGAGGGCGGCGATGTAAGGCCTGCGGTCGCCGACCACGACAGCCTGCGAGATCACTCGGTGCGCCTTCAGCTCGTTCTCCAGGTTCTGCGGCGCAACGTTCTTTCCGCCGGCGGTGACGATGATGTCCTTCTTGCGGTCGGTGATGACGAGGAACCCGTCCTCGTCGAGGTGGCCGACGTCGCCGGTGTGCACGAACCCCTCGTCGTCGATGGTCTCTCGGGTCGCATCCTCGTCGCGGTAGTAGCCGGCGAAGACGGTGTTCGAGCGGATCAGGATCTCGCCGTCATCCGCAACGCGGAGCTCGACGCCCGGTAGCGGCTTCCCGACGGTGCCGAACTTGAAGGCGCCCGGGCGATTCACGGTCGCCGCGGTCGTCACCTCGGACAGGCCGTAGCCCTCGAGCACGAGGATGTCGATCGCGTGGAAGAACTCCGCGATCTCACGCGAGAGAGGCGCCCCGCCGGCGTTCGCGACGCGCAGCCGGCCGCCGAGCCTCTCTTTCACCTTCGAAAAGACGAGGCGGTCGGCGACGCGATGCTGTGCGGCGAGCAGCGGCGGCACCGGTTGCTTCGCCTGCCGCAGCTTCGACACACGCCGGCCGACGCCGAGCGACCAGTCGACGATGCGCCGTTGCACTCCGGCCCGCTCGTCGAAGCCTGCGAGCACGGCGGCGTGGATCTTCTCGTAGACGCGCGGGACGCTCGGGAAGAGCGTCGGGCGGACGCGCGGCAGCTCCGTCGCGGCCCGCAGCGGGTCGGGCAGGAACGCGATCGTGAACCCGAGATACGCGGCAGACAGGTGCAGCAGGCGGCCATAGTTGTGCGCGAGCGGGAGGTAGAGCAACATCAGGTCGCCGGGCTGAAGTAGCCGGTCTTCCATCTCGTCACTCTTCTGCACCATCGCGTAGTAGTTGCGGTGGCGGATCATGCAGGCCTTCGGCGGCCCCGTCGTTCCCGACGTGTAGATGAACGTGAACAGGTCGTCCTCGTCGATCGAGTCGGCGCGGGCGGCGAGGTCGCCGGGATGCGCCGCCGCCCACTCGCGCCCGCGGGCGCGCAGTGCTTCGAGCTCGTCGAACATGATCACGTGGCCCGAGAACCCGGCGACCTTCGCCCGTTGTTCGTGGTCCTCGACGAGCACGCCCACGGCGTCGGAGTGGTCGAGGACGTATTGCACGTCGTGCGCCGAGCTCGACGAGTAGATCGGCGCTCCGACGGCACCAACAAGGCCGAGCGCGAAGTCGAAGAGCGACCACTCGAGGGTCGTGCGCGCAAGGAGTGCGAATGAGTCGCCTTTGCGCACGCCGAGCGCGAGCAGCCCGTTCGCCAGCTCGTCGACGGTCTCCGCCGCGTCGGCACGCGAGAGCTCGCGCCATTCGCCTTCGGACTCGTAGAGGTAGGCCGGATCCTGGTGGCCGGCGGCGACTGCGTTCCGCCACAGGTTGGCGATCGTCCGCGTTTCAGCCACGTCTCGGCAGAACATATCCGCAGGAACACTGGATGCGAGGGCGAAATCGGGTTGCCCCGCGTACAATTGAGGGAGCACATGCGCACAACCTGGAACGGCTCGATCAGCTTCGGTCTCGTGAACATCCCCGTCGGGCTCGCCCCGGCGACGAAGCCGGCTGCCCGCCAGTCGGACGTGTCGTTCCGGATGCTGCACCGCGAATGTGGCACGCCGATCAAGCAGAAGCGCTGGTGCCCGGTGCACGAGCGCGACGTGGAGTCCGACGAGCTCGTGCGCGGCTGGGAGGTCGCGAAGGGGCAGTTCGTCATGGTCGAGGACGCCGACCTCGAGGCGATCGAGCAGCACGACACGAGCCGCTCGATCGAGATCGGCAGCTTTGTGGAGCTCGCCGATGTCGATCCCGTCTACTTCGACCGCACGTACTTCCTCGTGCCCGCGGGCGCCGAGGCGGCCCGGCGGCCCTACGTGCTCCTCCACGAGGCGATGACGAACGCGAACGTCGCAGCACTCGGCCGCTTCGTCCTGGCGGGGAAGGAGAAGCTGTGCCTGATTCGCCCGATGGGCGATGCGCTCGCGCTCGAGACGCTCTTCGTTCACGAGGACGTCAAGGACCACGCCGAGATCGATGAGGCGGTCGCCGGGTCCGAGGTCAAAGGCCCGGAGCTCGAGCTCGCGAAGCAGATCATCGCGTCGCTCGCTGCGCCGTTCGATCCGGTAGCCCTGAAGAGCGAGTACCGGGAGCGCATGCGCGAGCTGCTCGAGGCGAAGCTCGAGGGACACGAGATCGCGCTGCCGGAGGAGCCGGCGCCGACGCCGGTCGTCGACCTGATGGAGGCGCTGCGCGCGTCCGTCGCCGCAGCTTCGGCGAAGAAACCCGCCGAAAAGAAGAAGGCCGCGCCCCGCAAGCGGGCCGCGGCCTCCAAGTAGCGCGCCGTTCGGCTAGTTGTGCGCGGGGAACGCCCCGAGCGCCTGCAGCTGTGCCTGGAAGAGGAACTTGTCGATCTTCCCGTGGTAGATCGGGACGTGCTCTTCGAGGCAGATCCGGATCACTTCCTCACGGTCGATGCCGACTTCCTTGGACAGCTCCTCCGGCGTCAGGTGGTTCGCCATCTTGCTCCTTCCGTCTCCATGAACGAAAAAGCCCGCCGCGTGGGCACGCTGGCGGGCGAGGTCTCCGGCTCATCGGCAGGAAGGACGGGCGTCTTCGTCACGCGCCTCGTCCTGTCACCGAGTAGCTCATGGTGGACTCAGGATAGTCGATCCTCGTGACGGAGGGGAAGAGCTACCCTATGACCCGATTCGGGGTGTGGCGCAGCCTGGTAGCGCGCTCCGTTCGGGTCGGAGAGGTCCCCAGTTCGAATCTGGGCACCCCGATACGCGCGGGGGAGACACCGTTTCCCCCGCGCCGTCTCCCCTTTACGCCCGTGCGCGCACCTGCCGCCAAGTGAGCGGCGCGAACCAGAGGAGGGCCCCGGCGGCGCCCCCGGCAGCGAGCACCGTCGTCGGTGACACCCGGGTCGCAACCACCCCCGCGAGCACGTAGCCGACGGGTGTCAGGCCGATCGAGCCGAAGAAGTCGATGCTCGACGCACGTGACAGCAAGCGCTCCGGGACGAGTTCGCTCATCAGCGTCGTCCACGCAGAGATGCCGACCCCGATCCACAGCCCGCGCCACGCAGCTGCCGCCAGCGCGACGCTGTACCACGGTGACAGCGCGAGCACGACGATGCCGATGTCGTTGATCCCGAACGCCGCGAAGCAGACGATGATTCGGAAGCGCGACGGGTGCCATTTCGCCCAGACCAGGGAGCCGACGACCATCCCCGCCGCCATGGCGCTGAAGATCGCGCCGTACGAGCCGACACCGCGGTGGTAATGCGCCTGCACCACGCGCGGCAGGAGCGCTGTGAACGGCGCCATCGCGACCATCAGGATCACGGTCGCGGCCGCGATCCCGGTCCAGATCCACGGCTCGCTCATGACGTAGCGCAGGCCCTCGCCGAGCTCACGTCGCATGCCGAGCGCCGGGCCGGGCTCGAACACCCGCGGACGCGCCAGCCAGAGCGCCGCCGCCGAGACGAGGAACGACGCGGCCTCGAGCGCCCAGACGACGGACGGGCCAGACGTGTGGTAGAGCGCCGCGGCGACGCCGGGGCCGACGATCGCGCTGCTGTTCCGCGCCACTCCGAGCCACGAGCTCGCGGAAGCAAGCATCGGTTGCTCGACGACGAGCGGCACGATCCCCGAGAAGGCGGGCTGGAAGAAGCCGTCCGCGAGCCCGAACAGCGTCGCGAGGACCAGGATCACCTGCAGATTGACGTGCCCGGTCGCCTCGAGGCCGAAGAACGTCGCGATCACGCACGCGCGGGCGACGTCGGAACCGATCATCAGGAGGCGACGGGAGTGACGGTCGGCAAGCACGCCGCCCCACAGGAGCGTCACGAGCATGGCCAGGGACTCGAGTGCCAGCACGAACCCGAGGGAGCTCGCCTTTCCCGTCAGTTCGGTGACCCTCCAGCCGAGCGCGACGATGAACGCCGCGTCGCCCAGGAACGAGACCGTCTGGCCGCCCCAGAGGAGGCGGAAGTCGCGGCTCGAGAACGCCACGAACGTGCTCTGCCGCGGAGCCGTCACCGCTCGAGGCTATCGTCGCGCGCGTGCCCGTTCGCGCCGTCGTGTTCGACGTCGACTTCACGCTCGCCAAGCCGGGCCCCGACCTCGGGCCGGAGGGCTACCAGCGCCTCGGCGCGCGGTACGGGCTCGTGCTCGATCCAGCAAGCTACGACGACTCCCGCCGCGCCGCCCTCGTCGATCTGAAGCGCCACCCCGAGCTCGACCACGACGAGGAGATCTGGATCCGCTTCACACAGCGGATCATCGAAGGCATGGGCGGCATCGGCGACACGTACGCCGCAGCGTGCGAGATGGAGGGAGCCTGGGCGCACGCCCACCACTTCGAGCTCTACGAGGACGCCTTGCCGACGCTCGCCGCGTTGCGCACCCGAGGCCTGAAGCTCGGATTGCTCTCGAACAGCGCGCGCGACCTCGACGAGTTCGTCGGCCACCACGGGCTGGCGGTCGATGCTGTCCTCACCTCTCGTGCCCACGGGAAGACCAAGCCGCACGAGGCGATCTTCCGGCGCATGCTCGAGTTGCTCGGTGTCGCGCCGGGCGACGCGCTCATGGTCGGCGACACGATCGAGGACGATGTCGACGGGGCGACCGCAGTCGGGATGCGCGCCGTGCTCGTCGATCGTGAAGGCCGGTACCCGGAGCGGTCGGCGATCGCCGACCTGCGCGCACTCCTGGCGCTGATCTAGAGTCAATCTCGTGGCTTGGCTCGTGTGGGTCGTGATTGCCGCCGTGCTCGCGATCGGTGAGCTGTTGACGCCCGGTCTCTTCTTCCTCGGCCCCGTGGCGCTCGCCGCAGCGGCCGCCGCGGCCGCCGCCGCGGTCGGCGCCAATACCGTGATCGCGGTCCTCGTCTTCCTGGCCGGATCGGTGGCGTCACTCGGGGTCCTGCGGCCGATCGCGCGCAGCCACCTCAAACTGCCCGCGCTGTCGCGCACGGGCACGGACGCGCTCGTCGGCCGGAAGGCAACGGTGACGCGACGAGTCGACGCCGCGGGTGGGCGAGTGCGCATCGGCGGGGAGGAATGGTCGGCACGCTCCTACCTCGACGGCGACGTGTACGCCGAGGGCGCGACAGTCGACGTCGTCAAGATCGAGGGTGCGACCGCCTTGGTCGCCGAATAGGAGGTCTCCTTGGCTGGGTTGATCGTGCTGGCGGTTCTCGTGCTCTTCGTGCTCGTCGTCCTCGCGCGGACGCTGCGCGTCATCCCACAGGCCCGCGCAGGCGTCGTCGAACGGCTCGGCCGCTATTCGCGAACGCTCACGCCGGGGCTCGCGATCGTGATCCCGTTCATCGACCGCGTGCGGCCGCTCGCCGACCTGCGCGAGCAGGTGATGTCGTTCGATCCGCAGCCTGTGATCACCCAGGACAACCTCGTCGTCAACATCGACTCGGTCATCTACTTCCAGGTCACCGACCCAAAGGCCGCGACGTACGAGATCGCGAACCCGGTCGACGCGATCGACATGCTCACGGTGACGACATTGCGAAACGTGATCGGTGGCATGACGCTCGAGCAGACGCTGACCTCGCGTGACTCGATCAACGACCAGCTGCGCGGGATCCTCGACGACGCGACCGGGAAGTGGGGGATCCGCGTCCACCGGGTCGAGCTGAAGGCGGTCGACCCGCCGCCGTCGATCAAGGACACGATGGAGAAGCAGATGCGCGCCGACCGGGAGAAGCGGGCTGCGATCCTGCAGGCGGAGGGCGTCAAGCAGGCGGCGATCCTGCAGGCGGAAGGCGAGAAACAGGCGGCGATCCTCAAGGCGGAGGGTCAGAAGCAGGCCGCGATTCTCTCGTCCGAGGGGCAGTCGAAGGCGATCGAGACCGTGTTCAAGGCGATCCACGAGGGGAACCCCGATCCGCAGCTGCTCGCCTACCAGTACCTGCAGGTTCTGCCCCAGATCGCACAGGGGGACGCGAACAAGGTGTGGGTGATCCCGAGCGAGCTGACGCAGGCGCTCGGCGGCATCTCGGAGCGCGTGCTCCCTCGGTCAGGGGAGAACTCGGGTACAACGTAAGCGCACACCTGCCGATGAACTCGTAGTTGGAACAGCTGAAGCGGCTCCTCAACATCACACTCGTCGGCATTGCAGCGGTTGTCGCTGCGCTCGTCGTGCGTCACTTCGCCCTCGCGGGGTGGCCACTCCATCACGCGAATCTCTGGCTCGTGGGGGTTGCCGCGCTCGTCATGCTCGCGGCGTATGCCGCCAAGGCGTGGGGCTGGCAGCGCCTGTTCCGCGACGGCCAGCGGCCGGCGGTGTTGACCCTGGCGGCAGCGGGCGGCGCCGCCTCCGTCGGCGGGCTCGCACTGCCCGGCCGGTGCGACGAGGTGATCCGCGTCGCCGTCGTCCGGCGCTGCAGGCGCCGCCGCGCCTCGATCGGGGCGGTCGCCCTCTCGCTCTTCCTCCTCGGCCTGCTCGACAGCGCAGCAATGACGCCGCTCGCGTCCGTGGCGCTCGGCGTCTCGCGCATCGAGGGCTGGTTCCGGGCGGGCTTCTTCGTCGTCGCAGCCGCCGGCCTGCTGGCGGCCGTCGCGGTGTTCGCGCTGCCGCGCCTGTCGGGCCTGCCGATCGTCGCGCGCTTCCGCCTCGCCGGGTGGCTCGGCGAGAACGCGACACCGCCGCGCGAGGCGGCCTGGGCGTGGCTCGGCGTCGCGGTGTCGTGGGCGCTTCGCGCGCTCGCGATGTTCGTTCTGCTCGCCGCGCTCGGGCTGGGCACACACTTCGCCCTTGCGCTCGCGTTCGTCTGCGCCTCCTCGGCGGCCGCCGTGCTGCCCGTCGCGCCGGCCGGCGCCGCGATGCAGGCGGGTGCAGGCGCGGCGATCCTCGTCGCCTCGGGAGTGCACACCGAGGAGGCAGTCGCCTTCGGTATCGCGGCTCAGGCTCTGCTCATCGCCGCGGGCGCGCTGTTCGTGCTCGCGCTCGCCGCGTGGCACGCACAAGGCGCGGTCAGCAGGACGCGCCTGCGGTACAGCTCCGGAGCACGCTGACCCTCGGCGTCCCGGCGACCCAGCGCAGCCGGATCCGCACCGAGGCCGCGTCGTTGTCGTACCGCAACTCGTGCAGGAGCATCGACGCGTTGACGCGGTGGACGAGGTCGTAGATCCCGGCCGGCACGCCGGTGACGTCGACGTTCTGCCCGTGGAAGAACGCCGGATAGCGGTCGGTGTACCCGGGCGTCGTCCCCATCAAGACATGCGTCGCGTCCGGGTGGTACTGGTCGCAGTCCCCGAGGAAGTGCGGCTTTCTGTTCGGCCAGCGCCCAGGCGCTCGGCCCCAGTGGTCGGCGAGGCAGAAGCCGCTCTTCCGGTCCCGCACGAGCGTGTGCCCGTCGAGCGTGCGGAGCTCGAACGAGTCGAAGCGCATGAGATGCCAGTGATGGTGGGGCGGCGAGTTCGTGTACCGGATCCGGGCGACGTCGTGGTAGCTGCGGCTCTTGCCGTTCGCGAGGACCACGTGCTGCGTCCCGATCATCCGCGTCGCGCCGGGCGGCCGGATGCCTTCGATGATGCTCGGCCCCAGGCCGATGTTGTCGACGAGCGACGTGAAGCCGAGCAGCCACCCGCCCGGGCCCCCGCCGATGCGCAGGTCGGTCGGCGGCCGCTGATCGAAGTCCGGCAGAAGCTCGCGCACGCGGACAGCGGGGCGCCAGGCAGGCTGCTCACCGCGGCGGAGCGCGTGCCCGTCGACGTAGATCGTGTCGTCACGGACGTACGCGACGTGCTCGCCGTCGGCGGACCACGCCGGCTCGGATCCCGCGCCGACGACTCGTCCGCCCGCGACGATCTCGCCGTCCCGCACGACTGCAAGCCGTCCGTCGGGCGCGTATGCCGGATCGCTGCCCGTGCCCGCGGTGCGTGCGCCTCCGCCCTCCCAGCGCAACGTGACGATCGTGTCGTCCCGGTCGAGGGCGATGCGCTCGCCATTCGGGGACCAGGCGGGGTGCTCACCGGGCGCGAGCCTGCGCTCGTCGTCGCCGTCGACCCTGACCGTGTACACCGACCCATGCCGCGAGAACGCGAGCCGGCGGCCGTTCGGGGACCAGGCGGGCTGATCGGCGTCCCGCACGATCCGGGTCGCATGCGTGCCGTCCGCGTCGGCCGTCCAGAGATCGCCCTTGGTCACGTAGGCGATCCGCGCGCCGTCAGGGCTCCAGGCCGGGGCGTACCCGACCGGCAGCACGCGGTGTGCGCCGACATGGATGCCCGCGAGGGCGAACATCAGGGCCGCGACTCCGCTCACAGCTGCCCTAACTCTGCGGCCGCCTCAGCGAGTGTCAACACCGGCCCGACGCAGGTATCTCTCCCCTCGAGCGCGGTGCGCCACTCGGCGAGCGTCTGCCGGCGGAAGGTGTCTGCGAGTTCGGGCAGCTCGGGCTCGAACGCGCGATCGAGCAGGTCTGGACGCCCGAGCAACCCGCAGAGATTGCTCCAGAACCGCGGCTCGAGCGCTGCCACGGTCAGGTGGCGCGCGTCCTGCGTCTCGTAGATCCGGTAGCACGCCGCGCCGCCGGTGAGCAGGCGCGGCAGCGGGTCGCCGGCAAGGCGGTGCGCCGCGAGCGCGTGCGCCTCGTGCGTCATCGAGACGACGATGCGAGCGCCACGCCCTGTTCGCTCGCGCTCGACGAGCGCCGCGAGGATCTCGATCACCGCTCGCAGCGCGCCGCCCGCGAGATCGGCGATCTGGACCGGCGGAACTGCGGGGGCGGTGTCGTGCAGGACGCCGGCGTAGCCGAGGTAGTTCAGGTCGTGGCCCGCGTCGTTCGCTCGCGGTCCGGTGACTCCGAAGCCGGTGATCGAGCACAGGACCGCCGTGTCTGCGACGGGTACGCCGAGCCGCTCGAAGACGCCGGGGCGGAAGCCTTCGAGCACGATGTCTGCCTCCGCGACGACCTCGGGCGGCGGCTCTGTGCGCGCGTCCCACTTCAGGATCTGTTTGCCGTCGTTCAAGGCTCGGTACCACTGAAGCGGCGTCGTGTCTCCGTCCGGTGGCTCGATCTTCGCCACGCGTGCGCCGCGCCGCAGAAGCTCGCGGCTCGCGTACGGGCCGGGCAGTTGACGCGTGAAGTCAACGACCGTCATGCCGTCGAGCGCGGCCATCGGGGTCGGATTATGCTGCTCGACCCATGTCCGACCGGCGGAAGGAGCTTCTCGAGGCGGCGGTGCGGGTGTTCGCGCGCAAGGGGTTCCGCGCCGCGCGCGTCGACGACATCGCCAAGGAGGCCGGTGCCGCGCACGGGCTGCTCTACCACTACTTCCGCTCCAAGGACGAGGTCCTCGAGACGATCTTCCGCGACACGTGGCAGCTCCTCGTCGTGGAGACGGAGCGGATCGAAGCGTCGGGCGTGCCGCTGCCAGAGCAGCTGCGGCGGTTTGCCCGGATCTACCTCGGCTCGTGGCTCGCGACACCGGAGCTGATCGGCGTGCTCGTGCGGGAGGTCGCGCGGTCGCCGCACGTCGGGGAGACGGTCGACGAGATCCGCGGTGTCTTCCGGGCGCTCGAGCGCATGATCGAGGCGGCACAGGTGGGCGGCGAAGTTCGCGCCGACTGCGACGTGACGCTCGCCGCCTGGGCGGTCTATGGCGCGCTCGAAGAGATCCTCACCGGCTGGGTGCTCGGCCAGCTGCCGGGTGAGGACGAGGACGTCGAGCGGGCTATTGCGACGGTGGTCGACGTCGCTTCGGCAGGATTGGCGGCGTGATCGTCAACCTGCGAGACGCCGAGCTCCCTCAGCGGGACGACGAGGGGCATCGGTTCCGGCGGCTCTTCCTCGGCGAACCGGCGGGCGCGGAGCGGACCGGGTTCGCCGTGTACGAGCTCGCGCCGGGTGAGAAGGCGTGGCCGTACCACTACGAGCTTTCCGAGGAGGAGTGGCTCTTCGTGATCGACGGCGAGCTCGTCCTTCGGACACCGGAGGGCAATTCGACGCTTCGCTCCGGCGACGTCGTGTGCTTCCCGGTGGGGCCGGACGGTGCGCACCAGATGTGGAACGACTCGACGGCCCCGGTGCGGTTTGCGATGGCGTCTGCCGGGACGGAGGGCCGCGCGTACGTCGCGATCCGGCCGGACAGCAACACGGCGTATGTCGAAGGGCCTGGGTTCTTCCAGATCGTGCCGCTCGAGGTGTCGATGGAGTACTGGGAGCGCGAGCCGTGAATCTTTTCGATGTCGAGCTGAAGCTGGACGACGACGACCCGTCCGGGTACCAGACGTGGTATCGGCGGCTCGCGCCGGAGCTCGGCGGCGCGAGAGTCGGGTTCAACGTGTTCGAGCTGCCGCCCGGGCAGAGCGTGTGCCCCTACCACTACGAGAGTACGGAGGAGGAGTGGATCGTCGTGCTGACCGGGCGGCCCACGGTGCGGACGCCGGACGGGGAGCAGGAGCTCGGCGCCTGGGATTGCGTCTTCTGCCCTGCGGGTGAAGCCGGCGCGCACAAGGTGACGAACCGTGGCGAGGAGCCGGCGCGCATCATCATCTGGTCGAACCGCTCGAACCCCGGCACTACGATCTATCCGGACTCGAACAAGGTCGGCGCGTGGCCCCCGGGGAAGCTCTTCCGGCTTGACGACGCGGTCGAGTACTTCGAGGGCGAGGTCGAATAGCGGATCGTCCGCGCGTGCGGCTCGTTCGACGAGTCGCAACGTGTCGGAGCTCTCTGGGCGTTACCCGGTGAAGTCGATGGGCGGCGAGCCGCCTCGTCGACGGGGGTCGGCAAGGCGTATCCCAGCGCCTGGCGCCGCCGCGCCCTCAGTGACATGCCGCTGTGAGCCATGTCCCGGGGACAGTCCCCGGGACATGGCCACTTCGCCGCGCCAGCAGCGAAGCGGCTCGCCGGCTCCCGGACATGTCCGCGCACGCCGTGTCCCGGGGACAGTCCCCGGGACAGCGTCGTTCGGGGCACCGCCGCACGGCCGCCGCGCGTCTGCGCACATCGATCGAGATGATGAGCTCTTCGAGCTACGCCGACGTGTGGACCGGCGACAGCGCCGGCGCCCACGAGCAGATCGGCGATGCATCGCCGCCGCGGCCGTTCAGCCGGCGGTAGCCGAGCGCATGCTCGGCCTGCATCATCTTGTGGATCTGCGTCGTTCCCTCGTAGATGATCGGCGCGCGCGCGTTCCGGAAGTACCGCTCGATGCCGTACTCGGCCGAGTAGCCGTACGAGCCGAACACCTGGATCGCCAGGTGCGCCGCCTCGAACGCCGACTCCGTTGCATGCCACTTCGCGAGTGACGTCTCGCGCGTGTTCCGCCTGCCTTGGTTCTTCATCCATGCGGCTTGCATCACGAGGAGCTTCGACGTCTCGTAGCCCAGAACCATCTTCGCGATCATGTCCTGAACGAACTGGTAGCGGCCGATCGCCTGCCCGAACGTCTCGCGCTCGCGCGCATACTCGACCGACCGCTCGAGGCACGCACGCACCACGCCGCAGGCACCCGCGGCGACCGTGAACCGACCCTGGTCGAGCGAGTGCATCGCGATCTCGAACCCCTGGCCCTCCTCGCCGACCAGGTTCTCGGCCGGCACCTCGACGTTCTCGAAGAAGAGCTCGCCCGTCGACCCCGCCCAGATGCCGAGCTTGTGCTCCGTGTCCATCGTCGTGAAGCCGCGCATGCCCTTCTCGAGCACGAATGCGCTGATCCCCTTGTGCCCGGCCCCGGGATCGGTCTTCGCGAAGACGAGCGCGTGGTCGGCGACGGACGCGTACGAAATCCAGTTCTTCTGGCCGTTCAGCACGTACGTGTCGCCTTCGCGGCGCGCCGTCGAGCCCATCGACGCGACGTCCGACCCGGCGCCGGGCTCCGTGAGGCCGAAGCACGCCAGCTTCTCGCCCTTCGCCTGCGGCGTCAGCCACCGCTGCTTCTGCTCCTCGGTGCCGTACTTGAGAAGGGAGAGCGAGTTCAGTCCGACATGCACGGAGATGAGCGTCCGGAACGCTGCCTCGCCGCGCTCGATCTCCTCGCACGAGAGCGCCTCGGCGACGAAGTCGAGGCCCGCCCCGCCGTACTCCTCGGGGATCACGATCCCGAGGATCCCGAGCTCGGCCATCCCCTCGATCAGCTCGAGGTCGAGCTTGTGGTCGATGTCGTTCTTGACCGCCACGGGGAGGACGCGCTCGTCCACGAAGGCGCGAACGGTTTCCTGGATCAGGCGTTGCTCGTCGGTGAGGTCGAAGTCCATGGCGGCAACACACTACCCACCCGAGGAGCGCGCTTGAGTTGTCACGGTCGTGCCGCTTTTTTGATCACTGTCTTCCTGCCGTAGAACGAAGTGGGGCCGGCTTGCCGAGTGCCCGCCGGCCCCGCTACCCTTCTTGACTGACTAGTCAGTCAATCATGGCTACCACCGAGCAGTCCACGGTGGGCGGCGTCTCGTTCGCCCTCACCGACGAGCAGAAGGAATTGCGCTCGCTCGCGCGCGAGTTCGCGGCCAACGAGATCCGGCCGGTCGCGGCGGAGCACGACGTCGCCATGCGCCACCCGGTCGAAGTGATCGCGAACGCGCACGAGCTCGGCCTGACAAACCTGCATGTTCCGGTCGAGTACGGCGGCCTCGGCCTGAACGCGTTCGACGGGATGCTCGTCGGCGAGGAGCTCAACTGGGGCTGCTCGGGCATCGGCACCTCGCTCGGCGCGAACGGGCTCGGCGCCGGCCCGGTGATCATCGCCGGCACCGAGGAGCAGAAAGCGAAGTGGCTCCCGCCGCTCCTCGAGGCACCGATCCTTTGTTCGTTCGGTCTCTCCGAGCCCGACGCGGGCTCGGACGTTGCGCGGATGAAGACGACCGCTGTGCGCAAGGGAGCCGAGTACGTGCTCAACGGGTCGAAGACGTTCATCACGAACGCCGGCTACGCGGAGTGGACCGTCGTCTTCGCCAAGACCGACCCGGCGAAGGGGCATCGAGGGTATCTCGGCGTTCGTCGTCCCGATGGACGCGCCGGGAGTGACGATCGAGCAGCACCTCGACAAGATGGGGCAGCGTGCGACCGACACCTCCGCCTTCGCGCTCCAGGACGTTGCCGTCCCGGCCGCGAACCGCCTGGGCGAGGAGGGGCAGGGGTTCAAGATCGCGATGCAGACCCTCGACTTCACCCGGCCCGGGACCGCGATCGGAGCGGTCGGGGTCGCGCAGGCCGCCTTCGAGCTGGCCGTCGCCTATGCCAAGGAGCGCGTGACGTTCGAGGTCCCGATCGCCATGCACCAGGGCGTCAGCTTCATGATCGCCGACATGGCGACCGAGATCGAAGCGGCGCGCCTGCTCACGTGGCAGGCTGCCTGGATGCTCGATCGCGGCGAGCGCGCAACCCTGCACTCCTCCTTCGCGAAGCGGTTCGCCGCCGACACTGCGATGAAGGTCACGACGGACGCCGTTCAGGTGTTCGGCGGGTACGGCTACATGAAGGAGTATCCGGTCGAGAAGCTGATGCGCGACGCGAAGCTGTTCCAGATCTACGAGGGGACGTCCCAGATCCAGCGGCTCGTGATCGCGAAGGAAATCTTCATCCCGCGCTAGATCCATAGGCTCGACGGAGGATCCAGACAACATCGTGGCGATTGAAATCGATCTCTCCGGGCGCGTCGCCTTCGTCACGGGCGGGTCGCGCGGCCTCGGCCGGATGGACGCACTCACGCTGGCCCGTGCCGGCGCCGACGTGGTCATCGCCGACCTGCTCGTCGAGTCGGAGCTCTCGGAGGAGACCGACGAGTACGGCCCGCTGGCGACGGTTGCGCGGGCGCAGGGTCTCGTCGGCACGGAGTCGGCTGCGGAGGAGATCCGCGCCATGGGTCGCCGTGCGTTCGCCGTCAAGTGCGACGTCACCGACCGCGACCAGGTTGCCGCTGCCGTCTCTCGTACGATCGACGAGCTCGACTCGGTCGACATCCTCGTCAACAACGCGGGCACGCTCGACCACGTGGGCCAGTTCCACGACCAGAATCCGGCGCTCTGGGAGCGCGACCTCCGCGTCAACCTGACCGGTGCCTTCAACTGCGCGCAGGCCGTCTGGCCCCACATGAGGGAGCGGCAGTGGGGGCGCATCGTCAACATGGCCTCGGTCGCCGGTACGCTCGGAGGCTTCGGCCAGGCGTCGTACTCCACGACGAAGGCCGGGCTCCTCGGGCTGACGAAAACACTCGCGATGGAGGGCGGCCGGCACGGGATCACGGCGAACGCGATCGTCCCGGGGATCATCGGCACCGAGGCCTTTCACTTTGCGAATGCTGCGATGAACGAGCGGATCGCGAACCGGACCGTCTTCAAGCGACCGGGAGAGCCGCAGGACATCGCGAACGCGATCGCGTTCCTGTGCTCCGACCTGGCGGCCTACGTCACCGGGATCGAGCTCAACGTCTCGGGTGGCGTCGAGCTCTTCGTTTTCTAGTCGGCTACCCTGAGCGCGTGGCCGCCTCGTCCACGGCCGTTCGCCGCCGCGCAGCTACGCCGTCCCGGGTGTGGACCCGGCTCGGCCTCGTCGCCCTCGTGGCGCTCGCCGTCGTCCTCGTGCTGCCGCTCTTCTTCGCCGGCTCCAAGGACCGGCTCGCGCAGGGGACCCGCATCGGCGGGATCGACGTGGGCGGGCTCTCCGCGGCCAAGGCGAGGTCGCTACTCGCCGCGCAGGCAGCCCGACTCGACGCCGTTCCCGTCACGTTCAGCGCCGGCGACAGGCATTTCCGTCTGACCGCGCGGCAACTCGGCGTCGTCGCGGACTGGAGCGCCGCCGTCGACAGCGCTCTGCACGACGGCGGTGGGATCGGGATCGTCCGCGGATACCGCCGTCTTTCGCTCGAGCTCTTCCCCAAGGACCTCGTCCCGCCGACGCGCGCCTACGACGCCGGTCTCGACTACGAGCTCCAGGTGATCACGCAGGCCGTCGATGGGCAGCCCCGCGACGCGCGGCTCGTGCGGCGTGGCCTCCACATCACGATCGCGGGTGGCCGCCCCGGAAGGACACTCGATCGCGCACTCGCCCGCGACGAGATCATCCGCGCGCTCGCATCGTTCTCACGCGCGCCGGTGGCGCTCCCGGTCACCGTAGCCAGGCCGCACGTCACGATCGCGTCACTGACCGCGGCACAGCGCAAGGCGTCGCTCGTCGTCTCCGCGCCTGTGCGCGTGACCGTGGCGGAGACGACGCTGCGCATCCCGCGCTGGCGGCTCGCAACGATCCTCGACCTCGACACGGTGCGCTTCACGGGCCCCGCTGCGGACCGGTACTTCGCCAGGCTCGAGAAGCAGGTCGACAGCGCACCGAGAGACGCGAGCTTCGCCGTCGTGAGCAACCAGGTCAGCGTCGTGCCCGCGCGACCCGGGCTTGCGCTCGACGTCCCTCGCGCGGCGGCCGCCATTCTCGCGGCGGCGTCGCGTCCGGCCGGGCGCGTGACGACGTTGCCGCTCGCCGTCGCCCAGCCGAACCGGTCGACCGCTGTCGCGCAGGCGATGGGGATCACCGGCGTCGTCGGCACCTACGAGACGTTGTACGGCGGCGACCCGAACCGCATTCATAACGTGCAACTCGTCGCCCACCTGGTCGACAACAAGCTGATCGGGCCGGGTGCCACGTTCTCGTTCAACGGGACGACCGGCGAGCGGAGCGCTGCCAAGGGCTTCCTCGAGGCGCCCGTGATCGTCAACGGCGAGCTTCAGACCGGGCTCGGCGGCGGCGTCTGCCAGGTCTCGACGACCGTCTTCAACGCGGCGTACGAGGCGGGCCTGCCGATCACGGCGCGCACGAACCACGCGCTCTACATCTCGCATTACCCGCTCGGCCGCGACGCCACCGTGAACTATCCGGACGTCGACCTCACCTTCGTCAACAACACCGGCCACTGGCTTCTCCTGCGGACGTGGGTGGGATCGTCCTCGCTCACGGTCTCGCTGTACGGGACGCCCACGCATCGCCGGGTCGAGTCGGTCGCCCAGCCGCTGCGCTACGTCGCGGCACCGCGGGTGGAGAAGACCGTCGACGCGACGCTGAAGCCGGGCCAGGTCGTCGTCGACGATCCCGGTGTGCCGGCGCAGTCGACGTCGGTCGAGCGCAAGGTGTACGCCGCCGACGGCAAGCTGCTCTCCGACGCGACGTGGTACTCGAGCTATCGCTCCGAGCCGAAGATCGTCCGCGTCGGGCCGAAGAAACCAAAGAAGGCAAAGCCGCCCGCGGTTACGCCGGCGCCGCGCCTTCCGCATTAGTTATTGCCTCGGACAGCCAGGACGGTACGCGGGTGGGCCGCATCGTCGCCGCGTCGACGGTTGCATGTGCCGTCCAGCCGTCGGCGAGCAGTTCGTCTTCACGCTCGATCGCATACTCGTAGCGGAACCTCGCGCCGCGCAGGTCGAGGCACCGCGCGTGCACGACGAGGCGGTCGTCGAAACGTGCGGGCTTGAGGTAGCGCACGTGCGTCTCGAGCACGAGTGCCTCGAGGCCGAGGTCGCGCAGCCGCTGATAGCCGCCCGCGTACCGCTCGAGGTACTCGACGCGGGCCACCTCGAACCAGATGAAGTAGTTCGAGTTGTGGACGATCCCCTGGGCGTCGGTCTCGGCGAACCGCACCCTCACCTCGGTTGAGAAACTGAAGCCATCGCGATGCACGACGCGTCCATGCTCGCAGAACTCATCCGCGCGAATCAGCCGTGCGTCGTGCTGACGGGCGCCGGTGTGAGCACCGAGAGCGGCATCCCTGACTTTCGCAGCGCGGGCGGGATCTGGGCCCGCTTCGACCCGTACGAGGTGGCGTCGATCGACGCCTTCCGGCGCGACCCGGCAAAGGTCTGGGAGTTCTACGCGCTTCGCCTCGACGTGCTTGCGGATGCCGAGCCGAACGCCGCCCACCACGCGCTCGCGCGTCTCGAAGCCGCCGGGCTCGTGCAGGCGGTGATCACGCAGAACGTCGACCGGCTGCACACCGCCGCCGGCTCGCGCGACGTGATCGAGGTGCACGGCTCCATCGCGGAGGCGGCCTGCCTCAGCTGCGGTGCGGCGGTCACGGGCGACGACCTCCGTCGGCTCTTGCCGCTGCCGCAGTGTCCTCGGTGCGGTGCGGTCCTGAAGCCCGGCGTCGTCATGTTCGGTGAGCTCCTACCGGTAGCGGCGATGGAGCGGGCGACCGCGCTCGCACAGGCCGCCGCGCTGCTGCTCGTCGTTGGCTCGTCGCTCGAGGTGTGGCCGGTCGCCGGGCTCCCGGAGGAGACGCTCCTGCACGGCGGTGTCCTCGCGATCGTGAACCGCGACTCGACGCGCTACGACGCACAGGCCGAGCTCGTGGTTCATGCCTCGGCCGGCGAGACGCTCGGGGACGTGCCTACGCTGCTGCGCGCTTGTGAGTGAATTTCCTGCGACTTCTTGGTAACAGCTCAGACGAGCGACGGGAACGAGAGTTGTACGTGCTCGTCGAGCCCCGACAGGCCGACACCGACAAGCCGAAGCGGCGCGGGCCGGTCGCGGAGCGCGCGGTCGAGCAGCCCGCAGGCGAGCTCGCCGATGCGCTCGGCGTCACCGGTCCCGACCGGGAGCGACGTCGACCGGGTCCGGATCGCGAAGTCGGGATACCGCACCTTCGTAGTCACGGTGCGGGCGACCTGTCCGCGCGCCTCCAGGTAGCCCGCCAGCTTGACCGCCATCCGCCGCAGCTCGTCGTGGAGTCGCTCCGGGTCGGAGACATCGCGAGAGAACGTCTCCTCCTGTGAAATCGAGATCCGTTCGACCGACACCTCGAGCGAACGGGGGTCGATGCCGCGGGCGCGGTCACGGAGCTCACGTCCGACCTTGCCACGCAGGACACCGGAAAGCTCGCCGTCGCCCACGGCGGCGAGCTGGCCGATCGACTCGATCCCGAACGCGCGCAAGCGCTCCTCCGCCTTCGGCCCGATCCCGGGCAGGAGCCTGATCGGGAACGGCGCGAGGAACGCCGCCTCGCGTCCCGGCCGAACGACGGTGAGGCCGCCCGGCTTGCGCCGGTCGGAGGCGACCTTCGCCACGACCTTCGAGGTCGCGACGCCGAGCGAGCACGAGAGCTGCGTGCGCGCGCGGACGACGGCGCGGACGGCCTCGGCGACGGCGCGCGCGTCGTCGAAGCTGCCCGCGACGCCTGATAGGTCCAGGTAGCCCTCGTCGATCCCGGCCTGCTCGACCGTCGGGACGATCTCGCGGACGGTCGACCAGACCTCGCGCGAGTAGTCGCGGTACAGGGTGTGCCGCGGCCGCACGAACACCGCCTGGGGGCAGCGCCGGAGTGCCTCCGCGGCCGCCATCGCCGAATGGATCCCGAACGAGCGCGCGACGTAGTTCGCGGTCGCGACGACGCCGCGGCCGTGGGGGTCGCCGCCGACGATCAGGGGAACCGTGCGCAGGACTGGGTTTTCGAGCTCCTCGACCGCGGCGAAGAACGCATCCAGGTCGAGATGCGCGACAATCATGGCGGGAGCGTAGAGATGCGAGTGGCGGTTTTCGGCATCGGGATCGTGCTGCTCGCCGTGGCGGGCTGCGGCAGCGAGCGTGCACAGCACGCGGCGGCCACGCCGGCGCCCTCGCCGGTGCGGAGCAAGCCGGCGGCCGCCCCGGCACCGGCCCGCTGCTCGACCGCTGCGGAGCGCGTCCTCGCCTCTGCACGGACGTCGTTCGCCGGCTTCGCACCTCGCGGCGCCGTCGCCTACCGGGCGCCCGGCGGCGCCGTCCTCGCACGCTTCGGCCGCGAGAACGTCAACGGGTACCCGACCTACTTCGGCGTCCTCGGCAAGCGCGTCGGCGTCGACTGCCGTCCGGCGTGGTACCGCGTCCAGCTGCCGATTCGCCCGAACGGCGCGGTCGGCTGGGTACGCGCCTCGGCGATCCAGCTCCAGCCGGTCGACCTCCGGATCGAGATCGACGTGTCGCGGCGGCGGCTCACGCTCTTCCGCGCCGGCCGCCCCGCTCTCGAGGCGACCGTCGCGGTCGGCGCGCCGGCAACGCCGACGCCGCTCGGCCGGTACTACGTGAACCAGCGCCTGGTCCCGACGGACACGAGCGGGCCGTTCGGGCCGGGAGCGATCGGCATCTCGGCGTTCTCGCCGGTGCTGACAGGTTGGGCGCAGGGCGGGCCGATTGCGATC
Source organism: uncultured Thermoleophilia bacterium (assembly GCA_963785875.1). GTDB lineage: Bacteria > Actinomycetota > Thermoleophilia > Gaiellales > Gaiellaceae > PALSA-600. Next base: position 4,602 of record CAWAWV010000009.1, on the reverse strand, counting down.
CATGGCACAAACGAGCCGTGGTCGATCGGCCAGGCGGTCTCGAACGGCTGTATCCGGCTCCCGAACGAGACGCTGGCGCGCCTCTTCCGGATCGTCCCGCCGGGAACGCAGGTGATAATCCATCCTTGAGCGCAGCGGAAGGAGCGGTATGGCGAAGAGCACACTCGAACGGCTGACGACCCTCGGCGAAGAGGTGATCGGCAAGGCATCTCAGAATCCGAACCTCGCCCGCGTCGTCAACGCGGCGACGCAGCTGAAGGACCGCGTCGACGACCTCTCGAAGCGCGTGCGCGGGCTCGAGGGCATGGAGAAGCGCATCGACGAGCTCGAGCAGCGGCTCAAGAAGCTCGAGGGTGCAAAGAAACGCGCGGCGTCGAGCGCAAAGAAGACCGACGCTACGAAGCCCTAGGGACGCGCACGCGCAGCGCTCCCGGCACGACCTCGAACGTCGCCGGCGTCGTCCCGACCTGCTCGCCCTCGAGCTCGATCGGCAGCTGGACTGGCGCATTCACCTCGACGTGCGCGGAACGGAGCACCTCCACTTTCGGGTGGTGGACGTGCTTGCCCTTGTAGATCTTCGGTGCGGTGGTCAGGAAGTCGAGTTTGGAGACGTCTCCGATCAGGACGACGTCGAATCGCCCGTCGTCCGGTGCCGCGTCCGGTGCGAGCATCATCCCGCCGCCGTGCCAGACGCCGTTCGCGACGATCACGTCGTGCATGCGGCCCCGGCGCTCGGCGTCATCGAGGCGCACCGTGACTTCGGTGTTCTCCCACTCGAGGAAGACGCGAGTGAGCGCGTAGAAGAAGGTCGTCTTGCCTCCGAGCGCCTTCGACATCCCGTTCGCGCGCTGTGCGACCGCCCCGCTCATCCCGACCGACGAGACGTTCGCGAAGAATCGCTCGGCTGGCTCGCCCGCCCACGTGCGGTACCGGACGCGCCCTGCGTCGATCGTACGCACGTCGCCGTCGAGCGCGACGCGGACCGCGTCCTCGAACTTCGCCGGGATCCCGTAGGTGCGGCCGAAGTCCATCCCGGTTCCGAGTGGAATCGTCGCCAGCTCGACGTCCCGCCCCGCGATCCCGTTCACGACCTCGTTCAGCGTCCCGTCACCACCAACCGCGACGACGCGCGTCGCGCCACCGTCGACCGCCCCGCGCGCGAGCTCGATCAGGTGACCAGGCCGTTCGGACAGAAGCGTGTCGCCCTCGAGCCCGAGAGCAGATGCGCGCCGCGCCAACTCGGGCCAACGCTTGCCTGTAGCCCCGTTTGCGGAAGCCGGGTTGACTAGGAAGACCGTTTGCAATTTCGCTTCGCGAAATCGCTAGTGAGTTGCAACGTCAAGGGCAATGCGAGTCATGCGGTCGACTGCGGCGCGCAGGTCGTCATCAGAGATTCGCTTGAACTCGCCTTCGACGACGATGTCGCTGACGGTCAGGAGGCATCCGGTTTCGACGCCGCGCAGCGCGCCGACCGTGAAGAGCGCCGATGCCTCCATCTCGACCGCGAGCACGCCGCGCTTCGACCAGCGCTCGTACTGCTCCGCGTCCGGGTTGTAGAAGACGTCGCTCGAGACGATCGGCCCGACGTGCAGGTCCTGTCCGAGCTCCTTTGCCGTGTGCACAGCGCCGTGGATGATCGACCAGGATGCGGTCGGGCAGTGCGGCTCGTTCCCGACCAGGTGCATCGCAGTCGAGTCCGCGGGCACCGCGGTGAGGGCGACGATCAGGTCACCCAGCTGATGGTGTGGCTGTAGGCCGCCGCACGTGCCGACGCGGATCAGCTTCTTGCAGCCGAGCTGGATCAGCTCCTCGAAGACGATGGTCGCGCCCGGGCACCCCATCCCCGTTCCCTGCACGGAGACCGGCTTGTCCTCATAGGTGCCCGTGTAGCCGAGCAGGCCGCGCTCCGAGTTTCGCTGCTCGACCTCGTCGAGGTACGTCTCGGCGATGTACTTCGCGCGCAACGGGTCGCCTGGAAGTAGAACCGCCTCCGCGTACTGTCCCGGCTCGGCGCGAACGTGGATCGGCATGGCGCTCCACCCTATAGGAGGATTCAGGCGTGAAGATCCGTGAGCCGACCCGCGATCAGGTGCTGGAGTTCTGCACGCACGATCCCGTCGAGTGCGTGTTTCTCGAGGACGCGGCACGGCGCGGCTTCGGGCGTTTCGCGGCCGTCATGGATGACGGCGGGACGGTCACGGCGCTCTGCCACAGCGGCGCGAATCTCGTCCCGTCCGGCGTGGGATGCGACGCGTTCGCGAACGTCGCGGTTCGCTCCCGGGCGCGGATGATCATCGGCGAGGCACGCGCGGTCGAAGCGGTGTGGCGGGCGGCGGAGGACCGGCTTCCGCCGCCGCGCGAGGACCGGCCGGGGCAGCCCGTGTATGCGATCGACGCGCCCCCGCCGTCCGGCGAGTCCGGGCTCCGAGCCGCGAAGCTGGACGACCTGGAGGTCCTCGTGCCGGCCTGCGCGGCCGCCCACGAGCTCGAGCTCGGAATCGATCCGTTGCGCCGCGACGCCGACGCGTTTCGGTGGCGCACATCGACTCAGATCGAGGAGGGGCGCTCGTGGCTCTGGCTCGAGGACGGGGTGGTGCTGTTCAAGGCAGAGGCGTCGGCCTTGACACCCCGAGCGGTGCAGATCGCGCAGGTCTGGACGGACCCCGAGGCTCGCGGCCGCGGCTTCGGCTCGCGCGGTCTCGCCGACCTCTGCCGCCTGCTGCTCGAGCGGGTGCCGGTCGTTACCCTGTTCGTTCGCAGCGACAACAACGCGGCGATCGGGCTGTACGAGAAGGTGGGGATGCGGAAGGTGCTCGAGTACAGGAGCGTGCTGTTCTGAGACGGCTTCTCAAGTTGCTTTTCCTTCTGTGGGTCGCCCGGTGGCTCGGCCGCGAGATTGCGGCGCGGCTCGAAAACACTCGGCAGATGGTTGAATGACGATCTGAGCGTTCTCGAGCGCATCGAGCGGCACATCCGCACCCACGAGCTGATCGAGCCGGGCGGCGCCGTGCTTTGCCTCGTCTCCGGGGGCGCCGACTCGACGTGCCTCTACCACGCTCTGCGCGAGCTCGGGTACGGCGTTGCGGCTCTGCACGTCGATCACGGGCTGCGCGGAGCGGAGTCCGACGCCGACGCGGCCTGGTGCGCGGAGCGCTTCGACGCCGAGGTCGTTCAGGGCGCGGCGCGCTGCCCGACCGAAGCGGAGCTGAGGGACGTGCGGTACTCGTTCCACGCCCCAGAGCTGCGCGCGACGGGCCACACGCTTTCCGACCAGGTCGAGACGATTCTCTTCCGGCTCGCCGCGCGCGGGACGACGAAGGGGATCGAGCTTCGCCGCGACGACGGCGTCGTCCGGCCGCTCCTCTGTGTGTGGCGCGAGGAGACGGAGGCGTTCTGCCGCGACCGCGGGCTCGAGTGGCGAACCGATTCGTCGAACCCCTCCACCCTGCGCGGGTTGATCCGGAACGAGATCCTGCCGCTGCTCGAACGCATCCATCCGGCTGCGCGCGAGAACGTGCTTCGCGTCCTCGACGAGCGGCGGACGATGCCGCCGGCCCTCGCCGAGCTCCTCGCGTCCCCGGTCGGCTCGAAGCGCCTCGACCTCGGCGGAGGTGTGCAGGCGGTGCGGGAGCACGATCGCCTGTGGCTCGAGTCGGGGCCGCGCGACCTCGACCGGCCGATCGTCTGGGGAGGCTGGCGGATCGAAAGCCGGGTGCCAGGGCTTAAGGTACGGGGATGGCGGCCGGGCGACCGGCTCGCCGGCCGCACGAGAAAGGTGCAGGACGTGTTCGTCGACGCCAAGATCCCTCGCTCCGACCGAGACGGCTGGCCGCTCGTCGTGCGCGGCGACGAGGTCGTGGCGGTGCCGGGGATCGTCGCTGCGGAGGGGGTGAGTGTCGCTCGTGTCGCAGACTGAGCTCGAGCGCGGGGTCGGGGAGGTGCTGATCGACGAGGACCGCCTCCAGGAGCGGATCCGCGACCTCGGCCGCGAGCTCTCGTCCGATTACGCCGGCCGCGAGCTCCTGCTCGTCGGCGTGCTCAAGGGCGCCGTGTTCTTCATGGCCGACCTGATGCGGTCGCTGACGGTGCCGTGCGAGATCGACTTCATGGCGATCTCGAGCTACGGCGCGGCGACCGACTCTTCCGGAGTCGTCCGCATCCTCAAGGACCTCGACATCAACATCGAGGGACGGCACGTCCTCGTGGTCGAGGACATCATCGATTCGGGGCTCACGCTCTCCTATTTGCTCCGGAACCTGGAGTCCCGCGAGCCGGCGAGCCTCGAGATCTGCGCGCTCCTGACGAAGCCCGATCGCCGGGAGATCGACGTGGCTGTTCGGTACGTCGGGTTCGAGATCCCGAACCGGTTCGTGATCGGCTACGGCCTCGACTTCGCGGAGCGGTACCGGAATCTCCCCTACGTGGGCGTCCTGCACCCCGATTTGCTGCCGGAAGGGGCATAACCCTTGGATTGCAGAAGGGTTATGCCGATACCCGCACGAACATCCACTCGGCTACCCTGACCGAAGAGATATCGACGTGAACCGTTTCTTCCGCAGCGCGTTCTTCCCGCTCCTCGTGATCGTTCTGCTGGTCTGGCTC
>CAWAWV010000008.1:0-49950 GCA_963785875.1 uncultured Thermoleophilia bacterium | reverse complement strand
CTCTCCGCTGGGTGTCGGCCCTGGCGGCGCTGAGTGTGGTCGCGCTCATCCTGCTCATCATCTACAAGGTCATCGGTCAGGCCCGACCTTCGATCTCGAAATTCGGCCTTGGCTTCCTGTGGCATGAAACGTGGAACGCCGTCACCGACCAGTTCGGGGCGCTTGATTTCCTCGTAGCCACGCTGTACGTGACCGGCCTTGCGGTATTGCTGGCCGCGCCGGTGGCGATCGCGATCGGGCTTTTTCTGAGCGAGCTCGCGCCCGGAGGAGTACGCGGTGTCGTCGGTTCACTCGTCGAGATGCTGGCCGCGATTCCGAGCGTGGTCCTCGGGCTGTGGGGAATCCTCGTACTCGGACCCGTCGTGCACAATCAACTCGGCCCGTGGCTGAACGCTGCGCTCGGTTGGACACCGTTCTTCGCCACCCGCCCGATCTCGGGTAGCACGATGTTCACGGCGGTGCTGGTCCTCGCGATCATGATCGTGCCGATCACGGCCGCAATCAGTCGCGATCTCTTCCTTCAGGTCCCCAGCGACATCAAGGAAGGAGCGGTGGGCCTGGGACTCACGCGCTGGGAGATGGTGCGCGGAGTGGTGCTCCCGTACACCCGCGGCGGCCTGATCTCGGCAGTTCTGGGCGCCGGGCGGGCACTCGGCGAGGCGATCGCCGTGACGCAGGTCATCGGGACGACTGCGCACCTGACCGCGAACCTCTTCAACACGGGCGACACGCTCGCAAGCCGGATCGCGGCGCAGTACCAAGCGGCCGCGTCGAACCTGCAGATCGCATCCCTCTTCTATCTCGGCTTGATCCTCCTTGTCATCTCTCTACTCGTGAACTTCTCGGCGCTGCTGATCGTCCGCCGGTACGAGATCACGCAGAGGGTCTGATTGGAAGCCTCGAGCTCAGCCCACATTTCGTTGAGCCCGAGCGGGAAGTCGCGCCGGCGCAAGCGAGCCAACCGCGTCGCCGAGGGCCTCGCCTATGTTGCGGCGTTCCTTGCGGTCGCTGTGTTGGCGATCGTGGTGATCTCCGTCCTCGTTCGCGGCGTGAAAGCGCTCAACCTCGATTTGTTCACCAAGAATCAGGTGACCTTTGGCGAGACCGGCGGCGGCATCGCCAACGGGCTTGTGGGGACAGCGATCATCGTTGCGATCCCACAGCGATCACCCTGCCGGTCGGCATTCTCGTCGCCGTCTACGTGGCGGAGTTCAGCTCGAACCGGATCGCCCGCGTCATCAGGCTTGCGCTCGACGTCCTCAATGGCGTGCCCTCCATCGTCGTGGGGATCTTCGCCTACGCATTGCTTGTCGTCGGCTCCGGCTACGCCGCTTGGAAGGGCTCCGTGGCGCTCGCAATCGTGATGTTGCCGGTGATCGCCCGGTCGACCATCGAGGTGCTACGGCTCGTCCCGGACTCTCTGCGCTTCGGCAGCCTCGCGCTCGGCGTCAGCAAATGGCGCACCGTGGTCTTCGTGGTGATGCCGTCGGCGATCGGGTCGATTCTGACCGGGCGACCCTGTCCGTCGCCCGTGCGGCAGGCGAGACGGCGCCGCTTCTGTTCACGACGTCGATCTTCCTTCCCAACCAGGTCGTGACCGAACCGGGTCACGCCATGGCAGCGGTCCCGTTGCTCATCCTGTTCGACTCCGAATCACCCGACCCGAGCCTGAACGATCAAGCCTGGGCCGCCGCGTTCGTCCTGATGCTCTTCGTGCTCGTGCTGAGCCTTACCGCGCGATATGTCCTGTCGCGGCGCGAGCGCAAGCTCCGCGCGCGGTAGCGCAGTCACCAGGTCGTCACCAGAACGTCACTGCGGGTCCGCCCACGTCTCGCCTACCCGGGGCGAGACTCCGCCTTGACACGACTGAAAACGACGAAGGGAGAGGTTCTCAAATGAGTTTCAGCGTCACCAGGCGCAGGTTGTGGATGCTGCCGATTGCGCTAGCGGCGCTGGCGGGCTGCCTCGCTGCGGCCGCCACCGCGGGCCAGACGCAAGCGGTCGGGCGGACAGCTCGTCGGCGCAGGCAGCACGTTCGTGCAGCCACTCGTCTCCCAATGGCAGGCGGCATATCCGTCGGCCACGGGTGTGAACATCGTCTACCAGCCGATCGGTTCAGGCGGTGGGATCCAGGCGATCACGAACCGCACTGTCGACTTCGGCGCCTCTGACGCGCCTCTGACGGCCGATCAGTTCGCCAACTGCAAGGGGTGCTACCAGCTTCCGTGGGCGCTTGGCGGTACTGCGGTGATGGTCAACCTCAAGACGAACGCACACGCGCCGCTGCATATCACCGGGCCGGTGCTGGCGAAGATCTACCTCGGCCAGATCACGAGCTGGGACGACCCGGCAATCAAGGCGCTCAATCCCGGCATTTCGCTTCCGAGCGAGAAGATCACGCCGGTCTACCGCTCCGACGGGTCGGGCACGTCGTACAATTTCGTGGACTACCTGTCCTCGATCAGCCCAGCGTTCAAGGCGAAGATCGGCGTCTCGACGCAGCCGCCGTTCCCGGTTGGCGTCGGTGGTAAGGGCTCGTCCGGTGTTTCCGGCGTGGTCAAGAACACCGCGGGTGCGATCGGCTACGCCGACATCGCTTATGCGGTCACGAACCACATCGCCGTGATGGCGGTGAAGAACGCGGCGGGCAAGTACACGACGCCGGGCATCAAGTCGATCACGGCGGCGGCCGCCTCCTTCAAGACGGTGCCGGCGAACGGCGAGATGCACATCGTCAACCCGCCGAAGTCGGAGAAGCGCGCCTACCCGATCTCCACCTACACCTACGTCATCATCCCGGCGAGCACAGGGAACGCAGTTCCGCTGAGGAAGTTCGTCTTCTGGGCGCTGACGAAGGGGTCAGACGTTCGGGGTGAAGCTCCGCTACGTACCCATCCCGAAGCAGGTGCTGGTGGCGTCGGAGAAGATCCTGAACAAGGTGCACAGCAGCAGCTCAGAACCGCAGGCCTAGCCGGGGAACGTGGCGCGGATACGGAGGCCCCCAGCCGGGGCCTCCGTCCGCGTCTATGTCCCCGCCCGCGGCGACGACGATGTGCTTCACGATCGCGAGCCCGAGCCCGGTGCCGCGCGTCGTGCGTGCCGCGTCGGCGCGGAAGAAGCGCTCGAAGAGCCGCGTCGAGGTCGGCGTCGGCGACGCCGACGCCGTCGTCGGCGGCCGTCAGCACCACGAAGTCGCCTCGCCCGCGCGACGCCGAAGCGTGAACGCGCGCCGTGGCCCGCGTAGCGGATCGCGTTCTCCGCCAGGTTCTCGGCGACGATGCCGGAGCATCCGCGGCCGCAGCGGCACGTCGACCGTCGGCGTCGCCCTCGACGCCGAGCCTCGACGCCGGCCCGGGCCGCGCGGTCGCCAGCCCGCGCAGCACGTCCTCGAGCACCGGCAGCGCCGTCGTGCGGCCGAGCGCGACCACTTCGCGCGCCGCTCTCGAGCTCGGAGAGGAAGAGGATCTCGTCGATCAGCTCGCCCGCGTCCTCGACCTCGACGCGGGCCTGCGCGATCAGCGCCGTCGACGTCGGCGCCCGGGAGGTCGGCCGAGTCGAGCAGCGCGAGGATCCGCGCGAGCGGCGTCCGCAGCTCGTGCGAGACGGCGGCGGTGAAGCCGGTGCGGAGCTCGTCGAAGCGGCCGTGGGCGGTATCCACGTCCGCGACATCCTCGCGACTTCGCTGCGTCGTCCTCATCGACGATTCACCAGAGTGTCACCATTCCGACACCCGGAACCTACCGTCCGCCGTTCTACGCTTGAGCCATGGCCAAGATCCTGATCGTCGAGGACGACAACGTGATCGCCGACGGGATGGCGCGCCATCTTGTCGCGGCGGGGTTCGACCCGGTCGTCGTCGGGCGCGGCGAGCTCGGGCTCGCGCGGCTCCGGTTCGAGAAGCCGGACGTCTGCGTGCTCGACCTGATGCTTCCCGAGCTCGACGGCTGGAAGCTGATCGAGACCGCGCGCGCCGAGGGGATCGGGACGCCGATCGTCGTCGTCTCCGCGCGCGGCACCGAGCACGACCGCGTGCACGCGCTCGAGATCGGCGCCGACGACTACCTCGTGAAGCCGTTCTCGATGCGGGAGCTCGTCGCGCGCGTCGGCGCCGCGGCGCGGCGCGGCGTGCGGCCCGCGGAGGAGCGGCGCGGCGAGCCGATCGAGATCGAGGAGCTGCGCATCGACCCGCGCGAGGTGCAGGCGTACGTCGACGGCGCGCAGCGCCGAGCTGACGCCGACCGAGTTCAGGCTCCTCTACACGCTCGCGCTCGACCGCGGCCGCGTCGTCACGCGCGACGAGCTGCTGCAGAAGGTCTGGGGCAGCCGCGAGACGCACCGCGACCGCACGGTCGACGTCTTCGTCCGCCGGCTGCGGCAGAAGATCGACCGCAACGCGTCGCGGCACTCGTTCATCCAGACGCGCTTCGGCGTCGGCTACAAGCTCGAGCCCGAACCGAAGTAGTCAGCCTATCGTCAGACGACCGGCGAGGGTCGGTCGGCACGTTGGTCTGCCGCCAGAGCACGATCTTCCCGTGCTCGACGCGGAACACCGCGGCGGCGTCGCTGCCCGGCGCGTCACAGAGGTGGCCGGCGCGCTCGGTCAGCTGGAACACGACGAGAACCTGATTCGGTCCCTGCCGGCTCGACGCGGGTGATCCGTCCGCCGCACGGCAACGACGCGTTCCACGCGACCGCGTCGTGATGCGTCCGCAGGCAGGAGCCCACCGCCCTGGACGACCTCGGCCGACGGCGCGAAGAGCTTCGCCGCCGCCTCGTCGTCGGCGCGGTTGAGTGCCGCGCTCCACGCGCGCGCGACGTCCTCGGGAGAGCGCGCGGCATGGCCGCCGCACGCTGTCGAGAGCCACCGCCAGACGCCAGGATCGCGACCCGCCTCATCGGGGTAGTCTGCCGCGCGTGGACTTCGAGCTCACGACGGAGCAGCGCGAGATCCAGTCGGTCGCGCGGGAGCTCGCCGCCGCCGAGATCGAGCCACACGCGGCCGACTGGGACCGCGCGCACGCGTTCCCGCGCGAGCTGCTCGACAAGCTCGCCGAACTGGGCCTGCTCGGCGTCTGCGTGCCGGAGAGCCCACGGCGGTGCCGGCGCCGACTTCCTGTCGTACATCCTCGTGCTCGAGGAGCTGTCGCGCGCAGACGCAGGCGTGGGCGTGACCGTCGCCGTGCACACGAGCGCGTGCACCCTGCCGATCCTCGCGTTCGGAAGCGACGACGCAGGTCGCCCACTTCGTCCCGCCGCTCGCGCGCGGCGAGCAGATCGGCTGCTTTGCGCTCACCGAGCCGGGCGCCGGGTCCGATGCCGGGTCGCTCGTCACGTCGGCGGAGGAGACGGACGGCGGCTGGCACATCCGCGGGACGAAGCAGTGGATCACGAACGCGGCGTTCGGCGGCCCGCTGCTGCTGTTCGCGCGCACCGACCCGGGCACTCGCACCGCGCGCGGTGTGTCCGCGTTCGTCGTCGACGGCGCGCACGTCGAGGTGACGCGCACCGAGGAGAAGCTCGGCCTCAACTCGTCGGTCACGAACGACATCGCAGTCGATACGCGTCGTCGCCGCCGATCGGTTGATCGGCGAGCGAGAACCACGGCTTCCGGATCGCGATGGCGACGCTCGACGGCGGCCGCATCGGGATCGCGGCGCAGGCGGTCGGGATCGCGCAGGCGGCGTACGACGTGGCGCGCCGCGTACGCGCTGGAGCGCGAGGCGTTCGGGCATCGCATCGCCGACTACCAGGCGATCCAGCACAAGCTCGCGAACATGTCGATGGAGATCGACGCGGCGCGGCTTCTCGTGCTGCGCGCGGCGTGGCTGAAGGACAGGGGCCGGCCGCACACGGAGGCCGGAGCGAAGGCGAAGCTCTTCGCGTCGGAGATGGCACGGCGCCAGACCGCCGAGGCGATTCAGGTCCTCGGCGGCTACGGGTACACGAAGGAGTTCCCGGTCGAGCGCTACTACCGGGACGCCAAGATCACGGAGATCTACGAGGGCACGAGCGAGATCCAGCGGCTCGTGATCGCCCGTTCGATCCTCGGGAGGAACGAGCTCGTTGCCACGCCGTCCCGATGAGCCCGTCCGGCTGACGCGCATCTACACGCGCGGCGGCGACGCCGGCCAGACCTCGCTCGGCGACGGGTCGCGGGTCTCGAAGCTCGATCCGCTGATCCGCGGCTACGGCGCCGTCGACGAGCTCAACTCGCTGCATCGGCTGGGCGCTGGTCGTTGCACCCGACGCGCGTCTCGAGCGCGTGCAGAACGAGCTGTTCGACCTCGGCGCGGACCTCTCGGTCCCGTTCGCGGCCGGACGACGGCAAGCTCCGGGTCGCGCAGGCTGCGATCGACCGGCTGGAGCGCGACTGCGACGAGGCGAACGCGCCGCTGCCCGAGCTGAAGTCGTTCGTGCTGCCCGGCGGGAGCGAGGGGGCCGCGCGCCTGCACATTGCGCGGGCGGTCTGCCGGCGGGCCGAGAGCGTCGTGCTCTGGGCCGCGACCGAGCGGCCGGTCAATCCGCTCGTACCTCGCTACCTGAACCGCCTCTCCGACCTGCTGTTCATCCTCGCGCGTGCCGCGAACGCCGGCGGCAGCGAGCCGCTCTGGCTGCCCGGCGGCGAGCGGTAACGAAACCGTCACGACGGCGTGCCAAGAGCGCGCCAATCCGTGCAGGGGGATTTCGCTCGCGGTGTACCGCCGGTACACCGGAAGGCGACCCCCCACAGCCACTGGATCGGAGACCACATGCGCCATCGCCATCTGTTGCTCGTCCCCCTCGTCATCGCGCTTCTGTGCGCGTCGTCCGCGGCTCACGCGGGCGGCGGCTCCACCTCCCTCGTCGTTGCTCAGCTCTACGCGTCGGGCGGGAACAGCGGCGCCGCACTGGCGAACGACTACGTCGAGCTCTTCAACCGCGGCACTTCGTCCGTCGACCTGACGGGTTGGACGGTGCAGTACGCATCGGCCGCGAGCACCTCCTGGTCGCCGACGGCGCTGTCCGGCATCGTCGCGCCCGGCCATGCGTACCTGGTGCAGCTCGCGTCAGGCGGCACGACCGGTTCTGCGTTGCCGACGGCCGACGCGATCGGGACGACGAATCTTGCCGCGACGGGCGGCAAGGTTGCCGTCGTCAACGGCACGGCTCCGCTCTCATGCGGTGCCACGGCCGGGTCGTGCGCGAGCGCATCGGCGATCGCCGACCTGGTCGGCTACGGCGGCGCTACGGATTATGAAGGCGCCGCGGCGGCCCCGGCACCGGACGCGACGTCGGCGATCACACGCGCAGCGGGCGGATGCACCGATACCGACTCGAACAGCGACGACTTCGCTCCCGCCGCGCCCACACCCGTGAACTCGACCGCCCCCGCCTCGTCCTGCTCGGGCGGAGTCGGCTCGTCGTCGACCTCGGCAAGCGCATCCGTTCGTCTGCAGGTCCAGCCGGTGATCGCAATCGCGCTCGACCAGCCGACACTCGACTTCGGCGCTCTCGCCACCGGAGCAATGGCGCCGCTCGTGAACGAGGGCGTCACCGTGACGTCGAACGACGCGGCCGGCTATACCCTCACCGCGCATCGGAGCGCGTTCTCACCTCGTGACCTGCCGCTCGGCCTTGCGGCCGCGGCACCGGCCGGAGGAACGCTCGCCACCGGCATCTCACCGACGGTTCTCGCTGCGCTTCCGATCGCTCCCGCGCCCGATCTTACGATCGGCTCGACGTCAACGGCGCCAGCACCTGCCGGCGACGTGTGGGCGACGAAGATCGGCTTCACGACGGCGCTGCCGAGCGTGCCGGCCGGGCAGTACACGGCGACGGTGACATACACGGTGGTTCCGCGCTGACCGTGCGCGGGAAGCTCATCACGCTCGCAGTCGTCCTCGCGACGGTGGCGCCGGCTTCGGCCGGCGCCCCGCGCCGGGCCGGCCTCGTCGTGTGGCCCTCGCGGACGACGATTGTGGCCGGCACCGCCGGCTCCTTGCACATCGCGAACCACACGCGCGGCGTTGTCTCGGTCTCGGTGAGGATGGCCGGGCTCGCGCTCGACCTGCGGGGTGCGCCGCGGCTCATCCGGTCGTCCACGGGCACGCCGCTCCTCGTCGTCCGACAGCGACGGATCGTGATCGCGGCCGGGTGGGGTCGGGGCGGTCGGCGTACGCTCGCTCGCACGTCGTCGGCTCGCGCCGGGAGATCGGCCTGCACTCGTGTTGCTGACCGCGCGGAGCGCGGGCGGCGCCGGGATCGGCGTCCAGGTGAGGATCGGCGTGCCGGTGGAGGTGCGCATTCCCGGAGCCCTTCGAGAGCGCCTCCTGCTCGGTGCACTCCGGGTTCGGGGACGGCGCCTCGACCTGCTCGTGCGGAACGGCGGCAACGTCGACGAGCGGCTCGGCCGTAACTCGGTCGTCGTGGAGGTATGGCGTGTGGCGCGGCGCCTCGCGACGCTCCAGCCACGGCCACGCGACCTCCTGCCGCAGGCACGCGGAATCGTCGAGTTCCGGCTCCCAAAGCGGCTCCACGGACGCGTACGAGTCGTCGCGCGAGTGATCGGTCGACCGGGTGCAAGGAGGAGCTTTTCGGTCGCGTTCTGAGCGATGCGGCAAGATTCCGGCATGGCGAAGACGGAGCCGCGGAAGCAGACAGGCACAGGCGAGTGGCGCGAGGAGCTGTACGACGGCGTCCCCGAGCGGGAGGGCGAGCTCTTCAGCACGATCTCGGGGATCGAGAACGAGCCGCTCCAGACTCCCGACACCGTCGAGGTCGACTACGAGCGCGACCTCGGCTACCCGGGCGCGTATCCGTTCACGCGCGGTGTCTACCCGTCGATGTATCGCGGGCGACTCTGGACGATGCGGCAGTTCGCCGGCTTCGGGACGGCAGCGGAGACGAACACCCGGTTCCACTACCTGCTCGAGCACGGCCAGACCGGCCTGTCGACGGCGTTCGACATGCCGACGCTGATGGGCTACGACTCGGACCACGCCGCGGTCGCTCGGTGAGGTCGGGCGCGAGGGGGTGGCGATCGACTCGCTCGAGGACATGGAGACGCTGTTCGCCGGGATCCCGCTCGGCGACGTGTCGACGTCGATGACGATCAACTCGCCGGCGGCGATCCTGCTCGCGTTCTACGCATGTGTCGGCGAGGAGCAGGGCGTTCCGCGCGAGCGGCTGCGCGGGACGGTCCAGACGGACATCCTCAAGGAGTACATCGCGCAGAAGGAGTACATCTTCCCGCCCGAGCCGTCGATGCGGCTCGTCACCGACATGGTCGAGTTCTGCACGCGGGAGATGCCGCTGTGGCACCCGATCTCGATCTCCGGCTACCACATCCGCGAGGCGGGCTCGACCGCCGCCCAGGAGCTCGCGTTCACGCTCGCCGACGGCTTCACCTACGTCGAGTGGGCCGTCGCGCGCGGCCTCGACGTCGACGAGTTCGCGCCGCGCCTCTCGTTCTTCTTCAACGCGCACCTCGACTTCTTCGAGGAGATCGCGAAGTACCGCGCCGCGCGCCGCATCTGGGCGCGAACGATGCGCGAGCGCTTCGGCGCGAAGAACCCGCGCTCGTGGCTGATGCGGTTCCACACGCAGACCGCCGGCGTGTCGCTGACCGCGCAGCAGCCCGAGGTGAACATCGTGCGCACCGCGATCGAGGCGCTCGCCGCCGTGCTCGGCGGAACGCAATCGCTGCACACGAACAGCTTCGACGAGGCGCTCGCGCTGCCGACGCGAGGACGCCGTCCGGATCGCGCTCCGGACGCAGCAGGTGATCGCGCACGAGACGGGCGTCGCGTCGGCGATCGATCCCGCTCGGGGGCAGCTACCACGTCGAGGCGCTCACGAACGAGCTCGAGCGCCAGGCGTACGACTACTTCGAGCAGATCGAGCGGCTCGGCGGCGTTGTCGCTGCGATCAAGGAGAACTTCTTCCAGAAGGAGATCGCCGAGTCGTCGTTCCGCTACCAGGCCGAGGTCGAGGCGCGGCAGCGGATCGTCGTCGGCGTCAACCGCTACGAGCTCGAGGACGAAGCGCCGCTCGAGATCCTGAAGATCGATCCCGCGCTCGAGACGGAGCAGATCGAGCGTGTGCAGGCGCTCCGCGCGCGTCGCGACTCGCGTGCCGTCGAGGCTGGCACTCGCGCGGCTGAAGGAGGATGCGGCGCGCGACGATCGCAACCTGATGGATCCGATCGTCGACGCAGCGCGGGTGTACGTGACGATGGGCGAGATGTGCGACGCGTTCCGCGAGGTGTGGGGCACCTGGCGCGAGACGCCGGTCTTCTGACGAGCGGCTAGAGCTGCAGTTCGAGGCCGTCGTACGCGAGCTCTAACCCGTCGGGGGTCGCGAGCTCGGCCGGGCGATGCACGAGCAGGAGCCGGTGTGCGCCGGCCGCAAGCGCTGCGGCGGCCGCCTCGCCCGCCGTGAGGTGGCCGCGCGGCCGCCGGTTCCGCTTCATCGAGGGTCGCCTCGCAGAGGAAGATGTCTGCTCCGGCGGCAAGCTCCGCGAGGGCGGGCGTCGGGCCCGTGTCGAGGAGAACGCAGCGACCTTGCCGCTCGCCTCGACGCGGAAACCGAAAGTCGGCTGGGTGTAGTGCGCGACGCGCCGTGGGACGACCTTGAACCCGGCGGCTTCGAACGGGGTCGTCGTCGGCGTACTCCTCGATCTCGAACACGTCGTGGAATCGCGACGCGAGGTGATCGAGATAATCGCGCCCGCCCGGCGGGAGCCACAGCTTCGGCGGCGTGCGTTCCGGCTGGCGGCACGTGCAGCTGACCCCACAACCAAGCGGCGAGGTCGCCGCAGTGGTCGATGTGGTGTGCGTGATCGCGATTGCATCGACGGTGGGCCACCACTCTGCTTCGCGAAGACGCGAGAGAACTCCGGGACCGCAGTCGACGAGGAGGCGACCGCCGTCATGCGGTCCGAGCAGGTACCCGGAATGCGCCCGCCCCGGGTTTGGCCAGGCGGGCGAGCAGCCGACGACCGTGAGCTTCACGTTCCTATACTGACCAACCGTGGCGGGAAAGATCAGGGTGGTCGTCGCGAAGCCGGGGCTCGACGGCCACGACCGCGGCGCGAAGATCATCGCGCGGGCTCTGCGTGACGCGGGCATGGAGGTCATCTACACCGGCCTCCATCAGACGCCGGAGCAGATCGTCGAGACCGTGATCCAGGAGGACGCCGACGCCGTCGGGATCTCGATCCTGTCCGGGGCGCACATGACGCTCGTGCCGCGCATCCTCGACCTGCTCCGTGCCGAGGGAGCGGACGACGTCCTCGTCGTCGTCGGCGGCACAGTGCCGACCGACGACGCTCTCGCGCTCAAGGAGCACGGCGTCGCGGAGGTGTTCGGCCCCGGGGCGCCCACGGGCGCGATCGTCGAGTTCCTGCAGACCGCGCTCGCGGCGGTCTAGTTGTCCGAGAATCGGTCGAGCGTCAGCGCACCGGGTGCGCCGGTGAGTGCTGCGATCGTTCCCGGCGCGGGCTGGGTCCACGCGACGATTTGCTCCCCCGGCGCCAGCGCCTCGCCGTCGCTGAGCGTGAGGGACACCGTTACGCCGACCTTCGACTGACGCACATGCGAGGGCCACGACGCGATGGCGTCGGCGGTCATCGTCACACTCGTCGCCGTTGCCGTCGAGACGGTGCCGGTCAGCCTGAGCGTGAACATCCGGCCAGGCGGCGGCGCCGGCGCGAGGAGATGCGGCGCCCGCTGCAGATACCGGTACGGATCGACCGCGCTCTTCCCGTTCGGATGAACCTCGAAGTGGAGGTGCGCGTGAATACCGTTCGCGTCACCCGAGTCTCCGACGTATCCGATCTGCTGGCCCGCGTCGACACGTGCGCGGTTTGCGACCGCATACGCGGTTCCTTTGTCGCATTTTCCCCTGTTGTCGTTCCGGGCGGTCAGGTCGTTGTTCAGGTGGATGTACTCGTACATCGTTCCGCTGTCGCCGTAGAGGTAGAGCATGCAGCCGGCGCTCTTCGACGAGGTCCAGTACTCGACCTGTCCGCCCTCGACCGCGACGGCAGGCGCCCGCTTCGCCGAGACCATGTCGATCCCCTGGTGCTTCAACCCGCGGCGAGGCTCGCCGAAGTCGTCGTAGTAATCGGTCGCGCCGACGACCGGGAACACGAACTTCGGCGCTGCGGCCGTCGTCGTCGAGGCTGCACACGTGGCGACCGACACGAGCGCTCCGGCGGCAACTGCCAGATAGAGTCTCGCGCGCATGAAGATCGCTGTCTGCGTGAAAGCCGTTCCGGACGCAGCGGCCGGCCGGCGCATCGATCCGGCCGACGAAGCGGCTCGACCGCAGCGGCGAGCTTGCGCTCTCGGACTTCGACACGCACGCGGTCGAGGAGGCGCTCGAGCTGCGCGAGGCGGCAGGCGAGGGCGAGGTCGTCGTCGTCTCGCATGGGCCCCGAGAAGGCGATGGACGCGCTGCGCAAGGCGCTCGCGATGGGCGCCGACCGCGCGGTGCTGATCACCGACTCGCGCCTGCGAGGCGCCGACCTGCTCGCCACAGCCGTTGCGCTCGCCGGCGCGCTCGAGAGGGAAGGAGCCGATCTCGTCCTCTTCGGCCAGCAATCGGCGGACGGCGACGGCGCCTGCCTCTGGGCCGCGGTCGCCGAGCAGCTCGCGCTCGCCCGGTCGTTTCCCAGGCGTCCGAGCTGACGGTCGACGGACGGCTCGCTCACCGGCAGGCGCCAGACCGAGTTCGGCTACGACACGATCCGCGCACCGCTGCCCGCGATCGTCGCGGTGTCGCGACGCGATCAACGAGCCGCGTTACCCGTCGCTGAAGGGGATCATGGGCGCGAAGAAGAAGCCGCAGGAGACGCTCGCCGCGGCGCAGGTCGGCGGCGCCGGCGAGGCCCCGGAACGACCGTGCTCGCGCTCAATCCGCCGCCGCCGCGCGGCGAGGCGCAGAAGTTCGAGGACGACGGCAACGCCGCCGAGCGCATCGTCGAGTTCCTGGCCGAGAAGAGGCTCGTCTGATGGCGAAGACCCTCGTCTTCCTCGAGCACCACGAAGGGGCTGTGCAGAAGGGCTCGCTCGGCGTGCTCGCGAAGGCAGCCCAGATCGGCGGCGAGTTCGCCGGGGTGCTCGCCGGTTCGGAGCGTGCGAGCAGTCGCCGAGGGTGTCGGCGCGACGGTTTGCGTCGCCGACGACGCGCGGCTCGCCGCGCCCCTGCCGCAGCCGCGGGTCGACGTGCTCGCCAAGCTCGTGCGCGACGAGGGGTACGACACGGTGCTGTTCGCGCAGTCGGTGCTCGCGGCGGACATCGCAGCAGGCCTCGCGGTGCGCCTCGGCGCCGGCCTCAACTGGGAGCTGGTCGACCTCGACGGCGAGCGAGGTCGCGCGCCGGCGCTGCAGGACACCGTGCTCGCCGACGTCGGCTGGTCGACGCCCGTGCGCATCGGCATCTTCCGCGCCGGGTGCGCTCGACGCCGACGAGTTGTCCGGCGCAGCTGATGTCCGGGACGCAGCGGTCGAGCTCGAGGACTTCTCGACCGCTGCGGAGATGGTCGAGCAGGCGCACGCGGAGCAGCAGGGACCGTCGATCGAGGACGCCGAGATCATCGTCGCCGGCGGCCGCGGGCTCGGCGAGCCGGAGAAGCTTCGCGCTCGCCGAGGAGCTCGCACGCGCGCTCGGCGGTGCTGTCGCCGCGACGCGCGCCGTGGTCGACGCCGGCTGGTACCCGTACCCGGCGCAGGTCGGGCAGACGGGCAAGACCGTCTCGCCGAAGCTGTACGTCGCGGTCGGCATCTCGGGCGCGATCCAGCACAAGGTCGGCATGCAGGGCTCGGACGTGATCGTCGCGATCAACAAGGATCCGCACGCGCCGATCTTCGAGTACGCCGATCTCGGGGTCGTCGGCGACCTGCACGAGATCGTCCCGAAGCTGACCGAGCTCGTCCGCGCGCGCAAGTCGTGACCATCCGCCCGTCGGACTTCCCGCCGCCGTGGTCGACCCCCGAGGCGATCGCCGCGCCGACCGACCCGGTCGACGAGCGCATCGAGGTCGGGGTCCTCATCGTCGGCGCAGGGCCGGCCGGCCTCGCGGCGGCGATTCGGCTCGGGCAGCTGGCGGCCGAGGACCCGG
The DNA here is from genome assembly GCA_963785875.1 of uncultured Thermoleophilia bacterium. GTDB lineage: Bacteria > Actinomycetota > Thermoleophilia > Gaiellales > Gaiellaceae > PALSA-600. The sequence continues at coordinate 35,846 of CAWAWV010000008.1, read as the reverse complement.
CGACGGCCGAGCGCCTCGGCGAGGTGCCGGTCGCGGTGCTGGAGAAGGGCAAGGCGCCGGGCGCGCACCTGCTCTCGGGCGCGGTGGTGAACCCGCGGGCGCTCCAACGGCTGTTCAAGGGCCGGAAGCGCGTCGACGAGATGCCGTCCTACGGAGCGGTGCACGGCGAGTCGGTGCTGTTCCTGACGAAGCGCCGTGCTGTTCGCGTCCCGCCGCCGCCGACGATGCGGCAACCACGGAACGTCGTCGTCGTCGCTCTCGCGGCTCGGGCGCTGGCTCGCCGAGGAGGCCGAGGCGCTCGGCGTCGACGATCCTGCCCGAGACCGCGGCGCAGCAGCTGCTCGTCGACGGCGGGCGTGTGCGTCGGCGTCCGCACCGGCGACCGGGGCCGCGGGCGGGACGGCGAGGAGCTCGCGAACTTCGAGCCGGGCTCGGACATCGCCGCCCGCGTCACGATCCTCGCCGAGGGGACGCAGGGGCACCTGACCGGCGCCGCGCTCGACCGCTTCGGGCTCGAGCGGCGAGAACCCGCAGACGTGGGCGCTCGGAGTCAAGGAGGTCTGGAAGGTCGCGCGGCCGCTCGACCACGTGATCCACACGATGGGCTGGCCGCTGCGGTCGGCGAAGCGGTTCCGCGAGTTCGGCGGCTCGTTCGTCTATCCGATGGGCGACGACATGGTCACGATCGGGATGGTCGTCGGGCCTCGACTACCGCGACGCCGAGCTGTCGGTGCACGACCTGCTGCAGGAGCTGAAGACGCATCCGAGGATCCGGCGGATCCTCGACGGCGGCGAGCGCGCGCAGTGGGGAGCGAAGACGATTCCCGAGGGCGGCTTCGTCGCGCTGCCGTCGCGATTCCACGCGCCGGGCTTGCTTCTGTGCGGCGACGGCGTCGGGCTCGTCAACGTGCCGGCGCTGAAGGGGATCCACTACGCGATCGAGTCGGGTCGGCTCGCGGCCGAGGCCGCCTGGCGGTCGTTGGCACGAGGCGCGTCGATGCGCGAGGAGCTCGCCTCGTACGACGCGGCGCTTCGCGAGTCGTTCGTCTGGCGCGACCTGCGCGAGGTGCGGAACATGCGCCAGGCGTTCGGACGCGGCTTCTACGTCGGCGGCGCGCTGGCGGGCGCGATGACGGCGACGAAGGGCCGCTTCCCGCCCGGCGACGCGGCGACCGAGCGCGACGCCGATCAGGAGCTGATCCGCACCGATCGTGCGGCGTCGTACCCGGCGCCGGACGGGCAGCTGACGTTCGACAAGCTGTCGTCGGTCTTCCTCTCCGGCAACCGGACGCGGGACGACCAGCCGAACCACATCCGCGTGCAGACGAAGGTGCCGCGCGAGCTCGCGGAGCTCTGGGCGCACATGTGCCCGGCGCAGGTCTACGAAGTGGGGGAGGCAGACGGAGACGGAACCGTGACCGTCAAGCTTGCCCCGTCGAACTGCGTCCAGTGCGGCGCGATCACCGCCAAAGGCGGCCGCCTCACCCCGCCCGAGGGCGGCTCCGGCCCCGAGTACACACTTACGTGACTCGGGAGGGCGGCTCACTTCACGGTGGCTGCCACCGGACGGGTCCCCCAAAGGCACTGGCCGAACAGAACCACCTGAACGCATCGACGGCTTCGCTTTGGACCCGACCGAAGAACCGGAGGACCTCGTCTCGCGCGAGTTGGATGTCCGCGAGCCTGAGTCCGAGCGTTGCGGCATAGCTTGTCCACCGGTACGCCTCGAGCGTCTCGCTTCCGCCGGCCACTCGAGGGTTCTGGACGATGTACCGCACGACGTTCCACAACGAAGCTTCGGTCTCGATTCGGCGATTCCAGAACCGTTTGCCGAACAGATGGTTCACGCGCCCGTGCGTCGCGTTGAATGTTCGGGCGTACCCGCTGTTCAGCTCGCACATGCCGTCGGACAATCCCTTCTCGCCGACGGAGATCAGCAGGTGGTAGTGGTTGTCCATCAGGCAGTAGGCGAGGACCGTCCAGCCGTATTTTCGGGCAATGCGAGTCACGGTCAGACAGAAGTAGGCGCGGTCGCGGTCGTCGAGGTAGATCGTGCGCTTGTTGTTGCCGCGCGTAACTACGTGGTGGTACCCCGGACTCTCATCCGCAACGGCGTCGACATCCCGCCGAGGCTAGCGTCGCGAATCGGCAAGAACCGAGCCTCCGCAGTCTTGGCACATCCTTGGCGCAGTTCGGTGATGGTGGCTGCCACCGGTCGTGGCTAGATTCGGCCTGTCCGTGATCACCTCGGTCGACAACCCGCGCGTCAAGGAGGTGCTTCGGCTGCGGAAGGGTCGCGAGCGGCGGCGGCGCGGGCTCTTCCTCGCCGAGGGGCCGCGCGAGGTCGGCGCGCGCACGCGCGGCCGGGCTCACTGTCGTCGCGACCTACTTCGCGCCCGACGCTGATCGCCTGGGGCGACGGGCGAGGAGGTGAGCGAGCGCGTGCTCGCGCAGGATGGCCTACCGCGCCGAGCCCGAAGGCGTGCTCGCCGTCGTCGAGGCGCCGCACCGCGCGCTTCCCGAGCGGCAGCACGCTCTACCTTGTCGCGGTCGGGATCGAGAAGCCCGGCAACCTCGGCGCGATGGCCCGCACGGCCGACGCCGCCGGCGCGGACGCCTGCTCGTCGGCCGACGCGCAGGCCGACCCGTGGAACCCGAACGCGATCCGCGCTTCGACCGGCGCCGTCTTCACGCTGCCGGTCGTCGAGGCGACGCTCGACGACGTGGCGGCTCTGCCGCACCAGAAGGTCGCCGCGGTCGCTCGGTGCCCGCGACGCGCACACCGACGCCGACCTACCGGCGCCGACCGCGTTCGCTGTCGGCGCCGAGGACGAGGGCCTCGACGGCGCTTGGCGCGACGCTCGCCGACCTGCACGTCGCGATCCCGATGCACGCGCGAACTGCCGACAGCCTGAACGCCGCCGCCGCCGCGGCGGTCCTGCTCTTCGAGGCGGTGCGCCAGCGCTGCCTGACGTCGTGGTTGCCCCGACCCGCGACGACGTCCTGCGCGCACGCGCCACGATCGGGGACCGTCTGCCGCGCACGCCGATGCTTGGCTCGCGCACGCTCGGCGCGCGACTCAAGTGCGAGCTCTTCCAGCGCACCGGCTCGTTCAAGGCGCGCGGCGCGCTCAACAAGCTCAGCAGCCTGAGCGCCGACGAGAAGGCGCGCGGCGTGATCGCGATCTCCGCCGGCAACCACGCGCAGGCTGTCGCGTTCGCCGCGGCGCCGAAGGGCATCGACGCGCTCGTCGTCATGTGGCAGGGCGCATCCGCAGCAGAAGATCGCCGCCACCCGCGGCTACGGCGCCGCCGTCGACCTCGAGGCGTCCGGCCCGGCCGACGCGTTCGAGCGGCTCGACACGCTGATCGAAGCAGACCGGCCGGACGCTCGTCCACCCGTTCGACGACCCGCGTCGTCCTCGCGGGCGCCGGCACGGTCGGGCTCGAGATCGAGGAGGACGCGCCGGACGCCGACGCCGTCATCGTCGCGGTCGGCGGCGGCGGGCTGATCGGCGGCATCCTGGCCGCGATCGGCGACCGCGTGCGGGTGATCGCGGTCGAGCCGGAGCTGAGCCGCGCCCTCCACGCGCGGATCGCCGCCGGCGAGCCGGTGCCGGTCGACCCCGACGTCGATCGCCGACGGTCTCAACGCGCCCGTTCGCCGGCCGCCTCGCCGATCGAGCCCTGCCGCGACCTCGAGCGCGTGCTCGTCACCGAGGAGGAGATCGAGCACGCCTTCCGTTTCCTCTACGAGCGCGCCAAGCTCGCCTGCGAGCCGGCCGGCGCGGCCGCCGCCGCGGCGCTGCTCGCGCGGCAAGATCGAGGCGCGAACGCCGGTGATTCTGGTCGTCAGCGGCGGCAACGTCGCCGCGCAAACCGCCGCTGGTATCCTGGCCCGGCCATGAAGGCCGACATCCATCCCGAGTACGTCTTTCGACCGTGCACTGCTCGCTGCGGGAACTCGTTCGTGACCCGTTCGACGAAGCCCGAGCTGCACGTCGAGATCTGCTCGCAGTGCCACCCGTTCTACACGGGCAAGCAGAAGCTCGTCGACACGGGCGGCCGCGTCGAGCGCTTCCAGCGGCGGCTCGAGAAGGCCGAGCGCGCGCAGCGCGCATCGGCGTAGCGCGCGATGGCCTCCAACATCGGCGGCCAGGCCGTCCTCGAGGGCGTGATGATGCGCGGACCGCGCAACTGGGCGGTCGCCGTGCGCAAGCCCGACGGCGAGATCGCCCACGTCGCGACGCCGATCGACCCGCTGATGGCGCGCCACTGGACGCTGCGCCTGCCGATCGTCCGCGGCGTCGTCGCGCTCGGCGAGTCCCTCGCGATCGGCTTCCGCGCGCTGTCGTGTCCGCGAACTACGCCGCGCAGGAGGAGGCGGAGGGCGACGGCGAGCCGGCCGAGCTCGGCCGCTGGGCGCTCTTCTTCTCGTTCGCTCGTCGCGATCGGCTTCGCGGTGATGATCTTCAAGGTCGGCCCGGCGCTCCTCACCGACCTGCTGCCGATCTCGAGCGGCGGCTGGTTCGTCCTCGTCGAGGGCGCGATCCGCGTCACGGTCTTCGTCCTCTACCTGACGATCCTCTCGCCTCATTCCCGTCGCTCCGGCGCGTGTTCCAGTACCACGCCGCCGAGCACAAGGCGATCAACGCCTACGAGGCGGGCGAGGAGCTGACACCCGAGATCGCGCAGCGCTACTCGCTGATCCACCCTCGCTGCGGCACCGCGTTCCTGCTCTGGGTGATGGTGATCAGCGTCTTCGTGTTCGCGCTGCTCGGGCGGCCCGCCTGGTACTGGCTGATCGTCAGCCGCATCGCCTCCTGCCGGTGATCGCGGGGATCGCGTACGAGCTGATCCGCTTCGCGGGCCGGCACTCGGACAACCGCGTGCTGATGACGCTGCTCGCACCCGGCCTCTGGCTGCAGCGTCTGACGACGCGCGAGCCGACGCTCGACCAGCTCGAGGTGTCGATCGGGCGTTGCGGGAAGTGCTCGAGCTCGAGGGACGGCTCCGCCGGCAGACAGACGTGTGGAGGTGATGGCCTGATGGCTACGCAACGCAGCGCGAACGTGGTGTGGCAGGGCGACCTGATCAACGGAAGCGGCACGATCGCCGAGGCCCCGAGCGGCGCGTTCGGACCGACTCGACGTCTCGTGGGCGGCGCGCGCCGAGGAGCCGAACGGGAAGACGAGCCCCGAGGAGCTGATCGCCGCGGCGTGGGCCAGTCTGCTTCGCGATGGCCCTGTCGAGCGGCCTCGCGAAGAGTGGGAACCCGCCCGAGAAGCTGGAGACGTCCGCGACGGTCACGTTCCAACCAGGCGAGGGCATCACGAAGGGCGTGCTGACCGTTCGGGCCACGGTGCCCGGAATCGGACGACGCTGCCTTCAAAGACGCGGCGAACGCCGCGAAAGAGGGCTGCCCCGTCTCGCAGGCGCTCGCGGGGATACCCGACGTGACGCTCGAAGCCTCGCTCGCCTGAGGAGCTACCGTGCGCGGCTGTGGCCGCACTCGACGATCTGATCGCGGAGCTCGAGCGCTCCTACACCGAGACGCGAGACCGTTTGTCCGACCCCGCCGTCTACAACGACCACCGCGAGGCGGCCGACGTCGGCCGGCGGCTGAAGCAGCTCGAAGGCCCCTACGCGCTCTCGCAGGAGTGGCGGCAGGCACAAGCGGACCTCGCCGCCGCACGTGCGCGACTCGGAGCTCGCCGAGATGGTCGGTGACTACGAGGCGGACGTCGCTCGTCTCGAGGAGGAGCTGAAGCTCGCGCTCGCGGAGCGCGATCCGGCAGACGAGAAGGACGTGATCGTGGAGAGTGCGTCAGGGAGTCGGCGGCGACGAGGCGGCGCTCTGGGCGGACGAGTTGCAGCGGATGCTGCAGCGGTATGCGGAGCGACGCGGGTTCAAGGTCGAGCAGCTCGAGACGGCGGCGAGTGACGGCGGCGGCGTCAAGGAAGCGGTGTTCGCGATCAAGGGCGACGGTGCCTACTCGGTGTTCAAGTTCGAGGGCGGCATCGCACCGGGTCCAGCGCGTGCCGACGACCGAGTCTGCGGGTCGCATCCACACCTCGACCGCCACCGTGGCGGTCATGCCGGAAGCGGAGGAGGTCGACCTCGAGGTCGACGAGAGGGACCTGAAGATCGACGTGTATCGCTCGTCGGGGCCGGGCGGCCAGTCGGTGAACACGACGGACTCCGCGGTGCGCATCACGCACCTCCCGACCGGCATCGTCGTCGCGATGCAGGACGAGCGATCGCAGCTTCAGAACCGCGAGAAGGCGATGCGCGTCCTCCGCGCGCGCATCTACGAGGCCGAGCGCGAGCGGCAGGCGGCTGCCCAGGCGGCCGTTCGCAGTGCACAGGTCGGCACCGGCGCACGGGCCGAGAAGATCCGCACGTACAACTTCCCGGAGAATCGCGTCACCGACCATCGCATCAAGCTGACGACGCACCGCCTCGACCAGGTGCTCCAGGGCGATCTCGACGAGTACACCGAGGCGCTGACGTCGGAAGAGCGGCGCCGCGCGCTCGAAGCTTGACGCTGGCCGAGGTCCTGAACGGCGCGGTCGAGTACCTCTCGGCGCGGGGAGTCGACTCGCCTCGCCTCGATGCCGAGCTCCTGCTCGCCCGGGCGCTCGGTCTCGAGCGCATCGAGCTGTACACGCAGCACGACCGGCCGCTGACTGAGGCGGAACGCGCGCAGGCGCGTGACGCTCGTCCGCCGCCGAGGAGCACGCGAGCCGCTCGCGTACGTCTTGGGCGACTGGGATTTTCGCCACCTGACGCTCAAGACCGATGCGAGAGCCCTCGTGCCGCGGCCCGAGACGGAGGTCGTCGTGGAGCGCTGCCTCGCGCTCCTCGCGGGCTTCGACACGCCGCGGGTCCTCGACGTCGGCACGGGCACCGGCGCGATCGCGCTCGCTCTGAAGCAGGAACGCAACGACGCACTCGTCTTCGCTACCGATGCGTCTGCAGATGCACTCGAGCTCGCGCGCGAGAACGTGGAGCGAAACGGTCTCGAGGTCGACCTCCACCTCGGCGACCTCGTGGCCGGTGTCCGCGGCCCGTTCGACCTCGTCGTCTCGAACCCGCCGTACGTCGCAGTCGGCGAGATCGACGCGCTCCAGCCGGAGGTGCGCGACTGGGAACCGCGCTCTGCGCTCGTCGACGAGGGGCAGACGGTGCGGCTGATCGACGAGGCTCGGAGCGTGCTCGATGGCCCGCTCGTCCTCGAGGTGCACGAGGCGCGTGCACTCGACGTCGCGGCGCACCTCGAACGGGCCGGTTACGTCGATCTGCACGTTTCGCAGGACCTGGCCGGCCGCGACCGGATCGTGGACGGTCGATGGACCCCGTAGCGGCACTCCGCGCCGGGCTCCTGGTGCTCCTCCCGACGGACACCGTCTACGGCCTCGTGAGCGCCCCGGACGAAGAGCCTGCCCGCCGGCTGTACGAGTTGAAAGGACGCGCGCGCGCGCAGCCGACCGCGGTGATCGCGGGCAGCGTCGAGGCGATGATCGGCGCGATCCCGGAGCTCGACGAGGACGTGCTCCGCAAGGTTCTGCCGGGGCCGTACACGCTCGTCATGCCGAACCCCGCCGGCCGTCTCCCGTGGCTGACCGGGGGAGAGCCTGGGCCGATCGGCGTGCGGGTCCCGCTGCTTCCCGGGCCGGCGCAGGACGTCGTCGATGCGATCGGGATCGTGCTCGCCACGAGCGCCAACGATCCCGGTGGCCCGAACCCGGTCACGCTCGGCGACGTCCCGCAGCGAATCCGGGACGGCTGCGCGGCCGACCTCGACCTTGGCCCTCTTCCCGGGACGCCGTCGACGGTGCTCGACCTCACAGGCCGAGAACCAAAGATCCTGCGCGAAGGGACGGTCCGGGCGGCCGACGCCCTCCGCCGGTTGCGGGCATAGGATTCCCGCGTGTCCGTCGCCGAGCAGGCATTCGAGCAGCTCCGCACCGCGGGTCTCGCGGACGTCGACCCGCAGATCGCCGAGTTGCTCGGCCGTGAGCTCGACCGGCAGCGTGGGCAGATCGAGCTGATCGCCTCCGAGAACTTCACGTGGCCCTCAGTGTTCGAAGCGATCGGTTCCGTGCCGACGAACAAGTACGCGGAGGGATATCCCGGCAAGCGCTACTACGGCGGCTGCGAGGTCGTCGACGAGATCGAAGAGCTCGCGCGCTCCCGCGCGAAAGAGCTGTTCGGCGCGGAGCACGCCAACGTGCAGCCGCATGCGGGCGCGCAGGCGAACATGGCGGTGTACTTCGCGGTGCTCGTGCCGGGCGACCGAGTGCTCGGACTTTCGCTCGACCACGGCGGACACCTGACGCACGGGCTGAAGGTGAACTTCTCCGGGAAGCTCTACGAGTTTCACCACTACGGCGTCTCCCGCGAGACGATGCAAGTCGACTACGACGAGGTGCTCGTGCGCGCCAAGGAGGTGCGCCCGAAGCTCATCGTGTGCGGTGGGTCGGCGTATCCGCGCACAGTCGAGGCGGACCGGTTCCGCGAGATCGCCGACGAGGTCGGCGCGCTCCTGATGTGCGACATGGCGCACTTCTCCGGTCTCGTCGCGGCCGGGATCCACCCGAGCCCGGTGCCGCACAGCGACTTCGTCACCTCGACGAGCCACAAGACGCTCGCCGGGCCGCGCGCCGGCTTCGTGCTCTGCCGTGAGGAGCACGCGTCGAAACTCGACCGCGCGAACTTCCCGGGCATGCAGGGCGGCCCGCTCATGCACGCCGTCGCGGCGAAGGCCGTTTGCTTCGCGATCGCATTGACGGAGGCGTTCCGTGAGTACCAGCGCCAGATCCGGGCCAACGCCGACGCGCTTGCCGACGGGCTGATGCGGGGCGGACACGACGTGCTGACCGGCGGCACCGACACCCACCTCGTGCAGCTCGATCTCCGCGACACCGAATGGACAGGCCTCGCGGCGCAGGAGCGCCTCGAGGAATGCAAGCTGACCGCGAACCGGAACACCGTTCCGTTCGACGAGCGGCCGCCCATGGTCGCGTCCGGCGTCAGGCTCGGTACGCCCGCCGCGACGATGCGCGGCTTCGACGAGGACGACTTCCGCGAAGTCGCGGCGATCATCACCGACGCGCTGCACGACGAAGTGGATACAGCCGCATTGCGCGACCGCGCAGTCGCGCTCTGCGATCGGCGCCCGCTCTATCCCGGGTTCCGGGGCTACACCGCGTTCAGCGCGTAGTCGACGAGCGCCTGCGCGTGTGTGCGCGCGGTGTCGTAGACAGGCACGTCGACGTCGCCCGGCCGGAGGAGCAGGCCGATCTCCGTGCAGGCGAACGCGGCCGAGTCCACGTCGAGCCCGCCGATCGTCTCGATGTAGAAGCGGCGTGTCTCATCGGAGAACACCCCACGCGTGAACTCGTCGAAGATCGTGTGGTCGATCTGCGCATGCAGTTCCGTCGGCGGTGTGACGACCTCGATCCCGCGGGCGAGGATTCGGTCGCGCATGAACGGCAGCAGCATCGTGTGGGTCGTCCCGAGCAGGGCGACCCGCTTCCGTCCGTCGCGTGCAAGCGCGTCCGCCAACGCATCGCCGATGTGCACCGTCGGGATCTGAACGTCGGCGACGATCGTCTCCCAGGCTGCGTGGAGCGTGTTGCAGGCGAGCCCGAACACGTCGGCGCCCGCCGCCTGGACTGCTGCAGCATCCGGAGCGAGCAAGCGCCCGGCGTCCTCCCAGCGCTCCGCGTGGAGCAACGGATCGATCTCGCCGACGTCGACGCTGAAGAGCACGCACCTGGCTGCGTGGATGCCGCCGGCGCGCTCGTTGACGAGTGAGTTCAACAGCCGGTAGTACTCGGCCGCCGAGTGCCAGGTGATCCCGCCCAGGACTCCGATCGTGCGCATCGCGGTTAGAGTCGCACACGCGATGCCGGTGATCGAGGTCACACACCCGCTGGTCCAGCACAAGCTCTCCTACCTGCGTGACAAGGACACGCCGACCGTCCACTTCCGCAAGCTCGTCGAAGAGGTGACGCTCCTGCTCACCTACGAGGCGACGAAGGACCTGCCGACCGAGCCGGTCGACATCGAGACGCCGCTCGAGGTGGCGCCGATGCCGCGCATCTCGGGCAAGAAGGTGGCCGTCTGCCCGATCCTGCGCGCCGGGCTCGGCATGCTCGACGGCGTGCTCACGTTGATCTCCGGCGCGCGCGTCGGGTTCATCGGGCTCTACCGGAACGAGGAGACATTGATGCCGGTCGAGTACTACGTGAAGCTGCCGCAGGACGTCGCCGATCGCGATGTGATCCTGCTCGATCCGATGCTCGCCACCGGGAACTCGACGGCGCATGCCGTGCAGCTCGTGAAGGATGCGGGCGCGACGAGTGTCCGGCTGCTCGCGATCATCGCGGCGCCCGAGGGGATCGACGAACGTCCAGCGCAGCCATCCCGATGTTCAGATCGTCGTCGCCGCGATCGACCGCGGCCTGAACGAAAAGGGCTACATCGTCCCGGGCCTCGGCGACGCGGGAGACCGGCTCTACGGGACGAAGTAGGGCGCGATGGTCTGGACCGAGCTGACGGACCACCTCGAAGTTCTCTACGGAGCCGCCGCCGCGCTCGTGATCGTCCTGCTGCTCACGCCTGCGGTCGGCTCGGCCGCACGTTATCTGCGCCTCATCGAGCGCCGTCCGGAAGGCGAGCGCGACCGGCCGTCGGTGCCGCGGCTCGGAGGGATCGCGTTGTTCCTCGGCGTGATCGTCCCGTCGGTCGCGTTCCTGCCTCTGAGCGGTGCGATGAAAGGGATCGTGCTCGGCGCGGCTGTTGCGACGACGGTGGGCGCGATCGACGATTTCCGCCTGCTGCCGTGGTGGCAGAAGCTCGGCGGGCAACTCCTCGCCGCAGCGATCCCGACCGGGTTCGGCGTGTACGTACAGCGCTTCACGTTCCCGGTCGTCGGCGTCCACCAGGTGCCGCACTGGATCGGGATTCCGGTGACCGTCGTCGGGATCGTCGCCGTGATGAACATGGTCAACTTCCTCGACGGGCTCGACGGGCTCGCCGCGGGGGTGTGCGCGATCTCGGGCGCGACGTTCTGCGTGATCGAGCTCGACTACGGCCGCGTCGGGCCTGCCATCCTGGCGGCGATCGTCTGCGGAGCGTGCCTCGGCTTCCTGCGCCACAACTTTTATCCCGCGCGGATCTTCATGGGCGATTCGGGCGCGCTGCTCCTCGGCTACACGCTCGCGGCCGTCTCCGTTCAGGGCCTCCTGAAGACGGCGGCGTTGGCGACGCTCGTGCTGCCGCTGCTCGTTCTCGCGGTGCCGGTGCTCGACACGTCCTTCGTCGTCGCGAAGCGGTTGAAGAGCGGCCAGCCGATCTACGTCGCGGATGCCCGTCACCTGCATCACCGCTTCATGCGCATCGGGTTCTCGCAGCGGCGCGCGGTCGTCTACCTCTGGACGTGGTGCGGGACGCTGGCGCTCGCGGCCCTCGCCACGCGATTCGCGCCGCCGCACCATCACGGCGACTGGAACATCAGGAACCTCGCGATCGACGTGGCCGCCGGTGGCCTGGCGATCGCGTTCTCGCTCTACGTCGTCTACGTGCTCGAGATCGTGACGCTCGCGAGCACGCGGGCGCGCCGCCGCCGCGAGGCGGAACGCAGCGCCGCCTGATCACGCACGGCGCAGGAACTGCTCGAGCGCGTCGTTGAACCCGGGCGCGTTCTGCACCGCGTGGCCGGCCCCCGGCAGCACGAGCCGCTCCGCGCCGAGCCGCGTGCACAGCACATCGGCGACGGCTTCGAACGCCGGCTCGTGATCGCCGGTGACCACGAGCACCGGATAAGGGAGAGGAGCGAGCGGGATCTCGGCCTCGTCCGGCCTGCGTTCCGCAAAGAACGCCTCTGCGCCCTGCCGGAGGTCGGGCGGCAGCGGATCGGGGAGCGGGAACGGCGCGCCGACGTGCTGGAGGAACGCCTCGAGGTACCCGCGCACGGAATCGCGCGGCAGGCGCGCCGCTCCGTCGAGCCACCGCCCGACTGCGGGGTCGTCGCGCGCAACGTCGAACGCCGGTGGTTCGATCACGGTCAGCGATGCGAGCGGGAGCGCGGGGCCGGCGATCAGCGCGACAACGCCCCCATAGGAGTGGCCGACGAGGTGGTCGCCCGGCTGGACGACCTCCTGGAGCCACATCGCGTCGTGGTCGAAGTCGACGCGCTCGATCGGCGGGTTCGGCGAGAAGCCGGGCCGGTTCAGCGAGACGAGCGCGAAGCGGGACGCGAGGGCCTCCTGCCTGGGCCACGAACGGGGGGCGTTGGTGGCGCTGCCGTGCAGGAGAACCAAGCGGGGCGCCTGTGTCACGAACCCCACCCTAGCGCCCCATCAAATCGGGAAAACAGGTGTCACAAGCGGTGGTATCCTTCCCAGCGGTGACACCCGAGCGCCCGACGTTCTCCCTCGCCGGCGCCGGCAGCGTCCTGATCGGATTCACGGCAGCGTGCATCACGATCGGGACTCTGATCGGCTGGGCGGCCGGAAGCCTCGGCTACGGTCTCGCCTTCGGCTCGGTCGTCGGCATCCCCGTCGGCGTCGCCGCCACCGTGATCAAGTACCGCAACGCCTGATGCCCGCCTGGACCGAACCGCGCACGGCCCCGCCGACACTCCTGCCCGCGATCGCGGGCCTCTTCGTGATCGTGCTCGCGCTGCCGGTGTTCTTGATCGCCGGCTGGCGCGTCTCGGGCTGGGCGCTCGGCGCGACCCTCTGGGGCGGCTCCGAGCTGTTCGGCGCGTTGCTCTCGCGTCTGCAGGGCAGGACGGGTAACCTCGCCGCCGCAGGCGTCGTGGCTTTCGGAATGCTCTTTCGCGCAATCGCCGTGATGGTGGTCGTCTTCGCCGTCGCCGTGTCCGACAAATGGCTCGGGCTGGCGGCCGCGTTGACGTATGGCGCCGGCTACTCGGCGAATCTCGGGCTGCAACTCGTCGCGTACTACACGGGGTCGAAGGCGGGGGCGGTGCATTGATGAAGCGTGCGCTCATCGCCGTTACGACCTGCGCGCTGCTTGCGCCGGCGAGCGCGTTCGCCCGCGGCGACTTCGACCCGACGACCGAGTTCGAGCAGAAGGACTGGATCCCGATCCACCTCGGGCCGATCGACATGTCGATCACGAAGGCTGTCGTCTACCTGATGCTCTCGAGCGTCGTGACGATCCTGTTCGGGCTCTTCTTCATGCGCTCCAAGGCGGCGCGCCTGCCCGGCCGGCGTGAGACGATCGGCGAGCTCGCGTACGAGGTCGCCCAGACGCAGATCGCGGAGCAAGGCCTGCCGACGAAGGCGATGAGCCGCTGGTTCCCGTACGTCGCGACGCTGATGCTGTTCATCTTCATGATCAACCTGCTCGGCTTCATCCCGCTGCCGTTGACCGGCGAGACGTACCACGGCGTCCCGACCTGGGGGATCTACGCCGCGACGATCTCCATCTCGGTGACGCTCGCGCTCGCGCTGCTGACGTTCGTGTTCACGCACTACGAGGGGATCCGCTGGAACGGGCCGGTCAAGTACTTCAAGAGTTGGATCCCCGAGGCGCCACCGTTGCTCCTGGGCCTGATCGTCCCGCTCGAGATCCTCGGCCAGTTCATGAGGCTGATCTCCCTCTCGGTCAGGCTCTTCGCCAACATGCTGGCCGGCCACATCCTGATCCTCACGTTCCTCGGCCTGATGTTCATCCTCGAGAGCGTCGTGCTCGCGGTGGCCGTCGTGCCGGTCGGAATCGTCTTCTACCTGTTCGAAGTGATCATCGTGATCGGCATCCAGGCCTTCATCTTCGCTGCCCTGTCCGCCATCTACATCGGCTCGGCGATCGAGCCGGAGCACTAGGAGGAAACGCACATGGTTGGGACCATCCTCGCCGCCACCACCGGCGATGTCACGAAGGCCGGCAAGGCGATCGGCCTCGCGCTCGGCGTCGGCCTCGGCGCGCTCGGCGCCGGCGTCGGCATCGGCAACATCTTCGGCTCGATGATCCAGTCGGTCGCCCGGCAGCCCGAGCTCCGCGGCGAGCTGCAGGGCATCCAGTGGCTCGGTTTCGCCCTCACCGAGGCGGTCGTGTTCTACGGCCTGCTCGGCTGGATCCTCGCGTACGTCCTGGTCTAGAGAGATGCTCGCGGCGAACCCCCTGATCGAGGTCATGCCCGGCCTGATGATCTGGACGATCGTCTGCTTCCTCGTGGTCCTGTTCGTGCTCAAGCGCTACGCGTTCGGCCCGATCCAGAAGATGATCGACACGCGGCGCGAGCGCATCGAGCAGGCGATCGCCGAGGCGGACAACGCACGTGAAGAGGCGCGCCGTCTGCTCGAGGAGCATCGCAAGCTGATCGGCCAGGCGAAGTCGGAGTCGGAGGAGATCCTCTGCGAGGCGCGGCGCGTCGGCGGACGCACAGCGCGAGCGCGTCCGCCGGGAGACCGAAGAAGACCGTCAGCGGCGGCTCGAGGAGACGCGCCGCCAGATCGAGCAGGCGACCGCCGCAGGCGCTCGGGCAGATCCGCGACGAGGTCGGAAAGCTGTCGCTGCTCGCGGCCGAGAAGATCACGCGCAAGTCGCTCACCGGGCAGGACCAGCAGCGGCTGATCGACGAGGCGCTCGCCGAGATCGACTTCTCGCAGCTCGAAGGGAGCCGGTCGTAGCCATTGCGCACCGCATCTACGCGCGCGCCCTGTTCGAGGCGGCGCAGGAGCGGGGCAAGCTCGAGGCGGTGCAGGGGCAGCTCGCGCAGCTCCGCGAGGCCGCGACCTCGATCGACGAGCTCCGCCTCGTGCTCGAGAACCCCGAGATCGACTCGCGGGTGAAGCAGGACGTGCTCGAGCGGATCGCCGAGGGCTCGGACGAGGCGGTCGTGCAACTTCGTGAAGCTGCTCGCGGAGAAGGGCCGCGCCGCCGAGCTCGGCGAGGTCGCCGATGAGTTCGACGCGCTCGTCGCGGCCGAGCAGCGGATCCTCGACGTCAAGCTGACGACGGCGCACGAGCTCTCCGACGACGGAGTTCAAGAAGATCCTCGGCAGCATCGAGCAGGCCTCGGGCCGGAAGGTGCAAGCCGAACGGGACGTTGACCCAGACCTGATCGGAGGACTCGTCCTCCAGGCCGGATCGATGCGGCTCGACGCGAGCGTGCGCGGCCGGCTCGAACGACTACGCCACGACCTGACGCACGCAAGGAGCTGAGACGAGATGAAGCTGCGCCCTGAAGAGATCACCTCGATCCTGCGCCAGCGGATCGAGAAGTTCGACGTCGAGTCCAACCTCGCCGAGGTCGGCACCGTGCTGCAGATCGGCGACGGCATCGCCCGCATCCACGGCCTCGAGAACTGTGTCGCGCTCGAGATGCTCGAGCTCGACCACGGCGTCGTCGGCCTCGCGTTCAACCTCGAGGAGGACAACGTCGGCGTAGCGCTCTTCGGCGAGTGGGACAAGGTAAGGAGGGCGAGCCCGTCCGGCGCACCGGCAAGGTCGCGTCGGTGCCGGTCGGCGAGGCGCTGCTCGGCCGCGTCGTCGACCCGCTCGGGAACCCGCTCGACGGCCAGGGGCCGATCGAGGCCACCGAGACGCGGCCGCTCGAGTGGAAGGCGCCGGGCGTCATCCAGCGCCAGCCGGTGAAGGAGCCGCTCCAGACCGGCATCAAGGCGATCGACTCGATGACGAACGTCGGCCGCGGCCAGCGCGAGCTGATCATCGGCGACCGCTCGACCGGCAAGACGGCGATCGCGATCGACACGATCCTGAACCAGCACGACCAGAACGTGAAGTGCATCTACGTCGCGATCGGCCAGAAGGCGTCGACCGTCGCCCAGGTGTCGAGCGGCTACGCGATGCCGGCGCGATGGAGTACACGATCGATCGTCACCGCGCCGGCCGCCGAGGCGGCGCCGATCAAGTGGATCGCGCCGTTCGCCGGCTGCGCGATGGCCGAGTACTTCCTCTACAAGGGCGAGCACGCGCTGATCATCTACGACGACCTGACGAAGCAGGCCGACGCGTACCGGCAGCTGTCGCTGCTGCTCCGCCGCCCGCCGGGCCGCGAGGCCTTCCCGGGCGACGTCTTCTACCTGCACTCCCGGCTGCTCGAGCGCGCGTGCAAGCTGTCCGACGAGCTCGGCGGCGGCTCGCTGACCGCGCTCCCGATCATCGAGACGCAGGCGGGCGACATCTCTGCCTACATCCCGACGAACGTGATCTCGATCACGGACGGGCAGATCTTCCTCCAGTCCGACCTCTTCTTCTCCGGCGTCCGTCCGGCGGTCAACGTCGGCATTTCGGTGTCGCGCGTCGGCACGTCGGCGCAGACGAAGGCGATGAAGAAGGTCGCCGGCCGTCTACGGCTCGACCTGGCGCAGTACCGCGAGCTGGAGGCCTTTGCCCAGTTCGGCTCCGAGCTCGACCAGGCGACGCAGTCGGCGCTGAACCGCGGCGAGAAGATGGTCGCGACGCTCAACCAGCCGCAGTACCAGCCGTGGCCGATGGAGGAGCAGGTCACCGCGCTGTACGCGGGCGTGAACGGCTTCCTCGACGACATCCCGACCGAGGACGTCTCGCGCTTCCAGGACGAGCTGCGCGAGCATCTGCGTGCGCAGAAGGAGATCTTCGCGGCGATCCGCGAGACCGGCGACCTGGCGGACGACAAGGCCGAGACGCTGAACGGCGAGATCGAGAAGGTCAAGAGCCGCTTTGCCACCTCCGAGGAACAGGCCGCCTAGACCTTGGCGTCGACCCAGGATCTGAAGCGGCGCGTCCGCTCGATCACGAACACGCGCAAGGTCACGCGCGCGATGGAGCTCGTCGCGTCGGCGCGCCTGCGCCGCGCGCAGATGCGCATCGAGGCGATGCGGCCGTACGCCGACCGCATGCTCGAGCTGATGGCGGGCGTGTCGAAGGCGGCCGGCGCGGTTCGCCTGCCCCTCCTCGAGCGGCGCGAGCAGATCCAGAAGGTCGCGATCCTCCCCGTGACCGCCGACCGCGGCCTCGCGGGAGGCTTCAACGCGCAGGTGATCCGCCGCTCGCTCGCGCTGATGCGCGAGCACCAGAGCGAGGGCCGGGAGGTCGTGTGGTTCTCTACGGGGCGCAAGGCGTCGTCGACGCTTCGCTTCCGGCGGCTGAACGTCGCGCAGTCGTGGACCGGGTTCAGCGAACGGCCGGGCTACAGCGACGCGCAGGCGATCGCGCACGCCGTCTCGGAGGCGTACACGAGTGGCGAGGTCGACACCGTGTTCGTCGTCTACAACGCGTTCGTGTCGGCGCTGACGCAGAAGGTGACGGTGCGCGAGCTGCTTCCGATTCCGACCGACCTCCTCGAAGGCGGCGAGGACGACGAGTCGAAGGAGGAGCTCCCGGAGCTCGGCAACCCCGACTTCATCTACGAGCCCGAGCCCGATGAGATCTTGGCGCGGCTGCTTCCCGTCTACGTCGAGACTGAGCTGTATCGCGCGCTCCTCGAGTCGGCTGCGTCCGAGCAGGGCGCGCGCATGACCGCGATGCGCAACGCGTCGAAGGCGGCCGGTGAGCTGATCGACAGCCTGACGCTTGCGATGAACCGTGCGCGCCAGGCGGAGATCACGCAGGAGATCCTCGAGGTCGTCGCCGGCGCGGACGCGCTCGCAGGCTAAACACGGCCTTAACAACTATCCCCGCGGCACTGGCGTCTACACTTTGCGACCTTGAGCAGCAAAATCGACATGCAGGCCCAGGACGCCATTCCGATCGAGGCGGTCCCCGTCGAGGGCGGGACGCAAGTCAAGGCGCGGGGGTACTGGGAGCTTGTCTGGATCCGGTTCAAGCGCGACAAGCTCGCGCTTGCGTCGATCGGCTTCGTGGTCCTCCTGCTCTTCGGAGCGTTCATCGGCGGGCCGATCATGAAGCACGTCCTCGGGCACGGCCCGAACAGGATCTTCGCGAACGGCGTCGACCAGACCTCGCTCGCTCCGGTCGGCCCATGGACCCACATCTCGAACGCGGACTACGTCGGCGAGACGCCGGACGTGTTCCAGAGCGCGCACCCGGGCCAGCACCTCGGAACGGCGCTCCTGCCGCTCGGGGCCGACGGAAGCCTCGGGCGCGACCTGTTCCTCCGCTTGCTCTACGGCGCACAGACGTCGCTCGAGGTCGCTGTGCTCGCGACGCTCGGGTCGGTTGCGCTCGGCGTCCTGATGGGTCTCCTCGCGGGCTACTTCCGCGGCTGGGTGGACACTGTCGTCTCGCGCCTGATCGAGGTCGTGATGGTGTTCCCGGCGCTGCTCTTCATCATCGCCGTCCGCGTCGTCGCCGGTCCGCAGCTCAACTCGATCACGTTCGGGTTCCTCGCCCGAGGGGTGTTCACCTTAGTCTTGATCTTCTCGGTGATCGGCTGGTTCTATCCAGCCCGGATCATCCGCGGCGTCGTCTTCTCGCTCCGCGAGAAGGAGTTCGTCGAGGCGGCGAGGATGACGGGCGCGAGCGACTTCCGGATCATGCGGTCGCACCTGCTGCCGCATCTCGTGGCACCGATCGTCGTCTACTCGACGTTGATCATCGCCTCGAACATCCTCGGCGAGGCCGGCCTCTCGTTCCTCGGCCTCGGCATCGAGCAGCCGACCGCGAGTTGGGGCAACCTGCTCGCAGCGGCCCCCGACTTCTACCTCACACAGCCTTGGCTGATGGTCTGGCCGGGCCTCTCGATCCTGCTCACGACGCTGGCCTTCAACCTGCTCGGCGACGGCCTGCGGGATGCATTCGACCCCCGCGCCCGCATCTAGCGCAGCCCCTCACCAGGTGCTAACTATTCCTTCGCGCGTGCGTCATAGTTGCGCGCAGTGGTTTTTGCGTAACATGCGGCGCCGCTCGTCAGGGGCGAGCGGCTCCGATAGAGGAAGAGGAAGGAGTCATATGCGCAGGAAGCAGGTGCTCTCCCTGTTCATGCTTGTGCTGGGAGTCGCATTGCTCGTCGCCGCCATCTCGGTCGGCGCCGCTTCGTCGTCGACGAAGAGGGCCGGCTCGGCGGAGGCCAACAAGGGCGGAACGCTCAAGCTGAACCAGGCGGAGTCCGACTTCGACTTCGTCGACCCGCAGCTCGCCTACCGCACCGACGACTGGTCGATGATCTACACGACGTCGATGCCGCTCGTCGGCTTCCCGGAGAAGGCCGGCGCCGCCGGCGCGGTGCTCTATCCGGTCGGCGCGACGGCGTTCCCGACGGTGTCGGGCAACGGCAAGGTCTACACGTTCCACATTCGTCCGGGCCTCAAGTTCTCGGACGGCTCGCCGGTGACGGCTGCCGCCTACCAGCGGGCGTGGGAGCGGATCCTGAGCCCGAAGATGGGCTCGCCGCTCGGCGTCAACCTGTCGCTACAGGACGACATCGTCGGGGGCAAGGCCTTCCTCGACGGCAAGGCCGCCACCATCTCGGGCATCACGGCGAGGGGCCTGACCCTGACGTTCCACCTGCCGGCGCCGAACGCCACGTTCGTGTCGATCCTGTCGATGCAGTGGTTCACGGCCGTCAAGCCGAACACGCCGTACTCGAGCTCCGGCCTGAACGTGTATCCGGCAGCCGGCCCGTACTACATCGCCTCGCGCGACCCGGGCCGCTCGACGGTGCTGAAGCGGAACCCCTACTACAAGGGCAACCGCCCGGCGAACCCCGACCAGATCGTGTTCACGCCGAACGTGAACACCGATCAGTCACTGCTGCAGGTCAAGGCCGGCCAGGCCGACCTCGACATCATCGGCGTCCCGCCACGGCGGCAGCCGGTCTTGCACAGCAGTACGGCGTCAACAAGGGCCGCTTCTGCGTCGGTCCGACCTCGTGCGTCAGCTACATGGCGATGAACAACGCCCGGGCGCCGTTCAACGACGTGAACGTGCGTAAGGCGGTCGAGTATGCGATTGACCGGCCGGCCCAGGTCCGCCTGCTCGGCGCTTACGCCGGCAAGCGGACGGCGCAGATGCTCGTTCCGGGCATCCCGGGCTACAAGCCGTTCAACGCCTACCCGATCAAGGGCGCTGACATCGCGAAGGCGAAGGCGATCGGCGGCGCGGCGATCGCGTCGGCTCCGACGCTGAACGTGGTTCACACGACGTCGACTGCTTCGACGAACCGGGCCCAGGTGGCGGAGTTCAACCTGAAGCAGGTCGGGTTCAAGGTCAACGACCAGCCGACCCCGGCGACGAACTACTACCAGGTGATCCAGACCAGGGGCACCACGTACAACTTCGTCACGAACGGTGGTTGGTGCGCTGACTACTTCGACCCGTTCGACTACCTGAACGTGCTGTTCGACGGCCGCAAGCTCCAGGCTGCGAACAACAACAACTACGCGTACTTCAACAACGCGGCGTTCAACAAGGGCCTCGACCATGCGTCGGCGCTCTCGGGCTCTGCCCGCGCGGCCGCGTACGCGAAGCTCGACCACGACCTGATGGCGAAGTACGCTCCGGTCGTGCCGTACGTCATCTCGACGAACCGCTTCTTCACCGCTCCGCGCGTGAAGAACTGGATCTACAGCACATACCAGGGCGACCCGTACCTGAACGCACTGGCGGTGGGCTAGGCAGTAACGGACGTCACCGGAAGCCGTTCCTGGGAGGCGCCCTTCGGGCGCCTCCCAGGGCGTCTCCGGATCCCCATGGCGCAGACGGAAGGAAGGAAGACATGACGCAGTTCCTGATCAGGCGGATCTTCTGGGCGATCTTCCTCTTCCTCGTCGCGACGATCATCACGTACCTGATCTTCTGGGTGATCCCGTCGAATCCGGCGGCGCTGGCGGCCGGGAAGTCGGCGACGCCGGCGGACATCGCACGCGTCAGCCACTTCCTGCATCTCGACGAGCCGATCTGGAAGCAGTATCTCCGCTTCGTCTGGCAGCTCGTCCGGCACGGCTCGCTCGGCCAGTCGTTCGTGAACCGCCAGCCTGTGCGCACGATCATCGGCAAGGACGCTCCGGTGACCGCGTCGCTCGTCTTCGGCGGTGCGGTGCTCTGGTTGTCGCTGTCGATCCCGGTCGGGATCCTGTCGGCGCTGCGGCCGCGCTCGATCATGGACCGCGTCACGATGACGCTCGTCCTGATCGGGATCTCGGCGCACCCGGTCTGGATCGGCCTGATCTTCTCCTACGTCTTCGGCTACAAGCTGGGCCTGACCCCGATCGCCGGCTACTGCAACTTCTTCCCCGGCACCGTCGGGGCGCAGTGTGAGGGCCCGGTCAACTGGGCGTACCACCTGATCCTGCCCTGGTGCACGTTCATGATCCTGTTTGCCGCGCTCTACGTGCGCCTGATCCGGGCGAACGTGATGGAGACGATGAACGAAGACTACGTCCGCACCGCGCGCGCCAAGGGCGCCTCGCAGCGGCGGGTGATGGTGCAGCACGTACTGCGCAACAGCATGCTGCCGGTCGTGACGATCCTCGGCATGGATCTCGGGCTCGCGCTCGGCGGCGCGATCTTCACCGAGGGCATCTTCAACCTGCCGGGGCTCGGCCACGAGATCATCCAGGCCTACGGCCGCGCCGACCTGCCGCTGATCACCGGCATCGTCGTCTTCTCGACCATCTGCGTGATCGTGTTCAATTTCCTCGTGGACGTCACGTATGGGTTCCTCGATCCGCGGATCCGGCCGAGCTGATGGCCGCCGCGCTCGAAGTCACGGACCTCAGCACCTCCTTCCGGACGGACGACGGGATCGTCCAGGCCGTCACCGGCGTCAGCTTCGAGCTGGACAAGGGGAAGACGCTCGGCGTCGTCGGCGAGTCCGGCTCGGGGAAGAGCGTGACGTTCCTCACCGTGATGGGCCTCGTCGATCTGCGGCAGGCGACCGTTAGGGGCTCGGTACTCCTCGAGGGCGAGGAGATGCTCGGTGCGAGCCAGTCGCGGATGCGGCAGATCCGCGGCCGTACGATCGGGATGATCTTCCAGGACCCGATGACGTCACTGAACCCGGTGAAGACGATCGGTTGGCAGCTCCAGGAGGCAGTCCTGATCCATCAGGACGTCTCGAAGAAGGATGCGCGGCGTCAGGCGATCGAGATCCTGAAGGAGGTCGAGATCCCACGCGCCGATCAGCGTGTCGACGACTACCCGCACCAGTTCTCGGGCGGTATGCGGCAGCGCGTGATGATCGCGATGGCGCTCATCAACAACCCGGAGATCCTGATCGCCGACGAGCCGACGACAGCGCTCGACGTGACTACGCAGGCGCAGATCCTGCGGCTGATGAAGAAGCTGCAGGCCGAGCACGAGATGGCGATCGTGATGATCACGCACGATCTCGGCGTTGTCGCCGAGCTCGCCGACACCGTGATCGTGATGTACGGAGGGAAGGTGGTCGAGCAGGCGAGGGTGGACCATTTGTTCGTGAAGCCGGAGATGCCGTACACCTGGGGCCTGCTCGGATCGCTGCCGCGGCTGAACGCCACCGGCGCGCGGCTCGACCAGATCCCCGGCCAGCCGCCGTCCCTCCTGAACCCGCCGAGCGGTTGCCCATTCCACCCTCGCTGCGAGTTCGTCATGAACGTCTGCCGGCAGGAGCTGCCGCCGCTCGCCGCCTCGAGCGTCGGCGACGACCATCGGTTCCGCTGCCACCTCGATGACGAGTCGCGTACCAGGATCTGGACTCAGAAGAAGGCCGCGCTCGTCAGTCAGGACGCGGCTTGAGTTCTACGAACGGCTCGGGGAACGAGCTCCTTCGTGTCGAAGGGCTCGAGAAGCACTTCCCGGTCACTCGTGGGCTCGTCTTCCAGAAGGAGGTCGGGTCGGTCAAAGCGGTCGACGGCGTCAACTTCGCGCTGAAGGCGGGAGAGACGCTGGGGGTCGTCGGCGAGTCCGGGCTGCGGCAAGTCGACGATGGCGCGCTGCATCGCGCGCCTGCTCGAGCCGACCGGCGGTTCGATCACGTTCGAAGGTCGCGACATCACGCACCTCGGGCGTTCCGACATGCGGCCGGTGCGCCGCGACATGATGATGGTCTTCCAGGATCCGTACGCCTCGCTCAACCCGCGCAAGCGCGTCGGTTCGATTGTCGGGGAGCCGCTCGAGGTGCACGCCATCGGTAGCGATCAGGAGCGCAAGCGCCGCGTCCAGGAGCTGCTCGAGATCGTCGGCCTGAATCCGGAGCACTACAACCGCTTCCCACATGAGTTCTCGGGCGGCCAGCGCCAGCGGATCGGGATCGCCCGCGCGCTCGCGATCAATCCGAAGCTGATCATCTGCGATGAGCCGGTCTCCGCCCTCGACGTTTCCGTCCAGGCGCAGATCCTCAACCTGCTGAAGGACCTCCAGGACGACTTCGGGCTCACCTACATCTTCATCGCGCACGACCTGAATGTCGTCCGCCACATCTCGGACCGGGTGATGGTCATGTACCTGGGCCGCGCCGTCGAGGTTGGCTCGCGCGACGACCTCTACCGCGAGCCCAAGCACCCGTACACGGGTGCACTCCTCTCCGCGGTCCCGATCGCCGACCCGGAGGCCGGCCGTTCGCGGAAGCAGGTCATCCTCGAGGGTGACGTTCCGAGCCCGCTGAACCCGCCCGAGGCCTGCCGGTTCCACCCGCGGTGCCCGCGGTTCGTCGACGGCAAGTGCAACGTCGACACTCCCGAGCTGATCAAGCACGGAACCCACTTCGCTGCGTGCCACTTCCCGCTCGAGCACTGGCCGATGTCGGACGACGAGATGCGGCGTGCGACGACGCGTCCGTCGCCGCCGCCGACTAAGTTCGTGCTCCTCCAGGCCGCTCGACGCCTCGCGCTCATCTTTACCTCCGTCCTCGGGACGACGGTCGTCGCATCGATTCTGCTCGGGTTTGCAGCCGGTGCGAGCATCGGCCGCTCGGTGGCGATCGGGCTGTATGTGGCGGGCGCAGTGGCGCTCCTCGGCTGCTTCGTAATGGGTGCCCGCGGGCCGCTTCGCGGCACCGGCTCGGCTGGGGAGCCGACGCCGCTCCTCGGCGCCCGGCGGATGCGCCGCGCCACGTCCGACGAACGCACGGAAGCGTCTCGCACGGCCATCCTCCTGTTCGCCCTCGGGCTGACGCTGATCGTGATCGGATCGATCATCGATCCGGCCCATAAGACGTTCTGAGGAATCCGGTTTCGAGATCACCCCGACGGGTGACTAACAGACCGGCCGGAATGTCGTCCTACCTCCCGTGAGACCTGCACGCTGCGATCGTTCGCGTGAAGCGATTTCGCTCCGGCTCGACGGGGTGCTGTCCCTGTTCGAGTCGGCGCTGCTCGACCGGCACCTGCGCAGATGCGCCGAGTGCAGTGCATTCGCTGCGGGCGCGGCAGCCCAGACGCAGCTCCTGCGCTCGGCCCAGCTCGAGCAGCCTCTTCGGCCCATCGTCACCCCGGTCGGCCGCAGGCGTCCGGTGCGCCGCGTCGCCGCGGGTGCGTTGACGGCGGTCGCAAGCGTCGCCGCCGCCGCGGCGATGACGCTGTCACCCGGTGGTAACGGCGGGCACGGCTCGTCCGTGTCGGCGGCTTCGACCGTCGAGACCGGTGCTCCGGTGCTCGTCGTCGTCGCAGCCAACCCGACCCTCGGTGTCCGCGAGACGGTGCCCCGCTTGACGATGCAGCCGGCGTCCGTCGCAGACGGCCCGGTCCACGGCCTCTTCAATACTCCGGTCTCCGTCAGGGTCTAGGCGCGCGCCACGCGCGCGCTAGAAAGCCACGCGGCCGACGCGCGCGAACTTCAATGTAACTCGGTTCGGAGAACCGAGTTACCGACTTTCGCCTGCCTTACAAGTCAGTTGATGCCGGTCGCGCCACTCGTGGTTCAGGCGTAAGGACTCTGGCGCAGCCACCGCCCGCCGTACGATTTCGCGGCGTCAGTCGGTGACGGTCTTAGTCCGCGTGTTGTAGCCCCACTTGCCGTTGATCTTGTAGCGGGGCGCGAGTACCTCCCGGCGAGGAAGCATGCGGCGACGGCGTTCAACGTGTAACTAGGGCCTGCGGGCACTCGCTGGGACATGCTCGTTGACGGTGTATTGCCAGCAAGGCAGTCCCTGCCACCGGGTGACCTTCACTGGTCTCCCAACGCGGCGCAGCACTTGCGGCTTCGTCATCCCGTAGACGAGCTTGCCGACGACGTGCCCCCTCTCGTAAAAGTTGCGAGGAGCATGAGCGTCATCGGACGCGGCAGGTTGGGCAGACGAGACTGCGCCAGGGTTAGTGGATTCGCTCGCGGCCGACTCTGGGATGGTCTGGGCGCATGAGCCAGACGACCGCAACAATCAAAGCGACTACCGCCAGTCCGGCTCCGGCCCATACGGCTCGGCGCGTGTTGCGTGGTCCCAAAGCGATTGGCCCTAGAAGTTCTTCTTGAGAACAGTCACCGGCAGCCAGAATCCGCTTTGCGCGGTTGAGGGCGTGGCGTTCAGGAAGCCGCCGATCCGGATCCTTCCGATGAGGCCACCTGACCAGCGAATCCTTGCGCGATAGCGGCCGTGATCCCCAATCGCCGCAGTCATGAACATCGGACGGCGCTTCTTTCGGATGAGTTGGACGTTGAAAACCGACCCTGACGGCACGCCCGAACCCACCGGCTCGTTCGGTTCACCGATAGTGAACGAGACGGTGATGATCGCTCCGGCACGCGGATACGGCTTGTGGGCGACGGCGTTGACGACCGTCGCCACTAGCTGAGGAGACGACGCAGTGGACGCAGCGGCGGCAGAAGCGACGACGGCCGCAAGCGCCACGAGGACGAGAACCGAGTTTCGCATCTCACTCATCCAACCGCCTGCGTCTAACGCAGCAATCAACCGTCTCTAACGAGAGGGTAAAAACGCGGTAGTCGCTTGTCGGCCGCTTCATGGAGCCTGATGTTTGCACGGCCCGTTGCCGCATCCATAGGTCACGGGGGCTTGCCACGGCCCGATCTGCGGGTTGTACGTGCCTTTGCGCCAGTGATCCTCGATCATCGCCACGACGCTGACGTAGAAGCAGTACCTGACGGCGTCCATCCCGGCTATCTGCGGGAGGATTTTGATCCCATGGAACGTCTCGCCGTGGATGCGGTAGATCCAACAATCGTTGCGTTTCTGATCCGGCTCGCCAAGGCGTGCGATTACTTCATTGGCGTGCATGCCACTGACGATGCTGAAGGCACCAAAGGTGCCGTATACCTCCTTCGAGGACTGACTATGGCTCTGGTTGCGGCCTGAACTCGATGGCCATGCGACCACGAACACGACGACAGCACCGACGATGACCAGTCCTACAAGCGTTCCTATGGCCAGTCTGCGCTTTGCGCGAGCGCCCATGTGCCGAACGTACTGCGCGTCCGTAACCGGAGACTAAAAGTTCGAGTTAGCGCGACGCGACAGCGACATGCGAAGAAGTGCGCCTCCTTCGGGGGCGTTCTCAACGGTGACGATTCCGTTGTGGGCGTCCACAACCTGCTTGACAATCGCAAGCCCGAGACCCGCTCCGGGTGCTCCGCGTGCGGTGATCGAACGGTAGAAGCGGTTGAAGATGAATGGCACGTCGTCTACTGAGATGCCGGGCCCGCGATCACGGACTTCGACCATGCCGTCACGAACTCGCACGTCTACCGCTGCCCCTGCCGGACTCCATTTCTGTGCGTTGTCGAGAAGGTTGTCTTCGGCTCGTTCGACTCGGTCGGGCAATCCATGGACGGTTGTTGGCTGAAGATCGGAACGAAAGACAACCGTTGGTGTTCGCCTCGCTGCGCGATCCAGCGATGACTGGACGACCCGGTCGAGTCGGAACTCTTTCGGCTCAACGTCGAGTTCGTCGCCGCGTGCAAGCTCAACCAATTCGCTCACGAGCATGGTCATCGACTCAAGCTCCTCTTCCACATCCGCGACGAGTTCGGTTCGTTCGTCTCCGCTAAGGCCGTTGGGATGAGCAAGCAGCCCGACGTTGGCTCTCAGCGTCGCAAGCGGCGTACGCAGTTCGTGTGAAGCGTCGGCAACAAACTGTCGTTGCGCCTGTTGCGACTGCTCAAGGGTCGCGAACAGCGCGTCGAGTTGTGTCGAGAGTCGGCTGACTTCGTCTTTTCCGCGCTGTCCGGTGCGGGCGCTCAGGTCACCGGTCTCAGTGATCCGTTCTGTGGTCTCGGTCAGGCGACGGAGCGGGGCCACGACCCGTCCGGAAGCAAGTGCCCCGAGCATGGCGACTACCGCGATGCCGCCCACCGACGTGATTACCAGAAGCCAGCGCAACCGGGACAGGTTCCGATCAATGTCGGAAAGAGATCGTGTCACGGTGACTGTGGAGGTCGGACCGGAAACGGTTAGTTGACGTGACCGCACGCCCTTGGCAGTGACGGTCCGGTAGTGGAACGGCGCTGCGGCCGAGAAATCTGCCACCGTGACGTTGACCGGCACCTGGTGCACTTCTGCGAAAGCCCCTGAACTTCCGAGGACGATTCGGAAAGTCCGTGACGACGAGATGTCCTTGGTCGTCGCGACCTGCAACGTTGGACGAAACGTCTGACGAACCGTCAGGATCTGATTCAGCGGTGCGACACCGAGGCTCGCTCCAAGCTCATGGTCAACTTGGCTGAGTGAATCCTGGCGGTAGACGTAGTAAACGACCAGTGACGCTCCGACGAGCGCGATTGCGACCGCGAGAGAGGCCATCACCGTCACACGCAGCCGGAAGGTCATCGGTCTCTCATCATGAAGCCGATACCGCGCACTGTTTGGATGAGCCGTGGTTCGCCGCCCGCTTCGAGCTTGCGGCGCAGGTGGCTGATCACCATGTCAAGTGAGTTGGAGGACAGCGAGGCGTCATACCCCCAGACACGTTCGTAGATTGTCGGTCGGGTGAGAACCTGGCGCGGATGCTGAAGGAAGAACTCCAACACATCGAACTCCGTCCGGCTCAACTGGATCTCACGTGTGCCTCGTCGTGCGTCACGAGTCAGCAGGTCAAGGTCGAGATCCGAGAAGGAGACGGTCTCGCTCGCTCTACCGGTGCGACGCAGGAGCGCCCTTAGTCGGGCGACTAGTTCTTCGTTCGCGAAGGGCTTCACCAGATAGTCGTCGGCCCCCGCGTCCAGCCCTGCGACTCGGTCACGCACGGCGTGACGAGCGGTGAGCATCAGCACGGGCAGCTGGTCGCCTGCTGCGCGGAGTTTCTCGCAGACCTCGATCCCGTCTTGACCGGGCATCATCACGTCGAGGACGACGGCGTCAAAGCTGTCAGTCCGCAGCCGGGCGAGCGCCTCGGAGCCATTCGCCGCGACCTCGACAGCGAACCCGTTTGTTACGAGCACGCGCCTGAGCGCTTTCCGAAGACGGGTGTCGTCGTCTACGACCAGGATCGGCATGGATGAAAGTCTGCTCGTCATCCGTAAACGGAGCCTAAATCCCATGACGCCGCATTTATCGTTTCGTTAGACGCGACTGAGAGCTGCGTTAGACGAATCGGCTTTCGTCTCCGCCGCGGGACCCCGTGCGAAGAGACGGCTCATCTGGGTGGGCGTCGCCGTAGTCGCAGTCGCCGTGCTCGGCGCAGCGTTCCACTTCCTCGGCTCCAACGGTTCATCTGGCGCGGCCAGTCCAGCCCCCGGATCTCAAAGCCAAACGATGGATCAGAGCGTCGGGATCGCGTACGGCGACTCGTCCGAGCAGGTCATGGCGAAGGTCGGCTCTCCGACACAGAAGCAAGGCGCATGCTGGATTTACAACGCGAAAGCCCACACCGTCCACGGTGCTTACCTAGGCGAGTTCGCTGACGGGGTGAGGTACTGCTTCGGTGACGGCCCGGCCGGTGACAAGGCCGTCACCGCGATCCAAGTGCACGTCATCCCGCACACAAAGCTGGACGGGAAGTGGTATCCGGGCGGCTGGAACCACGCGGTGACCGTCTTGGCAACGCCGCCCGCTTCAAGCTGACTGGGCGTCACGAACCGGTGCGTACAGGGCCTCCTGAAACGCACCGCTGGGGACTCCGCCGCGCTGTCCACCTGCGCGGAACGCGGCGCGAGTCTCCACTAACCCTCTCCAAGCAGCCCGGCTCATCGATTTACCGTTTCGTTAGACGCGGTTGAAAGCGGTGTTAGACGGTCCATGTTCCGTCTACGGCATGAAGCCGCACACGAAGCGACGCGTCGCCTGGTTGGTCGCAGTCGGCGGAGCAGCAGCCGTCGTCGGGGGTGCTCTTCACTACTTCTCCGACTCGACCGGTTCGAAGGACTCAACGAGCACGTCTTCACAGCGCCAAGAAATCGTTGGCGAGCAGAACGGCGGGATCGCCTACGGCGACACCCAAAACACGGTCTTGACGGAACTCGGTGACCCAACACACAGGAACGCCTCGTGCTGGATCTACACGTTGCACCGTCACACCATCAACGGCATGAACCTCGGCAAGGTCATCGACGCGATCAAGTACTGCTTCGCTAGCGGCTCCGCAGGCGGCACGGTCGTCTCAACGATCTACGTCCATCTCATCCCGAGCGTCGTCGCCAAGCTGCCGAAATACCAGCGACCGCCCGGCGGCTGGACACACCCATTTACCTTCATGCCGAAGTCGCAACAGCGCGTTAGCTGAATGTCTCCTTGGCGCTTGACGCTCGCCCGGATTCGTCGCGACCGGTGGACGATGGGATCGCTCATCCTCGTCGCGACCGTACTCCTTCTCTCGTTCGCAGGAGGGCCAATCGCGAGCCGTGTGCTCGGACACAACGGCTTCGACCAGTTCCCCTACGCGGCGAACATCACGCAGAAGCCGGTCGGGCCGTTCTCCGTCGTGCCCGCGCTCAACAACTCGGCTGGGATGCTTCCGAGCGGCGATCTCTCCCCGCCACCGAAAGGGACACCGAACACGCTTCTTGTGTTCGGTGCGGACGGGCCGCTCGGCCGAGACGAGTTCGTTCGCGTCCTCGACGGCGGCAAGACATCGCTTGAGATCGCCCTCGGCGGCGCACTCATCGCGCTCCTGATCGGACTGCCGCTCGGGGCTCTCGGCGGCTACATCGGCGGGATCAGCGACGCAATCGTCTCGCGGATCACCGACACGATCATGGCGTTCCCCCTCATGCTCTTCCTGGTCTTCGCGAGCGTTCAACTCGACTCGCACATCCGAGGCATTGGGATTAGCTGGTGGCTCCCGGACGGGGTTATCGCGGAGGCGCTCCTGATTGGCCTCTTCACGTCGTTCTACCCGACGAGGCTGATCCGGGCGCAACTGTTCCAGCTACGAGAGGCCGAGTTCGTTGAGGCAGCGGAGATGGTCGGCGCATCACGGTGGCGGACGCTCCGAAGCCACCTGCTTCCTCATCTCGTCCCGACGATCCTCGTGTGGTCGGCCGTCGCGGTCGCGACGAACATCCTGCTTGAGATCGGCCTTAGCTTCATCGGGGCGGGCGTGCAGGTCTCCACTGCCACCTGGGGTTCGCTGCTCTCAACGACCTGGGGGACGGTGTTCCAACCGCAGACCTACAACAGCCAGCAGTTCACGCCGTGGCAGACCGTGTTCCCGACCGTCGCGGTGTTGATCTCGGTCGTGTCGCTGAACCAGCTTTC
This sequence comes from uncultured Thermoleophilia bacterium, assembly GCA_963785875.1. Taxonomy (GTDB): domain Bacteria; phylum Actinomycetota; class Thermoleophilia; order Gaiellales; family Gaiellaceae; genus PALSA-600. The sequence goes on along the minus strand of CAWAWV010000008.1, from coordinate 5,338 downwards.
CGAAGGTTTGCGCCAGGCTCTCGACCCGTTCACCCGGCGATGACCGACACGCTGCGATTTCTCGTGCGACGGCTCGCGGCCGGGGCTGCTCACCGTGCTCGCGATGATCACGATCACGTTCATCATCTTCTGGGCGACGCCGACGCAGCCTGCCCGCTTCGTCTACCCGAACGTCCAAACGCTGACCGCCTGGCACATCCAGCACGGCGACCACGCGCTCGGCATCGACCGACCAAAGGCCGACCAGTACCTCGACTACGTCAAACACCTGTTCCGGTGGGACTTCGGTGAGACGTGGGCACGCGGGTTCGCCTGCCGGGACAGCCCGCCGCGAAGCACGGGTTCCCGATCACCGCACAACTCGACGCTCAGCTTCGCGTCACGTTGTCGCTGCTGCTTGGCGGCGCGGTAGTTGTGCTGCTGCTCGCGGTTCCGCTCGGCGCGTTCGCAGGCAGCCGCGTCGGAACGATCAGCGACCGCACCGTCTCATTGGTCGCGTTGATCGGCGTCTGTTCGCACCCGATGGCGCTGAGCATCCTGATTCGCAGCCTCTTCCACGGACGCCTCCACTGGACCCCACCCGGCGGCTACTGCCCGCTCTCCAACGGCCAACCGGGATGCAACGGACCAACGGATTGGGCGACACACCTGGCCCTTCCGTGGCTCACGTTCGCGCTGCTCTTCCTTGCGCTCTACGTCCGAATGATCCGCGTCAGCGTCGCTGATACGCTGCCGCAGGACTTCGTCAGAACCGCACGCGCAAAGGGCGCGAGCAGCCTCCAGGTGATGGCCCGGCATGTCCTCCCGAACGCGGGCCTGCGGATCCTGACGATGATCGGGATGGAGATCGGAACCGCGACTGGCGTCTGCATCTACGTCGAAGCAGCGTTCGCCCTGAACGGACTCGCATCACGCGCCGTCTTCGCGATGTCGGGATCGACCAGCCTCGACCTGCCCGTGATCATGGCGCTCGTCTTCGTCATCAGCACCATCGTCGTCGTCGGCAACTTCGCCGTAGACACCCTCTACGCGGTACTCGACCCACGCCTCGCACTCGGCGGACGCCCACGAACCGGCAAGAGCGCGGCTGGAGGCGTCATCTGAGGCACCCCGATTGGTACGTGCAGAGAAATCTGACGCGTACCGTTGAGCACCCCGTGGTCCTCCTGCGCGGACTGCGGCGGGAGTCCTCAGTCCGCGGATCGAGGCATCGCCTCAGTGCACGACAATCGGCCAGTTGCGCGTCACGGTCACGCCCCGCGCTTTCACGACAGCCTGGAACACCAACGGCTTCCCTCGCGGGACGACCAGCCACCCAGACGCGGGGCGAAAGGTCGCTAGTCGCGACGCCGGAGCTGACCGCCGGAAGTCGCGGTGCCAAGCGCGACCGTTAAGACAGCGATACGGCGAGTCCGCGAGGTCCCTGGCCTGCACTACGGGTTGTGAGGCCAATCGGTCCATCGCGACGGAATGCTGGCAGCGATTCCCGCTGACGGGCGCGCCGGTCCCAGGCGTCACTCCGGAGCACTCGCGCAGCCGGCACCCCGAACTGGTGTCTGACACCAGTGGGTGTCGAACACCTATCGCCGGGCCGAGCGTCCCGGCTGAGGCCGGGTGCGGCCTGGACCCGCGGGCGCCGGCAGGCGGCCGCCAGTAGTCGATCAGCCACTTGCCGGTCTTCGCGCCGCCGGCGCGCTTCATGCCGATGAAGAAGAGAAGTTCGGGCCGCTTCTGCGTGTGCCCGACCGGGATCAGGTCGACGTTGAAGAGCGCCTGGGTTTGGTAGTGGTAGATCGGGATGAACTCGGCGGTGTTGACGTTCTCGGCCTCGTACTGGATGACCGTGATGTTCCCCGACTCCCACTGCTTCAGCGCGACCGCGGCGCCCTTGAGGTCGCGGTCGACGAGGGTGTAGGCGTACCCGAGCTGCTTCCGCGCGACTGCGGTCTTGATGAAGGTCCGCATCAGCATCCATTCCGCCCCACCGGGACGGTCTTTTCCTTCTGGGTGAGTCTTCCCGCGGTCGGCTCCAAATCGTGTCGGGCAACCAAGTAATTCACGTGCCCCGCAGCAGGAGACGGAGACGACCCCGACGACGCCGACCGCGAAGACGGCAGCGCTGATGATGAGGAAGTGCCGCCGCTTGCGTGGTGCCTTTGAGCATGCCTCCGAGGATCCCCGTCGAGTCGGTCACACCCAGCCGTAGACCACGGTAGCAGCCAACAACCCAGGGCTGTGACGCGAGTTTCTTCGGTGCTCCTGCCCGCCTGCTGCGATAGCTCGACGGGAGCGGCGGAAGCTCCGTACGGCCGCTCGCCCGGACGGCCAGCCGCCACCGGCGCGCCCGAGTACAGGGCCACGCCCCCGGACTTCACGGGGACGAGCAGCAGGACGGCGAAGATCGCGACCACCGGCAGCAGGAACGAATGCGGCCTCAGGGCTCCGGTGCGGCTGTTCGCGGAGGTCGGAGCCGGGGCCGCGTAGTCGGCGGGCCCGAGCTCGTGGGTCACGGTTGCAGGCGGCACCGGCGGGTTCATGACGGCGATCGTGTAGATGCGGTTGACGAGCCAGCGCCACTCGACCTACCACCTCGCCCGACAAGATCATATGCCTCAATCAACTCAGCGGCCCGGCTCACGGGGCGTCTACAGGCAGCCGTTAGTGATATTTTGCTGCGATGTACGAGTCCACTAATGGCCCGACTGAGACATGCGGCAATACCTGCTCTCACGGTCGCAACAGGTAGAAAAAGCAGACGCTGCAGACCCCCAGCCGCGATGGCGCGAATTACCCATTTCGCACTCCCCGAGAGGGCGTACTTCTGCTGGCTTATTTGACTTCCTTTTGGAGGTCACGCTCTTCGCCCCTTGTCAATGGCGTCTTGCCTCAGACGCTATCCAAGCTAAGCTATTCAGGCGCTCGCAGACAAACCAGCCCACAATGGATCATCCAGTAATCATCGCCGGTGGCGGCATTGGCGGTTTGGCGACAGCGCTGACGCTGCATCAGATTGGTGTGCCCGCAATTGTCTTCGAAGCGGTCCGGGATATGCGGCCGCTGGGGTCGGTATCAACCTGCAGCCCAATGCGGTGCGCGAACTCTATGATCTCGGTTTTACCGAGCAGGATCTCGCCGCGTAGGCCTGCCCGCACCGGAATGGGCACTGGTCGGGCTCACGGCAATGACATCTATTCGGAGCCGCGAGGACTGCTTGCCGGCTATAACTGGCCGCAATATGCGGTTCACCGCGGCCATTTCCACATGCTGCTGCATAAGAAACTGGTGGAGCGAGCCGGGCCGATGTGGTGAGGCTCGGGAGCCGTGTGACCGGCTATCGGAAACATTCCGACGGGAGTGTGAGCGCACTCATGAAGCGTCGACGGCTCTGCGGCCGAGATCGAGAGGCGCATTGCTTATTGGCGCCGACGGCATTCACTCTCGGTCAGGGCGCAGATGCATCCGACGCAGCCGCCGATTCATTGGGGCGGCGCAGTGATGTGGCGGGGCACGACCCGGGCGAAGCCGATCAGGACCGGCGCGTCATTCGTCGGTCTTGGCACGCATCGTCACCGGATGGTCTTCTATCCCATCTCGCCTCCTGATCCGCAAACGGGCCTGGCGATCATCAACTGGATCGCCGAGGTCACGATGGACAACACCGAGGGCTGGAAGCAGAGCGGCTGGTTCGCCAGGTTAACGCCGCCGACTTCGCTCACCATTTCGCGAATTGGACTTGGGACTGGCTTGATGTGCCGGCTCTGATTGACAAGCCGACAGCATCTTTGAAAACCCGATGATCGACCGCGATCCGGTGCCCACGTGGCAGGACGGTCCGGTGGCGCTATTGGGCGATGCCGCTCATGCGATGTATCCGACCGTCCAATGGCGGAAGCCAGGCTATTGTCGACGCCCGCATTCTGGGACATGCGATGGTCGAGCACGGCGTTACGCAGGAGGCGCTTGCCGCTTACAACGGCAAGCTGTGCGGGCCAATTTCTCAGCTTATCCTGCGCAATCGCGGCGCCGGGCCGTTTGGGTTGCTCAACATGGTCGATGAGCGCTGCGGAGGCACATTCGAGAATATCGACGACGTTATCCCGCCTGAGGAGCGCGCGGCGTTCATGGCGAACTATTGGGCCGCCGCCGGCTTTGCGATTGAGCAACTCAACAAAGCGCCGCCAACAATTCCATATGGCGCTCTGCCCACCGCGCACGCGTCGCCCTTCCATAACAGAGGTCGGCGAACGGCTTTTGCGGTGGCATGCGAAGCCCTGGCCGCAGAGGTGGGGCTTCGCGGCAACTAAGTCAGATGTTTGCTTCTGGCACTTCGCCTCATTCGCGGCACGTCAGCGATTTGATCGCTTTCGGGGCGAAGCGGACACAGGCAGCATGACACTGCCGGTCCATCTGCGCCGCGCCAAAACACTCTTCACAGGACTGCTCGCCCGCCGAAACGACAAAAAGAGAACTCCGGGACTTAGCGCGAAGGCGGCCACCGGCAGAAAACCGGCCGCGTTAAGATGGCGGTGCGCCGCGCTTACGCGCATGCTTGGGCGCGCGGCTGCGCGCGACCATGGCGCTGGTCGAATGGCCGGGCACCAAGTCGATCAGGATCACTTCGCCGCCCTGCGCCTCTACGACCTCCAGCCGACGACCTGCTCGCGGCGGAAGTCGCCGCCCTTGACCAGCACCGTCGGCTTGACGCGCGCGATCGGGGTGTTTTCCGGCGTGTCCTCGTTGAAGACCACCACCAGATCGACCGCTTCGAGCGCGGCCAAGCAATTGGAGCTCCCTGGAATGGGGGTACTGGGGGCCCTTGCCCTTTGAGCCGCGTCCCCCAGGCGTCGCCGTTGACGCCCACGTCGAGCAGGTCGCAGGCCGCGCGCGCCCCGGCCAGCATGTCGATTTTGCCTGCGTGGAGGAGGTCGAGCAGCCATTGGTGAAGCCGACCCGCAGGCCCTGTTTGCGCCAGGCCGCGATATGCTCGTCGAGCTGGCTCCAGTCGATACGCCCCCTCCTCGGGCGCCAGTGACGCCGATGCAGAATGCGCGGTGCCCGCCCCGCCACCGACACCGCCGCGGCGCCGCGCTTGCCGACCACAACGGCTGCGGCGGCATTGGCCGCACGCACCGCCGATTGGAAGTCCGCGCGCATCGCCAGCATCACGGCGACACCGCCACCACGGTGTTGCCGGCGCCGGACACATCGCGCACCCGCACCGGATAGGCCGGCACATGCACGGCTCCGCCTTTGCTCACCAGCGACTCATGCCGGCCTCGCTGCGGGTGACCAGCAGACGCACCAGTTGAGGCGCGCCACACATAAAAAAAAAAAAAAA